>JAGBBX010000016.1 GCA_017938245.1 Bacteroidaceae bacterium
AGCGAAGCGAGTTCCGCAGCACCCAAAAAACATCGTGAGCATTTTACGTTAAGATTTTCGTGCGCAGAGCCTTTTGCCTACTTTTCGTCGGCACGAAAAGTAGGAGAAAAAGAACAATGAAAGGCTGAATTTAGCAAACAAACCTAAATGAGAGACTGAAAAAGTTTTACAGGACACCAATAATTGTTAATATATAAAAATCTCCTGCAACCCGAAAAGATTGCAGGAGATTTTTATTGAAATGCTTTTTTATTCTGCCGAGTTCTTGTTTATATTCTCCAAGAATAGTTTCTCTAATAACTCTTTATTTACCGCGACGTCGCTGTTATTGCTCAGCTCCTCGTAAAGAGCCTTCAGATAATCGCTGCCTTTTAGTTCAAGGACAATGTAGTTGGTGTATTGCCCACTGTCGTCCTTGTTCCATCGGTCGCAGATGATGGTTGCGCCCGAGATACTTTTCTCTACGGTTATCTTTGTTTTATCGCTCATAAACGATTTAGAAAGGACATTCTCGCTCTCGGTAAGTGCCGAACTATAGTCCTCGGTGGTCTGTTTAACAGTCTTAGAGAGCATTGCTGCAAGTTCGGCCGATGCTGCTGCAAGTGCCTTTTTACGTGCTGTCGTCTCGTTGTCCGAAGTTCCCGATGCCCAAGCGCGCAGAGCACCATCACCCTTAGTGTACTCGGAGCAGGGCATTACATATGTCTTTATGGGTGACTTCTCTTTTGATGAACGACAACTGCCTAATGTGGCTATTGCCAATGCGCACACTGCGAATAGGATAATCTTTTTCATAGCTATCGGGATTTATGGTTATAGATTCATCTTTTTCATCTTGTTGGGGAGGTTGCGCTTTACGCGTTTCATAACCTCATTGATACACATTGTTATCGTCTCTTCGGCGCTCTTGTTCTCGGGAACAAGAACCTTTACGCGGTTCTCGCTATAATCGAGAAGGAGTGTCTGATTGCTGTTATTGTATATCTTTATGAGGATGGTGCAGTAGCACGAGTTAAGGTCATATTTTCCTTTCACTGTTTCACCAAGCTCCATCTTTGTCGAAACGTCTATGAAACACTCGGCAGCATCGGGGTCCTCGGTTATTGTAAAATGGTTGTTTGCAAGAATCTTGCCAACGTAACGCTCTATCCCTTCGAGGTCGTTCTGCTCGTTTATATACAGATAGGCGGTTGTTGCACTCTTCGAGAGGGTGACGGTTACTTTTGCGGTAGGCCAGTTCTGGTTCTGAAGTAGTTCGCGGTAGCTTTTGGGGAGGGCTGCGATGAAACTGTCGTCGATGCTGATGCGCACCTCTTGTATCTGCTCTTTCGATGTGATATTGGTAATATAGAACTCGGCAGTACCGTTGTAGTCGGTCTCTATTGAGGGGGTTATGGCACCGCTGCCGGTAGCAAACTTCGCAGTGAGCTTTACATTGGGTACGACAACGCCGTTGCGCGAGAGGCAGGCTGCTATAGGCAGCTTTATAGCCTTAAACGACTCGCCCTCGACGTTTACGGTGTTTGTGGTAAGTGCCATACCGCTGAATACGTTTATATATGCATCGTACAGCTCGGCAGCAACGTCAACATTTCTGCCGTTGAGTGTGGTGTTTAGGTTAAGGAATATCCAGGGTTCAACGGTTTCAAGACCTTTACCGTAGAGCTGAACGGCTTGTGTGAGGTTGCTGCTCTCCTCGGCGGCACGACCTTTATTAAGATAGTCTACTCCTTTTTCTATTGCCTCGCTACGACGGGCATCGGAGTTCTTCTTGTGCAGTTTTTTGTCGAGGGTGTAGTATACATAATATTTATCGTTGCCTGTGTAACTTTCTTTAAGCTCGGCACCCTCTATCCAGGCTGCCATCTTGCTTATAATCTTGTCCTCGAACAGTTGGCGCGATTTTCCATCTACATCTACAGTGTGAAGGAAGGACTCGTTCTCAACTTTTGTGGCTACCTGCGATGCAATGTCGGAGAGGGCATTCTGTGCTGCTATCTTCATATAGTCGTTATCCGATAGCTTTGCAATGCCTATTCCAATGTACTCTTTGTCCGATACGGGACGTTGTGTAACCCACTCGGGTGCTTGTGCCATACATTGTATGGTACCAAGCATAGCACAGAGTACCAGGAGTGCTCTTGCTGATATAAAGTGCTTGGCTCTTTTCATAATTATTCTATTGAGAGGATTGTAATCATAATATTGTTTCCTTCGGTGTTGAATTCGGTCTCTACACCAAACTCATAGAGTGCGTCGCACAGTTTGCTTGCGAATTTCTCGGCATTCATCTTTTTGCCTCTCTCATCGGCTTTCGGTATTAGAACATCGTCGAACACAGCCGATTCGTCGACAATACCTTGAGCGTGATATTCGCCATCGTGTGCGTTGTCGTCGAACCACTCTTGGATGAGGTCCGAGAGGCGACGACCGTTGTTGCATCTGTCGCGCATTGTTACCATTGAACCGTTTTTAACCGCAAATTGTACAACTGCACTCGAAGGCTCGTTGTAGTTCTTTACTATCTGCTCGAGGAACCCGGGGAGGTAGTCGCGTACTGCGTAAGAGCAGAGTGCGGTTATGTTGTTGGTGTTGAATTTGTTTGTCCAACTGTTCTCGGTTGCCCAGATGTTGTCGGTTGCTGTCTCATAGGCGGTGAGTATCACCGATACGCTTGAACCGCTTGAACTGATATTCTTTTCGAGGTCGACAACCACGTATACATCGGCATCGGATGACATAAGCAGCTGTTTGTAGTTCGATGTGGCAGCGTCGGCCGACTCTTCGTACTGAGCGCGGCGGTTGCTGCTGTTGAGGCTCGAAAGGAGACTCTCGGTCTCGATGTCGAGTGCCTCAAAGCCTTTCTGTACCTCGCTGACAGCTGCGCGCAGGTCGCGGTCGTTCTCTAAGATGGCTTTGTAGCTTTCACCATCTTTCTTAAAGGGAACTACCATAATCTTGGGCTTGGGGGTGAGTCGCTTGGCTTCTTTCTTTGCCTTCTGCTCGGCATCCTTGCCGCCTGTGTTTTTCTTTACGTCGTTTATAAGCTGTTTAAGACGTATTGTCACACGATAGGTTGCCTGATATCTGCCTCCAACCTTCTTAGGCTTGTCGAGCTCTTTTGCCTCAATCACATAGCCAACGTAACGTGCTGCACTGTTGAAGAAGGAGTTTGTGTATGAGGGCTTCTCGTTATATACAAGCGGATTGCCATCGTTTACTCCTTCGACACCGCTAAACATCAATGTGTAGAAGAGTGATTTTATGGCGTCGCTCTCTACGCCTTTTTTATCGTCGGATGCGCCTGCTGTAGTGAATGTGCCGTTTATGCCGCTCTCCGATTCGAATGTCACAATCTGAAGATAATCTTGCGCTTGTGCCGAAATGAAACTAAGTGATACTGCTAAAAGCATTAGTAACTTTTTCATTGTATTATCTGTTTTAAGTTTTTACAATATCCGGTTCTTAGAATGCGAGCAGAGGCTCGGGAATTGATTTTATTCTCAGCAGCTTTGTGTCGGGGTCATTCTCTATATTCTCGAAATAGCGGTCGAGGGCTTTCTTTACCTCTTTCTCTCCCTTTGTCACTTTGCAATTTGAAATCTCTTCGTCGGCTTCGGTTACTTTAAGTCGGCCAATCTCTTTTTCTATGGTTTTTCCAACCTTTGTCTGCACTTCGTAGATGGCAAACCAATCGCCGTTCTTCACTCCTACGTTGCTTCCTAAATTTATGTAGCAGTGTGTGACTTTGTCTTTCTTTGTTACAAAGTCCTCGGCATAAATCTCGCCTCTTAGGGGGAACTCCTCGATAAGGAAGTTCTCGATATCGGTTTTGATGCTGTTTATGGCACTTGTCTTTGCGCCCTCGGCACTCGTTGACTCGTCGAGCAATTTACCCAATGCACCGCCCAATCCTGTAGGAGAGTGGTCGAATTTTTTGCTGGCGACAGTGGTGTTGCTGGCATAGTCGGTTACTGTAAGCGAGTAGGTGAGTACGCAGGTGAACGCAGTTTTGCCATCCTTTGAATTGGATTTTACAGTACAGGCTGTTACTGTGCCATCGAGGATGTAGTTGTTTGCCTTTGTCACTTTTTGCTCATTGCGTGCTGTCTCGTCGTGCATAGCCGATTCGCTTTGACGGCGCTCCTCCTCCTCGGCTATAGAACTTATGGTGGCTGCGTCGAGAAGTTCGAAACGCTCGGTCAGATTCAGAGCACTTATCACTGCTGCACGCACTTTGTTGTAGTCGTCTCCTGAGACTTCGTTTGCTTTGGTGAACTCTTTTACATACATTCTTGGTTTTTGTGCGTATGTGCTGTTTATATTGGCAATAATAGCAAAAAGTACCAATGCTGTAAATAAAAATCTCTTACTCATAATTCTATCTGCTTTTTTGTTATTATTATGGTTTATAATCTCTTACTGTAATTTTGCTTTTGCCTCGGCGTGTCCCATATCGGCAGCCTTTTTGAAGTTTTGTCGTGCCATCATTGCATTTTTGCCAACTGTGCCACATCCCGACTCATATATTACACCTAACATATAGTATGAATCGGCGCTTCCCGATGCTTTGAATTTCTTGATAGCTTCAAGACCATTACCGGTTTCGTATGCTTTTATTCCTGCATCATAGTTTACGTCGCTCTTTTTTACAGGTGCCGGCTCGGGCTTCTTCTCGGGTGCGGGCTGGCTCTTCTTTGGAGTCTCTTTCTTTGTCTCCTCTTGAACAGGTGCCGACTCGCTCTTTTGCTCTTGCTGAGGCTGTGCCTTAATCTGTTCTACTGCGGCAGGCTGGCTTTCTACTTTGCTTTCGCCACCGAAAAGCAGATAGGCAAGTGCGATTGCTGCTACTATCAATACAATAATAATCCACTTGCTTGAGCTGCTCTGAGATTGTGTGTTGTAGGTTTTATTACTCATATTTATTGTTTCTTTATTTGGTTCTGCTTTCACAGGCTCGGGCGTGCTCTTTGGTTCTGCTTTCACAGGCTCGGGCGTGCTCTTTGGCTCTGTTTTTACAGGCTCGGGAGTGCTCTGCGGTTCTGCTTTCACAGGCTCGGGCGTGCTCTTTGGTTCTGCTTTTACAGGTTCGGACGGACTCTGCGGTTCTGCTTTTACAGGTTCTGACGGACTCTGTGGTTCTGTTTTTACAGGCTCGGGAGTGTTCTGTGGTTCTGTTTTTACAGGTTCGGGAGTGTTGTCAAACTCTAACTCGTTGCTTGTCTCCGGTGTTTTAACTTCGTGTGTTTTTGTTACTTTACCTGCTTTGCTCGGTGCAACTCTTTTAACTGAAATAGTTTTAGGCTGTCTTGAATCCATATTATTGTGTTTTTTTGTTACTTATTGTAGTTTATGGGATTATTGTTCTCGTTATTTGTTTCGGGTGTTGATTCTATTGCAGATGCCTCTTTTCTGTCAATAAAGATATTGCTTGTAGATTTCGTTGCTGCGGGGGGCAGTAGTAGAGTCCCGTCTGAAAGCAATATCGAGTTTATACATATATATTTGGTCTTTTCCTCAATCTCTCCGTTTACTGTTACCGCTTGGTTGTTAAGTGGTGCAAAAAACGGGTCGTCTTGTGGAAGAGAATTATCACGGTAAAGGGTATATGCTTTTCCATCGGCTGTGTGCAAAATTGCAACAGAACCCTCCGACTTAGAACCTGCTTCTTGCAGGACTATCGATATTTTACCTTTTATTTCGCTCATCTTTTTTATCTTAAAAACAATGTCTCTTAATACTTGTTATTTGCTTGAATTTATCTCTTTAATATTTCCGTTGCTATCTATTGTTACAAGGTAATATGTCGCAATATCCGATTCGGGTTCGCTGCTCTTGTACTTGAAATTGTACTCTTCGCTTCCGTCGCTGTAGCTTATCTTAAATGTGCTCTCGGCCGGTCGTGGTGTTAATCCGAAACTGTTATAAAGTTCTTTTTCTATTGTATTGCGCAAATGTGCTATGTTAGCATCGGTGGCACTGCGCACAAGTTCTAAGAGAGAACCTTTTTCTTCGCCCTCTTTTATGTACTTGACACTGCATTTTGTGTTGACACATTCATCCACAAAAGCCGATTTCGATATGCTCTTGTATTCGTGTTGTAAGGCTTTGTTCTTATTAAGGTCGATGAATATCAATGGGTCGCCGAATAGGTTGAACTCGACAACTGTAAGTGCCGATATCGGGTTGCCCGGCTTGCTGTTTTTCAATACATTCTCTCGGGCTAAAAATATCGCTTGTCCGGTTGAATATCCCTCAGTAAGTGCCCACATAAAGGTGAAGGCCATAATATCGGCATTTGATAAACGGGCATTTTGCGGCGTGGTGTTTTCTTGGTCGGTGCATCCCCAGGCAACGCGTGATGAACCTAAGAAGGTCATTGTGTTGTTGTGGATAGAGGATAGCAGCATACTGTGATGCTTGTCAAGAGCAATGAAACGGGCACCATAGCAGGCTTCACAAACGACTATGTTGGGCTGTTGGGCTGTTCTCATATGCTCGGGCTGAAGCACCATACGTGTGCATCGCTCGCCTCGGGGAGCACCTGCGTAACCTCTTACCTTAATGGCTTTACCTCCGTGCAGGTTGTAGAAGTATAGCGACGAATCGGTGTCGAAAATCTGTTCAACATTACCCTCGTCTATCATTGGTGATAGGATTATTCTGTTGTAATAGTATTGATCGGCAAGGCGACCGTCGAAATTGCGCATAAAGGGAAGTATAAGACTCGCTACTTTAGTCGAGACATTTTTCCAGTTGGGGTCGCACTGTCCATAGGCTTGTGTAAACGGGATACCAAAAGTGTTATCGACATCGCGTTGCAGATAGCTGTATAAGTCGTTGATGTCGGAGTCGCTGCCAAATGGCAAACGACCGACATTGAATAGTTGCTCTTGCTTGAATATCTCTTGATTTTCGAGCAGTGGAAGCATATTGCTGCCATAGGGATAGGAGTAGAGTATATCTGTGTCGATGCTATCGTCGTTTTTATCGTTGGCTACATAATGCTTGACGCTTGGCATTGGAATGACATTGTTACTGCCAATGATGAACAGATACTCGGGGCGGGTTTCGTGGTGCTTATATACATCCATCAAAATCTCCATATACTCCCAAAGTGTACTTTTTTGGTTGAGTGATACCTTTTTTGCACTTGAGAAAAATCCGCTTTTGTAATATGTGTAGTCGCCTACGTCGATAAGGGTGTATAGTATTTTTGCCTTTTTCTTTATCTCGATGAAGCTATTCAGTAACTCTTTTATCGCTTGGGGTTCTGTCTTTAATTCCTTGCTAAGCAATGAGATATTTGTGAATATGATGCAGTTTACAGCATATTTCTCCCTGCTGCCGAAGAAACCTTTTATGTTCTCTGACAACACGAACTTACTCTCTACTTCTATTCTGGTTCCACATTCGGGACAGAAGCGGGCTTCGTCATCTATTTTAGTTCCACACTGAGGACAATACATAAATGTTGTCTGTTTTACTTATGGTTTATTGGAAATTGTTACTTTTTCACTCCTATTCTTTAAGATACTTTTCACGTCGTTTGCTGACGCCGCTGACATAATTCCTTGCCTCTTCGGTGCTAAGGTTGCTTGTCAAATGGTTGTATAGCTGTGTGTAGTTGTATCGGTTTATTAAAGGGATGGCTCCTTTAATATTTGTGTTTCCTGTAAATGCGCGGCTCACATTGCCGGCACCTGTATTGTAACTTGCTATTACGCACAGACGGCGACAATCGGGGTCGGTTACTCCGCTGAACTGATTCATCAATATTCGCAGATAGGCTGTGCCAAGCTCTATGTTCTGATGTGGTACATACAGATAACTCTTTGAGGGAACCCAATCGCGCTTGTAGACGTAACGGTAGGCATCGTAACCGCCCGAACGTGGTACAAGCTGCATAAGACCGTAGGCGGGGACCCAACTTGTCGCTTCGGGATTGAAATATGACTCTTGTTCCATTACGGCGTATATAAGTGGCTGCTCTATTTGGAATGTCTGTGAGTACTTTGCAACGTAGTCTTTATACAAAGCAGCATTTTTAGAGATATTGTCGGTGACCATACTCATCTTTACCTGCACTACCGTGCGGCTTTTGTTGTCACTGCCTTTTACTGTGATTCTCTTTTTTACGCTTTGTTTGCTTGCTGCATTTGCAATGGCTTTGGCCGAGTATAATTCACGTGCTCTCTTGCGTGCTTCCTCGCGTTCTTTATTGTTTCTGATGTTACCGCCTTCTCGTGCCACTCGGCTTGCCATTGTCTCGCCACTGTTGGCCACGTTCACTTTTTTATTGTTGTTATCGGCAAGTTCCAGCTCTTTGCCTCTTACTTTTGGGGCGGGTGGTGCAGGACGAGCGTTACGTGGCTTTTGCGATGCCACTTCGGCGCTGTCGGGGAATGTGTATTTCGAAAGGTCTATCAAACCTTCGAGGATAGGACGTTCGGCAAGAAATTTATTTACATCGACTTTAGAACGATAAGGACAGGTAGAGCCTCGGCTTTCGAGCATTTTCTCAATGGCTGCCGAAATGCGTCGGTCGATTGCTGCCGAATCGTATTTCTGAATGTCATCAAAGGCAACCTCGATAAGAATTTCTCCGGTTTCGAAGTTGACAACAGAGCGAGATTGGTAATCGTCGCTGTATTCTACCCATTCGCTTTTTGTGTCGTCTACAATGGTGTCGTTGCCCCAGATGTTCTTTATCGAGCTTACATAGTCGAAGTACTCTTTGCGCATTTGTTGCTCGTATCTCTCGTACTCTTTACGAGCCTCTTCGCTGAATTTCTCGAAATTCTCGACGGTCTCTGCTGCTTCTGCCTCGAATTGGTTGCGCAGTGAATCGGGCGATAGAGTGTTGTGCTCTTGCGCAAAGATGCCTGAGTATATGGCTGCAAGTAGAATTGTCAATATTGTTTTCTTCATAATTGTATCTTTTTATGCATCTTTTGCACTACTGCCGGTTTGTGATAGTCTGTCCTGTTTGCGCTGAACTATAACTGCAAAACTAATGAAAATTAATCAAAATGAAATATTTTATTGTAAAAAATTGAACTATAGGTGAAAAAGTGTTCTTTTTTTTGTTGTGAATCGTATTTTTGTACGTTTTTTTCGACACTTTATAGGGTAAAGAGATGCCGAAAAGCATTTTTTTGTGCAGACCTCTCTTTGTGGGATGATTTTTTTTCAATAATAAACACTTTTTTGCTTATTATATAAAATAATACTCTTTTTTCGGTTGTTTCTTTAATCGAAAATAGCTATCTTTGCAGGCGATTTTGCAGTAATGTTAAGAGTGCGCAATGAATTACGCACTTCCAGTCGTGAATAATTGTTATGAAAAAAACTATATATATATTGCTGTTGGCTGTATTGGTGCTTGCTTCGTGCTCGCCATACAACACATTGCTTAAGCAGACTACCGATATCGAATATCGTTACGAGGCTGCAAAAGAGTATTATATCAATGGCGAGTATTCAAAGGCTGTACCTCTACTCGAAGGACTTGTACGTGTTTTTAAGGGTAGTGTGAAAGCCGATGAGTCATTATTCTTGCTTGCTATGTGTTACTACGAGTCACACGACTATTACACAGCTTCGCAGTACTTTACAACCTATTACAAGAATTATCCTCGTGGTAAATATACAGAACTTTCGCGTTTTTATAGTGGTAAATCTCTGTATAGCGGTATAACCGAACCCGAACTCGACCAGACAGATACCTATACTGCAATAAATGAGTTGCAACTCTTTATGGAGTATTTCCCAACGAGTAAATATCGCGATGAGGCACAGAAAATGCTTTTCGATATGCACGATGTGCTTGTGAAAAAAGAGTATCTTTCGGCTAAGTTATACTATGAACTTGGCGATTATATGGCATATATGGGAAATAACTACCAGGCTTGCATCGTTACAGCGCAAAATGTGTTGAAAGACTATCCTTACACTTCGTTTCGCGAAGATTTGTCGATACTTATTCTGCGTGCAAAGTATATGATGGCTTATCATAGCATAGAGAGCAAGAAAATCGACCGCTATCGCGATGCACTCGATGAGTACTATTCGTTCAAGAATGAATTCCCCTCGAGCAAATATTTATCCGAGGCCGAGGAGTATTATAAGAACTCACTGAAGGTGGTTCAGGAGTAGGTAACGTACAAGAGATGAAAATGGAAAATTATAACAAATAAATAGATTCAAAAACAATGGATTACAAAAAAACAAACGCTCCTACAAGCACGGTTACACGTAATATGGCCGATTTTGTGAAAGAGACAGGTAATGTTTACGAGTCGGTGGCAATTATTGGCAAGCGCTCGAACCAGATTGCAACAGAGATGAAAGAGGAACTGTTGAAGAAATTGAATGAGTTCTCATCAACAACAGATAACCTCGAGGAGCAGTTCGAGAATCACGAGCAGATAGAGATTTCACGTTTCTACGAGAGACTTCCCAAGCCTACACTTATTGCGGCACAGGAGTTCCTCGATGGAAAAGTATATTTCCGCGACCCCTCTAAAGAGGCTAACGACGACGAGGATTAATAAGCTAAAGTGGCGGGGTATATGAAATTTCGTGTATATCAGCTCTTTTATTTAGCGGCGTTGGCATTGCTCATAGCTTCGCTGTTTATGCCTGTGACACAGTATATTGAGTCAAATGGTGCAACATCGGTGGTGACAAACTTCTCTATTCTGCAACCCGATGGAACATACTCCTATACTGTATGTGCATTAGGCGTGGTACTTGTCTTTACTGCACTTGTGAATGTGTTTGCTCTATTGCTCTCATTCTTTCAGAATTTTGAGTTGCAAAAGAGGGTGGCAATTTTAGGTATACTTCTGATGACAGGTTATTATCTGCTGCTTCTTATTGTATCGCTTCTTATGATTGAGGGTGTTGGAATGACAATGGAGGTAGCTACCATACTTCCTTTCATTGCTCTCATCCTTTATGTGATGTCGTTCCTCTCGACACGTCGCACCGAGGCTAAGATTCTTGCAACAGCAGCGGGTTTCCGACTTAGAGACTAATAGAATGACAAGATAGCAATTCAATTTATGCACCCCGAGGAGAATTCCCTCGGGGTGTTTTTGTATTGGGCGGTAAACAAAATCTTTGGTTTATTTGTTCTCCTTGTAAATAACAGAGAGATATGGATAAATTAAAGATTACAGTTTTTGCCGACCCCGTTTGCACCTGGTGTTGGGGTACGGCGCCAATAATGCGAGCGATAGAGTATCGCTACAGACAAGGTGTGCAGATTGAGTATGTTATGACAGGAATGGTCGATGATATTCGTACGTTCAGCGATAGACGCCTGCATATAGGGGGTGAGGATATTGCATTGTCTAACCGCAATTTGGTGACAGCGTGGGTAGAGGCATCGAAAATTCACGGAATGCCTGTGCAGGAGCACGGATTCCGACTGTTCGATGAGAGACATCCTTCGACGATTCCTCAATGTCTTGCATATATTGCTGTACGAAAATTGGTCGGTGATGAGAATAAAGAGATAGCGCATCGCTATTTGAGAGTGATACAGCAGGCGACGGCAGCCGAGGCTGTAAGAACATCAGACCTTACTACGCTTGCAGGGCTTGCTGCTGTTGTGGGTCTTGCACCCGAAGAGGTTAGTGACAAGATAGAGAGTGCCGAGACGAAACGAATATTTCAAGAGGGTAGGCAACTTGCAGCGCATTATGGAGCCGAGACGACTCCTACATTCCTGCTGCAATTCCGAGGAAAAGAGCATCTTATTCAAGGTTACACCACGATGGAGGCAATTGAGACAGAGATTACCCGATTGACTACCGGCAATATTCTGCCCGCAAATGGCGATAAAGAGCAGGCTAAGCGCCTTGAACCAACAAAAGAGAATGTAGCGCATTATCTCTCTTGTTATGGTACAGCCTTTCCTGTGGATGTGGCAACAGCTTTTGCTATAGAACGTCACAGTGGACATACGGCGCTAAATATAGAGTCGTACAAACATCTTCCCGATATTATTGAACGTCTGCTCATAGAAGAGGAGATTGCAATGACACCGTTTGCCAATAGTTTCAAAATATATAAATTAAAGGAGGAACGTACTACAACGCAGAGTCGTGAGAGGGAATTTGCCGGGACTATATAGTGCGCAATTATTGTGTATATTAAATGCGATGTAAACAGCCGCCATTACTTAAGTGAGGGCGGCTGTTGTTTTTAGGGTTCCTTATTCGCTTTAATATCATATTTTTTTACTAACTTTGCACTGAATTTTAGAAGCGTACCGAAATGAAGAAACTTGGATTAGTGCTTGTTACAATGGTTGCGGCCCTTTTGCTCTCTTGTATGAAAGAGAACAAGGAAACCGAGGTTGTTGTAGAGACGACAATGGGTACAATAGAGTTGAGACTATATGACGAGACCCCTAAGCATCGCGATAATTTTATTTCGCTTGCTAATGAGTCTTATTTCGACTCGTTGCTATTCCATCGTGTGATTCCCAATTTTATGATTCAAGGTGGTGACCCCGACTCAAAGTATGCCGAGCCGGGAGTGCGCCTGGGCGAGGGTGGTCCGGATTATCTCCTAAATGCCGAGATTCGTCCCGGGTTGATACATAAGCGCGGTGCGCTGGCTGCAGCCCGCGAAGGGGATGATGTGAATCCTGCCAAGATGTCCTCGCCAAGCCAATTCTATATCGTCTGGGGTAAAGTTTATGACAAACAGGAGCTTACGAGGTTGGTGAATGTTATTGAGGAACGCACCGGACGCCGCCTTGAACTTACTCCCGAGCAGGCGACAGCCTATACAACGGTAGGTGGTGTACCGCACCTTGATGGCGAATATACTGTTTTTGGCGAGGTGACAAAGGGACTCGAGGTAGTAGATAAAATTCAGAATGTAGAGCGCGATAAATATGACCGCCCATTGAATGATGTACGTATTCTGAAAGTAACAATTAAAGAGAAATAAATTATGCTTAATGTAGGAGATAAGGCTCCCGATTTTTTAGGAGTAGACGAGGAGGGACGCGAACTTTCGTTAAATGATTTTTCGGGCAAGAGACTTGTGCTTTATTTCTATCCAAAGGATAGTACTCCGGGTTGTACTGCCGAGGCTTGTTCTCTGCGTGACGGTATGGACGAGCTTGTGGCTGCCGGGTATAGCGTAGTTGGTGTAAGCGCCGACAGTGCTGCATCGCACCAACGATTTAAGGGCAAACAGACTCTGAATTTCCCACTCATAGCCGATATCGAGAGAAAACTCATAGAGGCATACGGTGCTTGGGGCGAAAAGAAGATGGCAGGCCGTACATATATGGGAATAATTCGTACTACTTTTGTAATTGCTCCGGATGGAACAATAGAGCGTGTTATCAAAAAAGTGGATACAAAGAATGCTGCCCGTCAGATTTTAGATAATAAATAAGAGATAAAATTAATATTAACTATTAACGACAAACTACATTTTATGTTGGACATTTTTTCTATTATTGCAACTTCGGTAGCAGGTAGTGATACTATTCCTGCAGTGGTTGAGGGTGCCGAGAGCCTTAAAGCGACTCTTGCCGGATTATCGTATGAGGAACTTTTGCAGGCGTTCGTTTCGTTCTGCATCTCTTTTGGTGTGAAAATAATTAAAGTACTCTTTGTTTGGCTTATCGGACGTTGGATAACAAAGCGTCTTGTTTCTGTGGCAAAGATTCTTATGGAGAAGAGAAATACAAATGTCACTGTACGCTCTTTTGTAGCAAGCCTCATCGACGTGGTACTCCTTATTATACTTATAGTAATGATTATAGGTATATTCGGAATAGATACCTCGTCGTTCATTGCTTTGTTTGCTTCGGCCGGTGTTGCTGTAGGTATGGCACTCAGCGGTACATTGCAGAATTTCGCGGGTGGTGTTATGATTCTTCTCTTCCGTCCCTACAAGGTTGGCGATTACATCGAGGCTCAGGGACAGAGCGGTACGGTAAAAGAGATTCAGATTTTCAATACTGTTCTAAAGACCCCCGACAACAAGATTATCCTTGTTCCCAATGGTGCAATGTCTACAGGTATTGTAAATAACTACTCTGCCGAGCAGTTGCGTCGTGTCGATTTCTCTTTCCCCATCTCATACGGCGACGACTACGAGAAGGCTAAAGCATTTATCGAGGAGCTTATTGCTGCCGATGCACGTATCTTGAAAGACCCTGCGCATTTCGTTGCTTTGGGCAGTCTTGGTACAAGCTCGGTAAATATTACAGTCCGTGTGTGGACTAAACAGGCCGATTATTGGGATGTATACTTTGATATGAACCAGAAGGTATATGAGCAGTTGCCCAAGCGGGGTCTTAAGTTCCCCTATCAGACTTATACTGTAAATATCAAGCAGTAATTCTTAGTATATTGTGTGTCCTTCGGGGCACACAATATTTTTTATGTACTTTTTCTTCTTCGTATTTTTCAAAATTATGATATGCCGTATGTGTTAAAAACTGTTTTTTTTGTAACTTCGCACTCCGTTTCGGTGCATTGTCACATATAGTATATGATGGTATATTTGTAAAATAAAGATAATCAGAATGAAAGCGACAAAATTAATGGATTTTCATCCCAAATTCTTTGAGGCGATGAAGCACTATTCACGTGAAAAACTCAGTGCCGATATTATGGCCGGTATTATAGTGGGTATAGTTGCTATTCCTCTTGCTATTGCTTTTGGTATTGCCAGCGGTGTTGGTCCTACCGAGGGATTGGTGACGGCTATTATGGCAGGTTTCCTTATCTCGGTGTTTGGCGGCTCTAAGGTGCAGATTGGTGGTCCTACTGGTGCATTCATAGTCATTGTATATGGTGTGGTGCAGCAGTATGGGTTAAGCGGCCTTGCCATTGCCACTATTATGGCGGGTATTATATTGGTTATAATGGGATTGTGCCGATTGGGAAGCATTATAAAGTTTATGCCTTATCCAATAATTATCGGTTTTACGGGTGGTATTGCCATAACTATCTTCTCGACACAGATTAATGACCTGTTCGGAATGGGAATATCGGATGTCCCTGCCAACTTTATCGATAAATGGGTATGTTACTTCGGTAATATGCAGAATATAGATTGGTGGAGTGCAGGAATGGGAATCATTAGTATTCTGCTCATTGCTCTTACTCCTAAGTTCTCGAAGAAGATACCCGGTTCGCTGCTTGCGATAATTGTAATGACTATTGCAGCGTGGCTGTTGCGTGATTATGCCGACATTACTTCGATAAAGAGAATCGGCGACCTTTATGAACTTCCTTCCGGGTTCCCACCATTCACACTCCCCGAACTATCTATGGAGTCGGGTAGTTTCTTCTCTACAGTTCAGGCACTTGCTCCTGTTGCGTTTACTATAGCTATGCTTGGTGCCATTGAGTCGCTGTTATCGGCAATGGTTGCCGATGGTGTTATCGGTGATCAGCATAACTCGAATACCGAACTTATAGGTCAGGGTATTGCCAATATCGTTGTACCTTTCTTTGGTGGTATTCCTGCTACAGGTGCCATTGCACGTACTATGGCAAATATCAATAATGGTGGAAAAACTCCTGTTGCAGGCGTTGTACACACTATAGTGCTGTTGGCTGTGCTCTTGTGTCTGGGTTCACTTGTTGAGCTTATACCTATGCCTTGTCTTGCCGGTGTACTTGTTATGGTGGCATATAATATGAGTGGTTGGAGAACTATTCTCTCTATGTACCGTAGTTCAATGGCGGGTACAGGTGTGCTCTTTGTCACTATGCTGCTCACTGTATTCTTCGACCTTACATTGGCTATCGAAGTGGGTCTTGTGATGGCTGTGGTAATTGTTTTGAAGCGCGTGATGGAGAGTGCGAATATATCGGTCGTACGCGACCAACTTGATGTGCATCAAGATGGTGAGCACGACGAGACTATTGCTATTCCTAAGAATACCGAGGTATTCGAGATTGAGGGCCCATTCTTCTTTGGTGTTGCGAATAAATTCGATGAGTTGATGCGTAACCGCGATGCAATGCCCATACGTGTGTTGCGTATGCGAAAGGTATCTTTTATCGACTCTACAGGACTGCATAACCTTGAGATATTTATAAACTCATCGCTTAAGGAGGGTAGAGTAATTATCCTTTCGGGTGTGCACGAGAATGTGGAAAAGTCTCTGCGTAAGGCTGGAATTGTCAAGCTTGTGGGCAAGGAGAATGTATGCTCCGACATTCACATAGCACTTGATAGAGCGCAGGAGATTCTCGAGACGATGAAAGTGAAATAGTAATTTTTTCATATAAGATGGGAGAAGGCAACAGCGGTTGCCTTCTCTCTTTTGTACTTATAAGCAAAATGAGAGTGATGGGAAAAAATAGGGTGAACAAGGTTGGTATGATTGTTTATCTTGTGGCATTTGTCATTGTGGTTATCTGGGGTTGCACCTTTGTGCAGACAAAGGTGCTTATAAATGCGGGCTTACGTCCCGACGAGATTTTCTTTTTCCGCTTTGTTCTTGCATACACTCTTATGCTGCCGTTTGCAGGTAAACGTCTGTTTCTCGATAATGTAAAGGATGAACTGTTGGCGTTGGCGCTTGGACTTTCGGGCGGCTCACTCTATTTTGTTACCGAGAACTATGCCTTGGCATACGGTTATTGCTATAATGTCTCACTCATTGTGTGCCTCACACCATTGATAACCGCTATTTTGGTTGGACTGTTCTACAAACAAGAGCGTATGAACAAATGGGGCTATCGCGGCTCGTTGATTGCCCTTGTGGGTATGGTACTTGTTGTTTTCAACGGAAATTTCATTCTTAAACTATCGCCACTTGGCGATATATTGGCCCTTGCAGCTTGTATATGTTGGGCGCTCTATTCGCTCATTATAAAAAGGTTGCAGTCGCGTTACTCTACAATGCTTGTCACTCGAAAGGTGTTTGGCTACGGACTTTTAACCATTCTGCCGTTGCTTGCTGTAAATGGAATATCGTGGGAGATTCTGTTTGCAGGGGATGCTGTTGTGTGGGGAAATCTCCTTGCGCTCGGATGCGTAGCCTCTATGCTCTGCTTCCTCGGTTGGAACTGGTGCCTGGAGAAGATTGGTATCGTAAGGGCAACGAATTTTATCTATCTGAATCCTATCCTCACAATGCTCACTTCGGCATTGGTGCTTGGCGAACGTATCACTTGGATGGCTGTGGTGGGCGCCGCTCTTATTCTCTCGGGACTTATATATATCGACCGAAACAGGCATAGGGGTAAATGAAAAAGACATACTACCCCTTCTAACCTTGAAGGAACTATAAACCTCTCTTATGCTCCTCTAAGTATCTTGTGAGTGCCGGGCGCCAATCTTCACCGTTTTTTACCTGCAATACGTTTATTCCAAGATTGCGTGCTGCCTCTATGTTTTTGGTACCATCGTCGACAAAGAGTGTCTCCTCGGGGCGCATATTGCCATCGCGCAGCATTTTAAGATATATCTCGTCGCTTGGCTTTGAGCAGTGCATAAGGTAGCTTAAGAATAGTTTGTCGAACAGGTCGTCGAGGCTTTTTCCCTCGGGGGTGAATGAACTGCTGCGCGCCCATCCTTGCAGGAACGGGTTGGTATTACTAAGTATCGACAGGCGATAGTTGGGGCGAAGTCTCTGTAACCAATTGAGATACTCGGTCTGTACTTTTACAACAAACCCCATCCAACCCTCAAATGCATCGTTGTAGGTTAGCTCTCTGCCACATAGCTGCGATAGCTCTTTGACAAACTCGTCGGCATTAATATCTCCATTTTCAAGGGCATAGAAGGCGCCCTCTTGTTTATAGCTGTTGAGGTATCTTTCGGGATTTTCAAGACCTAAACTGTTGAATTTTCTAAGCGCATTTGCTGTATCAATCTCAATGAGTACGCCGCCAAAATCAAATACTATATCTTTAATCATTTCCTGTAGTGGTTCTTAGAAGCTGTTTAAATTTCTAAAAAAAATATTCATATAGAAGCTGACGGTTTCGTCGTTTTTTATATTCAAAAATGCCTGTTTGTTTCTTTTTTGCGGTTACATAGCCCGCTATGCGCCCTTAAAATATAAATAAACATCCAATTTTTGCTCTATAAAAAACTTGACGATATAAATTTAAACA
>JAGBBX010000017.1 GCA_017938245.1 Bacteroidaceae bacterium
CGTAAAATGCTCACGATGTTTTTTGGGTGCTGCGGAACTCGCTTCGCTCAAACATCCTCGCACTTAATCCAAAAAACATCTACCATTTTACTAATTTTCATACGGCGCACCAATGAACAACCTTATGATTTTATGAAAAAAATGGGGCTTGCTTTAGTATACAAAAAAAAGCAAGCCT
This sequence comes from Bacteroidaceae bacterium, assembly GCA_017938245.1. Taxonomy (GTDB): domain Bacteria; phylum Bacteroidota; class Bacteroidia; order Bacteroidales; family Bacteroidaceae; genus HGM04593. The sequence goes on from JAGBBX010000017.1 coordinate 179, forward strand.
TCCACCCCTGGTAGAACAGCTTGCCCTAATCAATATAAAGGTTCTTACAAACTCAACCTGGCAAAATTCACTATCTGTTACGTATCAGGTTCATAAACTCCTCCCTCGTTTTTGCCTGATTGAAAGCACCGCTGAAATCCGAAGTAGTGGTTATTGAATTCTGCTTCTTGATGCCACGCATCTGCATACACAGGTGCTGCGCCTCGACAACCACCATAACTCCAAGCGGATTAAGCGTCTCCTGAATACACTCCTTAATTTGAAGCGTCAGACGCTCCTGTACCTGCAATCGTCGGGCAAAAACATCGACCACTCGAGCTATCTTACTTAGACCGGTTATGTAACCATTGGGAATATACGCCACGTGCACCTTGCCAAAGAACGGCAAAATGTGATGTTCACACAAAGAATAGAAATCGATATCCTTAACTATTACCATCTGACTGTAATCCTCCTTAAACATTGCCTTACGCAGTATTGCGTGCGGGTCCTCGTTATATCCCGCCGTAGTATCGAGCAATGCACGTGCCACACGCTCGGGTGTTTTCAGAAGTCCCTCGCGTCCGGTGTCCTCGCCAATGAGTTGCAACATATTACCGCAACACTCCATAAGCCCTTGAATAACTTTCTCTCTATTCTCCTCCATATTACTATACCTATTATATTAATAAGGCAAATTAATCATTCCTTTCCTTACGGAAATCTCGCGGAATTTCTTGGTTGCTTTCAGGCGGTACATAACAGCCTCGGCCTCTTCACGTGTACGATAATCGCCATACAGACAAAGACGCATTGGTGACTCGAATACCACATACACCTCGGCACCGGGGAAATTCTCCCTCATATATTTTGCCATCTTATTGGCCTCCTCACGCGCTGTCTGCGAATTATTACCCGAGTAGACCATAACACGGTAACCCTCGACCTTGGCCGGTTTACCATTGACACGCTGAGTCATCGAACCCATCAGATTAATCAGTTTCTGAGGTTGTACTATACGCACCTTACCCTCTCCCTGAACATCGCGCTGAAGTTCGTCAACGATATTACTCTGTGCCCTGACAGTGAGGGCACAGAGTATGATAAATGTTATTGATAACAGTCTTTTCATTCTTTCCAAGCATCGATGATACCCTTGAAGTCGGCAGCTTTCAGCGATGCACCACCGATAAGACCACCATCAACATCGGCATTAGCAAAAAGCTCCTTGGCATTGCTTGCCTTGCAGCTTCCACCGTAGAGGATAGAAGTGTTCTCGGCTACCTCATTGCCATACTTCTCGGCAATGGTAGAGCGGATGTAAGCGTGAATCTCCTGTGCCTGCTCGGGAGTAGCGGTAAGACCTGTACCGATAGCCCATACCGGCTCGTAAGCGAGAATAATCTTAGAGAAATCCTCGGCCGAGAGGTCATAGAGAGAACCTGCAAGCTGCTTGTAAACAACCTCGTTCTGAACACCCTGCTGACGCTCCTCAAGAACCTCACCAATGCAGAAGATAGGAGTAAGACCGTTAGCAAGAGCCAACTGCACCTTCTCTTTGAGGATAGCCTCGGTCTCGCCATAGTAAGCGCGACGCTCCGAGTGGCCAAGAATTACATACTTTGCACCTGTAGATGCTACCATAGCGGCAGAAACCTCACCGGTGTAAGCACCCGACACCTTATCGGCACAGTTCTCGGCACCTACACCGATGATAGATGCATCAACAGCGGGAACAACCGATGCAAGATGGATGAAAGGAGTACAGATTACAACGTCGCAGTTGGGCTTGTCGGCTGTGAGGGCCTCATTAAGCTCCTTTGCAAGTGCAATACCCTCCTGAAGATTCAGGTTCATTTTCCAGTTACCTGCTACAATTTTCTTTCTCATAATTTTTTTGTTTTAAAGGTTTGTATTGTTATTTAAGTCAATAGTCTCTTTTTCTTTATTTTCGGAACTTTCTCCATTATCAGCCTCAGCAACATCCTCATCCTTGCTATCCCGTCCAAAGTAATGCAAAATCCATTTCACAGCAGCCGTTACCAGGTCGATAAACATTATTATAAACAGCGGCACTATAAACAGGACTATCCATCTATTCCACCCTCTTATGTAACTATATACACTTCGGGCCTTATCGGGCATTCCTGTCGAAGAGAGCGCACTCTTCTCTACCGACGGCAAATCGGCAACATTCCACTTCCCAACCACCGTGCCATCCTTTATCAGCAACATACCGGGGTTGGCCCGCACTATAGTCTTAAGCATAACCTCATCGGCCCATAAAACCGAGTATTCAGCCCCAGTGCGTTTACGCCACTCTTCAATTATATCTTCGTCTGATGACGATGCAGCATAAAAAGGTATCTCTTTCTCAAGACAATAGTCGTACATATCGTTTATCTTGTCGACCCTGCTCTCGTCGGCCTTCTCGATGCTACTCATCACAACCAAACAGACGTATCCGGTGTCGGCAAGTATCTGCGGTGCATAATCCTCGCCATCGGCATCCAGAAAAGCAAAATCGCTCACCTTAGCAGGTTTACCCATCTCAACTGTCAGACTCTGACTGCCCAGATAGTTCCAGGTGCTATCGGGATAGGTAAACTCGTCAAACTCCATAACCTGTCCACCCTTCTCGAACCTATATATATATTTATGTACTGCCGGAACATCCTCGACCGCCGCCCTTAGGTCGCTCCCAACATAGAACGGACGAAAATCAATCACCGGCAGATGCATCAGACTAACCCCTTCGAGTAGTGATATATAGCAGATGGAAAAAAGCAATACCATCCAACGGTTCACCCTACTAACCTTGCGCACAAAGAGACGACGTTTAAAGCAGCACATCGTCGCAAAAAGGAACAGAACGACATTCTTGCCGAAAGTAGCCCAATTAGACATTGTAAAGGCATCGCCGAAACAGCCGCAATCACGCACAGGGTTCCACAGCGCCAATATAAACGTAAATGGAGTAAAGAAAAGGAAAAAGATAAAGACGAGCACCGTCACCACTCTTTTGTAGACACCCATCAGCAACAAGACACCAAGTACAAACTCGGCAGCCGAGAGCATAGTGGCAGCAAAGAGCAACCAACCGTCGTCGATACCAACAACACCAAAAGCCGCAGCATAATCGCCTAGCTTATAGGAGAGTCCCATCGGGTCGACAGCCTTTACAAAGCCCGAGACCAGAAGAACTGCTGCCAGCAACAATCGCGAGATATTCACCAGCAGCGCTGTTACAGCCCTTTTCTTACTCGACAACACCATTCTTAATCAGTCCGAATACTGCGTAATTTATCATATCCATATAGTTTGCATCCACCCCCTCAGAAACCTTTGTAGCACCTTCAAGCTCCTCTATCTGCTTTGTACGCCATATTTTTGTGAGGATAAGGTCGGTATATGAGGTTGTACGCATTCCTCTCCACGCCTCGTTGTAGTCGTGATTCTTACGTTTCATAAGCTCCAGAGTCTCCAGCGCCTTTACATCATAAAGCCTCATAGCCTCCTCGGCCGAGATATCACACTCGTCCGAGTAACCCAACTGCAACTGTACGAGAGCTATTATTCCATAGTTCACAATACCGATGAGTTCGCTGTTTATATCCTCTCCAACCATATTCTCGGCACCTGTCTCTAAGTTGCGTATGCGCTTTGCCTTGATATAAATTTGGTCGGTAAGCGAACAGGGACGCATTATGCGCCACGATGCACCGTAGTCATATAGTTTCTTCTCGAACAGTTCACGGCACACAGCAAGCACCTTCTCGAATTGTATATTTGTTTCTTCCATCTTTTTGAAGCCTCTTAATCTATGTTTTTATTCTCGTTATACGTAGGATACTTTTTAAAGAAACTACCCCACTTCAACTTTATTACACCAAACAGTGCCTCACTGAATATTCCACCACTCATTTTCGACTCGCCAAGCACTCGGTTTACAAAAATCACAGGAACCTCCTTTATTCTGAATCCACACTTATGAGTTGTAAATTTCATTTCAATCTGAAAAGCATACCCCTTGAAACGGATAGAGTCGAGGTTAATCGTCTCGAGCACACGACGACGATAGCAGTTGAATCCCGCCGTTGTATCATAAACAGGCAGCCCTGTTATGAAACGCACATATTTCGACGCAAAATAAGACATAAGCACACGTCCCATAGGCCAGTTAACCACATTTACACCCGTTACATATCTGCTACCTACCGACAGGTCGTATCCGTCCTTTGCGCAGGCATCGTACAGCAAAGGTACATCATCGGGATTATGCGAAAAATCGGCATCCATCTCGAATATATACTCGTAGCCCTGTTTCAGCGCCCATTTAAAGCCCGTTATATAAGCTGTACCCAAACCTAACTTTCCCGAGCGCTCGATAATAAAGACTCTCTCGGGGAACTCCAGCATCAGTTTTTTTACTATTGCAGCCGTGCCATCGGGTGAGCCATCGTCAACCACCAGAACATCAAAAGAATGCTCCAATGCCATTAGGACACGAATCATCTTCTCGATATTCTCCTTCTCGTTATATGTGGGTATAATAATTACACTATCGCTTTTTACCATAATTTATTCCTATTCATTCTGCGAAGATACTGAAAAAAGAGTGCATTTTACTCTATGAGAGGCAAAAAATAGTCAAAAAGATGAATTTTATTATATAAAATTAACCCTAACAGCTCCAAGATAGCGAGAAAGAGTTGTATTTTTGCGCTTAATAATGGAAGCAAAAGAACTACAAAAGATATATTCGGCACATCCCGGTGTGGATGCCCTTGTGAATTTGCGCGACGAAAGCGGCAAGAAAAGTGTACTCATCGACAGTCTTACAGGCAGTTCGACAGCACTTGTAATCTCGGGACTGAAAAAGCGTCTACCGGGACAGACATTTATGATTATAATGAACGACGTCGAGGAGGCTGGATATATGTACCACGACATTGTTCAGGTATGTGGCGAAGAGAACACCCTTTTCTTTCCTTCATCGTTCAGACGTGCAATGAAATATGGCCACGAGGACGATGCGAATCGTATCCTCAGAACCGAGGTAATGAGCCGTCTCACCGCTCGACGCCGAGGTGAAGGACTCACCATAGTTACCCACCCCGATGCCCTTGCCGAGAAAGTAGCTTCGCAAAGCGAATTAGAGAAAAACACCATCACAATATCAGTTGGCGACAGAATAGGACGCGAAGATATTGAGAAGAAACTCGGCACATTAGGATTCAAAGAGAATACATACGTCTACGAGCCCGGCGAATTTGCCGTGCGAGGAAGCCTCATCGACATATACTCATACTCGTCGGAACTGCCCTACCGCATCGACTTTTTCGGAAAAGAGGTCGAGAGCATACGCACATTCGAGGTAGAGACACAGCTATCGAAGCAACGTATCGACGAGGCAATCATTGTTCCCAAGATAAGCGGCAGCAACAGTGTGGCCATAACCCATTTTCTGCCCAAGAACAGCATACTCGTAACAAAAGACATTGAGTTTGTAAAAAGCAGCATCGAAAAACTGCGCAACGAAGGATTCACCCTGCAAGCACGCCTATCACAAGAGGAGCAGCCCCAGATGCCCGACCTTATATCGGCTGTAGAATTAGAGAGTTACGTACGCACCGTACGTCATTGGGAGCTTCGTGCGCCACACTTTGAGACAGGCACAAAAGTCTCTTTTGACACCACCCCGCAACCACTCTTTCACAAAGACTTCGACCTTGTCGAAAAGACCTTTGCCGAGTACATAGGCAAAGGATACAAGATATTTTTCCTCGCCGATGATAGTCGTCAGGCAATGCGTCTGGAGAGCATATTCAACGAACGAGGCAAAGAGCAGATTACATTTACCCCGGTAGGTCGCACCCTGCACTCGGGATTCGTCGATAACACCCTGCACGCACTCTTCTTCACCGACCATCAGCTGTTCGGACGTTTCCACAACTACAAACTGCGAAGCGACCGCGCACGCAGCGGCAAGGTGGCAATAACCCTAAAAGAGCTAAAGGAGTTTAAGGTAGGCGACTACATCGTACACATCGACCACGGAATAGGAAAGTTTGGCGGCCTTGTGCGTATCCCCAACGGTGGCACAATTCAAGAGGCAATAAAACTCATATACAAGAACGAAGATGTAGTATTTGTGTCGATACACAATCTGCACAAGATATCGAAATACCGAGGGCGCGAGGGCGAGCCACCCGTTGTTAACAAGCTGGGCACAGGCGCTTGGGAGCGAATGAAAGAGCGCACTAAAAAGAAGATAAAAGATATTGCCCGCGACCTTATAAAGCTATACTCGCAGCGCTACAAGGAGGAGGGCTTTGCCTTCTCGCCCGACAGCTATCTGCAAACCGAGTTAGAGACAAGCTTTATGTACGAGGATACTCCCGACCAGCACAAAGCCACCAACGAGGTAAAGCGAGATATGGAGCGCAAACGCCCTATGGATCGCCTTATATGCGGCGACGTCGGATTCGGAAAAACCGAGGTAGCCATTCGTGCAGCCTTTAAGGCCGCCACCGATGGCAAGCAGGTAGCAGTACTTGTACCCACCACAGTACTAGCCTATCAGCACTACCTCACATTCAAAGAGCGACTAAAAGATTTCCCCTGCACCATAGAGTACCTAAGTCGTGCCCGAAGCACTGCGCAAAGCAAACAGGTGCTAAAAGAACTTGCCGATGGAAAGGTTGATATTATCATCGGTACACACCGACTGACGGGAAAGGATGTTAAATTCAAAGACCTCGGGCTGCTCATCATCGACGAAGAGCAGAAATTCGGCGTTGCCGTAAAAGAGAAACTGCGCCAGATGAAAGTAAATGTCGACACACTCACAATGACAGCCACCCCCATTCCGCGTACACTCCAGTTCTCTATAATGGGAGCCCGCGACCTTTCGATGATACAGACACCACCACCCAACCGCTATCCCATTCACACCGAGATACATACATTCGATGCCGACATTATAAAAGAGGCCATAAATTTCGAACTAAGCCGCAACGGACAGGTGTTTCTCATAAACAACCGCATCTCCAATATGCGTGAACTCGAAAACCTCATCCACAAGCACGTCCCCGATGCCCGCGTGTGCATTGGACACGGACAGATGGAACCACAAGAGTTAGAGAAGAGACTCTACGACTTTATAAACCACGACTACGACGTACTTATAGCAACCTCTATTGTGGAAAACGGAATTGACATACCCAATGTAAACACCATAATAATAAATCAGGCACAGTCGTTCGGGCTGAGCGACCTGCACCAAATGCGCGGACGTGTGGGACGCGGCAAGCGCAAAGCATTCTGCTATATGCTCACACCGCCACGCGACCTCTTGAACAGCGAAGCGCGCCGCCGTCTCGAAGCCATCGAGAGTTTCAGCGAGCTTGGCAGCGGAATGAACATAGCGATGCAAGACCTCGACATACGCGGTGCAGGCAACCTGTTAGGCGCCGAGCAGAGCGGCTTTATCGCCGACCTGGGCTACGAGACCTATCAGAAGGTACTTGCCGAGGCAGTACGCGAGCTGAAAACCGAAGAGTTTGCCGATATTCTGCAAGAGGAGGAAAATGAGAACGCTCTTTTTGCAGGCGATTGTGTAGTAGAAAGTGACCTTGAGCTATTCTTCGGCCCCCTTTACGTCCCCGACGGTAACGAGCGAATACTGCTCTACCGCGAACTTGACTCTATAACCAACGAGCGAGACCTTGCACAGTTCCGCACACGTATGATTGACCGATTCGGAAAAATCCCGGTCGAGGGAGAAGAGCTTATACGTATGGTATCATTGCGTCGCAAAGCACAAGAGTTTGGAATTGAAAAAATATACCTCAAGGGCGGACGAATGAGACTCTTCTTTGTAGACGAAAATAATAGAGCATTCTACGAGAGCGACACAATGGGATTCATCCTGATGTTTGTCAACAGCACCCGGTTCCCCTGTGTACTGAGCCGCGAGCAACACCGTCTGAGTATAGTCGTAGAGAATATAAAGAGCGTCGAAACAGCCCTTGCCTTTATGCACGATTTAGAACAATTCTGCAAACAGTGCTCAGCCGAAAACGCGATTGGATAAGAAACTTTGTTTTTTCACAAAATATAGCTATATTCGCAAATTATTTATAAAGATACAAACCGAAAAACATAAGAATTATGAGAATCAACCTTAAAACAGTTGGTTGCATAGCTACTATGCTATTTGCAATGACAGCAACTGCACAAAACAACGGCAGCATCGACGCACAGATGCTTAAAGAACTTGCCGCAAGCTACCAGCCCACAGGCGCCGAGAAAGCGTTGCAGCACGTAATGAAAAACAATAGTGTCAACACATTGGCAATGAATCCCGAGAACCAATATATGATGGACACTTATTTCAGCAACAGTGTCGAGTCTAAGGGAATCAGCGACCAAGAGTCATCGGGACGTTGCTGGCTCTTCACCGGAATGAATGTAATGCGCGCCAAAATGATTGCCGAGCAAAAACTGGGTGCTTTTGAATTTTCACAGGTCTACAATTTCTTCTTCGACCAGCTCGAGAAGTCGAACCTCTTTTTGCAGGGCATTATCGACACACGTAAGAAACCTTTTGACGACCGCACCGTCGAATGGTTGTTCAAAAACCCATTGAGCGACGGCGGTACATTCACAGGTGTCGCCGACCTCGTGGCAAAATATGGTGTAGTACCCAAGAGTGTAATGAAAGAGACATACACCAGTAACAACACAGCAGCATTCAACAACCTGCTGAAACGTAAGTTGCGCGAATTTGGCTTGCGTCTGCGCGATGCCTCAGAAAAGGGTGCAAAAGAGAAAGAGCTTCAGAATATGAAAAAGGAGCAGTTGAAGGTTGTCTACCAGATGCTTGCAAAAGTCTACGGCGTTCCGCCCACAGAATTCACCTGGGCACCCGAGAGAAAAAGCGGCAGTGAGCCTGTAGCTCCCCGCACCTACACACCGCAGAGCTTCTACAAAGAGTACATCGGTTGGGATCTTCAGAACGATTATGTAATGCTTATGAACGACCCCACTCGTCCCTATTGGAAGAGCTACGAGATTGAGTACGACCGCCACACATACGACGGCCACAACTGGCTGTATGTCAACCTGCCTTTAGAGGATATAAAGCAGATGGCGATTGCCTCTATTAAAGACAACGTAATGATGTACTTCTCGTGCGACGTCGGCAAATACCTCGACAGCAAACGCGGACTGCTCGACATCAACAATTTCGACTACGAGACACTGTTAGGTACCGAGTTCGGGATGAGCAAGAAAGAGCGCATTATGACATTCGACAGCGGTTCATCGCACGCTATGACACTAAAGTCAGTCGACCTTGACAAGGATGGTAAGCCCATCAAATGGCAGGTTGAGAACAGTTGGGGCGCCGGTTCGGGACATCAGGGAACAATTATTATGACCGATGAGTGGTTCGACGAGTATATGTTCCGCCTTGTGGTAGATAAGAAATATGTCCCGGCAAAGGTACTCGAGGTACTTAAACAGAAACCCACAAAACTACCCGCCTGGGATCCTATGTTCACACCCGAGGAGTAATTTCTGTAAACCAAAAAGCATAAAACACGTTTAAACTATATAATACAGTATGGCGAATTACAGTTTTAAAAGTATGATTAAGAAGTACGTTACAGCAAGCGGACTACTTATCATAAGCGCAATAGCAGCACTTATACTTGCCAACAGCGAGGCAAAAGAGTGGTACTTTGGCCTATGGGAGAATATCGTAAGTATCTCTGTGGGTAGTTTCAATCTGTTCAGCCACAATGGACACGATATGACCCTCTTGCAAGTAATCAACGATTTTTTGATGGCACTCTTCTTCTTGTCAGTAGGCTTGGAGATTAAACGCGAGTTCCTTGTCGGCGAGCTATCATCACCCAAAAAAGCGATGCTCCCTATCATTGGAGCCTGCGGAGGTATGATTCTCCCCGTAATTGTTTTCTGGTTACTCTGCCCCGACGACCCCGACCTGCAACGAGGTCTTGCCATCCCTATGGCAACCGATATAGCCTTCTCACTTGGCGTACTATCGATATTCAGCACCCGTGTACCAACCGGATTGAAGGTATTCCTCGCAGCACTTGCCGTAGCCGATGACCTTGGAGGAATCATTGTTATTGCACTCTTCTACACATCGGAGCTTCACACCACATTCCTCATCCTCTCGGCTATATGCGTACTGATTATGGCAATTGCCAACCGAGCAGGGGTACATCACAAATTTTTCTATCTTATAACAGGATTTGTTTTGTGGTATGCAATGCTCAACTCGGGTATCCATGCAACAATAGCAGGTGTTATCACTGCATTCTGCATCCCCTCGACACTTGAGAAAGGAACAGGATTCTATCTTGAGCGCATACGTAAGAATCTCGCCGATTTCCCCGTTATCGACAACAGCCGAAAAGGTGCAGTCATTCTTACCCACGAACAGATAAACCGTCTTAAGAGTGTCGAGTCGGCAGCCGACCGCCTTATCAGCCCCTTACAAGACCTCGAGGACAACCTACACGCACTCATAGGATACATTGTCATCCCCGTATTTGCCTTTGCTAACATTGGCATCGATATGTCGGCAATGGATATGAGCAGCCTTGTCACAGGAGTAGGAATGCCTGTTATGTCGGGTCTTGTAATTGGTAAGTTTGTTGGAGTATTCCTCTTTGCGTGGGTAGCTGTAAAGATGGGCATTGTTGCACTTCCCGACGGTGCCAATTGGAAGTCATTCTCGGGTATATGTGCATTGTGCGGTATCGGACTCACAGTATCCATCTTTATCGCCGACCTCTCGTACGCACCACTTGCAGGACGAGGCCCCGAGCTTCTTGCACAGGCTAAATTAGGTATCCTATGCGGCTCGTTTATCGCTGCAATATTAGGTTGCGTATTGCTTCATCTGTTCCTTCCCAAGAAAGCAAAGTAAGCATTACTTGACAATATATTATACAACAATCGCGTATCACCATTTTTGATGATACGCGATTGTTTTTTAGCAGGTATAAGATATTATCAGTACTCCTTTTCATTTGCCATACGCCACGCACAAAGATAGGCTGCACGGGTAATATCGAGCAATTTAGGATAGTCAATTTTCTCGGCACTGTCCGATGGTTTATGATAATCGGGGTGCCCCTCGGTGTGGTACCACACAATAGGGACATCGACACGTGCAAACGAGCTATTGTCACTGCCACCCACAGGTCGGTTCCACGCAATGTAATCGGGTTCGAATGAGAAACCACGCTTCTTGCAATCCTCACGCATCCACTCACCAAAAGCCGGATGAGCCTCGGTATAGAAATACTTCAGATAACGAGGTTTCTCTACAGGCCCGCGACCAACCATATCAAAATTCATATAGGCCTTTATGCGAGAGTGGCCGTTCCAATTCTTTACGAAAAATTTTGATCCCAAAAGTCCCTTTTCCTCACCATCCCAGAAGGCAAAGATAACCGTGCGCAAAGGACGCTCACCCGTAGCAACCATAGCTTTGGCAATCTGTAATACCGCCGACACACCCGAAGCATTATCATCGGCACCATTGTAAAGTCCGTCGACAAATACATCGCTTTGCAAACCCAAATGGTCGTAGTGAGCACCTATGATAACATATTCATCGGTACGTTCTCCCGGAATAACAGCAAGGATATTATTCATTGTCCTTGTTTGGAAGAAACCAACCTCCTTTATACGGGCAATGGAGTCGGGGTTTATCTCCCAACTATTGCGTACAGGAGTAACAATCTGTGCAGCCTCAAAAGGTTGATAGTAGCCACTCTCGAAAAAAGGTTTCACACCCCACTCTCTGAGCAACGACACAATGTAACGTGCTGCAATATAACCGCCCGGCTTTCCTGCATCACGTCCTTGCAAAAGGTCATCGGCAAGAAACTCGACATAATTTTTCGACTGCTCAATGGTTATGGCATTATAACCACGCTCCACAGCTTTCTTTTGCGCCACAACGCCAATAGGGAGCAACAACGCAAAAGAGAGCAACAAAATTGATTGAAAAGTTTTTCTCATATTCGATAGATTTTTAATACAAATTCACTCTTTTATAAAAAAGCGGCCCACTTTTCGCCACTAACTGCACAAAAGTAACCATTTTTAGGTAAAAAACAGAAAAACACAAGAAAATAGAACAAACATTATTTTGACCGACACTGATTCCAACCATTTAAAACCTACCCTGAAACACCTCTGACAATGAATTTATTTTCAGACAAATAGGTTATTAACAAATTGTTGAAAACTTTGAAGAAATTAATTTGTGTTTTATTGTGGGGAATTGTGGGGAATTGTGTAATTTTGAAGCAAATTTCTTAATTTAGAGTAGAATATGCGATTTATAGGTAACATAGAGGCAAAAACAGACAGCAAGGGACGCGTTTTCTTGCCTGCCTGCTTCCGTCGCACACTACAGACAACAGCGTGCGAGAAAGTTATGTTGCGCAAAGACCCGCACCAGCCCTGCCTTGTCCTATACCCCGAGAACGTATGGAACGAACTACTCGACCAATTAAGAGCCAAGCTCGACCGTTGGAGCGCTCACGGACAGATGCTGTTCCGCACATTCGTGGCAAATGTCGAGGAACTATCCATCGACGGCAACGGCCGCATACTCCTTCCCAAGCGCTACCGCGAGCTTGCCAACATTGAGCAAGAGGTACGTTTCATTGGAATGGACGACACAATCGAGATTTGGGCAAAGGAGAAGGTTGAAGAGCCGTTTATGTCACCCGAGGAGTTCAGCAAGGAACTCGAAAGGATTATGGCCGGTGACTACACAAAAAACAATGAAGTCGAAAGGAGGGAACTATGAACGAAGAACTCGTTTACCACACACCGGTGATGCTTAAAGAGAGTGTCGATGGGATGCAGATTCAAAAAGAGGATATATGTGTCGATGTAACATTTGGCGGCGGCGGACACTCGAGAGAGATTTTAAGCCGTTTAGGCAAAAAAGGACACCTATACAGTTTCGACCAAGACGAAGATGCCGAGAAGAATGCCCCCGACGATAAGCGTTTCACTTTCGTAAGGGGCAATTTCCGCTTTTTATACAATTTTATGCGCTACCACGAGGTAGAGAGCATCGACGCCCTTTTAGCCGACCTCGGCGTATCGGGACACCACTTCGATGATGAATCACGAGGATTCTCTTTCCGCTTCGACTCGGAGCTTGATATGCGAATGAACAAACGTGGCGGGCGCACTGCAGCCGAACTGCTGAACACTGCCGACGAAGAGCAGCTTGCACGCATATTCAAACTATACGGCGAACTAAACTGCAGTCGTAAGCTTGCAGCGACAATCGTAAAGCAACGCTCTCTGAAACCATTCCGAAAAGTAAGCGACCTGATAGAAGCTGCAAAGCCCTTTTGCCCGCCACAACGCGAGAAGAAAGAATTAGCAAAAGTTTTTCAGGCACTGCGTATAGAAATCAACCAAGAGATAGAGAGTCTGAAAGAGATGCTAGAGCAGGCTAAAGAACTCCTTAAGCCCGGAGGACGATTGGTAGTAATAACCTACCACTCTTTAGAAGACCGCATAGTAAAGAACTTTATGAAAAGTGGCAATATAGACGGAACGATAGAGAAAGACTTCTTCGGTCGCAGCACCTCACCCTTTGAGACTAAGAAAGTAATACTGCCAAGCGACGAAGAGATGCAAATAAACCCACGTTCACGTAGCGCCAAACTACGTATAGCTATAAAAAACTAGGATTTCTTAATATTTGAACATTATGAAAGAGAACGATAACAACCAAGAAAAACTCCAAGAAGAGAAACCCAAAGAAGATGGCAACCGCCAGCAGAAAAAAAAGAAAAAAGGCAATCTTTTAGGACAATTGTTAAGCGGAAAGGCACTGCGCAGCGAGCTATTCTTGAACAATATATGGCTTATGTTGCTCATAGTATTCTACTCGTTCATATATGTCAGCAACCGTTATGCCTATCGTCAGGAGCGCAAACATATAAAACAACTTAAAGTAGAGTTACAGGATGCCAAATATATGCTTCTCACCAAACAGAGCGAATTCTCGGAGAAGAGCCGACACTCGAACATCGAGAACTATGTAAACAAACACCAAAGCCAACTTAAAACAGCAAAGAACCCACCATTCACCATAGAATAAAAATACAAAGAATATGTTCAAATATAGAAAAGATATAATATTCAGGTTCAATGTGCTGCTTGTGTGCGTCTTTGTGCTGTGGGGAGTAACAATAATAGCAAAAGCCACTATAACAGCAACCCTTGAACGTCAATATTGGCTCGACGTTGCCGAGACTGCCGTTGTCTACAACAAGCCGATAGAACCTCGTCGTGGAGATATTCTAAGCGACAACGGAGAGCTTATGGTGAGCAACCTTGTCAAGTACAAACTATATATAAACTTCGACAATTTAGGAGAATACAAATTCAGCGACAAGAAGAGAGAGAATACAAGACAAAAGAAAGACTCCATATGGGAAGCCGACCTTGGTCGTCTGTGCGAAGGACTCTCGAACATACTCCCCACCTGGACTCCGGCCGAGTTTGAGGCACACCTAAAGAGAGGACGCAACGACTTTAAAGCCAACCGTAAGGGACGATTCGGAAAGAAAAAATACCCTTTGTGCCCCGACCACCAGCTCTATGTATCCTATGCCCAATATCGTAAAATATCCAAACTGCCCATACTGTGCGAAAAGGTCACAATCTCGGGATTCTGGAAAGAGGAGTACAAGTACCGTAAGAAGTTCTTTGGTTCACTGGCAAACAGTACATTAGGCGACTACAACGTACAGGGAAAATCGAAAAAAACAGGAAAGATTATAGCCGACAAGCACGGTCTCGACGAGAAATACGACTCGGTACTAAGCGGCATCCCCGGACTTATGCACACCGAGAAATCGAAAGAGATTATTGATATACCCGTAACCCACGGTATGGATATACAGACCACGCTGAATGTCGAGATGCTCGATATATGCGAAAAAGCGCTTCGTGACGGACTCACAGAGTTTGGCTCGCGCGCCGGATGGGTTATACTTATGGAGGTAAAGACCGGAGACATAAAAGCCATCGTGAACCTCTCGCTCGACGAAAGTGGCACACAGTATGTCGAAACGTTCCGTCAGAACAAAAATAACGGGACACCCAATCACGCCCTCGCCGACCTTCGCGAGCCCGGTTCAATTTTTAAGCCCATTGCTCTTGCTGTAGGACTCGAGGATGGCAGGATAAAAGCCACCGACTCGGTAAAGAGCTACAAACAGATGATGATGCACGGTAAGACCATCACCGATGCCGTAACACCCAAAAGCGAATATCAGAATATCACTCAGATAATTCAGAACTCATCAAACACAGGTATGGCACAGATTATAAACGGAGCATACAAGAACGACCCGCGCCGCTTTACCGATAAACTGAAGGAGTTTGGAATGAGAGACAACTACAATCTGCTACAGTGTGAGGCAACACCCTACTACAGAACACCCGACAGTAAAGCCTGGTCGGCCCCCGACCTTCAGGCAATGTCTCGCGGATATGCCACTGCACAGACAGCATTGAACATTATTACTTTCTACAACACCATAGCCAATAACGGTACACGTATGGCTCCGCGATTGGTAAAAGCAATTAAACGCGAGGGGAGCGTAATTGAAGAGTTTCCTCCCCGCGTACTCAACGAACAGATGCTTAAACCTTACACAATAGAGACGCTTAAACAAGCATTGACAGCCGTTGTCAACGAGAAGGGAGCAACAGGAGCAAGAGCACGCTCAAACAAAGTGAGCATTGCAGGAAAAACGGGAACAGCCGAAAAAACCGAGAGTATAGATGGCAGAAACTATAACCTACTAAGTTTCTGCGGTTTCTTCCCTGTCGAAAACCCCGAATATACCTGCATTGTACAGAACATACGCTCATACGGAGGAGGTGGAGGAACATCTGCTGTAATATTCAAGAATATAGCCGAGAGTATTATGGCAAAGAGAGAGAGACGCGAGCTCGTAATGGCAAAAGATACCATACACAGTCCTCTGCCGACAGCCAAACGAGGCAATGTCACCGCAATAGCATATCTTCTCGACGAGTTGGATATAGAGACAAGCAATGGTAACATAAGCAGCGACCTCGAGAACCCCAGCTGGGGAGCAATGGTAAGCGATAGCAGCGGAATCGGCTACCAGGTACACGAGATAAACGAGAATATAGTTCCAAATGTCATTGGAATGGGAGCAAAAGATGCCATCTACCTCATGCGTAAGGCAGGATTGCGTCCATCTATCAGCGGACACGGCCGCGCAGTAGCACAGAGCGTAAGTCCCGGTCATAAAGCAACATTTGGAACACAAGTAAAGATAACACTACAACCCTAATACCCAAAGAATATGAAACTATCCGAGCTTACACGTAACATACAGTACACACGCATTATACTTCCCAAAGAGGAGGTTGAGATTAGCGGTGTTAATATCGACTCACGCAAGGTAAAGCAGGGCGATATGTTCATAGCTATGCGCGGAACACAAGTCGATGGACACCAATTCATAGACAAAGCATTGGAGGCAGGTGCATCGGCTATCCTGTGCGAGACAATACCAGGAACCTTAAACCCCTCAGTAGCATATATAAGCGTCCCCGATATATCGAAGATAGTGGGCAAAGTAGCAACCACATTCTACGGCAATCCCACGCAAAGAATGAAATTAGTGGGTGTAACAGGGACAAACGGAAAGACCACAATAGCCACATTGCTATACCGCCTCTTCAAAGAGTTCGGACATAAATGCGGACTTATATCAACCGTATGCAACTATGTAGATGAGGTTCCCTATCCATCGACCCATACGACCCCCGACCCTATTACGCTAAATGAGCTATTAGGTAAGATGGCCGATGCAGGATGCGAATATGCATTTATGGAGGTTAGTTCACACGCTCTGGCACAAGGACGTGTTGGCGACCTTGAGTTTGCAGGAGGAATATTCACCAACCTCACACGCGACCACATCGATTTTCACCAAACGATGGATAATTACCTCAAGGCAAAAAAGAGTTTCTTCGACAATCTCTCACGCGATGCCTTCGCTATAACAAATATTGATGACAAGAACGGTCCCATAATGGTACAGAATACACGTGCCGACATAAAGAGATACTCTGTACGCACAATGGCCGAATACAAAGGGCGCATCAACGAGATTCACCTCGACGGAATGTTGCTTAATTTCAATAACCGAGAGTTCAGCACCCTGCTCACAGGCCGATTTAACGCCAGCAACCTATTGGCAATCTTCGCCGCAGCTGTAGAGCTTGGCAAAGACCCCGACGAAGTGTTGCGACTGCTTAGTTCACTGAAACCCGTATCGGGACGATTCGAGACAATACATTCGCCTCGGGGATTCTCGGCCATAGTAGACTATGCACACACTCCCGATGCCATAAAAAATGTTCTGAGCACAGTAAACGATGTATTACACGGACGTGGCAATGTAATAACCGTAATAGGTGCCGGTGGCAATAGAGACAAAGGCAAGCGACCCATTATGGCACAAGAGGCTGTCAAGGGCAGCAACCGCGTTATAATAACATCGGACAATCCACGTTTCGAGGAGCCACAGGACATTATAAACGATATGCTTGCGGGTCTTACTCCCGAGCAACAGAAGAACGTGATAGCAATCAGTGACCGCCGCGAAGCCATCAAGACAGCCTGCGCCCTTGCACAGAGAGGCGACGTCATTGTTGTGGCAGGCAAAGGACACGAGAACTACCAGGAGATAAAAGGAGTAAAGCACCACTTCGATGACAAAGAGGTGCTGAACGAGATACTTAAAGCATAACAACCAACATACACCTTATTATATATAATATATATATGCTATACGAACTATTCAAACTATTGCAGCAGTACGATTTTCCGGGAGCACGACTTTTCAACTACACATCGTTCCGTGCCCTTAGCGTAATTGTGCTTGCGCTGCTCATTTCAACAATATTCGGAGAATACTTTATACGTTTCTTCCGCAAACGCCAAATATCCGAGACACTGCGCGACCTTGATAGTACCAACCTGAAGCAAGGTGTTCCCACAATGGGTGGAATCATAATAATTGTATCTGTACTTGTACCCTGCCTGCTCATAGGCCGACTGAACAATGTATATATGATACTTCTGCTCATTACAACTGTGTGGTTGGGTGTTGTAGGTTTTATAGACGACTATATAAAGACCTTCAAAAAGAATAAAGACGGAATACCGGGAAAAGCGAAGGTTATTTCTCAGGTAGTATTAGGACTTATAATTGGAGTAACATTATATATGAGTCCTCAGGCGGTGATGCGAGAGAACATCTCGGTAGAGGTAAACAAGCAGATTGAGGTACAGCACCGCAGCACCCCCGAAAAACTGAACAAAACAACAATACCATTTATTAAGAATCACAATTTCGACTATAGCGAGATATTCTCTTTTTGCGGAGAGTATGCCAATGCCGCAGGATGGATATTCTTTGTTATAATAACAATATTCATTGTGACTGCAGTATCCAATGGCGCCAATCTGAACGATGGAATGGATGGTATGTTGGCAGGTAACGCAGCCATAATGGGTGTTACGCTGGCAGTACTCGCCTACGTGTCGAGCCACGTCGGGTGGGCCGAGTACCTTAATATAATGTACCTCCCCGGTAGTGAAGAGGTTGTAATATTCTCGTTTGCCTTCATTGGTGCTCTTATCGGTTTTCTGTGGTATAACTCGTTCCCCGCACAAGTGTTTATGGGCGACACAGGCAGTCTCACCATCGGAGGTATAATTGCCGTTATTGCAATTCTTATACACAAAGAGATACTGCTGGTACTCATTTGTGGAATATTTGTGATAGAGAACCTCTCAGTAATTCTGCAGACAGCATATTTTAAACAAGGAAAGAAGAAAGGAGTAAGACAGCGCATATTCCGTTGTGCCCCCCTTCACCACCACTACAGTATTACCGACAACAAATTAGACAAAGAGTGTAAGTATCTTCTTAAAGGCCCACAGCGACCAATGCACGAAAGCAAGATAACAGTACGTTTCTGGATTGTAACAATAATAATGGCAGCAATAACCCTGATGACCCTGAAAATAAGATAGTAGTATGGAAAAGAGAATAGTAATTCTGGGAGCAGGAGAGAGCGGTGCAGGAGCAGCCATCCTGGCACATAAGCTTGGATTCGACACCTTTGTTTCCGATTTTGGAAAGATAGGCGACAAGTACAAGGTAATGCTCGACGAGAAAGGCATAAAATGGGAAGAGGGTACTCACACCGAGAGCCTCATCCTCAACGCACAAGAGGTTATAAAAAGCCCCGGTATCCCCAACGACGCACCAATGATAACCAAAGTGCGCGAGGCCGGCATACCCATTATATCGGAGATTGAGTTTGCAGGACGCTACACCAAAGCCAAGATGGTGTGCATAACAGGAAGCAACGGCAAGACAACAACAACATCACTCATATATCATATATTCCGCGAAGCAGGAATCAATGTTGGTCTTGCCGGTAACATCGGTAACAGTCTTGCCCTACAGGTAGCCGAGGACGATAAGGACTACTACATTGTAGAGCTCAGTAGTTTCCAGCTCGATAATATGTACGAGTTCCGCGCCAACGTAGCAGTGCTGCTGAACATAACCCCCGACCACCTCGATCGCTACGACCACTCGATGCAGAACTATGTAAATGCAAAGCTACGCATCCTACAGAACCAACAGCCCGATGATGCTTTTGTCTTTTGGAACGACGACCCTATCATACAACGAGAGCTACACAAATATCCTCACGGAAAGCTCTACCCCTTTGCCGAGCGTCAGCGCGAGGGTCTTGCCGCCTACAGCGACGAGCATTGCATCATCTTCACCGAGCCGGCACCATTTAATATGGAACTCGAAGCTATGTCCCTCACAGGCAAGCACAACCTCTACAACTCAATGGCAGCCGGAATATCGGCAAACGTAGCCGGAATACGCAAGGAGACAATCCGTGCCGCTTTAGGCAGCTTTGCCGGTGTAGAGCACCGACTCGAGAAGGTAGCACGAATAGACAATGTCGAGTATATCAACGACTCAAAAGCCACCAACGTAAACAGCTGTTGGTATGCACTTCAGAGTATGAAAACAAAAACAGTGCTTATATTAGGTGGAAAAGACAAAGGAAACGACTATAACGAAATTGCCGACCTTGTACGCGAAAAGTGCAGCGCCCTTATATTTTTAGGTGCCGACAACAGCAAATTACACGCCTTCTTCGACCCATTCGGCCTTCCTATAGCCGACACAAAATCGGCGGCCGAGTGTGTAGAGGCTGCAGCCCGATTGGCAAAAAGCGGCGAAACAGTACTGCTGAGTCCCTGCTGTGCAAGTTTCGACCTCTTCAAGAGCTACGAAGACCGAGGACGACAATTCAAAGACGAAGTAAACAAACTAAAAGAGAAAGGAGGAGACAAATGAGCCGAGGAATAACAGCCCGCCTTTTCAAAGGCGACCGTACAGTGTGGTGCGTATTCTTCATATTTTGTGTGCTCTCACTCATTGAGGTGTTCAGCGCCAGCAGCCGACAGACATATGACAGTGGAAACTATTGGGGTCCAATCACTAAGCACTCCATATTCATTCTTGCCGGAGTCTTTGTCGTTTGGTTTATGCACAATATGAAAAGCGACTGGATAAAGGGAATGACCAAAATCATATACTTCTTAGGCCTTGGAATGTTGATTTATGCAGCGCTCGGAGGAGGTGCTGTGCGCAATGAAAGTAACCGTTGGATAAAAATTATGGGATTCGAATTCCAGCATTTCGAGGTTGTAAAACTGGGAATAGTAATGATTATATCCTCGGTTCTTGCACGGGCACAGTGCGACGAAGGTACACGTTTCTCGTGGAACTCGGCACTATCCTTTCTCGGTATTGCGCCACGTGCAGTAGACAAGAAAGGTGACTACACAATGCTCACAATACTTATGCTCGTTGCAATACCATCGGCATTCATCGTAACAGAGAACCTCTCGACAGTACTCATACTTGTACTCGTAACGTTAGCAATGATGACTATTGGCGGAGTAAACTGGAAACAGATGCTTCTACTCGTTGTCACAGGTGCAGCCGGTATTGTTTTAGGAATTGCAGTACTATTGCAAGTACCCGAAGAGTTTAAAGATGCCGGCCCCATTGGTAACAAGGTTATTACCTGGAAACACCGTTTCGAGGATGTATTCAAAGCCGACGGAGACACCGACCCCAAAAAGGTGAAGATAGCAGGTGAAGAGCAGAGAATATACTCAAAGATAGCCATTGTAGAGGGCGGATTCTTCGGACGCGGGCCCGGTAATTCGGTTCGTCGCGACTATATACCCCACGCCAACAGCGACTTTATCTTTGCTGTTATCCTTGAGGAGCTTGGAATCGTGGGAGGAGCGGTAGTCGTAATACTTTATCTGATACTACTATACCGATGCGGCAAAATAGCAAACGAGTGTGAAGACCCGTATGCCTCGTTCCTTGCCATTGGCATAGGCATTCTCATAACTATACAGGCCTTTATGCATATGTACATTACAGTAGGAAACTTTGTAACCGGACAGCCCCTACCACTGATAAGCCAGGGAGGAACCTCGTTCCTTATCAACTGTATGTATATAGGAATACTACTAAGCATAAGCCGTTACGTTAACAGACTACACCGAGAGAAAGAGATAAAAGCAAAAAGAGAGGCCGAAGCACTCTCTTGACAACGCATAAAAAGAGAACCATTATGGAGCAGGATTACAGAATAATCATAAGCGGTGGAGGTACAGGAGGACACATTTTCCCTGCACTTTCGATAGCCGACGCAATACGCGCTATACAGCCCAATGCACAGATTCTGTTCGTTGGAGCCGACAACAGAATGGAGATGCAACGTGTTCCCGAAGCCGGATACAAAATAGTGGGACTACCCATTGCCGGATTCAACCGCAAGAACCTTCTCAAAAACATCAAAGTACTTTGGCTCATACTAAAAAGCCAAAGAATGGCAAAGAAGATAATAAAAGATTTCAAGCCGCAAGTTGCAGTAGGAGTCGGTGGATACGCCAGCGGCCCCACGCTGAAAGTGGCTGCAAGCCTTGACATTCCCACTCTTATTCAGGAGCAGAACTCCTATGCAGGAGTAACCAACAAGATTCTTGCCCGTAAAGCAAAAATGATATGTGTTGCCTACGATGGAATGGAGCGTTTCTTCCCTCACGAGAAACTGAAGATGACAGGCAACCCGGTACGTAACACCCTCCTCAACCGTCGCACGGCACGCGAAGAGGCACTGCGTACATTAGGCATCAACCCCGAGGGACGATGTGTGCTTATCGTGGGGGGCAGCTTGGGAGCACGCAGTATGAACGAGAGCGTACTTGCCAACATCGAAACAATAAAAGCCAACCCCGATGTTCATTTTATCTGGCAGACAGGCAAGATTTACTATGAAGAGATGCTTGCACGTATTAACGAAGCGGGAAAACCCGAGAACCTTACAGTAACCGATTTTGTATCGGATATGGCATTGGCACTGAGCGCAGCCGACCTTGTGGTATCACGTGCAGGAGCAGGTTCAATATCCGAGTTTGCCCTGCTGGGAAAAGCTGTAATCCTTGTTCCCTCGCCCAACGTATCCGAGGATCATCAGACAAAGAATGCAATGGCACTTGTCGATAAGCAGGCCGCCATACACGTCGCCGATGTTAAAGCAAAGGATGAACTCATACAAACAGCAATAGCAACAGTAAAAGATTACGATAAGCTAAAGACGCTGGAGCAGAATATTCTTGAGATGGCACGTCCTAACGCAGCACAGCAGATAGCACAAGAGGTGCTTATGCTTGCCGACGCATACATAGAGAAAGAGACACGACGTAAGAACGAAAATGTAAGATAATGGAACTAAACAATATAAAATCGGTTTACTTTCTGGGAGCAGGAGGAATTGGTATGAGTGCCCTCGTACGCTATTTTCTTAGCGAGGGAAAGTTCGTAGCAGGATACGACCGCAGCCCAAGCCCCCTCACCACGCAATTAATAGCCGAGGGTGCGCAACTGCATTTCGAGGAGGCACCCGAGAAAATCCCCGCAGAGTGTCGCGATGCCTCGAACACACTCATCATTTACACCCCCGCTATACCGCAAGGACACCTCGAGTGGGAATATTTCAAGCGCAATGGCTTTGTAATAAAAAAACGTGCCGAGGTACTGGGTATCATCACCCGAGGCAAGCGAGGAGTGTGTGCAGCCGGAACTCACGGAAAAACAACCACCTCGACAATGACAGCCCATCTGTTGCACCAATCGCACGTCGACTGTGCTGCATTCCTTGGTGGCATATCAAAGAACTACAAAAGCAACCTTGTTCTCAGCGACAAGAGCGACCTCGTGGTAATTGAAGCCGACGAGTACGACCGTTCATTTCTGCAACTGTCACCATACATTGCAGCAATAACAAGTGCCGACCCCGACCACCTTGATATCTACGGCAACAAAGAGAATTATCTCGAAGCCTTTGCACAGTTTACCGAGCGCATACGTCCCGACGGATACCTTATAATACACGAGGGATTAGAGGTGAAGCCTCGGACTGCCGATGGAGTAAAATGTTACACCTATGGTCGCACCGAGGGCGATTTTCACGCAACCAACATACGTATAGGCGGTGGAACAATAATCTTCGACTATGTATCGCCTTGGGGAACGATAAGCGACATCGAGCTTGGAGTACCTGTAAGCATAAACATCGAGAACGGAGTTGTATCAATGGCAATGGCACAGATTTGTGGCGCCACTGCCGAGGAGCTTCGCAACGGAATGAAAAGTTTCGCCGGCGCCGACCGTCGATTCGACTTTCACATAAAAGAGGAGAACCTCGTACTGCTCAGCGACTATGCCCATCACCCCGACGAGATAAGAGCCTGTGCAATGTCGATGCGCGAACTATATCCCGACAAAAAGATAAGCGTCATATTCCAACCGCACCTTTTCAGTCGCACAGCCGACTTCTACAACGAATTTGCACATAGCCTATCGCTATTCGACGAGGTTATTCTTACCGAGATATACCCCGCACGCGAGCAACCCATCGCAGGAGTAACAAGCGACTTGATATACGACCGCCTCGCACCAAATGTCGAGAAGCGACTCTGCCCCCGCAGCGAAGTGCTTACAATAGTAAATGAGAAACGCGATACATTCCAAGTACTTGTATCACTTGGAGCCGGCGACCTTGAAAACGATGTACCACAAATGGCCCGCATACTGAAATGCTAAAGAAAATATTACTCATATCAGCAATGGCAATACTTAGTATATACATACTATTTGCCATTCTCTTCCTCACCGACAGACCCGCCGAGGCAAAATGTCAGGGAGTAGAGATTCTTATTGCCCGGAACCATCATAAGGTACTTACCGTAGAAAACATAGAGAAACTGCTTAAGGGTAGGAAACTTGACCCTACAGGCAAAGAGATGAGCAATATCGACTGCGGAGAGATAGAACGATGTATTATGGAATCGACACTCATAGACAACTGCCAATGTTATAAGACATACAGTAATATTATAGGCATACGCATTGGGTGCAAAGAGCCCATACTACAAGTGTTCGACAAGTACGAGAAAGAGTTTTACATCGACGAAGATGGATTCATAATCGAGGGAGTATACAACGCAATATATCTTCCTGTCGCAAGTGGTAACATCGACCGTTCTATGGCCGACAAAGAGTTGCTACAGATAGCTCTATACCTGCAAAAAGAGAAATTCTGGCGCGAACAGATTGAACAGATATATTTCACCGCTAAAAAGGAGATTATAATTGTACCTCGTATAGGTAATCACATTATAGAGGTTGGCAGTGTCGACAACCTGGAAGAGAAACTCGAGAAACTTATGAAGTTCTATACCGACGGACTTAACGAAATAGGATGGAACAAATACAAGAAACTAAACATCGAATTCAGTAAGAAAGTCATAGGAACAACAAAATGATAGGAGAGAGAAGTCTCCATTATTTGATTATACTCATAGAAAATTAAAGCGTCAAAATATATATGGCAACAAATAACTATATTGTAGCAATAGAGATTGGTTCATCCAAAATATCTTGCGCAGTGGGAATACAAACCTACTCGGGGATAAATATTTTGGCATACGCAAGTGAACCCGTCAATGGATTTGTATCTAAAGGAGTGGTTCGCAATGTTGACGAGACAGGCAACTGCCTCAACAGTCTCATAAACCGCTTAGAGCCGTCACTCGAGAACCTTACCATTGAGAAGGCATACGTAGCCTTTGGCGGTCTCTCTATGCACACCCGAAAATCTACCGTCGTTCACACATTCGATGAATACACCAAAGTAACTCAGAATGTCATAGACCAGATGGCACTCGAGAACGACCAACAGTTCGCTGTCCCCGATGGATACCAAAGGATAATGGTGCTGCCACTTGAGTCGCGCCTGAATGGTGAGACAAGCCTCACACCTATGGGTATCCCCACACGCCGTATTGAGTGTAACTATCAGAATATTCTGCTTCGCGAACAGTATATGAAGCAGTTGGAAGAGAGTTTCGCAATGTCGAATATATGTATATTAGACAGCTATAATGCTATAATCCTCGAAGCAAACATACTGCTCAGCGACACCGAGCGCAGCAGCGGGGCAGCACTTGTGAATATCGGTGCCGAGACAACTACAGTTGCAATATACACAAACAATTTGCTAAGAAAATTGGTAGTAATTCCCATTGGCAGCAACAACATAACCCGTGACCTTTGCGCCGAGCAGATACCCTATAAAGAGGCCGAGCAACTGAAAATTTTCAAGGGTTATAACTCGACCGACGACGACAACTGCATAATAGAGACCGAACTTGTCAATCAGATTATTTCGGCACGTATGTCCGAGATTCTCTTGAATGTTAAACACCAGATAGAGGAGACCGAACACAGAGTGCCCAACATCGTATTCACCGGCGGTGGCTCAAAACTAAAAAACATTATGCAGATAATAGAGGAGTGCCTCCCCAATTTCAAGACACGTATGGCCAACGAAGATAGTTACAGCTACAACTGCGTCGACGAGTTAAGCCTTGGTTCATCAGCAATCACTCCCGCACTCTATGGCATCCTTGTCAACGGTAAAGAGAACTGCTGTAACGAATTTATAAAAACAACTCCCGAGCAATTCCAGACCGACCTCTTCGGTGAGCCTGTGGTAACACAAACAACAACCGAGAATCAAGAGGCGACCAAAATCGAGGAAGAGGAGAATAAGGTAAACGAGCAACCCAAAGGCGAGAATAATCCCGAACCTCAGAAACCTAAACCTCAAAAGCCAAAAGCTCAAAAGCCCAATAAAGTATTCCGTTGGTTCAACGAACTGATAGATAATGTCACCAACGACGAAGAAGATACCATAAGCGATAAAGAATAACAGATTAGCGATACAACTATGAACGAATCAGATAATAGAGAACAGCAACTCGGTATTCAGAGCGAATCGGCACAGATACTCACCCGATTCAACATACCCACCGATGCACCACGCATAATAAAAATTATTGGCGTGGGAGGCGGCGGAAGCAACGCAGTACAGAATATGTATCGCGAAGGTGTTCATAACGTATCGTTTGCAATCTGCAACACCGATATTCAGGCACTCAACAACTCACCCATCCCTGTCAAAGTGCAATTGGGAGTAAAAACCACAGAAGGCCTTGGAGCCGGTAACGACCCCAATGTAGCACGCGAAGCCGCTCTTGAGAATCGCCAACAGATAGAACAGCTATTCGACGACGGCACAAAAATGGTATTCATCACAGCCGGTATGGGAGGAGGAACCGGAACCGGTGCTGCCCCTGTCGTTGCAGAAATAGCAAAGAACAAAGGGATGCTTACTATTGGAATTGTAACAATCCCATTCCGTTTCGAACTTGGTGGAAAAATACGACAGGCACTTAAAGGAGTAACCGAGATTGCCAAGCACGTCGATGCCCTTTTGGTTATCAACAACCAAAGATTGCTCTCGATATATCCCGAACTCGATATAGAGCACGGATTCCTTAAAGTAGACGAGGTGCTTACAACAGCCACCAAGAGCATTGCCGAGATTATCACCGCACGAGGCAAGATAAACCTCGATTTTCGCGATGTTAAAAAAGTGCTGAAAAACGGTGGAGTTGCCATAATGAGCTACGGTATCGACTCGGGCGACCAACGTGTGGCAAATGCCTTCCACAAAGCACTACACTCGCCGCTGCTGAACGACAACGACATATACAAATCTAAAAAGATACTGTTCAACATCTATTATAACCCCAACACCCCGATGAAGGTCGTTGAATTAGAAGAGGTAGACTCATTTATGCGACAGTTCACCGACGAGAATATCGAGGTTATTTGGGGAGTGAGCAAAGATGCCGCTCTTGTCGAGAATTCCGTAAAAGTGACAGTGCTTGCCACAGGATTCGGAATGAAAAACATACCAGGAATGGAACCCATTATAGAAGCCGAAGAGCAACTATCTCAGGAAGAGAGTCGCAAGAGACGCGAAGAAGAAGAACGTCTGCAACAGATGGCAAAAGCATTCTACAAACAGGAGCACAAGGTATATATCTTCAATGGCGATGAAATAAACGACGAAGATTTCATTAATGCCATTGATAACTCACCTACATACAAACGTACTACCCGCGACCTCGAGTTTCTTAAGTCGTCTTTTGGTTCCTACTCAGGACGAACAAAACCAACAGACGAGGTTGTTGTAGAAGAAACATCCGTAACCGATACCCGGAATGAAATAGAGATAAATAACGAATCAGAAGATAATATTGAGTAAAAAAAGAATAATTATGGAAATGTTCGACAAAATCAGCAACGACATCAAAGAGGCTATGAAAGCCAAAGATAAAGTAGCACTTGCCACACTGCGCAACATAAAGAAAGTACTTCTTGAGGCAAAAACAGCCCCCGGCGCCGGCGACACAGTAAGCGATGAGGCAGCACTAAAGATAATACAGAAACTGGTGAAACAGGGACGCGAATCGGCCGAGTTGTACCGGAGTCAAGGACGCAGCGACCTTGCCGAGGAGGAACTTGCTCAAGTTGCAGTAATGGAGAAATATCTTCCTGCACAGATGAGCGAGGAAGAGATTGAGGCAGCAGTGAAGAGCATCATCGCCGAGCTTGGAGTAACAACACCCCAAGAGATGGGCAAAGTAATGGGTGTTGCCACCAAGCAGCTGGCGGGCAAGGCCGATGGCCGAGCAATCTCGGGCATTGTAAAGAGAATTTTGGGATAATCAGTCGAAAAGTTCACGCAAAACCTCGGCCGACCTCAATAGAGGAAAGTCGGGGATATGCAGACTGTAATAACTGTTTATGAGCGCGAGGTACTCCCTTCGCGCTTTTCTATTTAACGAGAGCCTGTCAATAGAATCGAACCCAACCCCCAGAAGTTCTATGAAATTCATAGTATCATCGGGCGACAGATAGAGATTGTGCGCAGGGCGGTCATTTGTAATGCATCCTGCTGCAAGGTCGAAATATGAACCCTTGCGCGCCCCTTCGACATTGGGAAATATACCAATAAAACGGGTGAGCTGCAACAGAAACACTATATGAAAATCGCTATACCCCTCCTGCGCCTCGTCCAGCCAGCTGAAGGCATAGTCGAGATAGGCAAACAGTGGCTCGTTCTTTCCCTCCTCGCGAAGAACGGCACAAAGAAACTCCGACAAATAAAGAGCTATAGCCGATTTATATACATCATACGGGATTGTAGAGTAAAGATAGTAAGGCTGAACCTCGGAGAGACGACTCATCCCCCTCTTGCCCACCGGTGCATTAAAGGTGAGCATCGAGAGAGGTTGAAAGAGCACGTTACGCACCCCCGAGCGACGGCTGCGCGACATTGGCACCAAAAAAGATAGTCGACCGTGCGACTGAGTCAGCATATCGGCAATCATAAGATTATCGTTATGCTTAATCGTGCGTAAAACTATACCATTCAGGCTCTCTATCATACTTATAAGAGGTTATCTTGCGCGAAGATACAAAAAAAATCCTCAAAAACTTTGTCTATTAAAAATAAATGTTATACCTTTGCAGTCGCTTTAGCGTTAGTATGACGTGTTTTAACAGCTTCACAAGAGCAAAGTAGAGCAACGGCCCATTCGTCTATCGGCTAGGACGCAAGATTTTCATTCTTGAAAGAGGGGTTCGATTCCCCTATGGGCTACAAGTAAAAACGATAAAATTTATTTAAAGAGATGGCAAACCATAAATCAGCACTCAAAAGAATTCGTCAGACAGAGAAAAGAAATCTGCAGAACCGTTACTACGGAAAGAATATGCGTTCAGCTGTACGTAGCCTTCGTGCTATGACAAACAAAGAGGAGGCACTTGCTAAGTTCCCCGAGGTACAGAAAATGCTTGACAGAATGGCAAAGCGTGGTCTTATTCACAAGAACAAGGCTGCTAACCTCAAGTCAGGTCTTTGCGCTAAGATTGCAAAATTAGCCTAAGTTTCAAGAACATATATTTACCTAACGCAGGCCGGATTTTCATCCGGCCTTTGCGTTTTTGCACCACGCGCCACAGCCGTTACGAGTAACATTTTTTCAAAGGCAATAGAAACTTAGCGTCAATAGCCAACTATCTATAATGACGATTTACAATCGTCAACCAATCTTTTTTTTACGAAAAGCTATTGCAAAATACGACCGTTTTTTGTAATTTTGTTCGGTTTAAGAGATTTTCAAAAAAAGGCCGAAAAGAGAGCCTTCCGTAACAAAAAAACAGAGAAAAAAAACACCTATGAGTGAAGATATAAAAAACAGCCAGGCAACAAATTATTCTGCCGACAGTATTCAGGTCCTCGAAGGCCTCGAGGCTGTACGCAAGCGTCCTGCAATGTATATTGGTGACATCAGCGAAAAGGGATTGCACCATCTTGTCTACGAGGTTGTAGACAACGCCATCGACGAGGCTATGGCAGGATTCTGCACACACATCGAAGTAACAATAAACCCCGGCAATTCAATCACAGTACAAGACAACGGTCGCGGTATCCCCGTCGATATGCACGAAAAAGAGAACCGTTCGGCACTTGAGGTTGTAATGACAGTGCTGCACGCCGGAGGTAAGTTCAACAAAGACTCGTACAAAGTATCGGGAGGTTTGCACGGCGTTGGTGTATCTTGCGTAAACGCCCTCTCGAAGCATATGAAGAGCGAGGTTTTCCGCGATGGCAAGCACTACGAGCAGAACTACTCTTGCGGTAAGCCCCTTGACCTGGTTCACTGCACCGGCGAGACATCAATTCGCGGTACACGTCAGACATTCCAGCCCGACGACTCTATTTTTGTCGTAACAGAATACAAATACGAGATATTGGCCAACCGCCTGCGCGAGCTTGCATTCCTTAATGCAGGTATCACAATCACACTGTGCGATATGCGCGAAACCGAGGAGGATGGTTCATACAAGCGCGACACATTCTACTCGACCGAGGGTCTCAAAGAGTTTGTCCGTTACATCGATCAGTCACGCGTTCCGCTCATTGCCGATGTCATCTACCTGAATACCGAGAAGCAGGGAATACCCATCGAGGCAGCCATCATCTACAATAACGGCTACAGCGAGAATGTGCACTCATACGTAAACAACATCAACACTATAGAGGGCGGTACCCACCTTGCTGGATTCCGCCGCGCCCTCACCCGCACCCTTAAAAAATATGCCGATGACACAAAGGCACTGGAGAAGGCAAAGGTAGAGATTTCGGGCGAGGACTTCCGCGAGGGACTTACAGCCATCGTATCGGTAAAGGTATCAGAGCCACAGTTCGAGGGACAGACAAAAACCAAACTCGGTAACAACGAGGTAACAGGCGCCGTAGACCAGGCTGTTGGCGAGGCGCTCGCATACTACCTCGAAGAACACCCCAAAGAAGCTAAAATGATTGTCGACAAGGTTATTCTTGCAGCCACAGCACGTATTGCAGCACGCAAGGCACGCGAGAGCGTACAGCGCAAGAGCCCTATGGGAGGTTGCGGAATGCCCGGTAAACTTGCCGATTGCTCCGACAAAGACCCTGCAAACTGCGAACTTTTCCTTGTCGAGGGAGACTCGGCGGGAGGTTCTGCAAAACAAGGCCGTAAGAACCGCTTCCAGGCCATCCTTCCCCTTCGCGGTAAGATTCTTAACGTAGAGAAGGTAATGTGGCACAAGGCATTCGAGAGCGACGAGGTAAACAATATTATTCAGGCATTGGGAGTACGTTTCGGTCTCGACCCCGAGGACAGCAAAAAAGCCAATATCGAGAAGTTGCGCTACCACAAGGTAATTATAATGGCCGATGCCGACGTCGATGGAGCACACATCGGCACACTTATTATGACACTCTTCTTCCGCTATATGCCCGAGGTTATCGAGGGAGGTCACCTTTATATGGCACAACCCCCACTCTACCAATGCACCAAAGGCAAGGTCAGCCGTTATTGTTACAATGACGACGAGAAGAACGCCTTTGTACAGGAGTATGCAGGCGGTAACGAGAAAGACATAAAGATTCAGCGATATAAAGGTCTTGGAGAGATGAACCCCGAGCAGTTGTGGACAACAACAATGAATCCCGAGACACGCACACTGAAGCAGGTTACAGTGCGCGATGCACAAGATGCCGACCGCATCTTCTCAATGCTTATGGGCGATGACGTTGGCCCTCGCCGCGAATTCATCGAGAAGAATGCAGGATACGCTATCATCGATGCATAAAACAAAGAAAACAAAATATGAGAGAGTCAGCTGTGGCTGACTCTCTCATATTTTGTATCGACACCTTTACAAAAGATGATGATATTTTTTTTACAAATAAATGACCGTAAAAGGCTATCTTGCCGCCCTACCCACAGCAAGCAGCACAACAGGCTCAAACGAAAGAGAAAGAGCATCTACCGGAACAGCAGCATCGAAGTTCTGAGTATATGAGACGCTTAGCCCAATCTCTGCAGCTTGCAACAGCATCATCTGCAAAGCACGACCTATAGAAATAAAAGACCCGGCATCAGCCGTAACAGAGAGTCCCAAAAGAATATTTGCCGCACTATCGCACACACGGGTCACACTCTGTGGCACAATAAAGCAATGCACAGATAGCGAATCGACCGAGAGAGCAGCCTCTATTATCTTTTCAAGCTGGTCGGTACGCACCTTATACGAACTATCGAAAGAGGTAGTAACACCCCTCTCGGCAAGTTTCAGAACCGAGTTAGACTTCTTTGACACCCCCCTCGCAGCCTGCTCTCGATAAGCCTCTTGTCGTTTCTCTAAGAAATTATCAGCCATTATTCACCCTTTATCGAGTCATTAGACACCGTAGAGTCACCTTGAACAGCATCACTGTGCACGCGCACCGCACGAATAGTCTGCCCACCTATCTTCTTTGCATCGGTGATAGGGTCAATAATATCCATTATAGCGAGAAAATCGGGAGTATAACGCGACGCCTCAAAAAAGATTATCTTAGCACACTCCTTATCATCGGCGCAATCGCCTATCCAATACCAACCCTCTTCGCCGATACCCTGTTTTTTGGCACCCCAAAAGATACCGGCAGCAGGCAAAAAGATTGAGTTTCCGCTTGGGCCGGTCACACGACATCCCTGCACACCATTATAGGTAATCCAAGCCCAATCGCATTCATCGCGAAGTTCCTCGACTTCACTCGTCGAAGGGAGTCGCCATCCATCACCCCAGGCAGCAGTCGCCGCATCATATTCACCGCCACAGATAGACTCACCAATGTCAAGAATAGTATTATCTTTACAGTGAAGATAACGTGAACGATAATAACTATTCTTGACATCCCTCTCGCCCCACGAAAAATAATTACCCGGTTCCTCGGGAGCTGTGGCACCAATATTATATCCCGCCCAATCGACCGAAAGTCCAAGGTCAACAACCTGCATTTTAGAGATTACAACAGAATCTCCCTCTTGCGAATAAGCAAAAGAAGAGAGAACAAAAAGCATAAAAAAAGAAAAAAATGTTCTCATAATATTTCAACCGTATGCATAATATAATTAACAGGATAAGACAAAAATAGTTATTAAAGTCGTAAAAAACAAATAACCCCCGAAATTTCGGAGGTTATTCAGAGGTACCTGGCGGATTCGAACCGCCGTACACGGTTTTGCAGACCGCTGACTAAGCCACTCATCCAAGGTACCGAGCTGCTATTGCTTAGCGACTGCAAAGATAGGAACACTTTTCCTAAAAGCAAAGAAAAGAACGTACTTTTTTCTTAAAAAATCGTATAAATTGCAATTATCTTAAGACTAAGAGGTTATTAAGGAACGACAATTCCTGTTTATAGGCATTGTTATCGTTTTTCCTCGACAGGAAAACTTTTCTTGGGATTTACTTTGTAAAATCTAATGATTTTACCACATTTGCAAAATATAGTAGCAGAATATATTCGCTGTTTACAGCAAATATACGCTAAAAAGCAAGGATAAAATAACCACTATGGCAAAAATCTGTTTTCCGCATCATACACGCGGCGAATTCGACTCGCTTAATGAAGCTTTCCACTTTTTGAAAAATATAGAATGTGGATGGCATTGGTTCACATTAACCGAGATTGTTAAATGTAATATCTACTATCGGGACTACTTAAGAGAGTTTGGAATTGATTCTCTCATTAAAAACATAACTTACGAAGTGCCCGAGATATTATACGACAAAAGAACCATAAAACATCTACAAGAATGGACAACAAAAGAGAAACTTGCCGACTACGATATACAATGTTACAGCACTAAAGACCGGATTACGATTTTAGGACATACTTTTGATGGGTTAGAAGATATAATCAAACATAGAGAGCTCATAGGAAAAGAGTTTATGCATCGCCTCGATTGTTCTACTCCTAAAGACGTAAACCCGTATCCCGATATTCACATCGGCGAACTTTATGAAAGTTATCCTATCTTCGACAGTTATGATTTAAGCGACGACAGGACTTATCAGAATTATATATTCCGGAAGAAAAATATAACCTGCCGGGATATGGAAGCTACATTCTCTATTTATCACACAGGCAATTTCTGTATGGTAAATGAGCAAATAACACCGGAATTACTGCCAATACTATATTACAAAGGCGATGGTAACTATATGCTACTGGCAACAAAAAAGGAGGAAGATTGTAAGAGTATCTAAAAACATTAAAATAAACTTCATGTATACACTAAGAAGCTTCTAAGAACCCGAGGCTTTAAATTTAAAAATGCTACATAAGATTTCTAAATATATATCGTGCAACAAACTGTTATCCGAGGGCGACAAAGTTCTTATAGCCCTTAGCGGTGGAGCCGATTCTGTGGCTCTGCTATATATTCTGCACCGACTTGGGTACAACTGCATCGCCGTACATTGTAATTTTCATCTGCGTGGCGATGAGAGTATGCGCGACCAACATTTTGTCGAAGAGTTATGCAAACATCTGAACATTCCACTATATGTCATAGATTTTGATACCGAGCTGTATGCCCGAGAAAACAAGCTCTCTATTGAGATGGCAGCACGCACCTTACGCTACAAGGAGTTTGAAAAGATTCGTCTCGAAGAGTCGGCAACAGCCATAGCTGTTGCCCATCATCGCGACGATAGCGCCGAGACACTGCTCCTTAACCTTATGCGTGGGTGCGGAATAAGAGGCTTGCACGGTATACGTCCCAAAAACGGACATATCATTCGTCCACTACTGTGCATTGGTAGGAAAGACATATTACAGTACCTACAAGACAGAGGGATAGAGTATGTAATCGACAGCACCAACCTCAGCAGCGACTACACACGTAATAAGGTACGCTTAGAGTTGCTTCCCCTTATGGCACAGATAAACCCTTCGATTGAAGAAACAATAGCCGATACAGCCGAACGACTTGCCGAAACCGAGGAGATTTATAATCAAGCAATCGAAGAGGCAACCGGTCGAGTGCTATCCGATAACACAATAGACATCAGCAAGTTAAAGCAAGAGAAAGCACCCGGTACCCTATTGCACGAGCTACTCTCGCCCTACGGATTCAACAGTGCACAGGTAAGAGATATTATTGCAAATATCGACAGCGAGAGCGGACGACGTTACAAGACCGCAGAATGGGAGGTTATAAAAGACCGAGAGAGACTGATAATTACGCCAAAAAGAGAAGAATTCAGCAAAATTCCACTGCCGCAAGAGGGAGAGGTAAGCACCCCGCACGGACTTTTAAGAATAGATAGAAACATATATAACGGCACCATCCCCAAGCAACGAAATATAGCCACATTAGACACAGCAAAGATAGAGTTTCCCCTTACTCTGCGCAATACAAGAAAAGGCGACCGCTTCCACCCTTTTGGAATGAGAGGAACAAAACTCATCAGCGACTATCTCACCGACCGCAAACGCAGCATAATAGAGAAAGAACAGCAACTTGTTGTGACCGATGCAAACGATAATATCCTATGGTTGGTTGGCGAGCGCCCCTCGGCAATATGCAGCGTCGGCAACAACACTACAGAAGTCATAACTTTAGAGTGGAGAAAAAAGTAGCATAGCGATATTATTTCGCTATGCTACACATATTATATCCGAACAACTACTATTTCAAGCACTCCTCTACAAGAGCCTTCATAGCCGCGCCACGAAGGTCGCGCTTTATAATCTTTCCATCGGGAGCAAATAGAATTATCTGCGGAATACCCTTTATGTTGTACAATTCGGTTGCATTATCCTTGTTGTTGCGAGGAACAAAAATCTGAGGATAGTCGATACCCTCGCTCACAAGCGATGCTTTGAACTTATCCTCATTATCCCACACGTTTACACCAAGCACTGTGAATCTATCTCCGGCGAATCTCTTCTGCAACTCCAAAAGATTAGGAATTTCCTGACGACAAGGACCACACCACGATGCCCAAAAGTCGACAAGCACATACTTTCCCTTACCCACATAATCCGATAGTTTTGAAGGTTTACCATCTACCGTAAATCCCGAAAAATCGACAAACATAGCACCCGGGTCGGTCGACGCCGATACCTTGTAGCTGTTACGCACCCTTCTCAGATAATCTATTCTATCGGCATACTTAACCTTTGCTATCGCAGCATCCAAGTCGCTTAAAGATTGGTAGAAATGAGGAGCAGTCATTGCCAGAATATATGCTCCGACCATATTATCACTGTTATCATCTATTGCCTTGCGATAGAGATCATATATAGCCTCGACATCAGAATTAAGCATTTGTGCAATCTCATCGCGACTCTTGCCCTCGGTCTGTAACCTACGTATCACTTTATTCAGAGCTTCTCCTTTAGACTTAACCTCGGCCTCCAATGCAGCCAATATATCGTTCATACCACCATTATCCGAAACAGTAGCAGGAAAAGTTGTAAGGTCTACCGATACATTACTGCCGGGTGCTATGAATATATACACCTTCTCTCGTCCTCTCTTCTCGATATTCTTAAGTTCGAATAGAAGTTGGTCATTCGCATTACCCTTAAACTCGAATACACCGTCGGAGACAACGGCAGAGTCGGTAGCAAGAAGCGTATTTTGGTCGATGAGATAGATGACTTTGCCATTCGGTTCATTATCGGCCTTGCCCTTGATTGTATAATTCTGCGCCGTTGCTGTCAACGTAAACAGCGCAAACAATAAGAATGATGTCTTTCTCATAATACAGTTATTAGGTTTATTACTTATTCAGTTCGGTAAGACGAGCATCGGCATCGGGATGACCATACTCTTTTGCCTTTAAAAGTGCAGTCTGCGCCGACTCCTTATCATCCTTTGCCATATAACATCTTCCCATAAGATAGTGAACATCGGGACTCTCGGGCAGAAGCGTTGCTGCACGTTCCAATGCCACAAGAGCCTCATCAACCATCTTAACTCGATAACACAAACGTCCTTTCTCTATGAAATAGATAGGTTCCTCGGGTGCCAAAGATATTGCCCGTTCAATATCTTCAAGTGCCTGACGGAACATCTTTGCATCATACTCGGCCTGCTCACGCATATAGTAGAAAGGAGCAGCAAGCTTACCCTCGCGCAGCGACTCGTACCTGTTAAAGTCGAGTACAGCAGCACGAGCACGTCCAGCCTTATGTTTCAGCATAGCGCTATTGAGTATATAAGGAGCCATTGCCTCAACAGGCAACGACCCAAATGTGGCAACGGCACTATCCATCAGCACAATAGCTTCATCAATTTCGCCAAGCACCTCTTTGCATTTCGAGGCCGCTGCATATACATCGGCACTACTCATATTGGTATTCGACAACGCCACGTAGCAGTCGAATGCCTCGGCATACTTACCCTTTGCAAAGAGCAACTCGGCCTTATGCTGAATATATAGCGGTTCACTCTTAACACTCAGTGCCTTGTCAATGTTCTCAATGGCACAATCGACAAAAGCCATTGCAGTCTCATCATTCAGGGCATAACGCGCTACTGCACTGACAAACACCTTGGAAATATTGTAATACACATCGTCGCTATTTGGAGCTAAGCGCAATGCCGTATCCCACTCGTCACGAGCCTTCTCAAAGGCACTGTCGGCAATGGCATAATACTCGGCAAGCATAAGATGCCCCTCGTAGCTTTGTGGATAATCCCGATTATAATCGGCAAGAGGAGTAAGAAACTGCTCCTTTTTATCGCTATATGCCAACCCCTGTAGCAGATAGAGCGTGGTGAGCGCCTCTTTCTGTGTAGCAGGCAGAGCACGAGAGATACCTATGCGACTGAATAGCGAACTATTGTATGTAAGCGAAGTAGTCGACAGATTACTTGCAAGCGAAACTGCAACAGCATAACAACGTAAGGAGTCGGCAGCCGATACAGGCTGCATAAGTGCCACCAGCCTACCCGAAGCATCTACCACAGGCGCCGATAGCGAATTTTCGTGCATCCTGTTGTTGAAAGTATAATAAGAGACACCCGACACTGTAGAAACCTCGGCAACAGTAAGCGGCAGAATGACTCCACTCTTCTTTTTGCCATAAGAGACCATATACAACGAAGCACCTGTGTCTGCGGCACCGTTGGCAATGGTAAGCGGCTGTATCTTCTTATCCCACGCAGCACGTACCCTTATACAATCGTAAATATCGTCGGCGCCTACCACACGTTCAATGGGACGTATCTTTCCCGCGGGGTCGATACACACCGCACTATCGGCATCAAGAAAAAGCGAATACGACGATAATATATCGCCCTTTTCACCTGCAAAAACACCAATACCACTTCGCAACAACGTACCATCCTTATACACAAGTATGCTGACAACCGATTTTCGTGCAGCAGCAACATCCTTTGGTTCCTTTGCAGCAAATAACGCGCTTGTAGCAAACAGTATAAACAACAGAAAATTAAATACTCTCATAATAAGATATTATTCGGTAAGATGACGTTGGCGCACAGCCTCGTAAAGTATAACAGCAGTAGCAACCGACACATTAAGCGACTCTATGTTTCCAAACTGGGGAATAGAGACCCAATCGTCGCACAGACGCAGATGCTCTACAGGGATTCCCGTATCCTCGGCGCCCATAACAACACAGACAGGCTCGGTGTAGTTACTCTTTGTATAGTTCATCGTACCCTTCTCGGTCGCACATACAATGCGTATACCCGACTCCTTAAGATAGCGAAGCGTCTCGGTTATATTCTTCTCGCGGCATACGGGCAGTGTGTGCAGCGCTCCCGCCGAAGTCTTAACCGCATCGGCATTAACGGTTACACTGTTGTGAGCAGGAATAATAATAGCATCTACTCCTGCACAATCGCAGGTTCGGGCAATTGAACCAAAGTTACGCACATCGGTAATACCATCGAGAAGTACTAAGAAAGGCACCTTTCCCTCCTCGTACAAGGTTGGAACAACCGTGTCGACGTGGGCATACTCCACAGCCGAGATAAATGCAATCACACCCTGATGGTTCTTACGTGTTATGCGATTAAGTTTCTCTACCGGCACACGCACCACAGGAATTGTACGTCCTTTTAGAGCAGCGAAAAGCTCACGCGAAAGTTCACTCTGAATATCGCGTTTAACAAGAATTTTATCAACCTCTTTTCCAGCCTCAAGTGCCTCGAGTACTGCACGTACTCCAAAAATCATTTCGTTACTGTTTACCATATTTCTATTTTTCTTATTTCACATTAACCGGCTTTGTTTTATAAACTCACTTATGCTCGGCAAACATTCATTGCTCTTGCTTATTCGTGGTTCTTGAGAGCAACAGACGTGCATTGTCAATAGCAGCATCGGTGAGGTTCTCTCCACTCATCATCTGTGCTATTTCGCGTACACGTTCCTCACCTCTAAGTTCTAAAATATTTGTCTTTGTACCGCCCTCGCTCTCCTCTTTATACACTTTATAGTGTGCCGAGCCCAACGCGGCCACCTGAGGCAGGTGAGTAATGCTTATCACCTGATGTCCTGTGCCACCCATCTGCTGCATCAGACGTCCCATCCTCTCGGCAAGAACACCCGATATACCGGTGTCAATCTCATCGAAGATAAGGGTAGGTTGCTGTACTGTATCGGCAATGAGCGATTTTAGAGCCAGCATCACACGCGCCATCTCTCCACCCGACGCAACCTCGGATAGCGGCTGCATAGGACTAATGCTGTTTGCCGAGAAAAGAAATCTTACAATATCTGTTCCCTGCGACGTAAAATCGGGTGTCTCGGAGAACTCTACCCCGAAACGTATCATAGGCATTCCAAGAGTAACCAGTATAGCGGTAATCTTCTCCTCGAGCCTGGCAGCAGCCTCGCGACGCTTTGCTGTGAGCTTGGCAGCAGCCTCAGCAGTCAGCTTGGCACACTTCTTAAGTTGCTTCTCTAATTGTGCAATCTCTTCATCGCCCCCCTCGATGTGTTGTAGTTTCTCGCGCATTTTTTCTATCAGCGCAAGCAGCTCCTTTAATGTGTCGACACGATGTTTCTTAAGAAGGTCGTATATTGAAGATAGGCGGCGGTCGACAAACTCGAGTCTATCGGGTAAAAAGGTCACTCTCTCGGCTCGACTGCCTATCTCGCCACAACAATCTTTCAGTTCTATATAATTAGCCTCTAACCTCTCGGAAAGTTCTGCTGCTGCAGGATAGTGCGAAGCCACTCGCGCAAGAGCCGATGCAGCATCGCGCAACTGTTGCACAATATTAAACTCGCCATCACCATCTATCATATTCAGTGCTCCACAGAGTGCGGTTTTTATCTCTTCGGCGTGTGACAGCTCCATTTGCTCCTGTTCAAGTTCCTCTTGCTCATCCTCACGCAGCTCCAACGCATCTACCTCGCCAATCTGGAAACGTATAAAATCCTCGTCACGTCGACTCGCCTCGAACTCCTCGCGCAAACGGCCGAGTCTGCTACGAAGCCTTTTATAGTCGCTATACAAAGTAAGATAGTCGTTTAGCTCTCCCTCTCCCGTCGAGAGTGTATCAAGAACATCAAGTTGAAAATTCCTATCGCCCAACAGCAAATTCTGATGCTGCGAGTGAATATCGAGCAACGAATTTCCTAGCTCCTTGAGTTGAGTCACTGTAACGGGAGTATCATTTATAAATGCTCGACTGCGTCCCGAAGTCGATACCTCGCGACGTATTATGCACTCGGTCTCGTCGTAGTCAAGGTCATTCGCCTCAAAGAATGACTGCAAACTATACCCCGTAAGGTCGAAGAGACCCTCTATTGTGCAACGGTTAGCTCCCTCGCGCACCATCTTGGCATCGGAACGTTGTCCCAGCATCATCGAGATTGCACCCAAAAGCACCGATTTTCCCGTTCCCGTCTCTCCTGTAATAACAGAAAAACCATTGGAAAAACCTATTTCAAGATGATCGATAAGAGCAAAATTATCTATTTTCAGTGATTTAAGCATAGCCTTTTATTAGCGTGTTCTAAGTATCCTGTTCCAAGTTTCCGACTGCGATGGGTTAATCTCGGAGAGAATCTTTACAACCCCTTTTTTCTCGGACTCACCACCCTCAAACGAATAGATATTGGCAATTTCATCTTTCTTATACTCGGTGAAGAGTTTTGTGATATACGCAAGCGGACGGTTATTATATGCCTCTTGCAACATAGAGATAGACTCTGTTATCACCTTACGTCCACCCTCGGCATCCTTGAACATTGTATCGAGTCCCAGACGATGATACCTGTAATAGAGTCGACGAAGCGGCTCCATTGCACCATTCATATAATCGTCTATTACCGTATAGCGATTGTTATTGCTGCTTCCTGCACGCCAGCCACTGTCGCCAAGATTCTGTGCGTTATTGGCAATATTGAGCGCTCGGTTCAGAAAGTCACTACCGCCCAACTCTCCCATTGAATCCATATCAAGGCCAATGATAAGATAGACATAAAAGGCAATTACTGCCGTCAGATTATTATCAAGATTATCATCGTTAAACTCCAACCTATCGTAAGGTTGATAAGTGAACCTGATACCCTTATCCTCATATTTAAACAGAATCGACGAATATGTCGAGCCGAATACCGGTCGTGACCCCTGCACCATAA
Source organism: Bacteroidaceae bacterium (assembly GCA_017938245.1). Lineage (GTDB taxonomy): Bacteria > Bacteroidota > Bacteroidia > Bacteroidales > Bacteroidaceae > HGM04593. The sequence goes on from JAGBBX010000017.1 coordinate 41,869, forward strand.
GCGAACAGGTAAACGAGCCATCATCCTTATAGGAGTCTACGATAAACGTAAAATTACAGGTTATACGTTCTTGCTCTTCATAGGTATAATCGGTCCATTTACGATTGTTTATAAATTCGGTAAGAGCATCTTTCAACACCGTAAAAACCTCGGTATTTGTTCCTTGTACTTTTGAGGTATTAAGCGCCACCGTAGCATTAAGTTCCTGCGCCTCTATGCTCAATGGAGCAAACATCAACAATAGAACCATAAAAAGCCGAGCAAGATGTGCAACAATGTCACGCGCAACCTCGCTCTTGCTCTTTAGAGGATACTCTGCTGCCCCCTCATCGTCAATGATGGTAACTTTGTTTGTATCCACCGCAAATCCCGCCCCTTTATCCTCGAGCGAGTTAAGCACAATAAAATCGAGGTTCTTCTTTTTTAATTTAAGACGGGCATTTGCCTCGCCGTCGTTTGTCTCGAGCGCAAAGCCGCCGAGCAACTGCCCTTTGCGCTTAGCGGCACCAAGAGTCGCCGCAATATCGGGATTAGCCTCAAGCTCTATTGTCATATTATCCTCGGTACGCTTTATCTTTTTGTCGGCCTGCACCGATGGTCGGTAGTCGGCAACAGCAGCGCTGAGGATGGCAGCGTCGCACCCCTCGAAAGCCTCTACAGCAGCAGTATGCATCTCACGTGCCGACTCAACATCCACACGATTGATTGTCGCGTGTGGAGTAGGCAGAGAGACCGGTCCCGCAACAAGCGTAACCTCGGCACCCATAAGCGCACACTCCCTTGCAATGGCAAATCCCATCTTTCCCGATGAGTAGTTACCAATGAAACGAACAGGGTCTATTTTCTCGTATGTGGGGCCGGCCGTTACCAGCACCCTCTTACCGGCAAGAGGCCCCGAGAGAAAAAAACGCTTTTTCAACTGCTCGATAATATTCTGAGGCTCCTCCATACGCCCCTTGCCCTTTAGATGACTCGCAAGTTCGCCCTCGCCCGGCTCAATTATATAATTGCCATATGCGCGAAGCACATCCAGATTGCGTTGTGTCGAAGGATGAGCATACATATCAAGATCCATAGCAGGAGCCACTAGTACCGGCGCCTTCATCGACAGATAAGTGGTAACAAGCAGATTATCGGCAATACCACCCGCCATCTTGCCTATTGTAGATGCTGTAGCCGGGGCTATTATCATAGCATCGGCCCACAGTCCCAGCTCGACGTGGCTGTTCCAAGCACCGTCGCCCGAATGAAAGAACTCACTCAACACAGGACGCCCCGAAAGCGTCGACAGCGTAAGCGGAGTAATAAACTCCTTTGCCGACGGCGTCATTACAACCTGAACCTCGGCACCCTCTTTTACAAGCAAGCGCACCAGTAATGCCGCCTTATAAGCCGCAATGCTACCGGTCACTCCCAGCACAATTTTCTTTCCTTTCAGCATACTCTATTGCTTTTATTTTTTCATTCCACGCAGTTTGATGCGTGTAAGTGCCTGCTTAGTGTTCAGCGGAAAATCACCGTTCATAATCCAAGCATAATAACTCGGGTCGCGCGCAAGCACAACATCCACTCTCTCGCCCTTATATTTACCAAAGTTTATAAGTTCATTGCCCGCGTCATCATATACCATTCGTCCTGCAAAATCGACATTACGTGTAAACGAAGAGAACTGCGAGAGAAACTCCATATCATTCTTCAGCACCTCGGGATAGTGGTCGAGCTGTGCTTTAAGAATCTCATACGTTGCACGGGTATCGGCAAGGGCACTATGAGCATTTACCAGCTCGGCACCACAGTAGAACTTATATGCCGCCGACAGGGTACGCTGCTCTAATTTGTGATAAATCACCTGCACATCAATCGCACGGTGGCGAGTGAGGTCTATATCTACCTGCGCACGCAAAAACTCCTCGGCAAGCATCGGAAGGTCAAAGCGGTTCGAGTTGAATCCTGCAATATCGCACCCCATAAAATCATTTGCAATATCCTTTGCCACATCCTTGAAGAGGGGACAATCCTTTACATCCTCGTCTTTAATTCCGTGAACAGCCGACGACTGCTCAGGGATGTGCATACCGGGATTTATACGCATCGTGCGCGATACCTCGTTACCATTTGGCCACACCTTAATGTAGCATATCTCCACAATGTGGTCTTTTGACACATCAACACCGGTTGTCTCCAGGTCGAAAAAAATTATAGGGTTTTTAAGATTTAATTCCATAGCGTGTCTGTTTTAATTTGCTCTTTATTTATTAAGACATTAAGAGGATGTGTCAAAATAAAATTTTGCCGCACCCTCTTTTTTTTGTTATTCAAGAAGCCCTTACCTACTCTGTAATCATCACAGGCAGAAGCAACATCAACAATTCCTGATTCTCTTTCTGCCCGGCAGGAACGATTACACCTGCACGTGAGGGGTCGGCAAGTTCTATCACTACATCCTGTCCCGGAATATTATTCAGCATATCAATGAGTAGCGATGCGCGGAAACCAATGTTCATAGGAACACTGTCGTAGCTGCAAGTTATGCTCTCCTCGGCCGAGGTAGAAAAATCGGTATCCTGAGCCGAAATAACCATCTTACCACTCTCTATGTGCAATTTTATCAAACTCACCTGTGAAGAGAATATAGCCACACGACGCAACGTACCAATGAGTGCAGTCCTGTCTACAATAAGTTTATGCGGATTATTCTGTGGAATTACCGCATTGTAGTTGGGGTAACGAGAGTCGAGCAGACGGCAAACAAGCTCATACTCGCCCATTGTAAATGTAGCAAAGCGACCGTCGAACTCAAGCGCAACCTCTTCCTGCTCGTCCTTACTCAAAAGATTCTTGAGCAGAGTAGCAGGCTTTTTGGGAAGAATAAACGCCGATTTTTCGGCACCTGTAACCGAGTAGTCGCGGCAACGAGCCAATTTATGACCATCCGATGCTACAAATGTCACATTCTCGGGAGTGAAATCAAAATATATACCACACATTGCAGGACGAATCTCATCGTCGGCAGCAGCAAAGAGCGAACAAGAGATACCACTTGAGAGTACACTGTTAGGTATTGAAATCTTTACAGCACCCTCGCCCATAACAGGAGCAGTAGGATACTCCTCGGCATTCTGTCCAACCATACTATATTTACCGTTCAGATAGTATATAGTAAGCTCAAGAGTTTCTTTGTTAACCTCGAAACGCAAGGGTTGCTCCGACACCTCTTTTAGCGAATCGATAAGAATCTTAGACGAAATTGCAAAGCTGAAATCCTCGGAACACTCAATTACATCGAACGAGGTGTTAAGAGTATTGTCGGGGTCCGAAGCAGTCAACGTAAGTCTTGTGCCACGCAACTCGAAAAGAAAACAATCGAGCACAGGGATAGTGTTCTTAGAGTTTATAACTCGACTGATAGTCTGCAAGCGCGACGATAAAAGGGAACTTGATACTGTAAAGTTCATAGTATTTGTTTTTTATATGTTTATTTCGATTATTCAGAATCTCCTAAAAAAAGTGCACACCATTACCGAATGCACATATTATTCTGCGAAGATAATGAAAAGAGGACTCAATACAAAGAAAGATTCCGATTTTATTTCTTAAAAATAGCTACAAATCTTCGTTTTTTTCAAAGAAATGAATTACTTTCGCCAAGTATTTGAATAGAATTATGGAAATTACAGGAAAAATCATCGCAGTGCTGCCCGAGCGTGGCGGCGTATCAAAGACAGGTAACGAGTGGAAAACGCAGGAGTACGTGCTTGAGACACACGAGCAGTATCCCCGTAAAATATGCTTCAACGTATTTGGAGCCGACAAGATTGCACAGTTCAACATTCAGGTGGGCGAAGAGATGACCGTATCGTTCGACATCAATGCACGTGAGTACAACGGCCGTTGGTACAACGACATTCGTGCTTGGAAGGTAGAGCGTGGCGTAGCACCTGCTCCTGCTGTACCTTATGAGGCTGCACCTCAGGTAAACGCACCCAAGGTTACAGCACCCGACTTCAGCGCACAGGGCGAGGACGACGGTCTGCCCTTCTAAAGAAACATAGCAACTATTTCAACAGACACTTTTTAATAGAGTGTCTGTTTTTTTTGAAAAAGCCTAATAGACCGCGGGGCAAAAGTATTTTTGCTCGTTTGAGCAGTCGCCATTGTCATATTATTGGAAGATCTCGTCCTTAGCGTATCCTTTTATTGTCTTGCGTTGTTCTATGAGATAGAAGATAAAATGAACGAGAAGACCTATTCCCCAAGAAATTGCGGTAATGGTCATTGCTTGCAGACTCTCTGCATTCCATCCCAAATAATGAACTCCACATCCAACACCAATACATAAAATGTAGGTCACTAAATGGTATCTGAAACCAATGTCGTGCACCTCATTCTCCTTAGCATCCTTCGTTCCGAAATAGCAGCCGATAAGAAACATTAAACCTCCATACACAATGGAGCAGGAAGTTGTTCCAACAAAACTGTTCGCCTCGATACATAAGTTTAGAGCATATCGGAATAACAAGGTCAAAACTAATGCGCAAATAGCAAACTGTCCCAATCTGATTGTCAATGCTTTCATAACTTACTAATTTAAAAGGTTTATAATGGATTCTTTTGTAAATATCTTGATGTTTCGTTCAACGAAGAGCTGAAATAACTCCTTGCCAAGCTCTGTCAGATAGTAGTATTTTCTATCAGGCCCCTTGCTGACACGCTTACTATCGTATGCAACAATTCCCAAGTTAAGGAACTTTCGCAAATTTCTATACAGGCTTTGCTCTTCGCAAGACATCGAACCCTCCGACATCTTCTCAACGAACTCTTTTATCTCTTCTACGCATTTGTTGCTCTCTTTAAGAGATAGAAATACCCAGAAGGTTAGTTGCCCCTTTTTGTAGGTCTCTTCCCACGCATTTAGCAGTTCAGTTATCATCACATCGTTCTTCATACCTGTAGTATACTTTATGTATTAAACAACTTGTATAGCGCAAATATACCACTACTTTTTGAATCTGCAAATAAAAATGAGTTTTTTTTGAGAATATGTAAAAAATAATGGCGACTACTCGATGGTTTGAGCAGTCGCTATTCAAATAATAATCGGTAATTTATTTTATTGTATTGATCAAACCCGCTATATCTTTCAATACCTCTTTGGATATAGTCTAAGAAATTTGTACTCACCTCTTTTAAGAGTTAGCGGAAGTTTAAGTCTCCTTGTGAAAAAGTACCAGCAAGTTCACCATTAATCAATTCTGCTTCATACGAAGAAGGATAAAGTGTCATATTAGGATATTATTATTTTATTATTATCCTACAAAATATAGAAACTGAACTTACAAAATAAAAGAAAGCAACCCAATTTTACTTTTGGGTCACCTTCTTCAGTGCTCATTTGCGATACTATATTACGAATTCATACTAAGCAAAAACTCCTCGTTATCCTTAGTCTTTTCGAGACGGTCTTTTACAAACTCCATAGCCTCCAAAGATGTCATATCGGCAAGGTATTTGCGCAAAATCCACATACGGTCGAGTGTCTGTTTGTCGTGCAGCAGGTCGTCGCGACGGGTGCTCGATGCAATGATATTCACCGCAGGGAATATGCGCTTGTTGCTAAGAGTGCGGTCGAGCTGAAGCTCCATATTACCTGTACCCTTGAACTCCTCGAAGATAACCTCGTCCATCTTAGAACCTGTATCGATGAGTGCAGTTGCGATAATTGTAAGCGAACCGCCATTCTCGATGTTACGTGCTGCTCCAAAGAAACGCTTGGGTTTGTGTAGAGCATTGGCATCGACACCACCCGAGAGCACTTTTCCCGATGCAGGCGAAACGGTGTTATAGGCACGTGCCAGACGAGTAATAGAATCGAGGAAAATAACTACATCGTGACCACACTCTACCATACGTTTTGCTCTTTCGAGTACAATACCCGCAATCTTCACGTGACGCTCGGCAGGCTCGTCAAAGGTAGATGCAATAACCTCGGCATTTACGCTGCGTGCCATATCTGTAACCTCCTCGGGGCGCTCGTCTATGAGCAGCATAATCATATATGCCTCGGGATGGTTGGCAGCAATAGCATTCGCTATATCTTTGAGCAACATTGTCTTACCGGTCTTTGGCTGAGCAACAATCAGACCACGCTGACCCTTTCCGATTGGTGAGAACATATCTACCACACGTGCCGACATATTATCGTAGTTACCTGTGCAGAGGGTAAATTTCTCCTCGGGGAAAAGAGGTGTCAGATTATCGAAAGAGACTCTGTCGCGTACAAGCTCGGGTGAGAGTCCGTTAATTTTATTTACCTTTACAAGAGGGAAATATTTCTCACCTGCGCTCGCCGGACGGATGATACCCTCGACAACGTCTCCTGTTTTTAGTCCATACATACGTATCTGCGACTGCGATACATATACATCGTCGGGCGATGCAAGATAGTTGTAATCGGATGAACGCAAGAAACCATAGTTATCGGGCATTGTCTCTAAGACACCCTCTACTCTCAGCACATCGGCAAAATCGTATACCGCGGCCGGTACAGCCTGCTGTTCGGTACCATCTTGTGCCTCTTGACGACCTCTTTCGAAACGCTGGCGACGACCATTATTGCGGAAATTCTGCGGCTGTTGCTGTAGAGCGTCGTTTTTCTTCTCTAACTTTGCAATAAGTTCGGTAGGAAGTCCCTCTTTATCATTTGGCAACTCCTCTATAGGTACAAACTCCTCTTGAGTTTGAGAGGGGGCCTCAACAGTCTCCTCAGTTTGAGTCACGTTATTATCTTCGGCTTTAACCTCTACACTATTTTCAGCCTGAGCTTTAGCTTTTGGCTTACGACCGCGTTTCTTAGGAGCAGGAGCAGCATTCTCCTCGGCAGGGGTCGCCTGGGGAGCTGCTACAGCAGGTGCTTCCACCTCAGGCGTGAGCGCCTCGGCCTCGGGTGCAGGCTTTGCCTTTGGCTTACGGCCACGTTTCTTGGGTGCCGAAGTCTCACTCTCGGGAGCAGGAGTAGCAGCCGGTTCAACTACAACAACACTCTCCACTGCAACCTCCTGGATAGGTTTCACTTTCTCCTCGTCCTGCTTCTTAGGTTCATTTTTATCGAGTTTAACAGCCTTGTCGCCCGTCGCCGTATACACCTTTGACGCCGCCTCGGGCTGTATGCGGTTACGACGATGGTTGCGACGATTCATTCTGTTCTCCTCCTTTACGACAGCCGGGGTACCCGATTGGCTGCGCTGAAGCGCCTGTCCATCAAGAATACGATATATCAGAGTATCCTTCTCCAACGACTTTACACCGTTTATCCCCAACTCACCGGCAATAGACTGCAATTCATTCAGTTCTTTGCCTCTCAACTGTTCTATATGATACATAAATAATGATTATGCGTATTTATCCACTACACAACGTTTATACACCCTGCTACCACCGAACGGGAATCACATTTTAGACGCCCCATTCAAATGATACCGCATACGTTTGTGGCATACCGCAAAATATAAAATTGAATTATATGATTGATTATTGATGTCGGACAAGACTTGTCCGAAAATTTAACTCTGCAAAATTAACAATTTAGTTTTAAACAATGCTCACTTTTTTGCATTTTTTTTATTTTTCTCACCCTTATTTAGAGGAAAAAGAGAGCAAATTACTCGGTCTTATATCCCGACTCTTTTATAACCTCCTCGGGAACCTCGTCGCAGCGTACGTAACGGCACACATCATCGGGATTCTCTTTTGCCGTCCACAACATCGAGCCCGATGCATAAAGCTCTGTTACGATGTATGAATTGTTCCACTCTCCCATCTGATAGTCATAGACTCCGCTCACGACATAATCCCCATTGCTATCCTTATCTATTGCGTATGTACCTGTTATGCAACGGGCATACATACTGTCAAATTTTTGGAACATTGTAAAAGTTCTATCCTTGCGGGTAAACACAATATAACAATAGGTTCCCTTTTGCAATTCTACCCCGTTCCACTCTTTCAACATCCAGGTACCTGCAATATTTGCAGGAGTCACATCAAGTGTAGGCTCGCTGTATGCATCGTCACTGTCCGAGCAACCTTGAAAAGCAAACATAGCCAAAAAAAATGCCATTAGGCGAAAAATAGTCTTCACGTCCATTTTATATTATTGTTTAATTTATTCTTTTTCATCGGAGAGATATAGCACCCCCTCTATTGTACGCACCGATGGAGCACCCTCCACCCCCTCGACAACCACTCTGAAACGCTGCTCACCGACCATTTTTTTTAGTCGTGCAGCATCTACTATAATAAGTATATCACCCTCTTCACCGGGCTGAAGCACCTCGGGTTCGGTGCGAAGCTTCACATATTGCGGTTTTATAAGAGTAGAAAGCCTTAGCGGTACAACACCTGCATTTGCACAGGCAATGCGTTCGATACGTCGTTGTCCGCGAGTCACCCGGCCAAAATCCACCTTGCGGCTTTTAAGTTTCAAGGCACCCATTCTCAGTGGCAGATGCTCCCACTCGTCGCTACCTATTACATTGCCAAATAATATAAGCCTTGCCACAGGCTTTTTTACGCCCGGCAGATAGACGAATATATCAGTATCAACTGTTCCCGCCTTTCCTTTTGGCGAGAAGCGTACATCTATCCTGCCTTTTCCTCGCGGTGCAATTACCGCTGTATCGAATTTCACAGTAGCGCATCCGCACGATGATGTCACCCGCTCGACAGCAACACTCTTCCCCATCCTATTCTCGAAGAAGAAAGAGACTATTCTTGCAGTGTCGCTCTCAAACATTGCTCCCATATCAATTCTGCTCTTTGTAAAATGCAGCACATCGCCACCCTCCCTCATTGCGTGAAGCGCACGAACCGAGTCTATTGCTGCACGAGAGAGTTTTCCCTGCTGTCCCTGCGCACTAAAGAGCACAAGCACCAGTATTAAAGCAGAAAAGAGATATCTCATCATTTATCTGATTTTACATCCATCCGTTAGCAGCAGCACCCTCTCTTACCGTAACAACCACGCTCTGCTCGCTACCGTCAGACGCTTTTACTATAAGAGAGGTAGAGCCTGTGGAGACGCCCTCAACAGTGAGCATTGTACCGGCAACAGAGGCTTTTGCCACATTATCATCAGCCACACTGCAACTATATGTAAGAGCCTCGCCACCTGCAAAATAGCGACTAAGGTCTATCTGTTCTCTGCTACCGGGCGCTACATACACATTAGGCAATCTCATAGCACTACCCGCACCCTCAATGGCACGTAGCAGAGCACCTGCATTCACCAGACGCCCCATCTTACCCACATATTTCGAGAGGTCGCTCTTTGTAGCCGATGCTCCGGGCGAAGAGTGATTATAGTGCGATTTTTTCTCGCCCACAAAATAGCCATCAATATCGGTAGCCGTTGTAATCATCAGTTCGATAAACTCATCGGCCTTAAAATGTTTGCGTAGTTGAGCCGCGTATGAGAGTCCAAGAGCTGCCACTCCCGAGACGTGTGGACACGACATCGACGAACCCTCATAAAAGCCATACGACGGCTTACCCTGGTCGACAATTGTTGAGTATATCATACCCTCGCTATCGGCCTCATCACCCGGCGCACCATAATAGTCGCTATCGCCACCGGGAGCCGAAAGGTCTATTCCGGCACCATAATCGGTATATGTCGATGGAGTATAGTCGGCAGCAAGAGCAGCCACACAAACAAAGCGCGAATAGAGTCCCGGGAACGAAGGTGCCGAGGCATACTCGTTTCCTGCTGCAAAGACCACAATGCCACCCTCTATTACACCGTTGGGCGAACCTGCATTCTCGAGAAAGTAGTCGAAAGCCTCCTTCTCGAGCGGATACATTGCTGCCCACTCCTCCTCGGTAGCAGGGCCGGGAGTAAAGCCCAATATAGGATTGGCATCGGGAGACATATACCCCCAGCTGCACTGAAGCACAGTGGCACCATTATCGGCAGCATATTTCACTGCTTTTGCCTCTAAAAGAAGATTGGCGGCATAGCTGTCGTCAAAAATCTGCAACGACATAATCTTAACACCCTGCTCGCCTTTGGCTGCATCGCCGCCTGCTATGCCACACACTCCCTCGCCGTTGTTATTAACGGCAGCAATTGTTCCTGCTACGTGTGTACCGTGTCCTGTATCGTTAGAGCCTGTGGTGGAGATATACCCTCTGTCGGTTGCAAAGTTATAACCATATTTATCGCCTTTGTAGCCGTTGTTGTCGGCATCAACATCGGAACCAAGCTCCTCGCCCTCGTTTATCCACATATTAGGTGCAAGGTCGGGGTGATTATACATAACACCCTCGTCCATTACCGCAACAATTATCGACGCATCACCTGTGCAGATATCCCACGCCTCGGCACATCCCACGTCACAACCGGCAATACTCTTTGCCCAGGGTTGTTCGAAACTGTATCCGCCGTAGTTAATATATCCCCACTGACGGGCAAGACCCGGGTCGTTAAAGGGATGCTCAACCGTCTCGGACGTAGTATTTGCCACACGAGCCTTGCTGTTACTCATACGGTATATCTTACGGTTGCACTGTATTTTAGAGATTTCTCCCAGTTTCGAGAGATTATCCATAGCCTCGGCAAGATTGACACCATTGTCGAATTTCACCTGATACCACAGATGAAGTCCCGCCTCACGTGTACGCTCCTCGGTAGAGAGGTCGACGGGAAAGACACGCTCAAAGCTGTATGCACCCAGAATCCTCAGCACCTCGTCGGTCGATGGTATTCCCGAGCGGGTCTCTACTCCACGCATCGCACGTGCTTTGAAAGCCTCATCAAGAATACCCTCCATCTGAGAGTCGAACTTTATAAGAAGCTCGCCCTCTATCGCCCCGTCGGGGAGCACCACCTCGGGCTCTACAGGAAGTGCAACGCTTTCGGTCTCATCGCTACAGGCAACGGCACATACAAGGCACAGAGCCGCAACACAATATTTTAAAAACTTTTTCATCATTATTCGGCAAATTCTTCTTTTAATTCATATTTCTCTCTTGTTCCGGGCATAGCCTCATAGTAGTATTCAAAACTTGTCGGTACATTCTCGAATCGCACAATCTCGCCAAGCGAATTTTTTCCTTGCTCCTGCTGATTGAACACAAGCAGTTCGGGGAACCAATCTAGCAGATGAGGATGATAGAGCAACCAATCGGGCAATTTACCTGTGAAGAAATTCAGATTTATAGATAACCGCTTCGCATTAGGCAGTATACGCGGTATATTGTTATCGGCAAGATACTGTATTGTATCGCCACCAAAAGCATCGACATCCTCCTGATTATATGCCCTTACTCCATCCTCACCCGGAGTAAAATCGGGCAGACTACCCTCGATGAAATTATTTGAGAGCAACAACTCCTCGAGAGTATCCCAAGTCAGAAGACGGCGCAACGAGTTATCGGTGTCGGCATTAAAATGCAGTCCTATTCCATTCTCGTAGCTCTCGGCATCGCGTAAATCTCGGGTTGTCCATCGGCGGTTGCCGATAAGGTTCAGCGATTTCAGTTTGGGGAAATTCTCCTTTGTCAACATTGGAGGAACTGCCGAAAAATTGTTCGCGCTAAGATCGAGACTCTCCAATTTATCGCCCAGATTGACAAACTCCTCGGGAAGTTCTGTTATACCATAGGAGAACAGCACAAGGTGCTTCAGATGTTCAAGACCGCACACCTCGGGACCCAGTTTAATGCTCTTGAGCATTGTATTTACGTTGCTCGAGACACTAAGACTCTCTATAAATCTAAGGTACTTAATCTCTTGCGGAATACTCTCCTCGGTGTTGAAGATAAAAAACTCTACGCTGCGTACACGACCGACAGCCTCGGGAGCAGGCAAATCCTCGTCCGAAGCCTCCCACAGCACGACATCTCTCCAGTTACGCATATTCTCACTTGTATCCCAGGGATCGCCCATACTGTTAAGACGCTCGTAGATAGTGAGCAATGCCAGAGAGTCGCCCTGACGGTTATCCTCAATGCGAAGCGCTGCTTTCTGGTTTATCAGCAGCGTTGCGGGAGCATCAAGTTCGTCGCCCTCGTTCACAGGTAGAAAATTTACCTTTGCCACTCGCTCTACGGGATGCACATTCTTTTTCCAGTCGAAACGCAGTTTAAGAGTGCGTGGACGTGCTCCACGGTCGAGTTCAAGGTCGAAATCCTCAACCGAAAGCCACTCCTCGTCACCTTCGGCATACTCAATCTGTACTTCGAAAGGTACATTCGCCGTCACCTGCGCCTCGCAGAAACGCTCATCCATCTTGGCCGAAGCCTCGACGGTAAGCTCAGACTCCTTTAGCGAAACGACCTTTCCGAATCCTGTTTGGTTAACCTCGACAGAGGCTGTCGCTCCTCCAACCTCTGTAAAACGTACCTCGGCTGTGCGCACACCGCTTACAAGGCTCGAATCGACCGTTACGGTACACTCGGCATAACCGTTGCCGTTTGCAGGAGAGACCATCAACCAGGGTTCCGTCACCACTGCCACCCAACTATGCCCTGACTGTACAATCAACTTATCGCTACCGCCCTCGGCTGCAAAAGTAATCTCGGCCTTATCGGTTGATATTACCTTAAGCGCATCATTGCCATCATCGTCGCTACACGACACCACCGACGCAAAAAGCACCAGAGAGAGTGTCATTCCCAATATCTTATTCATCATAGTATCCATAATTCTGTACAGCGATTATCAATTTTGAATGTTCAGAGCCTCGCATCCACGAATATCCTGCGTCTTATCATATATAAGCATAAATATTCCCGCCTCGATATAGGCGCATAGAGAGCTTACATCGATAGAGATATTTGGATTATCGGCAATCTCAAAGTAATAGATATAAGGCGACAGCGTATCCTCAATCTTTCTGAGGTCGTTCGAGCCAAGCAGCAAGAAAGCAAGCGAAGGGCAACGATAGATACCTGTTGGCCACTCGCGAAGACAGCGGTTACCCTCCTCATCGCGTTGGTGACGAATGATAAAACGCTGCAACGAACTTATACTAAGCGGTTCAGTGGGGAAACGTCCGAATCTATTGTAGCTCAAGTCAATACCCTTCAGATAAGGCAGACGAACAGCGTAAAAATCGTCCGATAGTTTCGACAAGTGATTATAGCTGAGGTCAATCGCCTCCAACATATAAGCCCTGTCGCCCTTCATCGAGCCATCGGGAATCTCTTTCATTCCATTACCGGCAAGGATTAGGTAGGTAAGCGGAGAATTCTTCTTAAAGAGTATCCCCGGGAAAGTTTCAAGACGATTATTCGATAGATTAACCTCGGACACATTCACACCGCGGAAGTTCTCGCCATTCTCGAATCCCTCTATCTGATTGTATGAAAAATCGATAGACGGAACCACGTAGACCGATTTTGCATTGAAAATATCGGGAAAAAGTTTCAAGCGGTTATTGCTGCAAGTAAAACTCTCGAGCTGTGCATATCCACAGAAATAGCCATCCTCGGTGCTTGGAATCTCGGTAATTTTGTTATTATCGAGGTATATCTTTGCCAGCTGAATATCCTTTCCAAAGGGGTACAATTTCTCTATTTTATTACTTGCACAATCAAGCATACCAAGCTTAACCATCTTCTTCAGCCTTTCGTGCGAGGGGAACTCGACAAGATTATTATATCCCATATACAGAATCTGCAATGTGGCACACGATGCACCATCGATAACAGCCTCCCAATCGGCTTTCAGTTGCTCACCCGATATTCCCTTATTGCAAGCCACATTCAACTGAATGAGTTCGGGCAGTTGCGACAGCATCTCGACGGGCAGTGCCGTAAGATTTCGGCAGTTGTAAATTTCAAGGTCGGTGAGTGCAGTCATCTTACCCCACGAAAGAGTATCCCTACCATCGTAGAAAGGCGACTCGGGCTTAATATCTCTGAAAAACTCCTCGTATGTGATAGGCGAGTTTGCAATATAGAACTGCTCAAGATTTCTCAGTCGCATAATAGCGCGTGAGATACCGGTGATACCGTTTGTTAGGTCGCCAAACTGAATATGCTTTAACGAGATACCCTTTACAATAGGCTCGGCTGTAGCATCTGCCTCTATAGTCTTTATCCAGTCGGCCGAGAGTCCCAGACGAAAATCGCGCTCAAGGAACTGTTTCTCATAATCGTAGCGCATAGCCACCTTCTGCTCCTCACTCATTGTAGGCGACACATACTCGAACAGATGACTACCCACAATTTCCGAGTGCGTTCCAAGCGAGAATATAACCAACTCGGTAAGTTGTCCTATAGCATCGGGCACAACACCCTTTGCACCCATACCCGACAATGATATTGTAGCCACACGACCATTAGAGTGCAGCTGCACACCCGGTTGATAGCCCCACATATCAATGTCGCTATTAAAATTCCAGTTACAGCCGGGAGCAAGTTCCTGTCCTGCGTAACTCCAATTGGGTCCATCGAGTGCCTCCCAAATATCGCGTAAGGCAATATAATCCTTTAGATACTCGGCCGTCTCGCTCACGCTCACGGGAACCTCTACATCCTTTGTCTCTACATTATCACACACAGTAAAAGAGGTAGGCTCGTCGACTGTTGCAACCTCAAGGACAGTCTTTCCCTTTTTATCGGAATATGTAACATAGCTGCTCACCTCGTAGGTACCTGCCTTAAGCCACACAAGAGTATCGCACACACCATACGCAGTGAGAGTATTCATCCCGGGATAGAGCGTCTCGTCGGATGAACCATCGCGAAAATCCTCGGTATAGGTTACAGGAACCTTTTTTATGGATGTAACCTCCTTTGTAAAGGTATTTTTTATATTAATATCCACCACACGAATATTGGTAAAGGGGTAGGCTTCACCCTCCGATGCCCGTGTCTCGGGCAGTCTCTTTACCAGACGGAAAGATGCCATTCCACGCGCAATGACATCAACGGGTAACACTTTTACGGTGAGACCACCCGCCTTCACATTGAAAGTATTATCCTCGATGGTACCCGAGAGAAGAACCTCGTCGAGTTTACCATATATATAATAACCTATAATGGTGTACTCGCCCTCCATTAGCTCTATTTTCTCGCTGCGCAAACCAAACTCGGCATTCTCGACATTGTAGGCGCCAAGCACCAACGTCTGCGAAATTGTAGAACCATCGTACTGCATCACCACCTTAACCTTATGCGCATCGGCAAGCCTATCCAAAGAGCCTGCCGCACGACTCAGCGAAGCCTCCTTAACCACCTTAAACTGCGCATAACCATACTGCTGCAGAGGAGCTTTGTCATCATCCTCGGAGCAAGCTGCCAGCCCCATTGTCAACAGGGCTGCAAGCATATACATATATATTCTAAAATGTTTCATCGTCATCCTCTATTATCCGATTCAACTCTGTGGGCCAATCACCAATGCCTTAATAGCCTTACCGTCGGGAGCAAGGAATATAGCAATATAAAGACTCTTTTTAACCTTTAAATTTGCATAGTACTCATCTTGGTCGTTCATTGCCACCTCGTAGTTCACCTCCTTAAAAGGAATATCATTTCCCTCGGTATCGATAATCTTTATAGCTTTCTCGCTCCAACCCTCCCACTCGCTATCGCTAAGGTTGGGGAATACCTGTAACACGCGTCCCACGCGCGATTCCACTCTGTAAATCTCCTTTGTACCAAATTGCTCTATTATTGAAGCAGCAAGTTCCATATCTGTTTCAAGAGCGCAAGGCACACTGTTAATCATCATATACAAGATTCTGAATCCTTTTCCGGGGTCTAATGTTATGCCCGATTTTATCACAAGCGCCTTAATATAGTCGCCATTCACACCACGCAGAATGACGATTATAGGCTTGGAGAGAGTTTTTACCGAGATATACATATTATCGTTTGCATCCATTCCCGCCTCGAAGTTCACATCGCGATGCGAGATTGTATTGCCGTCGGCATCTATTATAAGAGTAGCATCCTCGGTCCAGCCTTCCCAATGACGCTCACCAAGATGAGGGAATATCTGCAAATAACTACCGGCATCGGCCGATACAGCATATACCTTATTGAGCGAGTATTTCTCATCGAGCATAGCAAGCATTGCAGTGTCGCTCTCCTCGAAACAATCAAGCTCGGTAGTCATTCCCTGCATCACAGTGAACCCTTTGGTTAGGTCGACATAATCGCTCATTTGGGTAACCTCTATCATCACATTGTTATATACCGAGTCGATGAAAGAGACATCGTGCAACGACTCGTAAAGAGCCATAATGCTGTCATACATTGCCGCAGGCAGAGCAACCACATAACCCTTACGCTCACCCTCGGTCTCGGCGGGGAAGGGCTCTCCGCTGATACTTACCTTAGAGGCATCCTCGCTGTCGACATTTACCTTCAACCAACTATCCGACGACTCCATTAACTCGAGTGCATTATCCTCACCCACGTTAAAACAGAGATAGTGGCAGTCGTAGTTAAGAGTGGTCACCTTATAAGGTACAGAATAGTCGTATTGCAGCGAATCGCCACTCATTGTGTTCAACACCGAGAAGAGTGAACCATCGGCCGAGAGGTTCCAGCCCCACGGATTTTCGCCTTCAATTTTTATTCTCTCGGGCAACATTCCCGAATAAGATAGCAGATAGCCAAATTGAGCCGTTCCATCGCTATTGAAGAATTTTAATACATCCTTACAAGGGATAGCCTCATACTCATCGGCAACTGTTATACGAAATGTGCGACGATAGAGATTCTCCTTATCGGTATTTACCGTAAATTCATCAATCCATCGAGGTTTTTCCGAGACACCAAAGTCGAAATTTGCCTCAACCGCGAACTCGAGTACTCCGGTTGCCGACACTGCAATCTCGCTGCACTCCTCGCCGTTAGCATCGATGACACGCAACGAATATCCCATTGCCGTACGATGAACCGTTGCTATCGTCTCTTTGTTACCGCGACGCATCATAGTGAGCGTTGCCACACTCTCGGTAAAATCCTGTGCCTCGTTGCCAACCTTTACAAAAACAGTCGCCTCGCCTGCACCACCTGTAATATCATTGGCAAAGGCAGTACCATCGGTCGAGAGAGTACACCAGATTGCATCCGATGCAATGCTCCACTCTGCTACCGAAGCAAACTCAATCTGTTCCATAGCCCCTGCTGTGCACTGCAACATAAGCGGCTTTTCGAATATGGGTGCCAAAGGCTCCATCGCCTCTTTGTCATCGTCCGAGCAGGCAGCAACAGCAAATAACGCAACCGCCGTCAGCGACAAAAGCATCCATTGTGAAAATCTTCTCATATACTACTTATATAATATTCAACAATCAATATCCCTGCTCCATAAGTCTCGCAGCCTCATCGTCGCTAATCCACTCTACAGCATTCATAAAAGTACCCACAACATTTGAGCCCTCGGCCATTCCCGGTACATAGAGAGTCATATATTGGAAGATAAACTTCTCGCAGCTGCTGTAGTACGACGTATATTCGGGAGCGTTACGCGCCATAATATAACCATCGCCATAGATGGTACCGAAAGCCTCGGCTGTAGATGCGAATTTCTGGTCCTTCATTCTTATTGTCGGATTCAGAATATCATCCGTCTCGAACTCTATTTTAAGGTCGTATCCATCGTAGAAATAGTTACGCATAATAATGGTATTCTCCTGCTCGGGGTCGACCTCACTGCGTATCAATCGCATATCTATATTTGTCATATAGTTCATAATATAGGTCGATGTAACCAGACAGTAGCCTGTAAAAGCATTAATATCGAAAGGACAAGCCTTGCGAAGTTCTACCTGCGCACGTGTACCATATAAATCCCATTCACTCTTTTCGTCGACCAATAGATTGAGTGTTACGCCCAACGAATCGTAAACATCGATATTCTCGTGATAACCACGCATACGCACCTTGCTCACAAGCTCACCCGCCTTTATCGTTACGGTATTCTGCTCCAATGAGTAGTGTCGCCCCTCAATAGCATTCGTCTCCTGCTCCACCACCTCAACGGCAAATGTGCGGTCGTAGTCACACGCCTGTGTAGCAGCGATAGGAATCTCGAAATAGTCCTCGCTATTCTCAACGGGGAACACATACATTGTATCGGAGAACATTATGTAGTTAGGCCCGCTGTATGTCGTATATTCCGAGTCGCAAGCAACCACCGAGAGCAGCAGCGCCAATGCCACACACACCTTTGTTATAATCTTTCTCATATTTATTTATTCAGATTTTTGTTTACTTATTACTCTCGTTAGGCTCAATGTCGGCATCGGGCGACTCAAGTTCGTGCTGTGGGATAGGCCAAACAAACAGAGGATTCTCGGCGTCAATCCTCAGACTGCTACCGTTCGATAGCGACTGACTCTGCGGGGTACGCTCGAATCCTTTACCCCAGCGCTTGAGGTCGGTAAGGCGGAAGCCCTCCATATAGAGCTCTTTCACACGCTCCTGTTCAATAACATCCATTGCAGTCGCAGCATTGAGTGCCGCCGAACCACCGTAGTTCATATAACGCGCCGCACGAAGCTTGGTAATATCCTTTGATGCCAACGAGTAGTTGGGTGTCTCCAGGTTACAGTAAGCCTCGGCACGTATGAGATACTGCTCCGAGAGGCGCAGCACCTTAGGCATAGATACATTCAGCAGTTGTGCCTGCGCGTATAGGTCACTGTTTCCCCAATACTTAATGAGCAGAGGCCAAGTGAGCCCGTGACTATACCCCGTTTGCATAGTCTGGAAGAAACTCAGCGCACGCAGGTCGCTGCTTTCGTACAGATTCAACACCCATTGTGCAGGCACATAATCGGGCTTAAAAGAGGTGTAATCGTAATTAAAAAATACCGTTCCCAATGCACCTCCGTAGTTGGTGCTTGTAAATCCCACCTTCCAAATAACCTCGGTAGAGTTATCGCTTGTCCACATATAGTCGTAGTAACTCTGTGTCGAGCTATATGCCATCGACGCACTCGAGAGTGCATAATATCCGCTGTCGATAACCTTTGACGAATATTTTACAGCCTCGTCATAATCTCTCATATAAAGAGCCACACGTGCACGCAGAGCATACACCGTATATTCATTGAAATATGTCGTATTATAGAGCGGGCCGAAATAAGATGGGTCGTAGTCATCCTCCAGTTTCAGAAGTTCGGCGGCGCGGTCGAGGTCGCTCAGCACCAACTGATACGAGTCGTACAACGAAGAGCGTTTAATCTCGGGCAGTTCGTAGTAGTGCTCGGTAAGCACCACGCCAAGTTGCTTCTTGGCATCCTCGTCGCTCTTGTAGTCCTTGCAGTAGAGTTTTATAAGCTCCGAGTAGGCCAACGCCCTTGCAAAATAGGCCTCGCCGCAGAATTGGTCGAGTCGGTCGAGCTGGTCATCGTCGGTAATTGTTGTTCTTATCTTTGCAGCATTGTCGAGTAGGAAGTTACTGCGACCTATCACATCGTACAGAGCACCGTAGACAGCCTCTACCTGCGAATTTGTGGCAAGAATTTCCCAGCGCCATACATCGCCGTAAGTATTTGTATAGCCGTTTACTGCATACACAAAATCGGCCTGAATATCGGGCAGCAGTGTCAGATAGCCACTATATAGTGCAGGACTCAAAAAAGCCGAGTAGATACCCATAACAGCTTGGTCGGCCTCATCGACAGTGGTGATTGCCTCGTTCTCGAGAACTGCATCCTCGGGATATTTGTCGAGACACGAGACGGCACACAATGATGCCGCAAGCATCAATATATAATTCTTTATTCTCATCATACCTAATTATTTTAGAATGTAAGCTCCAATCCGCAAGTATACTGACGCGACATCGGATACTGCGCCTTATACACATTGCTCGACGACTCGGGGTCTATTCCGCTGAACTTTGTCCAGGTAAACAGATTCTGCGCCTGCACATATACGCGAGCCTTGCTTAGTACCTTACTTTTGGCAAGCAACGGCTGTGGCACTGTGTAACTGAGCATTAAGTTTTTCAGACGCAAGAAAGAGGCATCCTCGAGGAAACGTGTATCCATCTGAGGTGTTACACCATATCGCGGAATATCGGTAATATCACCCGGCTCTTTCCAACGGTCGTAGAGCATACGTTTCGACTGATTATATGCAGTGTAGAGTCCGTTGCTCTCCTCGAAGAAGCGGTCGTTGTTGAACATCCAACGGTCGGCAACCCAACTGAAGTGAGCATTCAAACTGAAACCCATCCACGAGAGAGTAGTTCCGAATCCTCCCTGCCAGGGAGCAATGTAATTCTTGTCGAGCATCACCTTGTCGCCCTCGCTGAACACATTTGTAATCTCGCCATCCTTTGTGTACCAAAGAGCATCGCCGTTTGCAGGGTTTACGCCTGCGTAACGATTAATGTAGAACTGTCCTACCGACTCACCGACAACCAACTTTGTCGAGGTGTTGGAAATCTCATACTCATCGAGTCCGTTATAAAGTTCTGTAATCTCGTTCTTGTTGTACGAAGCATTGGCATTTACGTTCCACGTGAAATTGCGAGTGCGGATAATATCGGCATTAAGCGAGAACTCCACACCTCGGTTAACCATCTCGCCCACATTATCCCATCGTGTACCGAATCCATTGTTCACGTATGACTGCGGAACAAGCATAAGCATATTTGTTGTCTGCTTGTGGTAGAGCTCTACATCAAGGTTCACACGATTGAAAAATCCTAAGTGCAATGCCAGATTGTTAGACCACAACTGCTCCCATCCAAGTTTGTCGTTACCCTGACTGATAGCAGCAATACCCGCGTTACCCATATAGTTTGCACCACTGCCTACAAGTGCCAGATGGTCGTAGTCGGGAATTGAAGAGTTACCCGAGGTACCGGTGCTTAGTGCAACCTGCGCATTTGTGAGCCAACCGCTTGTACCCTGCATAAAGCGCTCTTTTCTGAGGTTCCACATAAAGCCAAACGACCAGAATGTAGCCCAACGACCGTGCTTACCAAAACGCGACGAAGCATCGGTACGCAGCGAAAAATCGGCATAATACTTATCGTTGTAGTTATACTCGCCTCGACCAAAGAACGAGAGGAACGAGTGACTCGAGAAAGAGTTTGCCCAAGAAACAGCTCTTGTTCCCGATACGAGCGAAGTAAAAGCATCGTTATTCTGTCCCCTTGTTATCACCTGAAAACTCTCGGAACGGTAGTCGACACCCTCCTGTCCCAACATAAAGTTCAGCGAGTGGCGACGAGCAATCTTCATATTGTAGCTTGCTGTATTTGTAATTGTGAGGTTCACAGCATCGAACGAACTACGTCCGGCAGCACCTACACCGTTGTTTCCCACAAAGCTGGGATAAGATTTCATATCGGCGGTAGAATGTGTGTAATCGACACCCAAGCGCGAACTTATTGTAAGATTCTTTACGGGTGTAAACTCGGCATACATAACAGCAAGAGCCTTGTACTTTTTATTTGTCACAGGATTGTTATTCATCCACTCGATTGGGTTATGCGATGTTCCCACCCAACTGCCGTCCGACGACGAAGCCACCGAACCATCCTCGCGGTAAGGATTCCAATAGGGAAGCATAAAACGACACGCCGAGATAGGGCTACTGAGCGAATACTCACCCTCGTCGGCCTGCTGTACCTCCTCGTATGTGAGCATAAGGTTTGTTCCCACTTTCAGCCAATCGGCAGTCTTTACATCGCTATTTGCACGCATATTATAGCGTTTGAAAGTAGAGCCTTGCGCTATACCATCCTGGTCGAAGAATCCTCCCGACACAAAATAATTCAGCTTCTCCGAGGCATAGTTTACCGAGAGGTCGTAGCTCTGCAAACGTGCGCGGTCGTTGAACACCGTCTTTAGCCAGTTAATATCGGTAAGTCGCAGACGGTCGTAGTCCTGCCCCTCGTCGAGTCCAAGCTCCTGCTCAAAGAGTATTCGCTCCTCGGTGTTCATAAGATTCCAATTGCCGTGTGCAAGCTGCGAATATCCCTGCTGTGTGCGGAAAGTGACATCCACCCTATCGGTAGAGGTACCGCGTTTTGTTGTTATTACCACAACGCCGTTGGCTGCACGCGCACCGTAGATAGATGTTGACGATGCATCCTTAAGCACGTTTACCGACTCGATATCATTTGGGCTTATAGCGTTAAAATCGCTGCTTGTGATGGGTACACCGTCCAGGATAAAAAGCGGTGCCGTACCAGAGTTTATCGAGTTTGTACCGCGAATCTGGAACACCGCCGGTTTGCTTGGCTCACCCGAGTTCGCAATAACCGTCATTCCCGATGTCAGTCCCTGCAACGCCTGGTCGAATCCAACCGTGGGTACACTCTCAATCTTATCGGCCTTTACAGTTGATACCGAACCCGATATTGTACCTTTTTTTCGCACACCGTATGCCACCACAACCACCTCATCTACCTCAATAGCCTCGGGTTCCAACGTCACATTAAGGTTGTGGTTAGTTCCCTTAACCTTAAGACGCTTGGTAACATAGCCCATATATGTAAATACAAGCGTAGCTTCACCCTGCGATTTAATTTCAATAGAGTAGCGGCCGTCAATGTCAGTTGGGACACCGTTCGATGTACCCTCCTGCATAACTCCAACGCCCACAAGAGGCTCATTGTCCTCACTCGATACCACGCGACCACGCACCTGAAAACTCTGTGCAAAAAGAGTCTGCATAGTCATAGCACCAAGCAAGACAAATAAAAGAAACACTCTTTTTTTCATCTTTTAGTATGTATGAATATTTTTTATGATTATTCCGAACATCGAGCACCAATAATGTCTCTGCACTCAAGAATCGAGATTATAAAAAAACTTAAAATTCGCGCAAAATTATAGTTTTTTCTCGACAAATAGTGCGTTTTTGTCCTAAAATTGACTTTTTCTAATTTATTTATATTTAAAATAGATAATAATTAGGATAAAATGTGTTATTTTGCATCCGTAAAATCACAAGTATCCATCAGAGACAAACAATTACGAAATATGAAAAAAGTTTTTATCGGCATTATGTTGCTTTTGGCAGCAAGTGTATCATTTGCACAATCGAGCAAGGTAGTTAAGAAGAACAAAGAGGCCATCAAGAGTTACTTTGCAAGCTCTTTGGCCGAGAGTAGAGGCACTTTTGAAAAAGATGCCCAAATTGAGATTGACGCGATAGAGGAGACACGCGCCGCAGTGTGGAGTGTATGGAAAAACTCTGTCGAGGAGTTCGACGAAGAGAAACTTATTCCATTGGAGGCACTTGAGAACAGAAAAACGGGAAAATGGAGACTACCCGCCAATTTGGAGCCAAACGCCGTGATGCCCTACTACTTGGGTATCAACACATTGGACAAAGTAGAGGGCAAGCTCCCATTGTTCCTTTATATGCACGGCTCGGGCGACAAAAATCAAGAATGGGAAACCGGTATAGGCCTTTCACTGCGTCGCTTCTACAGCCCCGGTGTTTATATGGTACCACAGATTCCCAATACCGGCGAGTACTACCGCTGGGCCATACAGTCGAAACAGTGGGCCTGGGAGAAACTCCTTCGCTTGGCATTCCTTAACGACACCATCGATGCAAACCGCATCTACTTCTTCGGAATCTCAGAGGGCGGTTACGGCAGCCAGCGTCTGGCCTCATTCTATGCCGACTACCTTGCAGGAGCAGGCCCTATGGCAGGTGGCGAGCCTCTTATGAATGCTCCAATGGAGAATGTAGCCAACATTGCATTCTCGTTGCGTACAGGTGCCCTTGACGACGGTTTCGGTCGTAACATCTGCACACAGAGTGCCCTTGACGCAGCCGACAGCCTCGAGGCAGCGCACCCCGGATACTACAACCACTATATCGAACTCATCCCCGGTGACGGACACAGTATCGACTATCGCCCCACAACACCCTGGTTGGCAAAGTTCACACGTAACCCCCACCCCAAATATTTCTATTGGGAGAACTACGATATGTATGGTCGCAAGCGAGAAGGATTCTACAACCTCAAGGTAAATGTAGACCCCTCGTCAAGCAGCAGCATACGCAGTTGTTTCGAGGTTACAATGGACAACAACACCATTGAACTCAACGTAAAGAGAGTACGTTACAGCACCACATACTCGCAAGGCGGTATCCCTATGATCTTTTCGAAGAAATTCACCAATGCCACTCGCGGTAATGTCACCATCTATCTTAACGAGAAGATGTTCGACCTCACAAAACCCGTAAAAGTAATACTCAACGGCAACGAGATATTCAACGGAATGGTGGGTACAAGCCTTAAGGCAATGGTAGAGAGTTGTGCCATCTACTACGACCCCGAGCGTCTTTTCCCCGCATCAATCGACATTGATATAGCAACCAAGAGCGCGGTTCCCACAGCCATCAAAGATGTTAAGGCCGAAAAAAAAAACAATGAACTAACCTACGACCTTAGCGGGCGCCCAATAGATAATACTGCAAACAGCGGTATCTATATTCAAGATGGCAAAAAGACTTTGGTAAAATAATCGACCGCAAGCATAAATTTTACAGACGGGGTTGTATCGCAATGATACAACCCCGTCTGTAAAATAAGGACAAAAAAATATGTAACTCGCTTTTTTTACACTATCTTCGCACATTAAATATAGAAACAAGAATATATGAGTTCGGAATTTGACATACGAGGCAAACACAGCGACAAGGAATTTGAAAATGCCTTGCGCCCCCTCTCTTTCGGCGACTTCAGCGGACAAGAGAAGATTGTGAACAACCTCGGAATATTTGTACAGGCAGCCAAAATGCGTGGCGAGTCGCTCGACCACGTGCTTCTGCACGGCCCTCCGGGATTGGGAAAAACCACTCTCAGCAATATCATAGCCAACGAACTGGGCGTTGGATTCAAAGTCACATCGGGACCTGTACTCGACAAGCCCGGTGACCTTGCAGGCATCCTCACCTCATTGGAGCCAAACGACGTTCTTTTTATCGACGAGATTCACCGCCTCTCTCCCATAGTCGAGGAGTATCTTTACTCGGCAATGGAGGATTATCGCATAGATATTCTCATAGACAAAGGACCCTCGGCGCGTTCTATTCAGATTGACCTTAGCCCCTTCACCCTCATTGGAGCCACTACCCGCAGCGGACTGCTCACCGCCCCACTGCGCGCCCGATTCGGAATAAATATGCACCTCGAGTATTACGACAGCAAGACCCTTGCAGGCATTATAGCACGCTCGGCACACATTCTTGGAGTATCGTTCGACGAGGAAGCTACATACGAGATTGCCCGTCGCAGCCGAGGAACGCCACGTATTGCCAATGCCCTGTTGCGCCGTGTACGCGACTTTGCACAGGTAATGGGCAACGGCCACATAACAAACTCCATAGCAAAATTAGCGCTCGAAGCGTTGAACATCGATAAATTCGGCCTCGACGAGATTGACAACAAGATTCTGTGCACCATTATCGACAAGTTCAAAGGCGGCCCTGTAGGAATAGGCACAATAGCCACCGCACTAAGCGAAGATGCAGGCACAATAGAAGAGGTATATGAGCCCTATCTCATTAAAGAGGGTTTCTTGAAGCGCACCCCCCGCGGACGCGAGGTAACCGACCTTGCCTATAAGCATCTTGGTCGCAGCCGCTACGGTACCGAGGGGTCACTATTCTAAGAAGCTGTTTAAAAAACCAAAGAGCAATGGCAAAGCTACAGACACTACTTAAAGATACCGCAATATATGGCATTAGCAGCATAGTCGGACGATTCCTAAACTATCTGCTTGTGCCACTATACACCTACACAATGACAGCCGAGTCGGGTAACTACGGCATCGTCACAAACGTATATTCTTGGGTAGCGCTTCTATTGGCATTGCTCACATTCGGATTCGAGACAACATTCTTTAAATTTGCCAACAACAGTGGCGCCGACGTACCCAAAGTATTCTCGATGTCGTTACAGGTGATAGGCACACTCTGTGTACTGTTTCTGCTCGCCATTTTTACGAATATCGACTCTATTGCCTCGGTACTCGATTACAGCGACCACCCCGAGTTTGTCACAATGATGGCAGTTGTTGTATCGCTCGATGCCATTCAGGCAATACTATTCGGATATATCCGCTATAGCAAGCGCCCGTGGAAATTTGCAGGCCTGAAACTACTGTTCATAACAATGAGCATAGCAATGAACCTTGTGGCTTTTTTACTTTTGCCCCGGCTCAGCAAAGAGTATCCACACCTTGTCGAAGGATTCTACGACCCCAACAATCAGGCCTATTACATATTCCTGATTAACCTTATATGCACATCGGCAATAACGCTCTTCTTTATTCCAGAGCTGAAGCTCTATCGTCCCACCGGTGACACAAAGATGCTGCGCTCAATGCTCTCCTATTCGTGGCCATTGTTACTGCTCAGCCTTGCCGGTATTCTGAACCTGCACGCCGACAAGATAATCTACAAATGGCTTGTTCCCGGCGAACGCGGCGAGATAGAACTTGCTATATACGGAGCAGTGGTAAAAGTTGCAGCCATTATGGCAATGATTATGCAAGCCTTTCGCTATGCCTATGAACCGTTCGTTTTTGGCAGCAGCAACCAAAAAGAGAGCAAAGAGCTGTATGCCAAAGCAATGAAATACTTTATCGCTGTAGCAATAATGGCATTTCTGGCAGTAGTATTCTATATGGATATTCTGCGCTATCTCATAGCCCCGGGATATTGGGAAGGACTTAAAGTCGTTCCATTTGTAATGATGGCCGAAATTTTTATGGGAATAAGTTTCAACCTATCATTCTGGTACAAACTAAATAGCGAGACCTGGTGGGGAGCCATCTTCTCTTTCAGTGGTTGCGCCATAATTTTTGCCATAAACATCATTTTTGTTCCTCGGTACGGATATATGGCCTGCGCCATTGCATCATTTGCCGGATATTTCGTAGCAATGCTCCTCTCCTACATTATAGGACAGCGCCGTAATCCCATCAATTACAACCTTAAAGAGATTGGTGCATACGCACTGTTGGCAGCACTGCTCTATGGCATCTCCTACATTACCCCCATTGAAAACTGTTTGGGAAAGATTGGATTTAACACCCTGCTTATGGTTATTTATCTTGCCTATTTCATAAAAAAAGATCTACCACTGAAACAAATTCCTTTCATAAAGCGTTTTTTCAAGTGAGGCAATCGCCACATTTGAGAAAGCAACAATGAATGTAGCCAAAATA
This sequence comes from Bacteroidaceae bacterium, assembly GCA_017938245.1. GTDB lineage: Bacteria > Bacteroidota > Bacteroidia > Bacteroidales > Bacteroidaceae > HGM04593. Next base: position 69,054 of record JAGBBX010000017.1, read on the forward strand.
CTATACAACGAGCTAAAAGAGAGGCTCGACCCCACACCCGACAAAGAGAACGAAAGCACTGTCATCGACAACGTACGCCGCGCTGTAGAGTTTCGCGGTGTAACGCTGTGGATACTTATCTTTGCTGTTCTTATAGCCTCGATAGGACTCAATATCGATTCGGTACATATGATTTTCGGCGCAATGCTCATATCTCCCCTTATGGGTCCCATAATAGGTACCGGCCTTGCTGTGGGAATAAATGATATGGAGCTGATGAAACGCTCCCTTCGCAACCTCTTTACAGCATCCCTTTTTGCAGTGTTTGCCGCCACAATCTATTTTTGGATATCTCCACTGAACGAAGCACAATCGGAATTACTCTCACGCACCTCGCCCACAATGTACGATGTCATTGTAGCATTTATAGGCGGTGCTGCCGGCTTTTTAGCACTGAGCAGCACAGGCAACCGCATACAGGTAATAGTTGGCGTTGCAATATCAACCGCCCTGCTACCACCGCTATGTACCGTAGGTTTCTGCATAGCAACAGGACGATGGTTACTTGCCTTAGGTGCTCTGTATCTCTTTTTCATAAACTCGGTATTTATTGCAATCTCCACCTATCTTGGAGCACGCATACTTAAATTCTCGCCAAAGGCATTTGCCGACAAGCAGCACGAGCACAAAGTAAAGAGAATGCTCATAATAATATCGGCTGTCACCTTATTACCATCGGTGGTGCTCACATATAATATTGTGCGTAAGACCATCTACACGCAAAATGCCGAAAATTTCATTACACAAGAACTACACTTTAATGGAGCACATATTATTGAAAAGCAAGTCAACTACACACACCGCACCATACAGGCCGTATATATCGGCAATCATATTCCTCAAGCGGTTATAAACAACGTACGTAGTCGATTACCGCAATATCACCTGCAAGGAACACACCTCGACATTCTGCAAGATGGAGAACGTCGCGACAGCATTATGCTCAGTTCCCTGCGGGCAAATATAGCGCGTGATATTTACCGACGCAACGACTCAACCGCACGCCTTATACAGCAGATAAGTGCTCTTCGCGACAGCCTCGACGCAGTTAATCGTTTCGGAGAGCTGGACCGAGCTATCCTTGAAGAGGCACACACCCTTTTTCCTCATATAAATAGCGTCACATTAGGGTATCAATGGAGTAGTACCATCGATAGCACCAAGAGCATCTCCGGCACATTTGCCCGAGTAACCACAAATGAAAGTATAGATAAAGAATCTCTTAGGCGCCTTACCCATTGGCTCCGCCAACGTACAAACCAGCCACAGATACAGATACAAATTGAAGAAAAACACTCGAATGAGGCTGCAAAAAAATAAAATTAAACAAAAAAGATGCAAAATATTTGCAATTATAAAAATAGCGCCGTATCTTTGCACCGCAAAACTGATGGCGAGATAGCTCAGCTGGTTAGAGCGTCGGATTCATAATCCGGAGGTCGTGGGATCGTGACCCACTCTCGCTACAAAAAGAGGATGACTTTTGGGTCATCCTCTTTTTGTAGGATAGGTGGGGTGACTTTTTAATTTACACCTGCTTCTTATGCAAACGAAACTCATCGATTAGACTCTCGAGCTGTTTTTGCCGGCTCAACGTAAAATTCTGAGGGATTTCATTTTTACGCATATAATTTTGCCAGTCTGAAAAGGAAAAAATCTTTATCTTTTACCCCTCTGAATTGTGCTCTGAAAGCCTTGATTTTAGAGTTGAAACTTTCCGATGCAGCATTTGTAGAACGCTTGTCAAAGAAGTTTAGAATTCTCTCATAATGCATATATATGGTTCTCACAACCTTTGCAAATGCTGTAAACCCGCTTCTCTCCACCCTGTCATACCACCTTGCCAGCATTGTGTATGCGACACCTTTGGATTTTGCGCAGTGATAAACCTGACCTAGCCCCATCGCCAGATAATATGCCTTCCTTATATCCGTATACTCACGGAAAAGTATCCTTGCCCTTTCCTTCTGCTCATTGCTCCATAGGCTCTCTTTCTTGTAGAGCAGATAAATGCTCCTTACCAGCAACTGTGCTCTTGTATCCCCGTTTTCAAAAACGGCAGGCTGATAGGTCCTTCCTTGTACCTTGGCTTTAAGTATTTCCCTGTTCTCTTCGTCCAGTGCTTCCCACCTTGCCTTGATGCGCATGTCTTGCAACGCCTCAAATGCCAGCTGTTGTACATGAAAACGGTCTATGACCTGCCTTGCCACGGGGAAACAAGTGGAGGCTATCTTCGCCATATTGGCAGCCATATCAAGAGTTATCTCCCTTACCTGGAAGCGACGCCTACGTGAGAGTTGCAATAACGCCCTGCATACATCTTCAGTGCGAGTACCCTTGATGATTGCTATAATGGAACCCTTGCCGCCTTTTCTTTCCTTATTTATGAGAACCGTGTATAGTTCTCCGCGTGAGAGGCATACCTCATCCAGTCCCACGTATGCACCAATGTTCTTCTCAAAGAGAATCCAATCCGATGCATGAGGCAACTGCTCCCAGTCATGGTATCCGCTCAAATGGTCACGGTACTGGCGCTCCAGTTTATCGCCGTCGACTCCGTAAAGAGTGCCTATAGTCTTGCAGCTTACGGGAAGATCATCTACATATCTCTTTTAAAAAAGACGCGAATTCACGCGTCATGGATGTGCCTGAGGCTACCAGTTTCCAATTACGGGAAATGTACTTGCCTTCCGGTTTCAGAATCCAACGTCTGCGGCGGACATTGAGAAATACCTGCTTGCCACGAATGGGAAAGTCCTGAACAACTGTTGGCTCGAAGAATCCTTTACTCTCGGTATCTTTGCCGGAATACTCGGAGGGTACGATGTTCTTTTCTTCAAGGTAGATAACTATTTGAGTAGAGTCCTCAACAACATTTACAACATCAAAATAATCAAGTGTGCCTGTAGGAAGCAGAAGGGAGTAACCGTCTTTTTGCATAGTCTTTGAAATTTGTTGACAGCAAAAATAAACATTTATTTTGTACCCCTCAACTTTTTACGTTGAGCC
>JAGBBX010000018.1 GCA_017938245.1 Bacteroidaceae bacterium
CAGCCATAAGGCGAAGAAAAAGGAGATATTGCGAGACCTCGCTAACTCTATCAATATAGACCGTACTCGTGTAAGAGACGAGGCATTGGCACAACTTGACTTGTTAGAGCGAAAAAGAAATCTGCTCAATGAATATCAAGAGGAATTGCATACACTTACCTCAGGTCTTAATATATCCATCTATTCTGTCAATGGCAAATTGGCAAAATTGGAGAATGTTCCAGACGTTATATTCTCAATAGAGGCAACGGATAAAGTAACTGAGTCTGAATTAAATGAGAAAATATATCTTCTTCAAGAATTTGCTAAGACAGTAGGCAAAAGAAGTGAAGATTATGCAAATAATGTTTGGCGGAACTCATCAGTAAGAATGCTTACTAATGAATTACGACATGACATAGATTCAAATGTATCTCAGTTATTGACACTTCTTAAGGAAGAAGCTGATATATTTGAAGAAACCTGTAGCACATTAGGCATTAAAATTAGACCTTCACAAAAGGGTATTAATACTCTGGTTGAACTACTTGCATTAGTGTCAAAATCTCCACTAATTCCTATAAGATGGATATATGACGACAATATTTCATCACTAAGAGACGAAGCATATAAATACCAGCAAGACACAAACACTATTCTTAATAGTAAGTCCAAATTGTTAGCTATCTACAATGAAGGCATTTTAGAATTGGATGGCAAAAATATATGTTCTACAATAGAGCAATGCGTGGCAACTTTTTGTAACCTTTTGAATACAGAAAGTAGAAATGATATTGCAATCAAAATCAAGGATAGATTAGAGACCATAAAGGTTGCTTTAGAAAATTTATCTGACATATTTGAGCAAGGGAGAGTTTTGTCTGAGGAACTTGGATGCGACGCTCCATCATCATACGATAATTTACGAGAGTTATACGATATTGTATCGTTGCTACAAACAAATATTCAACCGTCCGAGCGTTGGTTTGATGATAAGAAATTTGCGAGTATTACCGGCAACTTTGAAAAGGACCGGACTTTACACGAATCAGCAGCAAATATAAGGGTTGATATTGAAACGCTATATCATCGTGAAATAATTGAGCAAGACTGCAAAACCATCTTACAGAGGTTTAATGCCGAATATTTGCCTTTTGCAAAACTTTTTTCCAAAGATGCGATTGATTTCAGTGATACAACTGCAATATCAAAACTAAAGGAGTTATCTTCAAAATTACAGGCATTAGAGGAGAAGATATCAAATACGCTGTCAGTAGTTGAGAATATATGTATTCTTTTAGGAATCGATGTGCCTTCTTGCTTTGTGGCAATGGATGAGGTAATTTGTCTTGCCGAGATAATTTCAAAAGGAATAACTCCGACTGAAAAATGGTTTATTCCTGCTTCATATAATACCATAAAAGCTTCTTTTGACTCCATTGCCACAGAACACAATGACATCAAAACATTAAGAGATTCTTTGACAAGCATCTTTGATGATGAAATCTTTACAGTGGATTTATATCCAATGTTGCAAAGATTTAGAGGTGATTACAGTTCCGCTTTTAAGAGATTTTTCTCATCTGCATATAAAAGAGATCTTGCAGAATTAAAACGCTATATGCGTAGCGGAGATAAATTGTCGTATGATAACTCTTTGCAATATTTAACTCGCATCAAAGAATATGTGGATAAAGTAGGCAAACTTAAAACAGAAGAATATCGAGCGAATTTTGGTGACTATTATGCTGGTTTGGACACAAACTGGGATAATATAACTGAAGCGTTTCTTGTTTTTGATGCGACAACTAAGTATAAGGACCTTATTACAAACAAGCTTAAAAGTTCTTGGATACATAGAAGTATTGATATTAGTGCTTTAGTTGAAAAAATCAACTCATATAAGAGCCTGAACCTATCAGACGACTTGACGAATATCAATATCTATTTAACAAGCAAGTTTGGAAGTAGAGCAACCATCTCTGTTGTTACACAAGAAGTCGTGTCTTTGTATAACAGTATTACATCTTTCTGTGAGAAGTTAACAAATGATATTACTGCAATAAATGCTTATGCAAAGTCTGAAAGCGAGGCCTCCATTATTGAGTATAATAACTTGCTTGTCAAGATTTGTGAACTTCAAAAGATTCTCAAAGATATAGCATTAGATGAAGACACATATAAAAAGTATTCATCAAGATATGGAATATATTATAGGGGAATAGACACAGATTGGAACATATGCTATGATACGATTTCAACATATCAAGAGCTTAGAGGTAAGTTCGACAAGATACCAACATTGTTGAGAAATAGGTTGCTTGATGGGACTATTCCTTCTGCGACTATCAACAGGTATATATCCTCGTTTGAAAGTTGCAATTATAATCAAATATACTCTACATTAAATAGTGAGGTCTCTTTTGAGGTGAATTGTAGTACTAGCTACGAATACATGACGCAAATTCACACAAAGTTGCAAACTGTCTTTACTCAATTCGATGAATTGTATTGTTGCGTATGCTGTATGCGTAAACAATCTGGAGATTATGACACAATCATTGAGGATCTAAAGATATTGATTGAGATTCAAAATCGAGAGAAAGAGTTGCAGTCTATAAAAACTGCAATTGTCTCAAAGTATGGCAACTATTATAATGAATTAGATACTAATTGGGACAACCTATATTCAGCCTTGCAATTTGCTGATAAATTTAAGGACTTCATAACTACATACTCATTGCCACAATCGTTTGTTGAGTCGATATGTACAGATAAAAAGATTGTTGACTATTGCAATGATAGGTATGATGAATTGACGGGACTTATTCATATACTTGAAACTCCATATGATTGGTTTAAGTCTTTATTCGAGCAGCCTAACACTTTTGATGATTATATCTTCGGGGATTTAATGGATCGCCTAACTAATTGTCGAAACAAGAAACATCTTTTGGAAGAGTGGGTTGATTATTGTTCAAATAGAGAGAAATGTCAAAAGGCTGGTTTGGGTGCATATATTGCTCAGATTGACAACTCATCCATTAAGGATGAGTATATAGTTGATGCTTATCTTAAGCGTTTCTATCATTTGTGGTTAGATGCTGTATTGCCAAACTTCCCCGCTGTACAGAATTTCAGAGGTAGAATACAGAATCAAACCATCAATGAGTTCTGTGAACTCGACAAAGGTCAATTCAAAATTGCACAAGCAAGAGTAAGAGAGCGTGCATTGAGTAGAATCCCTGATTTTAACTCAATAAATGGGGCAAGGGATGAAATTGCCATATTAAAACGAGAACTTAACAAGCAAAGACGATTGATGCCTTTGCGTAAACTCTTTATGGCAATACCTAATCTGGTGACATCATTACGTCCTTGCTTTATGATGTCGCCTTTGTCGGTGAGTGTATTCCTTGAAGCACAGAGTTATGACTTTGACTTGGTAATATTTGACGAGGCTTCACAGGTCCACACTGAAGATGCTATTGGTGCAATCATGCGAGGCAAGCAGGTAATTATTGTAGGGGACACCAAGCAGTTGCCACCAACCAGCTTCTTCTCAACATCGCTTAATGATGAAGATTTTGATGTAGACTCTGACGATGCTATTGAAGATAATGACGCTGGAGCATACGAGTCTATTTTGGATGAAGCTGTATCAGTTTTGCCAGAGCGTAGTTTGAGATGGCACTACCGAAGTCGTCACGAACATCTTATAGCGTTCTCTAATATCAAGATATACAATAGCCAACTTATCACTTTCCCATCCTCAACCGAAAGTGCACCAGATTGCGGTGTTGAGTATGTTTATGTAAAGGATGGTGTATATGACAGAGGTGGTAAGAAGAATAATATTATCGAGGCAAGAAAGGTCGCAGATTTGGTATTTGAGCATTTCAAGAAGCATCCTAATCGCTCTCTTGGTGTCGTAACATTTAGCGAAGCTCAACAAAATGCTGTTGATGCAGCTATCCGCCAAAAGAGATTACAGAATCCTCGCTTTGACAAGTTCTTTATCGAGGACAAAGAAGAGCCATTCTTCATTAAGAATCTTGAGAATGTACAGGGCGATGAGCGAGATACAATCATCTTTAGTATTGGTTATGCAAAGGATAGCAAGGGCATAATGTATATGAACTTCGGACCATTAAGTCGTGAGGGCGGTTATCGCCGACTTAATGTAGCTATTACACGAGCCAAACATAATGTGAAATTAGTTGGCTCCATTGTGCCGACCGACATCGATTTGGAAAAGGTATCTTCGGAAGGTGTAAAGATGTTGCGTTCATATATTGAGTTTGCTCAACAGGGAATCGTAGCGTTAGAAAAAGAACTTACCTTTAACTACGATTTGGACTTTGACTCACCATTTGAAGAGGCTGTATATGATTTCTTACAATCCAAGGGTTACAATGTGGTAACGCAGGTCGGTTGTTCTGGTTTCCGTATTGATATGGCTGTTAAACATCCAACACAAAGCGGTAAATTTGCTATCGGTATAGAATGTGATGGCGCAGCATATCACAGTTCTCGAACAGCTCGAGAACGAGATCGTTTGCGTCAGGCAGTGCTTGAGGATATGGGGTGGACTATTTATCGAATCTGGTCAACAGATTGGATAAAAGATCAGAAAACAGAAGAGGAGAAACTCATAAATGCGGTTGAAAAGGCACTTGGTCGCGCAGTTATTGAATCTGAGGATGACGATGTTTCCGATAGTAGCGACAGCAATGCAGATGCAGTGATACCAATTATCGAAATTGAGGAGAAGATTGAACCATCAGAGATTGCTGATAAAGGTTATGGGTTTGATTTGTATAAGCGTGCATATCCCCTAAACATTATTGATGAAGACGGAAACATAAGAGAGGGATATGACATAGCTTGGGACATCATATCATTGGAACAACCTATTCATTTTGAAGAGTTGTGTAGGCGTATTGCTCCTGCGTATGGTCGTCAAAAAGCCACCTCTGTTGTTCGTGATGAAGTAAAATGCATCTTCCGAAATCACCTAAAAGGAATGATAATAGAGGATAAGAATGAGTTCGTGAGAATAAAAGACTTTGCAGATGTAAAGGTGCGTATCCCTAATCCAGATGATGATTATTTGCGTCCTATTACATATATCTGCGATGAAGAGTTGGCTTTAGCAATGAAGACGATTGCTCTGCATAGTTTTGGTATAACTCCTGACGATTTATTTATCGTTACAGCCCGTGAGTTTGGCTTTAAGCGTACAGGAGAGAATATCATATACTCACTTCGCAAAGTATACCAGCAGATGCTAAAGAACGGAGAAGTTACAGAGGTAGATGGCAAGGTACAAGTTGTGCCATAATAATAAGATGACAGTATGAGTACGCAAAGGAATAATAAAGTTGATGAGGTTGGGAAAGCACTGATGAAGTGTCTAACAATGCAAGTTCATCTACAAAAGAAAGTGTATAAATACCTCACTTATGAAAGTGGGTTGCTTATGCTTGAAAACTCAAATATCCAATTTACAAGAGCAAGTAAGTTGAATGATTCTATTGATTGCCACATAGACAAGGTTGATTATAGTGAAATATATAAATCTGCACAAGGTTTTATTGATATTGATATCATAAATAAAAAGAAAGAACAAGAAAAGGATTTATTTAACAGTATTGGTATTTGTAGTTTGGGTAAAACTTCTAACAATGAAACCCTTTGGGAAAGATATACAAGAGTAGAAGGCAAGGAGTCAGGCATGTGCATCGAATTAGATACGCAAGCAACTATTAAACATTTTATACAAGAAGATAAGCCGAAATATGGTTTTATCGTATTACCTGTTAATTATGTACAGAAAGTAGAACAATCTATTAATCGGGAATATTTATCTGCCGGAGGTAATTACAACTTACTTTTTTGGAGTAAATTACTAGCAACGAAATATGCTCCAAAGTGGAAAGACGAGCAAGAAATGCGTTTTGTTTTAGTAGATGGTATAGGAAATAACGATTATTTTCGGGAAATTATCCCGACATCTTGCATAACAAAAATTACATTAGGGAAAGACATTAATAGTGAGCAGATTGAAACAATAAAACAAATTATTGAAAATAAATATACGAATATTTCCATAGAATATAGGTAATAATATGTAAGATTGTTAAATTTAATTGTTTTAAAGATAATATGGAAACGTCAATAAAAGGTTGGAGATACATTACTACAATTTTTCACTATTTAGAGCAAGAGCAAAAGACTATGCCTAAAAGTATATTGGAACCACATTATATATTTAGAGGTATCAGTAAACGCTATTTTACATCATCTGCTTTATTTAAGAGTAAAGAAGAATACGATATAAAATATGAAGAAATCAAAAAAAATCTTGCAAAAAACAATAACACGACTGATTATAATGAAGTGATTAATGAGTGCTCTAAAGATATATTCCCTGAATATATACGTTCTGGTGCTTCTGTTAGACTAAAAAATATGAAGTATCGTACATATAATGATTATATAAACTATCACAAATCATTGATTCATGATGCGAAAAAACGGTTTCCTGTAAAGTATCATAATTTAACAGATATTGAGATTTTAGCAGACATACAACATAAAGGAGGAGCCACATGTCTGGTTGATTTCAGTAACAATTTTCTGACATCACTATGGTTTGCTGTTCAAAATGACTTTGAAGATATTGGCTATTTATTTTGCTATGATATACATAAAGATATGATAGAAATGGACCATCTTTCATGTCTTGGAGCACAAAAGGAAAAACTAGAAATCCATGAATTATTATATGATACGACAAAAAGCACGAATTATGATGGAGATAGTACATATAAGTTTTGGTTATGGAAACCTTCAAATTTGAATGCAAGAATCGCTCGACAAGATAGTGTTTTTATTTTGGGATTAGAGCCATTCTGTATATCGGAACATAAAGTTATTGTAATACCAATTCCTCCTCTTTGGAAGCCATACATTCTTCAAACTCTTAAAAAATTCTTTGGTATTACTGCAGAGAGTGTATATTGTGATGATTATGGACTGGCAACATCTAATTCAAAATTAAACTATTATAATAAAACAATTGATACTGTTTTTTCATATGATATATTCAATGATAAAATTCAAAATACTCAATTTAGTTTTGCTGGATTCCAAAATGGTATGTCATGCCTATTAAACGAGCAGTATAAGGTAGCATTAAAATTCTTTTTGGAGTATGAATCATCGTCACATCGATATTTATCAACCGTATTGAAGGATAAGATTTGCATAGATACCATAAGTTATAGTATAGATTGTAATACAGTTAAAAATTTAATTGATATTGAATTGCATTTTTCCAAAGCTATTTGCTATAAAAATATGAATCAACGAGAGGCTGCCATATATGAGTATGAGTTAGCATTAAACATATACACAAATAAAGATAAGCTAGAAAATGCTCATATGAAAAATAAATTGTATAAGATTTTAAATGACTACATTGATTTGTTATATGACAAAGAGGATTTTGATGGAATAATAAACGCAATAGATGAATATATGAATAAGTTCTTAAATGATGACAATAAGCATTTATATTTCATACAAACAATGAAAAATGAGATTGTATTATTAAAAATGCTAAAATATAAATCATTTAAGCCAGAAAATATTAATGTTAACAATGCACCTCAACCACTGTATAATATGTTAAATCTGTATTTTAAATTAATTGCATATATAGGTGCTGAGTTAAATGATGAAGCTGTATATGTCAAGAAAAGATACGAAGAAATGATAAATATTGCATATTCCTCTAGTGAAGAGTATTTCCTAAATAAAACAAAATGGAATCTCAAAGATATAGAATGTGCTATAAATAAGTATTATAAAGATGATCATACGAAATTGTTAGTCTTTAATAAATTAACCCTGAAATTAAAATGGACTATTGATTATATAAATAGTAAACATTCAATAGCATCATATTAGATTTAAACTATCAAATATCTAAAAAATATACTCATTGACAACATGGAGTAGAATAAGTATAAAAATATTTTTAGCGAGCAACTGAATTATATATATGATATATTTTAGATGCTCGCTTTTTCTTATCTAATTTTTTGGCTTATTGGTCAAAATTAGTAGATAATTTAGATGTGTTTACCCAAATGAAAGTCTTGTTATACAAGACTTTGCACCGAGCATTTTATGCGCGTTTTAATTGCTCAAATAACATAGTCGCTGTAATCAATTACTCGTCAATACAATACAGGGATTTTATCTACTAATTTTAACCAATAAGCCGTTTTTTTTATACCTTTGCAAAAAGTTTAAGCGTTCTTTTCAATAATGCAGAATAAGACAGATAAGGAAACTTTGCTCGTTTCTAAATCGTTACCTGTCGTAAATTCAAATTCTGTAAGTCGTTTGTTTTCAGCGAGAAAAAAGAAATACTATATCTTAAACAGTGGAATGTTACAGGCTTATTCAGCCCCAATCGCACCTCAATCATATGCAGGCTATCATTCGCTTTTTGGTTGCTTATTTTGGGGAGCCTGAAATTGTACCTTTTCAATACTTCCATTGCAGGTGGTAGTATGGGGGTGAAAAAATTAGTACCTGTTTTCAGTCGAGAGCCGTCAATATAAAATAGGTCGTCTATTTGCTCCGTCATCGTAAAGAAATCAAAGTCCTGTGTATCACAAAAGGCAAGTCCTGTATATGATGCAAAGATGAAGAGGTCGCGTACACGGGCTTCTCTTTGGGGAAGTTCAATTTCTCGCATTTTCTTCAGTTCAATTTCCGATAGAGGCCTGCGCTCTTTGCATTTACCGCGAGGGAACTTTACAATGTCGTAGGGGTCTTTATCTATAAGTCCTCTTTCATAAGCAAGTCTAACGTATAGTTTTACTCTTTTATGATAGTTATAAACCGCTACATCTGTCCTTGTTCCGTCTTCTCTCAACCACAAATCAAACTCCTTCAGCTTCTTAACGGTGAGGTCGGCCATAGTAATTATTCCTCCCCACCTTTTTAGGGCATCTACGGCAACATATTTTTGCCGTTTTGTGCTTTCTCTGCTTTTCTCAACTTCAATGGCCTTTTGCATGAACTCTATAAAATTGTTGTTAGAGCCATTATTGGATTTTTCTTCCTTGACCTTTTCTGCTGTTCTTGTCTCTACTCCGATATGCTTGTTGAAATTATCAACTGTCATATCTTCGCCAAGAAGTTCCATAGCACTTACTATCTTCTGATAGTTTGCGATTTCCCTCTTTAAGAATGGGGCATCTTTGTAAACTTCCCATTCTTCGGGAGTCATTGAGTCTACGATGATTTTCTTTACCGCAAGTCGGGATAGTTGAATTATGATTTCAACATTGCCCTTACCTGTTGCTTCAACTCTCTTTCTTCGGTCAAAGACCACTCTTACATTTGTTGCCATAGTCGTAATTTTTTTTTGCGAACAGGTGAGAAATGACAAGGGAACTGTTAATTATTCTTAAAAATGCATTGGCTCTACGATTATGGCTGAATTTTCGTGAAAGTTGGCAAACTTGGTTTGCATTTTAGGCAGGTTGGTTTGCACTTGGTTTGCATTTTTTGTCTTTTTCAGTCTTTTTTTGTCTTTCTCTGTCTGCTCAATAGTTAAACAAAAAATAAATTTAAGTTACGGCTATCTAACAAATAAACTATTGATATTCCTTTAATTACCTCGTTTTAAGCATATAAAAAAAGGAAAGTAAGATAAATAACTTACTTTCCCCTTTGTGATTCCGCTGCGATTCGAACGCAGGACCCACGCCTTAGAAGGGCGTTGCTCTATCCAGCTGAGCTACGGAACCAACCTTTATCAATAGCATTGTTAGCTAATCGCGTGCAAAGATAGTATTTTTATCGGCTCGAACCAATAAAAATTAAAAGTTTTTTGTGTAAAGTTAAGAAAGTATCTGTTAATTGGGCTAAATGCCATCGGCGAAGCTGACGAGGGGAATTAAAGGTGTGAATATGAAAACTCGCAGTATTCTACCAAATTAAACGCGGTGGCGGGCGATTAGAAATCGCCCCTACAAGCAACCGTTAACAGCAAAGCTCTTTCGAAAAAAAATGCCGCTACTCTTCCTGTGGCCACACCGTATCGAGAAGATTCTCTAATGAGGGTACCAAAATCTCTTTACGGCTAAGCTCCAACAGTCCTTGCTGCTGCATACTGTTTAGTGCGCGTGAGATGTTTATTCTTGTTTCAGATAGCTGATGTGCCAGCTCTTCCATTTTTATAATGAGTCTTTTTTGACCTATCTGTAACTCACTACGCAGGGATATGAAGCGGGCGATGCGTCCCTCTATGCTTTGCGGAATATTTCGCCATATCTGGTGGTCGAGCATCTGCTCTTGTCGGCTGATGAGGTTCAGCAGGTTTATTCCAAAGATATGGTGTTTCGAGAATTCGCTGTAAAGGTAGGCTTTGCTTATTGTGAGGATGCTGCACTCTCCTTTGGCATAATAGCTGTGGCGATAGTCTGTGTGTATGCCATACATCGAACCGGGTTCTATGGCAAAGGGGGCGGTGATGGTCTCGAAGAGTTTGTATCCGTTGTCGGGGGTAGAGCGCTCGCTCTCTAACTCTCCTTGAATGAGTATTACAAAGTTGTCGCAGTTCTCTCCTTTTGCGATGATGCGCTCTCCATCTTTGTGACGGCTGAAACTGAATTTTACTTTGTCAAGGATGGCTGTTAATTCGTCCTTGCTCATTCCCTGGAAATATGGTAGTTTTAATAGACTCTCGTACATCTTTTCCTCTTGTAATTTGAATATTTACACAAAGATAGCTCTGTTTATTGTTATAATGTATCGCTGCTTACTCCTTTTTTGTCTTTTTTAAGTTAAAAATTGTTGCATTGGGCTGCTGTGGGTAAAATCTTAAAGTAAACTTTAAATATCTCACTCGTTTGTTTTATCTTTGCAGGGAGAGATGCAATAGAACAGAGAATATGGATAACGTGTCTGCAAAATATGATATGTTGGCTGTTGTGGGCCCGACGGCTTGTGGCAAGACTGCTCTTGCTGTGGAGCTGGCTATGGCTCTTGGTGGTGAGGTGATAAGTGCCGATAGCCGTCAGGTGTATCGTGGTATGGATATTGGAACGGGAAAAGACCTTGCCGAGTATGTGCGTGGTGATGTGACTGTTCCTGTGCATCTTGTGGATATTGTGGATGCGGGCGAGAAATATAATGTGTTCGAGTTCCAACGCGATTTTCTTGCGGCATATAATGATGTTGTTTCGCGTGGCGCACTTCCTGTGATGTGTGGGGGAAGCGGTATGTATGTCGAGTCGGTGCTGCGTGGCTATAGGCTGCTGCCTGTGCCCGAGAATCTGCCTCTGCGTGAGCGTCTTGCAAACTATACATTGCCCGAGCTTGAGGCTATTCTTGCAACGTATAAGACACTGCATAATAATACCGATACCGATACGGTGAAACGTGCAATACGTGCCATTGAGATTGAGGAGTATTATGCCTCGTGCCCTGTAGAAGAGCGCAGTTTTCCTGTGATAAAGACTCTTACGGTGGGTGTTGATGTCAGTCGTGAGGTGCGACGCGAGAGGATAAGCCGCCGTCTGAGGGCGCGTCTCGACGAGGGGCTTATCGACGAGGTGCAGACTCTGCTGAATAAAGGAATTACTCCCGAGCAGCTAATTTACTATGGCCTCGAATATAAATTTGTAACGCTGTATATCACAGGTGCAATGACACGTGAGGAGATGATTGCCGGTCTCGAGATTGCTATCCATCAGTTTGCCAAGAGGCAGATGACGTGGTTTCGCGGTATGGAGCGTCGAGGAGTGAAAATCAACTGGGTTGATGCCTCTCTGCCCATAGAAAGACAGATTGAAATAATAAAGGAGTGGTTTTATGATAAAGGCGCAGAATGATAACAGACACCGTTGGGGAATAATATATTGCCCGAAGGTGGGGGCGTGGAAGCCAATGAAACGGTGGAACGAGATTCGCGATTACCTTAAGGAGCGCGGGGTCGAGTATGACCTTCTGCAGTCCGAGAATTTCAGTTCTATCGAGCGTCTCACGCGCGTGCTTGCCGATAATGGTTACGAGACAATAGTGCTTGTCGGTGGCGACGGTGCGCTTCAGGATGCGATAAACGGTATTATGGCATCGGAGAACCGCTCGAAGATTGCTCTTGGGATTATCCCCAATGGTATTGCGAATGATTTTGCTCGATATTGGGGACTAAACGATTACGACTACAAACACGCGGTCGATTGTATTATGGCAAGGCGTACACGTGCTGTCGATGTGGGTTGCTGCAGTTATACAACTGCCGAGGGCGAGCAGAGACGCTATTTTTTGAATGTTCTGAATATTGGTCTTACGGCTCATCTTGTCGAGATTGCCAACCGCAAACGTTATCTTTTCGCAAGGGCAGTATCGTCGCTGTCGGGACTGATGCATCTGCTTTTTCATCGTCAGAACTATAATATGAAGATAGTGCTTAATAACCAGAGGGTAGAGCAGAAATTTATGATGCTCTGTATCGGAAATTCGCGTGGCTATGGAATGACTCCAAGCGCGGTGCCGTATAACGGATGGCTCGACGTATCGGCTATAAAGATGCCTAAGTTTCTGGGAATGTTACAGGGGCTTTTTATGGTGGCGCGAAAAAAGATAATGAATTATAAGCTGATGGTGCCTTTCCGTACAACCGAAATAATAATAGAGAGTGTCGATGATGCTCACGCAGGAATAGATGGACGTCCTTTTGCACCAACTTATCCTATGCGTGTCGAGGTAATACCCGAGGCTTTCAATTTTATAATGCCAAATAAAAAAATCAAAACAAAATAGATATGACAATCAGAGAATTAACAGCGACAGATAAGTTCTTTCTGTTGGCCGGCCCCTGTGTTATAGAGGGCGAGGAGATGGCTATGCGCATTGCCGAGCGCATTGTGGCAATGACTGCCGACCGTGGTATTCCATACGTGTTCAAAGGTTCGTACCGCAAGGCTAATCGTTCGCGTGTCGATTCCTTTACGGGAATTGGTGACGAGAATGCACTGCGTGTGCTGCGTCGTGTGCGCGAGACTTTCAATATCCCGGTGGTTACCGATATTCACTCGGCCGAGGAGGCCGAGATGGCTGCCGAGTATGTCGATATTCTACAGATTCCTGCATTCTTGTGCCGACAGACCGACCTTCTTATCGCTGCGGCAAAGACCGGTAGAATAGTGAATATCAAGAAAGGTCAATTCCTCTCGCCTATGTCAATGAAATTTGCTGCCGAGAAGGTTGTAGCCGAGGGTGGCGAGGGGCGTGTAATGCTTACCGAGCGCGGTACTACTTTTGGCTATCAAGACCTTGTGGTCGATTTTCGCAGTATCCCGCAGATGCGCAGTTTTGGCTATCCGGTGGTGATGGATATAACCCACTCGCTGCAGCAGCCCAATCAGAGCGCCGGTGTTACAGGTGGTATGCCCGAGATGATTGAGACGATGGCAAAAGCAGCGATTGCAGTGGGTGCCGACGGTCTTTTCATAGAGACGCACGAGAATCCGGCCGAGGCCAAGAGCGATGGTGCAAATATGCTGCGTCTCGACCTGCTCGAGGGGCTTCTTGACCGTCTGCTTCGTCTGCGCGAGGCAGTATTATAAATATTTAATACCGTAAACGGCGAGCGGCCTCGATGCTGCTCGTTGTTGTAGATATGAGTAGTGTTAAAAGAATAGCTATCGGGTGGTTGTCGGTGCTTGTGGCGCTGTTGTGTACACCTGCGCTCCTGGCTGCCGAGGCTGCCGAGGCGGTGTCGCGTGCCGATTCGCTAATGGCTGTTCTTGCAGAACGCATCGCAAATAATGACTTTGCTGTTGGCGAGGCGTCGGGAACCCTGTATGTCAAGCAGAGGGTCGACATCGAGAAAAGGAATATCGGCCTTAATCTTATTCCCGGGATGGCGCGTTTCGACCACGACGAGAGCCGTTTCCTTAGCGAATTGTGCTACGATGTGCGATTCTTTAAATATGCAATGCCGGTTATAAAGCGCAGGGCATCGGTAACAACGCATCGTCACGGAAGCGGCGAGATTGAACGCGTGCTGCTATTTATGAATCCTAAACTTTTTGCCGAGAAAATACTTGAAGAGGGTTATTTGTCGCCGCTTCAGCCAAAGAATATGAATTATTATCGCTACAGCATCGATTCGCTTTATAGCGATACTGCGGGGTGTGTAAAGGTTACCTTCGTGCATCGTTTCGATAATATAAAACTTTTGGAGAGAGGATGGCTGTTGCTTGCCCCCGACTGCTCGGTGCGCGCCTTCTCGGCTGATGGATGGGACGAGCAGTGCTCGTTTAGTGTACTTTACACAATGGGATGCGATAGTCTGCAACGTAATTTGGCTACAGAGGTGTCGCTATCGGTCGATTACAATTTTGCAGGTAATAAATTCAAGGTCGATGCCGATGGAAGATTTTTTTTCGATGCAGTGCTGCCTGTTACCGATGCTCATAAACGTATAAGTAAATATAATATCGCGGTGGCATCGTCCGAGAGTCGTCCCGATGAAAAAGTTGTCGACCGCCTCGGGTATGTAGCTACGATGCGCAAACACCCTCTTTCTCTTGCCGATTCGCTTCTCTACTACGAAAAAGGGGTGTTCGGTGCCTTGCCCAAAGCTGAAAATGATTCAGCCGGTAACGATGCAGTCGATTGGTTGTGGGATGTTGGTGACCGTATGATTAGCAGCCACTCGTTAGAGTGGAGTGGTGGAAAGGTACGTATGTCGCCACTTGTAAATCCCTCTTATCTTTCATATAGTACGGGGCGAGGAGTGTCATATAAAATTGCACTTAATCTCACTAGTGTTGCCAAGAGAGGCGAGGAATTCTCGTTGCGTCCTATGGCCGGATATAACTTTAAACAAGGTGCTTTCTATTGGGATGTGGACGGGCGTTATCTCTATTCTCCACGTCGCCTTGGAGTGGTGAGCATTGATGTGGGTTCGGGTAACCGCACGTATAGCAGCGAGGCGCTCGAGCGTATAGAGAAAATAGCTGCCGATTCGCTCAATTTCGACGACCTCGACCTGGGCTATTTTCGTAATTTCTATGTAAATGTGTCGCATAGCCACGAGATTGCAAACGGTTTTGAGCTGTTGGTTGGTGCCAACTACCATCGGCGTACGCTTATTGGTTCGGGTAACGATCGTCTCGAAGCCTCGGGGGTACATTTGAAAAAAGTATATACCCAGCTTGCTCCGCATATTCGTATTACGTGGCATCCCGGAATGTACTATTATATAAAAGGTACGCGCAAGGTTAATATAGGTTCGCGTCTGCCTCGTTTTTCTTTGGATGTAGAACAGGGGGTTCACGGTGTTTTGGGCTCTACCGGTACATATACACGTGCCGAACTTGATGTGCAGTATAACTTTAAGATAAATGAGAGCGATGCGCTCTTTTTGCGTGCCGGTGGTGGCGGATTCTTCTATACAAAAAATACTTACTTTGTCGATTATGCTTTTTTAAGACATAACAGCCTGCCTGTCGACCGTAGCGATGAACTCGATGGCGTGTTTCAACTACTCGACTCGGAGTGGTATAATGCGGCAAATAAATATTTTAGAACTAATGTGACTTATCAGTCGCCATTCTTTGTGTTGCAGCGTATTTTACCTCGCGTTAACTTCATAAAAAACGAGAGAGTCTATCTTAATACACTCTTTATTTCGCATCTTACTCCTTACTCCGAAATCGGTTACGGTGTAGGCACTCCCTACATCGACTTGGGACTTTTTGTCTGCGGAAAAAACCATCAATTTCATAAAATTGGCTTTAGAATAAATGTCTCATTGTTCCGAGATTAAAGAAAAAATGCGTTTTTTTATACTTTTTTAAAAAAATGTGCCATCTTTTTTGTTATTAATGTTTTTAATGCCTACATTTGAAAGTGATTAGGGTTGCTTTACACCTGTGTAATGTGTTTTGTGCCTTAACTATATATATACCGACATCTTGACCAACTTTTTGTGTAATTTGTTGCGGTATTTAATTGAGACAAGAGTTTAAATTTTTATTTATCATATAAATTATACGAGATGAGTTATTTGCGATTCGAAAAAACGCTGATGACGAACTTAGAAGAGTCGTTGCAAAAGGAGATTTTGAGGACAAACCGTTCTGGTGCGTACCACTGTTCGACTATCGTCGACTGCAATACCCGTAAATATCACGGATTGCTGGTAGTTCCCATTCCGCAACTCGACGACGAGAATCACGTGCTTCTTTCGTCTTTGGACGAGACTGTGGTTCTTCACGGTGCCGAGTTCAACCTTGGACTACACAAGTATAATGCCGACAACTTCAGTCCCCGAGGCAATAAGTACATCCGCGAGTTCGCTTGGGAGCGTGTCCCCACAACCATCTATAACGTTGGCGGTGTGTGGCTTAAAAAAGAGAAGGCCTTTGTGCATCACGAGAACAGAATTCTTATCCGTTACACCTTGCTCAAAGCAAATACTGCTGTGACATTGCGTCTGCGTCCTTTCCTCGCATTCCGCAGTGTGCGTGAGTATACACACGAGAATCACGCAGCCAACCGCAGCTACCGCGAGGTCGAGAACGGTATAAGTATGTGTATGTATTCGGGATATCCCGACCTGTATATGCAGCTTAACAAGAAGAATGAGTTCGTTTATCGTCCCGATTGGTACAGAGGTATCGAGTATGTTAAGGAGCTTGAGAGAGGTTACGACTTTAACGAGGATCTCTTTGTTCCCGGTTACTTCGAGTTGAAGATGAAGGTAGGCGAGAGCATTGTCTTCTCGGGTGGTATCGACCCCATCAGCACTCGTACAATGAAGGCTGCCTTTGAACACGAGGAGCAGATTCGTATTCCTCGCGACAACTTTATGCACTGTATGGAGTGTGCAGGTAACCAG
Source organism: Bacteroidaceae bacterium (assembly GCA_017938245.1). GTDB lineage: Bacteria > Bacteroidota > Bacteroidia > Bacteroidales > Bacteroidaceae > HGM04593. The sequence goes on from JAGBBX010000018.1 coordinate 16,925, forward strand.
TTCTTCAATGTTCAAGGCGAGCACATCTACATTCTTGCAGGTTATCCCTGGTTCAAGTGCCGCGCCCGTGACCTCTTTGTGTCGCTTCCCGGTCTGACACTTACTCCATCGGGCAAGCCCGGCGAGTTCGAGCAGGTGATGCGTACAGCACGTGTAGCTATCGAGGACTTTATCTCGGATAAGTTCAGTGCAGTCAAGATATACGAGATGGAGCATCCCGATGTTCTTCTGTGGGCTATCTGGGCCATCCAGCAGTATGCCAAGGAGCGTGGTGTCGAGGCTTGTCGCGATAAATATGGCGACCTTGTTCTTAAAATTATGGATTACATCCGCGCCAATAAACATCTTAATCTGCATCTTGCACCCAACGGATTGCTCTGCACCAATGGTCGTGACAAGGCTGTTACCTGGATGAACTCTACAGCAAACGGTCGTCCCGTTGTTCCTCGTACAGGTTTTGTAGTAGAGATTAATGCTCTTTGGTACAATGCTCTTAAGTTTACTCAGGAGATGGCACAGCTTATGGGTAATAACGAGGCTGCCGAGTCTTTGGTACGTCCCATTGCTCTTGCAAAGCAGGCGTTTGTAGAGGTATTCCTCAACGAGCACGGCTATCTGTACGACTATGTCGATGGCGATTATGTCGACTGGAGCGTACGTCCCAATATGATTTTTGCAGTGGCACTCGACCACTCTCCGCTTGACAGCAAGCAGCAGAAGAAGGTGCTCGATATTGTAACACGTGAGTTGCTTACTCCTCGTGGATTGCGTTCACTCTCGCCCAAGAGCGTTGGTTATAACCCCAACTATGTGGGCCCGCAGATTCAGCGCGATTATGCTTACCATCAGGGTACAGTGTGGCCCTGGTTGGGCGCATTCTACTACGAGGCGTATCTGAAGATATATAAACTGAGCGGTGTATCGTTCGTAGAGAGACAGATGATTGGTTTCGAGGACGAGATTGTACAGCACTGTGTAGGTTCTATTCCCGAATTGTTCGATGGTAACCCGCCCTTCAAGGGACGTGGTGCGGTTGCATTTGCAATGAATGTTGCCGGTATCTTAAGAACAAGCCATATTCTTAAACAGTACGAATCGAAATTAGAGGCTTAAGGGGCTTTGAGGCTGTTTAACTCTCTCCTTTGAAAAAAATGAAAGATTTATAAATAGCTTCGCGATTTCTTAGAATTTAAAAAGTAAAAAGATAAGCATTATGAAAGTACTAATGTTTGGTTGGGAGTTTCCCCCTCATATTTCGGGAGGTCTTGGAACTGCAAGCTACGGACTTACCAAGGGTTTTGTACCTCAGGGCGACGTAGAGATAAAGTTCTGTATCCCCAAGCCTTATGGTGATGAAGATAACAGCTTCTTGAGAATCGTCGGAATGAACAGTGTGCCCATCGTATGGAAAGATGTCGACTCAAGCTATGTCGAGTCACGCGTCGGCTCTATTATCCGTCCCGATGAGTATTATCGTTATCGCGACCACATCTATGGCGACTTCAGCTATATGAACACCAACGACCTCGGTTGTATGGAGTTTGCAGGTGGTTACCCCGAGAATCTCCACGAAGAGATTAATAACTATTCGATAATTGCAGGTGTTGTTGCACGTACCGAGGAGTTCGATATCATTCACTCGCACGACTGGTTGACATACCCCGCAGGTATTCACGCAAAGCAGGTGTCGGGAAAGAAATTGGTTATCCACGTTCACGCTACCGACTTCGACCGCAGTCGTGGTAATGTAAACCCCACAGTATATGCTATCGAGAAGAATGGTATGGATCACGCCGACCACATCTTCTGCGTAAGTGAGCTTACACGTCGCACCGTTATCGATAAATACCATCAGCACCCCGATAAGGTGACAACACTGCACAATGCGGTAACACCTTTGTCGGACGATATTATGGCTATTGAGCCAAAGAAGATACCCAACGAGAAGGTTGTAACATTCCTCGGTCGTATCACAATGCAGAAGGGTCCCGAGTATTTCGTCGAGGCTGCTGCACAGGTGCTCAAAAAGACACGTAACATTCGTTTCTGTATGGCCGGTAGCGGTGATATGATGAACGATATGATTAAATTGGTTGCACAGCGCGGTATTGCCGATCGTTTCCACTTCCCCGGATTTATGCGCGGTCGTCAGGTATACGAGTGCTTGAAGGCAAGTGACGTGTATATTATGCCATCGGTGAGTGAGCCTTTCGGTATCTCTCCCCTCGAGGCTATGCAGTGCGACGTGCCTACCATAATCTCTAAGCAGTCGGGTTGTGCCGAGATTCTCGACAAATGTATCAAGACCGACTATTGGGATATCAACGCTATGGCGGATGCCATTTACGCCATCTGTAACAATGATTCACTCTATGAGTATCTTAAGGTAGAGGGTCGTCGCGAGGTTGACGCTATCACCTGGGAGAATGTAGCGCTGAAGTTGCGTAGATTGTATGAAGAAGTAATGGCTCATTAAAAAAAACAAAACAGAATAAAGATATGAAGACAATTTGTTTCTATTTCGAGATTCATCAGCTCAGACAGTTGAAACGCTATCGTTTCTTCGATATAGGTAGTGACCACTACTACTATGATGACTATGCCAATGCAAGTGCAGTGGCCGAGCTTGCCGAGAACTCATACGTTCCCGCGCTTACAACTCTGCTCGATATGATTAAGGAGAACAACGGCGACTTTAAAGTTGCTCTCTCGGCATCGGGTGTAGGTTTGGAAATGCTCGAGTTGTATGCTCCCCAGGTTATCGAGCTTCTTAAGGAGCTTGCCAAGACCGGTTGCTGCGAGTTCCTCTGCGAGCCTTATTCGCACGGTCTTTCGTCACTCGTTTCTCCCACCGCTTTCAAGGAAGAGGTCGAGAGAATGCAACGCAAGGTAAAGGAACTCTTCGGTAAACAGCCCAAGGTGTTGCGCAACTCGGGTCTCATCTACTCGGATGAGATTGGTGAGATGGCTTCTTCAATGGGCTTCAAGGGTATGCTTGCCGAGGGTGCAAAGCACATCCTCGCTTGGAAGAGTCCCCACTTCCTTTACAACTGCGCAAACGCTTCGGGTCTGAAGCTGTTGCTTCGCGACTTTAAGTTCTCGGACGATATCTCATTGCGTTTCTCTAACCCCGAGTGGAGCGAGTATCCTCTCTTTGCCGAGACATACGTCGATTGGATAGCATCTCTTCCCCAGGAGGAGCAGATTATAAACATCTTTATGAATCTGTCGGCGTTCGGTATGGCTCAGCCTTTATCGTCACACATTCTCGACTTCCTGAAGGCTATTCCCACTGTTGCTAAAGAGCGTGGTATCAGCTTCTCTACTCCTTCGGAGATTGTCGAGAAGTTCAAGTCGGTTGGTGCTCTTGAGGTTCCCTATCCCACATCTTGGATGGACGAGGAGCGCGACACCAGCTCTTGGTTGGGTAACACCTTGCAGCGCGAGGCTTTCAACAAGCTCTATAGCGTTGCCGAGCGCGTAGCTCTCTCTGACGACAAGAAGTTGAAGCAGGATTGGGATTATCTGCAGGCTGCCGAGAACTTCCGCTTTATGACAACAAAGTCTAACGGTATTATCACCGAGCGCAGTATCTATGACTCGCCCTATGATGCGTTTACCAACTATATGAATATCCTTGGCGACTTTATGGCTCGTGTACGTGCACAGTATCCCGAGGAGATTGACAACGAGGAGTTGAGCGCATTGAAGCAGGTTATCGAGAACCAGGAGGTTGAGATTGTTCAGCTCGAGGCCGAGCTCGAGGCTCTTAAGGCTAAGGCTGCAAAGAAGACTACAAGAAAGAAAAAAGAGGCTGCCGAGTAATCGGGCTTCACATATATATACAAGAATAGCGACCCACAAAGGTCGCTATCCTTGTATATATATGTATGCTTGTTATTTACAGTTCCACAAGCACGCGCAGGTTAAGCTGTCGTCCGGTGAGATAGTTGGGAACGGCGAAATTGTTGTTGTAAATGTCGCTCACCCAATAGTAGGAGTTTACATTGTTTATGTCGAGCAGGTTGAAGGCGTCAATACCCAACCATATATTCTTTATGTACTGATAAAGTCCTGTGCGGTAGATATACTCGGTGTTATCCAGCAGACGGTAGGACATACCAATATCCACGCGTTTATAGGCGGGTGCGCGGAAAGTCTGTTTCTCGCGTCCTGTGTGCGGAGGGCCGAATGGCAGTCCGTCGGCATATACTCCGCGCAGGCTCATCTTCCAACGCTTTGTGCCTGGGAAAAAGTCGGTGAAATATATCGAGGCGTTAAATGTCTGGTCGGTGGGTCGGGGGAGCCAGTCGCCTCCCTTTATCTTCTCCTTTGTGTCCATAATAGAAAATGTTACCCACGAGTCGGTGCCCGGGACAAACTCACCGAACAGCTTCATATCCAGTCCTGCTGCATAGCCTCGGGCGCAGTTCTCGCCGTAGTAGACGATGCGCACGTTGTCGACATTATAGGGGATTATGTTGTCGAGCTTTTTGTAGTAGGCCTCGGCGGTGAATTTAAAGGGGCGGTCGAACATCTTGAACATATAGTCGCAGCCCAATACAAAATGTATAGAGCGTTGCGATTTTATATTCTTGTTAAGCGTAATGGTGGTTATTCCCTCTGTTGTGACAGTGTCGCGCAGCTCCTTGAAGAACGGCACCTGATAGTAGAGTCCCGTTGCAAAGCGCAGTGTCATCTTGTCGTTGAACTTTGGGATAAGTCCCACCGAGGCGCGTGGCGATACAAGAAACTCGTCGTTCCAATCCCAATGCGATAGACGCACTCCCGCATTCAGCGATACTACTCCAAGAGAGCTGTTGAACTTATAGGTGTCTTGAACGTAGGCCTTTAGGTGGTTGCTGCTTGTTGTGGTGCGCGAGCGCAGGTTGTATATCGGCATAAGCGAGTTGCCGGTGTGCGGGATGTTATATCCTGCCGAGTCGCGCATCTCCCATTCGCGCTGGTTGTCTTTGATGTGTTCGCCTTTCCACTGCACTCCCCACCTCAGGTCGTGCGACTTTATAAAGTGTGTACCACTAAGCGAGAGTGTCTGAACGTCGGCTTCAAGATAGTTGCGGGCGTGCTCCATATATCGTCCTACGCTCATATTCTCGTCGGCGTTAATATCGTCTATCCAATATTCGCCGATAATGTCGTAGGTCTCCTCCTCATTGGTGTTGAATGCCGAGCCTTGCAGCGACAGACGGTTATATTCGTCGATGGTGTAGTTGAGCGACAGCGAGCCGAACAGGGTGTTGAAGTGGTCTTTCTCCCATCCTGCAAAATATACTTTAAACTCCTTGGCATTTTCCATTGTACCGAAAGAGGTGCTACGGTCGGTGGGGGTAAACTCGTATTGGTTGCGTGAGATATTACCAATGAAACTGAAGCTAAGTTTCGGTGTAGGACGCCACTCGAAGAATGTCTGATAGTCGATAAACTCGGGGTTATACTCGCCCTTTGTGTCAAGGGTACCCAGCAGGTAGCGGTTACTCTTGTAACGTATCGAATTAGAGAAACTGTATTTGTTGTTGCCGACGGCGGCATACACGCTTGCTCCCAACAGACTTGCCGATACTGTGCTCTCGAACGATTTGGGGCGGCGGTAGGTAATATCGAGCACCGATGACATTTTGTCGCCATATTTTGCCTCGTAACCACCCGTCGAGAAGGCTATCGAACCAACCATATCGGGGTTCAGGAAGCTGAGACCCTCTTGTTGTCCTGCGCGTATGAGCAGTGGGCGGTAAATCTCTATTCCGTTAACATACACGCTATTCTCGTCGAAGTTACCACCGCGAACATTATACTGCGAGCTAAGCTCATTGTGCGAGCTGACACCTGCTTGTGCCGATATTATCGACTCTACACCATTGCCGCTTGCATCGGGCAACAGACGCATCTGCTCGGGCATCTCAATCTTTTGTGTGCCGCCCATCTGACGCTCTTTATCGACAACCTCCACACCGTCGAGCGTTACATTCATCGCGGGAAGAGAGACGTTTACAACCACCGTATCTTTTGGGCTGCGCAGAGTGCGCTTGCGCGTCTGATAGCCAAGCATAGAATAGCTTATGACAAGGCTATCGCTACTTTCGCAGCTGAAAATGTAGTTTCCTTTCAGGTCGGTGACAGTGCCGGCAGCCTGTCTCTCTACCTTTACATTGGCAATCTCTATGGGTTGCTGCTTGTCGTCGGTTACCCGTCCCTTAATTGTTACCCTTTGCGCCTGCGCCGATAGAGTGATAATCGTCAGCAGTAGAAATATTATTATAGTGCGTAGCTTCTTCATTCTTTATTTATGATACGTGCGTGCGTTACTATACTTAAACGCTAAAAAATGAAGAAACGTATATCGGGTGCGTATTTTTTATTTGCTCTGCTTTTTATTTTAAATATATGCTTTACTTTGTTAAATAACAATTTTGTCGTTCCGTTTTTTTTTTTTCTTTGCATAATATTGGGGTAATATATTTTGTATAATAGTATCTATTGCAAAGAACTTGATTTTTAACTAACTATATTATTTTATGAAAAAATTATTTACGACTTTAGTTTTGTGCGGGTTGTTGGCTCCAACAGCCACAATGGCACAGTTTCAGCTAAAAGATGAAGCTCCTGCCAATCCCGACAATGTACCGGCTGCCGTGCATCCTATTCCTCACGAGCGTCAGTTGAAATGGCAAGAGACCGAGTTCTATGCTTTCTTCCACTATGGAATGAACACCTTTACAGGCCTGGAGTGGGGCTTCGGAAACGAGCCCGAATCGAAATACGCTCCAAAGGCTATGCCTAATCCCGAACAGTGGGTTACAGCTGTGAAAGCAGCCGGAATGAATGGCGGTATTGCTGTGGTAAAGCATCACGACGGTTTCTGTTTGTGGCCAACAGCTACTACCGAGCACAGCATCAAAAATGCAGGTAATGACAATGGTAGCAATGCCAATATCCCTAAATTGTATGCCGAGGCCAGCCGCAAGCACAATATGAAATATGGTTTCTACATATCTCCTTGGGACCGTAACTCGGCACACTATGGTAAGGATACATACGTTACCGAGGTGTTCCTGAAACAGTGTGAGGAGTTGGCCGAGTATGGCGATGACCAGTTCGAGATGTGGTTCGATGGTGCACGTGGTGGTGACGGTTACTATGGTGGTGAAGGCGGTACACGCGAAATTGATGCCGAGATCTATTACGATACTCCCAACCTCCGTACCCGTGTTCACAAGATTGCACCTAACTGCGTGCTTTGGGGCGTAGGTGGCGAGGCTCGTTGGATTGGTAACGAGTCGGGTTATGCCGGTGAGACAAACTGGGCAATGACCGATTATATGTCCGAGACTGTTATACGCGAAGAGGGTGATATCAACGGTTGGTTCTGGAATCCCGGTGAGAGCGACGCCAAGGCTACAAGCGCAGGTTGGTTCTGGCATCAGGGCGAGAGTATGAAGAGTGCCGAGCGCCTTTTCCAGATGTATCTCGAAACAGTAGGACGCAACGCAACCCTTATTCTCAACTGCCCTCCCGGCCAGTATGGTGTTCTTCCCGATAATACAGTGAACGAACTGAAGAAACTGGGTAAGATGCTTCACGAGCGTTTGGCTGTGCCTGTGTATGGCCTTGATGAGAGTACCGAAGCTGCCGATTTTGCAAAAAGCGCAAAAATCGAGGTGAGCGAGACACGTACAGGCGGACACTACGAGGCTGCTAATCTTACCGATGGTAACAAAGATACATATTGGGGTACAAACGATGATAATCTAACAGCAACAATAACACTCTCTTGGGATACTCCTCAGGTTATACGTTATCTGGTTATGCAGGAGCCCGTTGCTTTGGGTCAGCGTATCAAAGACTTTAAGATAGAATACAGCGCAGATGGTGAGTCGTGGACAGAACTTGCTCCTGCTATGCAGACAACAACTGTCGGCTACAAGCGCATTATTCCTTTGAACGGAAAGACAAGCGAGAGCTATGGCAATGGCTACAACGCAAAGAAACTGCGTGTAACAATCCTTGACAGCCGCGCTTGTCCTCTGCTATCAAATCTGAACGTATATTGATAAACATCGACACAATAATTAAAAAGAAAAATTATGAAAAAGAATATATTATTTTCAGCTGCGTTGATGTTTTTTAGTCTTGCATCTACAGCGCAAACAGCTATAACATTCGATAGCGATGATTATAAAGCTATAAGTGTATACGACCAGTGGGAAGAGAGTCCTTTCCGCACCGGTGTACTCAATGGAAATGCCTCAGTTACCGATAATCCCGATTTGTCGGTAGATGAGGTGCTGGGCGTTGCTCCCAATTCAACAGGAAAGGTGGTTGCCTTGCAGCGCAGCCGCTATGGCAGTAATACTTTTGGCGTGAGAATAGACCTCAAAGAGCCTATACGCGTAACAAAACAGTATCAATACATTCACGTAATGGCCTACCTCAAGGATAAACCTGCAGACAGCCGTATGATGGTAATGGGCTTGGGTAAGAGATTAGAGGAGAGCTGGAGCTGGCAGACTGGTGAGGAAGAGCAGTTCTGGGCTTGGACTGTCAACGATGTTAAGGCAAAAGAGGGCTGGCAGGATATTGTAGTGAAATTCAAGGGCTTCTCTTACTCAAAGGAGGAGAACGAGAATAGCGGAATCGATATCTATTCGTTGATTATTGTTCCCGACTTGCGCTCGCCCCACGCCGACAAGAGCGATTGGGTAGCATATTTCGACGAGATTGTAGTCGATAACAATCCCAATAAACGTTTCTCGACCGAAAGATATGCTTTGTCATTCCCCGAAAATGCTGCCGCTACACGCTCCGACCGTGTTCTGAACAAAGTTGGTCTTAACAACTACTCATCGGCAACTCAGCGTAAGATGGTCTATAGTAACAATGTTATGAGCGGTGTGTTCTCGGCAACTCCGGGTGAGCAGGTGCAGCCTAAGTTCAACTATACAGGCGCATGGATGAGTGGATACGTGTATGTCGATTGGGGCAATGACGGTGTTTTCAAAGGAACATTGAACGACAACGGAACTCCTGCCGATGATAGTGATGTAGTGAGCCATAATGCAGTACAGATAAACAATGTGTGGTATAAGAGCGACGGAACAACGGTCTCTAACGGCAATACAATCGGTGCGGGTGTTCCCAAATTTACAGTGCCCGAGAATACCCCTGTAGGCTTCTATCGCATGCGCTACAAGGTAGATTGGAACAGCATCGACCCTGCCGGCGATGATGCTCTTATTGCTAACGGTGGCGGCATAGTAGATGTTATGCTCGACGTACACGGCGACAAGGTAAGTGTAAACGCTTCGCAGCTCAATGGCGATATCGTGTTGGCTTCGGATGAATCTCCTTTGCAGAATTATACTACAGCTTACGGACAGCCTTTGACCGTTAAGATTATTCCTGCACCCGGCTTTGTACAGAATGGATTTACATTGAAATATGGTTATAATGTGAATGCAGCAGAGCAACTCGACCAGAATGGTAATCCTAATTGGATTGAGGTATATATTCCCAATACGGCAATCGCATCTGATGGTACATATACTATCCCCGCAGAATATATGCGTGGTAGCACTGTGAATATCTCGGGTGATATGCAGCAGGCTTATCAGTACACTGTAAGTGTTACAGGTGCCGATGGCGAAGGTGGTATTGTGTATGGTGGTAAAGAGTATAAATCGGGCGATGTAATCGACGCAAGCCAGTTTTTTACAGTTGAGGACGTTACGGCTATCGCTATAGAGGGTTACACAGCCGAAATCTCACTCGATGCTCAGAATAATGTGATTATTGTTGTGTATAAAAAGATTGAGGAGTATCGTCAGATAACATCACTCAGTGAGTTGAAAAACGATGCAGCTTATCACATCAAGGCCAAGAGCGGCGAGGGATATTATGCGTGGAACACAACCATAACAGATGCCTATCTGAGTCTGCGTGGTATGACAAACTCTTCATATAACAACCTCCCCTCGAACCAGGCTGTAGTAGACATCTATAAAGAGGAGGTGAGCCCTTTTGATATGACCGTTGTTTGGCAGATTATCCGGGAAGATGGAAAATACTACCTGTATCAGCCGGCAAAGCAGGAGTATGTTACCCGCGAGGGCCGTGACTATAAGTTTACTGCCGAAAAGACAGCTTTGGATATGATACGAGACAATGGTGATGGTACTTTTAGCTTCCACGCCGGTGGTAGTTATAGCGATAGCTCTACATACTTTGCCTGCATTGTTACCAACGAAGCTCTTACAGCTGTTCGCAACTGGACTTGGGACGACCACGGCTCGGTAATGTATATCATTGAGAATCCTAATATTAAATTGGGTGATTCCACAGCTATAGAGAATGTGACCGAGGAGAATGATATGCGTAATGGTATATACAACCTTCAAGGTCAGAAACTCGAAAGACTTCCTGCTTCGGGTATTGTAATTGTAAATGGTCATAAATACATTGTAAAATAAGCCCCTTATTGGTGTAAAGTTTATGCTGTGCGACTGAGGCTTCTTCGGTCGCACAGTTTTATTATATATCTAAAGGATAACTGTGCCTATTCCCGGCAGTTCTAAAAATAAGCGGGTAGTGATGGCTTAAAACGAAATAATGTTGTATCTTCGCAGGCGGAAACGTTTCTAACTGTTTTATGGACGAGAAAAAAGATAATGTATATATATTGGCAATAGAGTCGTCGTGCGACGACACGTCGGCGGCGGTGATGCGTGGCGATACAGTGCTCTCTAACGTTACGGCAAGTCAGGCGGTGCACGAACAGTATGGTGGTGTGGTGCCCGAGCTTGCTTCGCGTGCGCACGAACTTAATATTGTTCCTGTAGTGGACGCTGCGCTTAAACGTGCGGGTGTCGAGAAGGAGCAACTGTCGGCTATTGCCTTTACACGTGGGCCCGGCCTTATGGGCTCGTTGCTTGTGGGTGTATCGTTTGCCAAAGGACTTGCAGCTTCGCTGGGGATTCCTATGGTCGAGGTCAACCATCTGCAAGGACATATTATGGCACATTTTATAAAGGAGGATGGGGTAGAGCATAAAGCGCCCGAGTATCCTTTCCTTTGTCTAATGGTGTCGGGAGGAAACTCGCAGATTGTAAAGGTCGATGGTTACGACAAGATGGAGATTGTAGGGCAGACAATAGACGATGCGGCAGGCGAGGCAATGGATAAGTGTGCAAAGGTTATGGGGCTCGGCTATCCTGGTGGCCCTATCATCGACCGCTTGGCTCGCGAGGGCAATCCTAAGGCATACGCTTTCAGTAAACCGCATATCCCGGGACTCGATTATAGCTTCAGCGGACTTAAGACATCGTTCCTCTATACTCTGCGTAAACTTGTTGCCGACGAACCCGATTACATCGAGAACCATATAAACGACCTTGCTGCTTCGTTCGAGGCTACCGTGGTAGATATTCTTATGGATAAACTCTATAAGGCTACTAAGCAGTTGAAGATTAAGAGGGTTGCACTATCGGGTGGTGTTTCGGCAAATACAGCGCTGCGTCAGGCGTTTCACGACTATGCCCGTCGATACGGATGGGAAATTTTTATTCCCAAATTCGGCTTTACCACCGACAATGCGGCAATGATTGGCATCGTTGGTTATCATAAATTCTTAGAGGGGGATTTCTGTGCTATGGATATGCCTGCTTTCTCGAGAACCATAATATAAGGTAACTATGGATGGCGAACTTCAACTTCTTGCGCGTGAACTGAATGCGCGTCTGCGCTCCAAAGGACTTACCCTCTCTACAGCCGAGAGTTGTACGGGAGGAACGGTGGCAACGGCGATAACCTCTATTGCGGGAAGCTCGGATGTCTTTAAAGGGGCGGTGGTTGCCTACTCCAATGAGGTAAAGGTGAATGTTCTTGGTGTGCCGCAGAGTGTTCTCGACAGCGATGGCGCTGTAAGCGAAGCTACAGTCGAGGCAATGGCTGTAGGCGTTAAACGTATAATGAATAGCGACTGTGCCGTTGCAACATCGGGAATCGCAGGCCCCGGAGGTGCTGTACCGGGAAAACCGGTCGGAACTGTGTGGGTGGCAATAGCGGTAGGCGAAAAAGTTGTTTCAAAGCTGCTCTCGATAGGGGACAAGGGACGAGAAAGTAATATTTGCACAGCTGCAAAAAAAGTGCTATCTTTGTTGCTGAAAGAGATTTAACGGCCTCTTAAAGAAAATAAATGCTAATTTGTTTGCAGGATATAGACAAAATTTATATCTTTGCACGCTGTTTTAGGTAAGCACGTAAGAATAAAAACAAAAAATATATAGAGATGTCTAAAATTTGTCAAATCACCGGTAAGAAAGCCATGGTGGGTAACAATGTATCACACTCAAAGAGAAGAACAAAGCGTCTTTTCAATGTGAACTTGTTTACCAAGAAGTTCTTCTATGTAGAAGAGAATTGTTGGATTCAGTTGCGCGTGAGTGCAGCGGGGTTGAAAATCATTAACCGAGTAGGTCTCGATGCAGCGCTCAAGGATGCAGTTAGCAAGGGCAATATTGCGTGGGAAGAGATTAAAGTACTCGACTAAAGTTTAAGGAGGTAAGTAATATGGCTAAGAAGGTTAAAGGAAACCGCGTTCAGGTAATTCTTGAATGCACAGAGCAGAAGAATAGTGGTGTTCCCGGAATGTCTCGTTATATAACTACGAAGAATCGTAAGAATACAACAGAGCGTTTGGAGTTGAAGAAGTACAACCCCTATTTGAAGAAAGTAACCGTTCACAAAGAAATAAAGTAATAAGAAATGGCTAAGAAGGCAGTCGCAACTCTCCAGACCGGTGACAAGGAGAAGTTCGTAAAGGTTATCAAGATGGTTAAGTCACCCAAGACCGGCGCTTATATGTTTGCAGAGGAGATGCTTCCTCAGTCACAGGCTGATGCATCTTTGAAGAAATAAGTAGCGAAAAACCGACCGAAAGGTCTCGAATATAAAGCAGGTTGGCAACACAAAAGTGTTGCCAACCGTTTTTTTATCTCGGAATGTTTTGTTTTTGCATTCCCTTTGCATTATCTTCGCAAAAGCAAACAATAAGAACTGTTTCTAAATATTTTTATTATGAGCCAAATGGTGTCGCCGTCGCTATTGTCGGCAAATTTCGGAAATCTGCAAGAGGATCTTGATATGATAAATGCAAGTGCTGCCGATTGGTTGCACATCGATATTATGGATGGTAACTTTGTTCCTAATATCTCTTTCGGCCCTCCTGTATTGCAGTATGTGGCAAAATTGTGTAGCAAGCCTCTTGATGTGCATCTGATGGTGATGAATCCAATGAACTACCTCGATGCGGTTAAGGCTCTTGGCGCACGTGTGATGAACATACACTACGAGGCCGAGATACATCTGCACCGTGCTATAATGAAGATTAAGGACGAGGGAATGATGGCTGGAGTAACGCTGAACCCATCTACCCCGGTGGTTATGCTCAAGGATATTATTGCCGACCTTGACCTTGTGTTGCTTATGAGTGTGAACCCGGGATTCGGTGGCCAGAAATTTATTCCTAACACAGTGAATAAGGTACGTGAGCTGCGCGAACTTATCGATGCTACAGGGTCAAAGGCGCTTATCGAGGTTGATGGTGGTGTAAATGCCGAGACAGGGCGTCTTCTTGCCGATGCCGGCTCCGATGTACTGGTTGCAGGAAACGCTGTCTTCAAGGCGCCCGACCCACAGGCGGTGATTAGTGAATTGCGCGCGCTATAATTCTGATTTTTGCTGAGACAATATAATTAATAGTGTGAAACACCTTGTAAAGGTTAATCCGCTTCTCAGGCTTCTTTTCCCGCTTATATTGGGAATTATACTATCGTGGCTGTACGGCATCTCCTTGCTGTGCAGCCTATCGCTTTTTGTCGTCTCTCTCTGTATGCTTCTTGTTGGATTGTATTCAAAGGCGCCGCGTATGCTTTTCGGTATTGCCGTGTCGCTCTCGATGCTGGCTGTGGGTTGCGTTGTAGAGAGGTTGGATGCCGAAAAGATGTCGTCCCGTTGGAGTGGCACCAAAGGTCGTTTCGAGGCTCAGCTGTGCGAGGAGGTTTATGGCGAGCGCGGTACGATGCGGCTGTTGGCGCGAGCCGAACGCATTGGGCGAGATTCTCTTCTTGGTGCGCGTCGTGAAGGACTCATAGAAATTACTTTTGCCAATAGTGCCGATGTCGAGAAACTATCGGTGGGAGATAGGATATTCTTTGAAGCGAAGGTGGAGCCGCCACGCAATGCGGGTAACCCCGCTGAATTTGATGTGGAGCACTATATGTATGTGCAAGGAGTCACAGGGCAAGTCTATTTGCCCGTCGATGGGTGGCGTCGTTTGGACAAGGGACGGTTGACGCTTACGATGCGTGCATTGAAACTGCGCGATGCTATTCTTGCCGTGTACGATAGTCTGCATTTTGGAAAAGAGGAACTTGAAGTGCTGTCGGCGTTGACGGTTGGCGAGAGACGCGGTCTGTCGCGTGACTTACGTGATACATATTCAGTAGTGGGTGCGAGTCATATTCTTGCACTCTCGGGCCTGCATCTTGGCATACTGTATATGATTCTTACTCTGTTGCTGCCTGTTCGGGCGGTGGGTGTCACGAGATTCATACGCGAACTGTTGGTGCTTTTTGTTCTGTGGACTTTTGCCTTTGTTGCGGGTCTCAGTCCGTCGGTTGTGCGTGCTGCCATCCTTTTTTCGCTGATGTCGTTCGGGCGTTTGATACGGCGCGATACAAGTTCGATGAACTCATTGGCTTTTGCGGCGCTGCTGATGCTTGTTGTGTCGCCACGACTGCTTTTCGATGTCAGTTTTCAGCTGTCGTTCTCGGCTGTGGCGGCAATATTACTGCTGAACGAGCCGCTTTGTAAGATGCTTCGGGTCGATGGCAACTCGAACAGAGTGTATGCTTATATTGTACAGATTATAACTGTGTCGTTGGCAGCACAGATTGGTACGCTACCATTTATATGGCATTATTTTGGTACTTTCCCGCTCTATTTTCTATTGACGAATTTTGTGGCAGTACCATTGGCTTTTGTAATAATGCTGCTTGCTGTGATAATGCTTGCGCTTACTCCTTTGCCCTTTGTTCAGGGGTATGTGGCGCAACTGTTGAATGGTATAATAGGTTGGATGAATGGCTTTTTCTCTTGGGTGGCACAGCTGCCGGGAGCATCGTTTAAGTTACCCTTTTTAGATGCAGTGGAGGCGGCTCTTTTAGGGCTGTTTATATTGGTTCTTCTCTTTGCGTGGGGTAAAAGAAAGTGGCTTATTCGTGCGGGCGCACTTGTTTCGATTCTTCTTCTTGTGCTGAATGTGCTGCCTCGTGGCGAATGGCCTTCGCAGATAGTATTCTACAATAGTCGCGGATTTTCTGCTGCGCAGCTTTTTGTCAATCGCGAAAAATCCTATCTGTTGACATCGTACCCCTCGTGGGAGGTAGAGACAAGGTATATTGCCGAGCCTTTTTGGGAACGCGAAAGTCTGTCGCCGCCTACAATAATTGAAAATGGTTATTACGAGCTATATAACGATGAGTATGTGAATGTCGAAAAGGGGCTTGTGTCGTTTGCCGGTCGCAGGATTGCTCTTGTTGCCGATGAGCATTGGGGCGAACAGGCTGCTATCGTCCCTGTCGATTGTATATGGCTGTGTCGTGGCTTTTTGGGCAGTATCGAGGAACTGCTTACGGTGTATCCGTCGCGATATGTGCTACTCGATGCCACGCTCTATCAGTCGAGTAGGGAGCGAATAAAGCGTGAGTGCCGCAAAGCCGGTGTGCGTTACATCGACCTTTCTCAACAAGGAGCAGTGAAGATGCTCTGCGAAAAAACCGGTGTACGTTTTGTTCCGGTTGAAGATTGAGAAACTGTAATTTTTTTTGAAAGAATTTTAAACAGCATCGGGATATTAGTTCTAAATATTGTATCTTCGCGTAAATAATTGACGATTATGCTTGACAGACTTATTGATATACAAAAAATAGAGAGTGTAGGGGAATTTATAGATAAGGGCGAGAAGTTTGTGATTCTTGTGCATCGTAACCCCGATGGTGATGCTGTGGGCTCGGCAACGGCATTGGCGCTCTTTTTGCGTGGAATGGGAAAGAATGCAACGGTGATAGTGCCAAATGCCTTTCCCGAGTTTCTCGCCTGGCTTCCCTCGGCATCGGAGAGTATTGTCTACGAGAGTGCCAAGGAGGGCGCAGTTGCTGCTCTCTCGGCTGCCGATGTGCTTTTTTGCCTCGATTTTAATGCTCTCTCGCGCTTGGGCGAGCTTGGCGAGGTAGTGGCAGGATTATCGACTCCACGTCTGCTTGTCGACCACCATCTGCAGCCCGACGAGGGATTTGCAGTTGCAATATCTGAACCTGCTGCCTGCTCGACTGCCGAACTTGTGTTCCGCTTGATATATCGCTTGAATAGTGGGGCGCTTACTCGCGATATTGCCGAGTGTATATATACAGGAATGATGACCGATACCGGTAGCTTTGCTTATGCATCGAACCGTAAAGATATTTATATAATTATATCGCATCTTATCGCGGCAGGAATAGATAAAGACCTTATCTATCGCAAGGTGTTTTATAACTATTCTACCAATAGGATGAAACTGCTCGGATTTATGATGTACGATAAATTGCGTGTTTATCCTGCATATAATTCGGCGCTTATAACGCTGACTTATAAAGAGATGCGTCGTTTCAGTGTAGCAAAGGGCGATACCGAGGGGCTTGTGAATATGCCTCTTCAGATAAAGGGAATACGCTTTGTCTGTTTCTTGCGTGAGGAGGTTCCCGGAAAGATAAATGTCTCACTACGCAGTGTCGATGATTTTCCTTGCAACAGTGTTGCTGCCGAGTTTTTTGCCGGCGGAGGACATAAAAATGCTTCGGGCGGCGAGGTGTACGGAACAATGGAATATGCTGTTGAGCGTTACAGGACGGCACTTTCGAAATATAAGCAGCTCCTTACCGAGTAAATATCTGCTGAAAGGATAAAAATGTGTTATTTTCAATTAAATGTGCCCGCTATATTGCGCTTATTGAAAATTGTTTTTGTATATTCGCAGAAAATTGTGTAACTGCACAAATAGTATATAATTTTCATAGGAAATAAGAGAACTATATGAAAAATAGATGGATTATTTGGGGATTGATGTCTGTGGTGGCTGTGCTGCTATGGGCTTGTGATGATGAAAAGACCTACTCCGATATGAAAGAGAGCGAGCGTAGGGCGGTAAAGGCTTTTATTACTGAACAGGGAATAAATGTAATCTCATATAAAGAGTTTATAGATAATGACTCTACAACCGACTACGAGAAAAATGAGTATGTGCTTATAGACGATGTCTATATGCAGATTGTGCGTAATCCCAAAGGTCAGGAGGGAGCGCGTCAGATGGCAGATGGAGAGACTCTTAACATTATTGCCCGTTTCTCGGAGTATAATATCTCTTCGGGCGATACTATATTGGGAAATCTCTACGATAGCGATAACCCCGATGTAATGCGTGTGTCACTTACAAGCGGTACCTACTCGGGTACGTTCATCAGCGGTTATATGTTTGCCCGTTACGGTAGCGCGGTTCCCACAGGATGGCTCACTCCGTTCCCTTACATCTGGCTTACACGCCGTCAGTCGCAGGTTGCAAAAGTAAATCTCATTGTTCCGCACACTAAGGGAACATCTACTGCTTCATCATACGTATATCCTTGTTTTTATCAAATAACCTTTACACCAGAAAAACTGTATGACACTAATTAAATCAATCTCAGGCATCAGGGGAACCATTGGTGGACGTGCCGATGAGGGTCTTACTCCTCTTGACATTACTAAGTTGACATCAGCATACGCAGCGCTGATACGTAAGACAACCACAAAGACTACAAACAAGATTGTCGTTGGTCGCGATGCTCGTCTCTCGGGCTCAATGGTTAACCACATCGTTTGCGGTACTCTTATGGGAATGGGCTTCGATGTAGTTGACATAGGTCTTGCATCTACTCCCACAACCGAGTTGGCGGTTACTATGGAGGACGCTTGCGGTGGTATCATTCTTACAGCAAGCCACAATCCCCGTCAGTGGAATGCTCTTAAACTTCTTAACGAGAAGGGCGAGTTCTTGAATGCAGCCGAGGGTAAAGAGGTACTCCGCATTGCCGAGGCCGAGGAGTTCGATTATGCCGACGTTGAGACACTCGGTAAATATCGTCTTGATGAGTCTTTCAACCAGAAGCACATTGATGCTGTATTGGCACTTCCTCTTGTTGACGTTGAGGCTATCCGTAATGCCGGGTTCCGTGTTGCTATCGACTGCGTTAACTCTGTTGGTGGCGTAATTCTTCCTATGCTCTTCGAACAGCTTGGCGTCAAGAGCCTCGATAAGCTCTACTGCGACCCCACAGGTGACTTCCAGCACAATCCTGAGCCTCTTGCAAAGAACCTAGGCGATATTATGGGTCTTATGGCAAAGGGTGGCAACGACGTTGCATTTGTTGTCGACCCCGACGTTGACCGTCTTGCTATCATCTGCGAGAATGGCGATATGTACGGCGAGGAGTACACTCTTGTAACTGTTGCCGACTATGTTCTGAAGCATACTCCCGGTAACACTGTATCGAACCTCTCTTCGACACGCGCTCTTCGCGATGTAACAAACAGTCACGGTTGTCAGTATTCGGCATCGGCTGTAGGTGAGGTGAATGTGGTTACTCTTATGAAAGAGACAAACGCTGTAATCGGTGGCGAGGGTAATGGTGGAGTAATCTATCCTGCTTGTCACAGCGGTCGCGATGCCCTTGTAGGTATCTGCTTGTTCCTCAGCCATCTTGCACACGAGAAAAAGAGCGTTAGCGAGCTTCGTGCTACTTATC
Source organism: Bacteroidaceae bacterium (assembly GCA_017938245.1). Classification (GTDB taxonomy): domain Bacteria; phylum Bacteroidota; class Bacteroidia; order Bacteroidales; family Bacteroidaceae; genus HGM04593. The sequence goes on from JAGBBX010000018.1 coordinate 35,818, forward strand.
CTGCATATTTTATGGGTAAGAACCGCATCGACCTTAAGCCCGGTACCGATGTAGATATGATTCTCGAAAAGATTAAGGCTAACTACGCCGACAAGGCCGAGATAAACACTATCGACGGTGTTAAGCTCGACTTCCCCGACAAGTGGGTACACCTTCGTAAGAGTAATACAGAGCCTATCATCCGCATCTATTCCGAGGGTCCCACACAGGAGGTTGCCGATGCAATAGGTGAGGAGATTCTTGCTCTCGCTCAGACATTGATGTAATGTAAAACTTTTATAAAATAATTTGAGACCGGGCCAAAAACGATTTTGTCTCGGTCTCAATTTGTATATATAGTCTCTTAATAGTAAAAGCATACAAACCTAAAACACACATTATGATAAATGTAAGTAAAGTTTTATCTTATCTGGCTCTTGTTGTAATATTGCAATTTGTTGCGTCTCAGGGTTGTTTGGCTTCTTATAAGAATTTTGGAGCGACTAACACCCTTCTTTATCATATTATAGATGACAATGGTGTTAGTCGCTCCAAAATTTAGTGTGTTCTACAGCTTAAATTATATCTGTTATCTGAGGTCGGTGAGAACGGGAGTCTTTACGGTCTTAACCTCGCTCTGCTCCTTCTCGTTCAGCTGCTCAAAGATGACAATCTTGTTCTCGCCCTCGTTGAGCCATACACCGGGGAGGTACAATGTCTGTTGGGGCCCAACCTGCCAGTAGCGACCAAGATTGTGACCGTTCACAAATACAATTCCTTTGCCCCAATTACCCATATCGATGAATGTGTCGCCGGTCTTGTCGAGTGTGAATGTTCCCTCGTAGAGAACGGGGCAGCCTGCAAGACGCTTGGTCTGTGACGAGCCGTTTTTCACGCTCTTCATCTTTTTGAAGTCGGGCATTTCGCTCATAGGAAGTTTATACATCTCCCAGTTGCCCGTAATCTCCTGACCGTTAATCACAACGGGGCTTATAATACCTTTGGTATTGTTTACAATCTCGTCTCCATAGTTTATACGACCCATATTCTCGACAAGAATCTGAAGGGTGGCGTTGAAGGGCACCTCAATCTCCATATCGTAGGTCTGTGTGTTGCGGTTAAGTTCGCCAACCTTCTCGCCATCGATGTAAACAACTGCGTAGTCGCGCAGGCCTGTAATCTCCAATGTACCGCTTATGGGCTGGTTGAAACGACGTGTGTAGAGTACATATCCGTAACCCTGATTAAGCTGCTCAAATGTGAGAGGAGTGTTACTGCTCACTGCATCGAGGCGCTCGGCATACGAGAGGACGTCGACAACCTTGTCGAGTTTTATTGAGGGAATCTCGATGAGAGGAATCTGTGCGGGAGGCTCGGGTACGTTGTATTTAACATACTTCTTGATGACGTTGCGAATGGAGTCGTATTTCGATGTAACCCATCCTGCCTCGCTTATGGGAGCGTCGTAGTCGTAGCTTGTGAGGTCGGGCTGAATGTCGCGCTTACGGTCGTAGTTGGCACCGCTTGTAAAGGCGAAGTTTGTTCCGCCGTGTACCATATAGAAGTTTATTGATACGTCGTTCTTAAGATACTCCTCGGTCTGACGTGCAATTTGCGAGTCGTCAACGTCGGGATGAGGCTCGGCCCAATGTGCAAGCCATCCGGGGTAGAACTCTGCTACCATATAGGGGCCTTGGCCATTGTGATATTTATTTACCACTTTTTTGAGGTTGGCAATGTTGCTCTCGCCGTTGGCTGTTGGGAGCGCTCCGGGGGTACTGCCGCCCTCGAATAGCCAGCTGCCGTCCGAGGTGAAGAGGGGTACGTCGAAACCTGCGTCGGCAAGCTGCTGTTTGATTTTTGCGTTGTAGGCGCGGTGCTCCTCAAGGGGAATATCCTGACGTTGCGATACGTATGAACCAAACTCGTTCTCGCACTGTACCATAATTATGGGGCCGCCTTTTGTACAAAGCAGATGACCAACCTCTTTATACAGACGCTCGATGTAGAGCTTGGTGTGCTTTAGGAAGTGCTCGTTGTCGCGACGAACTTCCATTCCCTCGATGTTCTGCAACCACCAGGGGTAACCTCCAAATTCCCACTCGGCGCAAACGTATGGGCCGGGACGAAGAATTACCATCATTCCCTCTTCGCCTGCAATCTTTATGTACTCGGCAAGATTCTTGTCGCCCTCGAAGTCCCATACTCCGGGTGCTGTCTCGTGCCAGTTCCAGAATACGTATGTGGCAACGGTATTAAGACCCATTCCTTTCATCATTTGCAGGCGGTGACGCCAATATTGGTGGGGGATACGTGAGTAGTGCATCTCGCCCGAGAGGATTGGGGTGGGTTTACCATTGGCGTAAAAATCGCCATCTTTAATCTCGAATGTCAGTTTCTTCTGCGCATTGCTGCATAGTGGCAGCAGTGTGAGCAGTAACAGATAGAAGAATTTTTTCATAATAGTGATTATTAAGTGATAATGTTCTTGCTTGCCTTATGTGTATTATATGCTCCCTTTGCAAAAATAGCAACAAACAAGCGAGAAATATGAAGTTTACTTCAATATTTTTCACCGCACGTGCAGAAAATTATAAAAAACGGTGAAACGGCCAGCTTTATTAGAGAATCTTTTTTAGAAATTTAAGCAGCTTCTAATGCTGATTTGCATTTATTTGGATTTTTTCATTATCTTTGCATAATTGGTAAACTGAACAGTATTAACAACTAAAACGATTTATGCCTATGAAGTAAAAATGTAGTGGACTATTATGGTTTGAGCTCTTATGACGTGATAGCGTTAAGGCTCTATGGGAAATTTGACAAACAGTTTCCCGAATTGGGTTAAATTAAACTTAATTTATTAACTGAAAGGCGTCCATTCGTTCTTTTTATATTGACATATTGATATAGAGCTTTTGACTCTTGTTCTCTTCTTAGTGAATACCGCCAATTTTCAACACCGAGAACAAGCAGATAGGAAGTTCGCACCGTTAGGTGTGGACTATTTTTTGCTTGTTGGTGTTAAGGTCACTTGGCGGTAACCTACTAAGAAGACAAGTAACGAATGGTTTCACACCTTTTTTATTTTAAAAAAATTAAAAATGAAAAACTTTAAATTATTGCAGAAACTTGTTTTCTTTATGGTATTTGGATTAACTCTCTGCACCTTGCAGGCGTGTAGTGACGATGAAGACAACAGCCCTAAACATAAATTAGTGGGTGCTTGGACGAGAAATTTGGGTGATGGACGTTCCGAAATATACGAATTCGACAAGGATGGAACTTTCCGCGAAATAATACTTTTTGAAGAAACTCAAACGGGAATATATACCGTAAATAATAAATTAGGAACGTTGACACTTTCTTACTCTTCAGGAGGTACCTATACTTGGCTTCTGACCGAGCTGAACAATAGCTATTTTATAATGATGTCTACAAGTACTGCGAAATCATATACTTATAACAGACGTGAAGTTGACCCAAAAGGAACTTATGATACTTTTGCTTCTGTTAAGGTGAATGGATACGAGGCGGTAGACCTTGGATTGAGTGTGATGTGGGCAACCTGTAATGTGGGTTCCACTTCTTGGGAGAAAGAAGGTGGTTATTATGCCTGGGGAGAGACTTCTGTAAAGGAAGAATATAGTAAAGAAAATTACAAATGGGGAGAACCTCATTATGACAGTTGGGGAGATTGTTATGGAATTAGTTATACCAAATATTGTACGCATAGTCATAATGGTTATGTGGATAACAAAACAACACTTGAAGCATACGATGATGTTGCCACTGTGAAATGTGGAAGACGTTGGAGAATGCCAACTAAAGAAGAGTTTCAAGAGTTATGTGAAAAATGTACTACGATTTACGGTACCCGGAACGGTGTTGATGGTGTTTATTATTTAGCTAAAAATGGTAACTATATATTTTTACCTGAGACAGGCTATAAGCGCGATGATTACAAATCTGGTGTTGTTGATTATTGGACTTCTTCGTTAGGTGATTATTATGATAATTCTGGAGCCTGGTACTTTGATTATAACAGTTTGGGCGGTAGAGACCGTTATGAAGGTCGTACTGTTCGTCCAGTATGCAAATAAGAATAGTATATTCAGTATTTATGGGTAAGTGTGTTCGCCCAGTTGTAAACTAATTTTAAATTATTTAGAATCTAAAACTTTTTATTTAATAAGGATGCATCGTGATGCGTTCGCCGGTTATTTATACAATCAACGCCTTTTCGAGAGGCGTTGATTTTTTTGTTGGTAGCGTCTTCTAAAAAACTTGTTGCATAAAAATCTGTTTAGTGTCAGCGTTTATCGCTTGCGAAAAGTAGTTGGTTATTCAATATATATAAGGTCGCGCATAATGGAGTCGCTTATGAATATCCCTTCGTGTGTGAGCGATGCACAGCCGTTGCTTTCTTGTAGCGTGCCGTCGGCAATGTGTGGGGCGATGTTCCTGCACAGATAGTCATAAAGCTTTTTGTTGAATTTATGGCGGAACCATTCCAGCGGCAGTCCGTCGGCTGTGCGCAGACGTGTGACAATTGCGTCGTTGTACCGCTCATTCTCGCTCAGGTGCTCAATCTCAAAATCGGGGTTTCCGGTTTCGATACCTCTTATATAAAGTTCAATGTCAGCAACATTCCAACTGCGTTCTTTGCCGTTGTACGAGTGTGCCGATGCTCCGCAGCCAAGATAGGGAATGTCGTGCCAATAGCTGCTGTTGTGGCGGCTCTCGTATCCGGGGAGTGCAAAATTGGAAATCTCGTAGTGGCGGTAACCCGCAGCCGACAATGTATCGATGAGTGTTTCGAACTGTTTTAAATTCTCGTCCTCGTCGATTGCATTAATTTTACCCTGTTGTAGTGCGCGGTAAAGTGGTGTTTCTTCTTCGTATGTGAGATTGTAGGCCGAGATGTGTGTGGGGTGCAGGGATATTGCTTGTTGAATACTCTCTTGCCACTGCGCGTGAGTGGATGATGGCAGGGCGAACATAAGGTCTATGCTTATATTGTTGAACCCTGCTACGCGGGCATCCTCGACTGCTTGACGGGCTCTCTCGGCAGTGTGGCGACGTCCTAATGCTTTCAGTTGAGTATCGTCGAAACTCTGTATTCCCATACTCAGTCGGTTGAACGAGAGCGAGCGCAGGGTGGTAAGGTATTCGGGGGTAAGGTCGTCGGGGTTGGCTTCGATGGTAATCTCGGCCGATGGCGAGAGGGTGTAGTTTCTCTTTATCGTGTCGAGTATCATTTGCAGTTGTCCGCGTGTAAGTGTCGAGGGGGTGCCTCCGCCAAAATAGACAGTATCTACTATACCTATTATATAATTACGACGCATCTCTAACTCGCGACACAGAGCATCGCAGTACTCTTGTTGCCTGCTGTGCAAAGTCGATGAGTAGAAAGCGCAATATAGACAGCGCTGTTTACAGAATGGAATATGTATATAGATTCCTGCCATTTTTGTAAAAAAGTGTCAAAATTTTCGGCTAAGATAACTTTTTTTGTCCGTTTTTGAAAAAAGTAACCCGACTTATTTGCTTTTCTTTGTGATAATTCATATATTGTTGCCGCTTTTGAAAAAACTTAATTAACCTATAGGATAGTGACGGGGTTTGAGCCTCTGTTCCCGACGATAAGATATCGCAGTCAAAGACTCCTCTGTTGTATCCTTAAAACACAAAAATAGTTATGAAAACTTATCAGACTAACGAAATCAAGAACATCGCAATCGTAGGATGTTCAGGCTCAGGTAAAACCACTCTCACTGAAGCTATGCTCTATGAGGGTGGTATTATAAAACGTAGAGGCTCTGTCGCTGCAAAGAATACTGTCAGTGACTATTTCCCTGTTGAGCAGGAGTATGGATACTCGGTGTTCTCTACCGTATTCCAGATTGAACAGGCCGGAAAGAAACTTAACCTTATTGACTGCCCGGGCTCGGACGATTTTGCAGGTAGTATGGTGTGCGCAATGGAGGTATGTAACCTTGCGATGATGGTCATCAATGGCCAGTATGGTGTTGAGGTGGGTACACAGAACTGCTTCCGCTACATCAAGAAGATGAAGAAACCTATGATGTTCGTCGTAAACCAGGTTGATAATGAAAAGTGCGAGTATGACACTGTTATCGAGCAGTTGCAGTCTATTTATGGTGCAAAGGTTGTTCCCGTGCAGTATCCTTTGAATGCCGGTCCCGGATTTTCTACTATCATCGACGTTCTTCTTATGAAGAAATTGACATATACCGGTGAGGGACAGGCTCCTATCGTAGAGGATATTCCTGCCGAGGAGTATGAGAAGGCTAAGGCACTGCATATGGAACTTGTCGAGAAGGCTGCCGAGAACGAAGAGGGTCTTATGGATAAGTACTTCGAGTCGGAGGAACTTACTACCGATGAGATTCGTATGGGTGCGCGTATGGGTCTTTCTACCGACAGTGTATATCCCGTTCTTTGCTGCTCGGCTGCAACAGATGTTGCTGTTGGCCGTCTGCTTGAGTTTCTTGCAAATGTAGCTCCCGAGGTTGACGATATGCCTAAGCCTAAAAATATAGATGGTGAGGTTGTTTCTTATGATAGTTCGGCTCCTACATCAATATTCTTCTATAAGACATCGGTAGAGCCTCATATTGGCGAAGTTAACTATTTTAAGGTAATCAGCGGTACACTTAAAGCCGGCGACGACCTTGTTAACGCCGATCGTGGCTCTAAGGAGCGTATTGCTCAGCTTTATTGCAGTGCAGGTGCCAACCGCGTGGCAGTGGATGAGCTTAAAGCCGGTGATCTTGGTTGTACAGTGAAATTGAAAGATGTGAAGATAGGTAACACTCTTAATGCAAAGGATGTTAACCATCGATTCTCACTTGTTAAATATCCCGCATCGAAATATTCACGTGCTATTAAGCCTGTGAATGAGTCGGATATGGAGAAACTGATGCAGATTCTTAACCGTATGCACGAGGAGGATCCTACTTGGATTGTTGAGCAGTCTAAGGAGTTGCGTCAGACAATCGTTTACGGACAGGGTGAGTTCCACTTGCGTACTCTTAAATGGCGTCTCGAGCACGTCGAGAAGATGCAGGTTAAGTTCGAGGAGCCTAAGATTCCTTATCGCGAGACAATTACCAAGGTTGCGCGTGCCGACTATCGTCACAAGAAACAGTCGGGTGGTGCAGGACAGTTTGGTGAGGTACATCTTATTGTTGAACCCTACGAAGAGGGTAAGCCAATGCCCGAGGTATATCGCTTCGGTAACCAGGAGTTCAAGATTACTCCTAAGGGAAGCGAAGAGGTTACACTCGATTGGGGCGGTAAACTGGTATTTGTAAACAGTGTAGTAGGTGGTGCTATCGATGCACGCTTTATGCCCGCAATCCTCAAGGGTATTATGGAGAGAATGGAGCGTGGCCCGCTTACCGGTTCTTATGCCCGCGATGTTCGCGTAATTGTTTACGATGGTAAGATGCACCCCGTAGATTCAAATGAAATCTCGTTTATGCTTGCAGGACGTAACGCATTCAGTGAGGCATTCCGCAATGCAGGGCCCAAGGTGCTTGAGCCTATATATGATGTCGAGGTATTCGTACCCTCTGATAAGATGGGAGACGTTATGAGCGATATCCAGGGTCGTCGTGGTATGATTATGGGTATGGAGAGCGAGAACGGATACGAGAAACTTGTCGCAAAGGTTCCTTTGAAAGAGATGGCTTCTTACTCTACTTCGTTGAGTTCGCTTACAGGTGGACGTGCTTCGTTTATTATGTCATTCTCGTCATACGAGCTTGTTCCCACAGATGTTCAGAACAAACTGGTAGAAGAACTTTCTGTAAAGGACGACGAATAATAAAGTCTGATATATCTGATAATAAGGTCTGCTGCGCTATTAAAGGTGTAGCAGACTTTGTTTTTTTGGTGGAACTTGTGATTTTGTTAATCATAAAACGGTCTATTGTTAATTATTGAAAAATATAACATAATTTGAGTTAATTAGTTGTGTGATATTTAAAGGTTATTCTTATCTTTACACTATGAAAAAGAATATAATCTGGCTTGTAGGAATAATTATGGGTGCCTGTTGCCTTGGACTTATCTATATGCAGGTGAGTTATATTGAGGCGATGGTGCGTATGCGAAAACAACATTTCGAGGAGGGTGTTAAGCGCAGTCTATATCAGGCTGCATACGACCTTGAACTTGACGAGACACGCAGTTATCTTGTAAATGATATAAAGAAGGATATTCGTCGCGATTTTCATCGTTCACAGATAAAGGACGGATTCCTGATGCTCGAACATAAATATATGATATCTTCGGGTGAGAATAATAAACTTATGGTAGAGACAAGTACGCGTGTCAATACCGAGGCGGGTGCGGCTTTGATGCCAAAATTCAAGCATCAGGGTAACAGTGGTAATCTATCTATGCAGGAGCAGCAGCGCTTGATGATAGAGATGCTTAGTAAACGTTATCAGTATCAGCGAGCAATGCTTGACGAGGTGGTGTATACGATGATATACAAGGCGAGTGAGAGACCGCTTGCACAAAGGATTAACTTCCGTAGGCTCGACCAGAATATCAAGTCGGAGCTTGCAAATAATGGAATCAGCCTTTCTTATCATTTCAGAGTTTTGGGCGCCGATGGAAAAGAGGTGTATAAATGCTCGGATTATCAGCGTACCGCCGATGATAATGTGTATAAGGAGTTGATTTTTAAGAATGACCCGCCAACACGAATGGGGGTGCTCGAGATTAATTTCCCGGCCGATATACTGAACAATTATATTTACAGTTCGGTTAAATTTATGATTCCTTCTATTCTCTTCACTATTGTGTTGTTGGTAACATTTGTTATTACACTTTATATGATAGTGAAACAGAAGAAATTAACAGAGATAAAGAATGACTTTATAAATAATATGACTCACGAGTTTAAGACGCCAATATCGACAATTTCTCTTGCTGCGCAGATGTTGCAAGACCAATCGGTGGCAAAGTCACCGGCGATGTTTGGTAGGCTCTCGGGGGTAATATCAAGCGAGACAAAGCGTTTGCGCTTTCAGGTAGATAAAGTTCTTCAGATGTCTATGTTCGAGGATAGAAAAACCGCCTCGCTTAAGATGAAAGAACTAGACTCGCACGAACTGTTGAAAGGTGTGATAAATACCTTCACTGTGAAAGTAGAACAGAATGGAGGACACATAGAGTGGGAACCGACAGCCGAAGACCCGTACGTATATGTCGATGAGATGCATTTTACCAATGTGATTTTTAATCTGATGGATAATGCGCTCAAATATAAGAAACGCGATGAACCGCTTAATCTGACGCTGCGTACCTGGAATGCCAATGGGCATTTTATGCTCTCGTTGCACGATAATGGAATTGGAATACGCAAAGAGGATCTTAAAAAGATATTTGATAAATTTTACCGAGTGCAAACCGGTAATGTGCACGACGTGAAAGGGTTTGGATTGGGCCTTGCTTACGTTAAACAGATTATCCAGGCGCACGGAGGAACAATTCGCGCCGAGAGTGAGATTGGTGTCGGAACTACATTTGTAATTGTATTACCTTTAAAATAATAGTATTATGGAAGAGAAACAGAGTATTTTACTATGCGAGGATGATGAGAATCTTGGTATGTTGTTGCGAGAATATTTGCAGGCCAAAGGTTATCACGCAGAATTGTGCCCCGATGGCGAGGTGGGTTACAGAACTTTCCTCAAAGGAAAATTTGATATATGTGTGCTCGATGTAATGATGCCTGTAAAGGATGGCTTTACACTTGCGCAGGAGATTCGTGCGGCTAATGCCGAGATGCCTATCATTTTCCTTACAGCAAAGGCTCTGAAGGAGGATATCCTTGAGGGCTTTAAGATTGGTGCCGACGATTACATAACAAAACCCTTCAGTATGGAGGAGCTGGTTTTCCGTATCGAAGCTGTACTTCGTCGTGTATGTGGCAAGAAGAGCAAGGAGAATACGCTTTATAAGATTGGCGGTTTTATGTTTGATACGCAAAAGCAGCTTCTTACAATAGAAGGTCAGCAGACCAAACTTACAACCAAAGAGTCGGAGCTACTGGCGCTTCTTTGTGCTCACGCAAACGAGATTCTGCAGCGCGACTTTGCTCTTAAGACAATTTGGATAGATGATAACTACTTCAATGCACGTAGTATGGATGTTTATATCACTAAATTGCGTAAGCATTTGAAGGCCGACTCTTCTATCGAAATTATAAATATTCACGGTAAGGGATATAAGCTCATTGCTCCCGAAACAGAGGCTTGATTAGGGTGGGTACAAAAAAAAGGTTCGGAATCCCGAACCTTTTTTTTGTATTTGCTCTAAGATGACTTTTTTATATCGTTAGTTTTTGTCAAGGTATTTCTTGCTTGCCAAAACATATACAATGATACCTACTAACATTGCAGCAAATGTACCCCAAGTGATAAGGTTGTTGTTAATCAAACCGTTGAAGTAGTAAAGGATAAGTGCTGCTGCTCCCAAAAGTACAAGAGCTAATCCGAAATAACTGAGACCTTTCATGTTTTATAATTTATTTTATTTATATTCTGATTGCAAAGTAACACATAAATATTCTTATAATGAAATTTTTTTTGCTAAAATTTAGAAACAGTTTCATTTTATTTGTGTGAAGATGCAAAGCAACTCTCCCTTTGAGGTATTAGAGGGAGTATCCGTGGGGGAGAGAGTAGGTATCCTCGTGCTCTTGCCGGTAACAATAATATATTTATTTGCAGGCCGCAATCTGATGTCTCGTTTCTTATGTTTGCCGATGCAATTATATACTGTTAGAAAATGAAACAGATAAAAACCGATGCTAAAGTTTTGTCATATAAAAAAATATACCTATCTTTGCACCCGCGTTTAGATAAACGAATGTTTAACCAAATTTATTAACAAAAATGAATCAATACGAAACCGTTTTCATTTTAACTCCCGTTTTGTCTGATTCTCAGATGAAGGAAGCGGTAGAGAAATTCAAAGGCATTCTCACAGCTGAAGGTGCTGAGATTGTCAATGAGGAGAATTGGGGTCTTAAGAAACTTGCTTACCCCATTGATAAGAAAACAACCGGATTTTATGTAATGTTTGAGTTTAACGCAGCTCCCAGCGTAATTGCTAAACTCGAGGTTCAGTATCGTCGCGATGAGCGCGTTATCCGTTCACTGGTTGTTAAGTTGGATAAGTATGCAGCAGAGTATGCAGCAAAAAGAAGAAGTTTAAAAGCAAATAAGGAGGATTAATTATGGCACAGACACCTTCAGAAATCAGATATTTGACACCTCCCTCGGTTGATGCCAAGAAAAAGAAATATTGCCGTTTCAAAAAGAACGGTATCAAGTATATCGACTATAAGGATCCTGAATTCCTTAAGAAATTCCTGAACGAGCAGGGTAAGTTGCTTCCCCGTCGTATCACAGGTACTTCTTTGAAGTTCCAGCGTCGTATTGCACAGGCTGTTAAGCGTGCACGTCACTTGGCTCTGTTGCCTTTCGTTACTGATATGATGAAATAAAAAAGGAGGAAATAATTATGGAGTTAATACTTAAAGAAGACGTTATCAACCTTGGTTACAAGGACGATGTTGTAAAGGTAAAGGACGGTTATGGCCGTAATTATTTGATTCCCACAGGCAAGGCGGTTATTGCTACTCCTTCAGCAAAGAAGGTATTGGCCGAGAATCTTCGTCAGCGTGCTCACAAGCTCGCCAAGATTAAGGCTGATGCTCAGGAGTTGGCTGCTAAGCTCGAGGGTGTTGCTCTGACAATTGCTACAAAGGTTAGCGCAACCGGTACTGTTTTTGGTTCGGTAGGTTCTATTCAGGTAGCCGAGGAGTTGGGCAAGCTTGGTTTTGAGATTGACCGTAAGATTATCAACGTAGAGGCTGTTAAGGCTGTTGGTAACTACGAGGCAACTGTTAAGCTTCACAAAGAGGTTGCAGTAAAGGTTCCTTTTACTGTAGTTGCTGAGGCTGAGGAGGTTGCTGCAGAATAACTAACTCAATAGCTTTACTTATATAAAAGTGTCGTAACATTGGTTGCGACACTTTTTTTGTGCATCTAAATGGAAACAGCCCCGCGTAATCACTACGAAGGGCTGCACGGGGGAATTGAATGATTAAGAAAAAGTATTTATCAGTAGGATATCATCTGTAACTTAATAACAAAGCTCAGTGAGATTTGTTTGTGGAATTTGAACTTTTATTGCTCTTTTCCAACAAATTTATTATGTTTGCAGTATACTGCGAACATATACTGCACTCGCTGTGAAATATCAAAGTAAACTTTGACTGTGGTTGACTAAAAAAATAATATTTGAAACGCTATATAAAATATATTTTCCTCTTTTGTGCGATGTCTCTCTTTACATCGTGCTCATTATCGTATACATCGGCAGAACAGGACTCATTGGCCGATTCTCTCTCTCTTGATATGCACGAGCAGCGTTACCGCGATTGTGAAAAGATGCGTAGGGCTGCTCTGAATTTGCAGTCTCTAAGCGCACTTAGTGATGAAAAGAGAATGATGGCTGTTAATACAATGGCTTACTCTGAATTTATGTCGATGAACTATGGCTGTGCCAAGGAGTTGTATGCTTCGGTAATAGAGTCGGCCGAGTGCGAGATTGAGTCTTTGGTTGCCGATGTGGGTATGATGTATATCTGTTATAGAACATCGGCGAATAGGGAGTTTTTCGACTATCGTTCCGATGCGCTGCAAAGGGTGCGTCGTATAAACGAAGAGGTGGATATGCTACCCGATGATGAGAGGGAACGATTTTACTCGGCGCGTCTTGAACTTGCTGCGGTCTCTTTGTGTTATTTTGCCGACCTTGGTATGGTTGAGGAGGCCGAGAGAACATCTCTATATCTCGAACATAATATTTCGGAAGTAACAGATTTGTCGCTTAAGCTTTACGGACGTATGCTGCTGAACTACCGCATTGATATTCCTGAAAAGGAGCGTGTGGAATCGTTGGTCAGAGCTCTTGCGCGCACAAAAGCAAGTGATGAACTATGGCTTGCTGCAAATTGTCGTCTAATGCTTGCCGTCTTATTGCGCTCGGGTGAGACTGCTACTCTGTTGAAACCGGCACAATTGGCATTGATAAATGATGACAACAGACCTTTAGATGAGTTACCTCTCTATCTGGCACAGCAGGCTGTTGATGATTTCCGTGTATACGGTGACAAATATATGCTTATAGAGGCTCTCTCGGTGGCAGCATCGTGTTGCACACAGAGCGGGCGCTTTGCCGATGCACTGGCATTGCTCGAAGATGCAATGCTTCTTATCAACGGCTATTACAGAAATTCTTACCCCGAGATTGCGGTGGAATTCGCGCTTGAATCGGCCGGCAATGATGCCGAATATGCTTTATTGACAAATGACAGCATATATAATATTTATGAGTGTCTGCTTGGTGTCCGGCGCGATGCAAGCTGTGCATTTGCCGGTGTGGGCGATAAGTATCTTTCTGATATCAATAGGAACAGTTATCTCGACCTATTGCATTCTACTCGATTAAATAAGCAGATGGAGAGCCGAATAAGTGCTGCCGAGAGCAGTGCTTCGAGACTCTATATGTGGATAATTTTGCTAATAGTGCTTATAGTAGCTGTATCTGTTCTCCTTTATAGGCTCGACATTAGGTGGGGGAAGCGAAATAAAGAGTATATAGGCGACCTTATGACACTACTGAGTCTCTGCAGGCATTTGATGGAGTCATTGCCTAAGGAGATTGCAACTGAAGAGGATGTTAACGAGGTTGTAGCAGAGATATTAAATAGAGGGTCTGTTTCGTTTGTAGAGAAGTGTCGCTTTGTGCTCTCATCCGATGATAAAGAGTGTTCCGGTGCTAATGTATTTTGTATGCATCCTGTGACAATTGATAAACCGCAGGTGAACTTGTATGTAATAACCGAACAACCACTCTCGCCACAGAAGAAGAATTTTTTATATATTGCTTTACCTTATATTGCAGCTGCGATAGACGAGGGCAGGCGTGTGGCTTATATTGGTGGCGAGCGTCTGCGCCTGCAAGAGCAGAGCATTTCATATTCCTTGTATATCGATGAACATAAGCGCGAGAATGTGAACAAACGGGTTGCACTGTCGGTAGTCGGTGGCATACGGCCATATATAGAGCGTATGCAGAATGAACTATGCCGACTCACAGCTGCCGACTCCTGCGGTGATGAGGAACTTGCGCGTTTGAACTATCTTCTGGAACTGACATCGGCAATAGAAGATTACAATGCAGTCTTGGCACGATGGATTAAGATGCGTAAGGGTGAACTCAGTCTGCATATCGAGAATTTTGCTCTTTCCGAGCTTATGGGAATAATCTCGAAGAGTGTTGCGACATTCGAAATGAAAGGCGTGGCGCTAGAGGTAAAAGATACGCCGCTGGTGGTGAAAGCCGACAAGGCACTTACGCTGTTTATGATAAATACTCTTGCCGATAATGCCCGTAAATTCACTCCTGATGGTGGTAAAGTTACTATTGAGGCTATTGATGGTGATACTTTTGTCGAGGTGGCAGTAACTGATACAGGGGTGGGAATGGCATCCGAGGATGTAGAGCGTATTCTTGGCTCAAAGGTGTATGATGCGTCGCAGATAGGGCGCTCGGGTCGTATGGCGACGAATAAGGGTGGCGGATTCGGACTGATGAATTGTAAGGGTATTATCGAGAAGTACCGTAAGACCGACGAAATCTTCTCGGTGTGCGAGATGAATATAAAGAGCGAGCAGGGTAGCGGGAGTCGTTTCTCATTCCGTTTGCCTAAGGGAATAAAACGTAATGTATTGTTCCTGCTTTTCGGATTGTTTTCTACAGGAGTGTCGTTGGCTTCAACCACTGTGGGTGCTCTTGCCGACTCGGTATACTCCTGCAATGTAAGAGGTGACTATGAGGGCGCGTTAAATGTGGCACAGGAACTTATTACCAAGATGAACACCCTGTATCGCAGTGTGGCCGGTGGAAATGATACATTGTCGCTTGTCTCGGGAACAGCTTCCGAAATTATGTGGTGGCGTAACGAGGTCTTTCCCGATTCTCTCATCGAGACAGTTTACTACAATTTGCTTGATATGCGCAACGAGGCTGCTGTTGCGGCTCTTGCATTGCGCGATTGGCCAACATACCGTTATAATAATTCAATATACACACGGCTCTATCGTTTGGTACACGAGGATAAGGAACTTGTAAATTACTACGAATATATGCAGAGTGTAGCCAACTATCGTCGCGTGGCGGTTGTGTTGTGTGTGACCATTCTTTTGTTGCTGCTTATTGTTGCGCTTGTGAAATATATGCGTAATGTGGTAATAGGACGTATGAATGGCGATATTCTTTTACAGGTGAATGCAAGGGTGTTGGAGGTTGCACGCAGTGTCCACCGAACCGATGGAATGGCGCAGACCATAACACGTGAACTATATACGCTGCTGTGTGACTATTTGCGTATAGAATCTGTTAGATTGGCTCTGAAAAATGGAAGTGAATCGCAAGAAGCGGTATATCCATCAGATGTTGATGCGCATTTGCAACGATATACATCAAAATTCCCGTTGGAACTGCCATCGGCTGATGAGAAAATGACATTAGGTGTGCTTTCTGTGGTTACAACACGTCGTTTGAATGAGGGTGAGGAGACGCTGCTGAAACTTATTGCCGGTTATTTGTCATCGGCAACTTATCACTCTTTAGTGCGTTTGACACGTGAATATCGCGACCTTGACGAGATGGGGGAAGAGGCTGACAGGATAAAATCAGAGGAAAATCGTTTGCACGTGCGTAATATGGTCATCGATAACTGTCTGTCTGTGATAAAGCACGAGACAATCTATTATCCCGGGCGCATACGCGAACTGTTACTTCTGCTTAGAGAAAGTGCATTGACATTTAACGAGTGGCGCGAGAAGGTAGCGTCGATGTGTGAATTGATGGACTATTATAGCTCTATATTCGGTGTACTGACCTCTTGTGCAGCGCGTCAGATGGATGATGCCGATTTCAGAGTCGCTCCTGTGAAATTGCAGAACATCATATCCCGTATGGGTGGGTACGTGAAGCGGCGTACCGTGAAAATGGAGCATACAGTCCTTTTCGAGTCGGGGACAACCGATGCTGTGGCTATGGGTGATGCGTTCTTCTTGGAATATATGTTCGAGTCGTTGGTTGGTTCACTCGTAGCCTCGGGTGCAAAGAGAATCGGGCTTTCGATTTGTGATGAGAGAGAATACATCAAGGTCGAGATTGTGGGTACCGGAGTGTTTTTGAGTGCCGAGCAATGCAGTAATTTCTTTGTTCCTGTCAGCGATGAAGCTGTATCTATGGAACCGCTTATTGCGCGTGAAATAGTGCGTATGCACGAGGATTTTATGGATATACGCTCGTTACGCCTTATGGCAAAAGAGTGTAGTGAGGGGTGTGTGATAACAGTTACACTGCCAAAATTTAATTTTAATAGTAAATAATAGATTGTTATGAGTGATAGATTCAGTGTTATAATTGTAGAGGATGCCAAATTGGAACTGAAAGGTACCGAGGAGATTTTTCGTACCGATATTCCCGAGGCCGATATTATAGGTGTTGCGATGAGTGAGTCGGAACTTTATCCCCTGCTCGAGAAACAGCTACCCGATTTGCTGCTGCTCGATTTAGGATTAGGCGGCTCTACTACCGTTGGTGTTGATATTTGTGCAAGGGTTAAGAACGATTATCCGACTGTAAAGGTACTTATCTTTACAGGCGAATTGTTGAACGAGAAATTGTGGGTGGATGTTCTTGATGCCGGTGCCGATGGCATTGTGCTTAAAAGTGGAGAACTTTTGACAAAGTATGAGATTCGTAGTGTGATGGCCGGAAAGCGTTTTGTGTTTAACCAGCCTATCCTGGAGATTATCACTAAGCGATTCCGCGAAGAGATAATGCGTGAGGCTGCTCGCAGACGTTCGCTCATAGAGTATGAAATAGACCGTTACGATGAGTGTTTCTTGCGTCATCTTGCATTAGGATATACAAAGGAAATGATAGCTAATTTGCGTACAATGCCTTTTGGCGTAAAGTCGCTCGAGAAACGACAATCCGACCTTGTTTCGCGTCTTTTCCCCGAGGGTGAGCAGCGTGGTGTGAATGTTACGCGCCTCGTTGTTCGTGCCATAGAGCTGCATATAATTGATATTGAGAATCTCGAAGCCGATGAGTAAAGTAAATTATAGATATTTGCCGTTTGTCGTATATTCACTTTTGTTGGCTGCTCTGTGGGTGGCATCGTGGTTTATAGGTGTTATCGGGCTTTTCTCTAACTCGGGTCGAGAATTTCGCAGTCTCTTTTCGGGTGAGGGGGTTCGTTGGGCTCTTTATACAGCAATACAATCTATAGACGCTGCTCCCTGGGGCGAGATAATGCTTGTTGTGGCTTCTGCGGGTGTGCTGGTTGCTTCGGGGCTTTTTATTACATTAGTCGATATGGCTTTGTTTCGTCGCTTGTCTGCTATAAGACGATATGCTGCTGGCTTGACGTTGGCTGTGTTGCTGTTGTTCTCTCTTTTGCTCTTTGCAACTTCGGTGGCTCCTTGGCATCTACTTGCAGGTGTAACAGATGAATGGAGCACGTCGGCAATTGTAATGGGTTGGTTGCTGATTGTTTTCTCACTCTCACTTGCGGTTTCGCTTATGCACGGTTCGCTATGTGGCTATTATCGTAGTGTCTCGGATGTGGTTCAGGGAATGTCAGCTCTTTTCCCTATGCTTGCTCCTGCTTTTCTTGCAGTATTACCGGCGTCCGGCATTATGCCTTGTTTAGAATATATCGGCTTGCTTGATATTGGCAATTCACAAATGCTTTCCAATGTTCTTTGTTGGTTGCCGTTTATCTATATTGGGGCTGTCGAGTCGGTATCTGCTATAAAAAGAATTTATAGAGGGTAGTAGTTGCTTATATCGTAGTAAAACACAAAACCGACAGACTCTTAAGAGCCTGTCGGTTTTGTGTTTTACTGATAAAGATAGCGTTTAATGCTTTTCTTTGGAGTCTTTTCGAACTCTTCTTTCATTATTCGTATCTCTGATATATGTTCGTACGCCGGGATTATCTTGTTAATCTCTTTGCGTAGTTCTTCCATCTTGGCGGGGATGTCAGTTACTCCCTCGGCCTGCAGTACGTCACTGTCGGGGTAGATGAGTGCAACGAATTTCTCTCCATCTTGTATTACAAGTGATTCGGCTACACAGGGCATTGAGTCTATTACTGCTTCTATCTCCTCGGGGTATACATTTTGTCCGTTCGCGCTTAGGAGCATACTCTTGCAGCGACCTTTTATGAATACAAATCCCTCACTGTCCATTATACCGAGATCGCCGGTGTGATACCATCCATCTTTGTCGAGTGCTTTTTCGGTGGCATCGGGATTTTTGTAGTATCCCAGCATTACGTTAGGGCCACGCACAATAATCTCTCCCGGAGTATTCTGTGGGTCGTTGCTTAGGATTTTTACCTCCATTCCAAGTGTGGGTTTCCCGCAACTGCCTACTTTGGCCTCGCTCCAGTCGCTGTAACAGATGATGGGGGCACACTCTGTGGCACCGTATCCCACTGTGTAGGGGAATTTTATTCTGTGCATAAGGGCGTCAATTTCGGGGTGGAATGCTGCACCGCCTATGATAATCTCGACTACGTTGCCTCCGAATGCTTTGAGCATTCTGTTGCGTATGTTGCGGTAGATGATATTGTTTACTCCGGGAATCTTAGTGGCGATGCGCATAAGCGGTTTTTGCAGCTTGGGCATTACGCTCTTGCGGATGATTTTTTCGATGATAAGGGGTACGGCTACGATGATTGTGGGGCGCACCTTGCTGAATGCGTCGAATATGATGCGGGGACTGGGGGTGCGTGTCAGGAAAAATACCTGTACGCCACGTGTCAGTTGATACAGAAATTCGAATGCCATTCCATACATATGTGCCATAGGAAGAATAGAGAGCATATTCATTCCCGGCTTCATAGTGAGCACTCCTGTGGCGAACATCATATTGTTGTAGAGCGCACGATAGGGGATGAGCACACCTTTTGAGAATCCGCTTGTACCCGACGTGTAGTTTATTATGGCAAGTTCCTCGGGACTCTCTTTGTAATAGTTGATGTCTGCTGCGCTGAAACCTTTGGGATAGCTCTTCGCGAACTCGTCATTCGTTTTTGCGTGTGCCACGCTTATTGTCTCGCTGCGGCTCATATTGAGCGAAAAATCTTCAATGCGAATTACACCCTCAAGCGCGGGCATCTCATCGTAGTTAAGCTGTGTGCGGTTCGAATCGCCTACGAAGAGCAGTCGCGAGTCGGAGTCGGTGACAATGTGGTGCACATTGTCGGCCTTAAAATCGTGCAGAATAGGTACTGCTATCGCACCGTACGTTACTACTGATAAAAATGCTATTCCCCAACGCGAGCAGTTGCGGCCGCATAGCGCAATGTGGTCGCCGGGCTTGATACCACTCAGACGGTAGAAGGTGTGCAGTTTGGCAATTTCGCTAGCAACGTCGCCGTAGGTGTAGGAGACACCTTTATAGTCGGTGAGGGCACTATGCAGCCAATTCTCTTTAAATGAGGTTGCATATAGCCCAATGAAGCTTTGATTGTTAGACATAATGTTTGTATTTGTAGATTGTTTGTTTTTTTTGACCATTATCAAAAATAATCGCAAACAGGGTGACCGGCCGAGTATGCAATATCTTTTTTTTGACCAAAAGCAAAAATAGTATAATGGTATAGCAAAAACAAATTTTGCTCACATTTAATTGGCATTTTTGCTTTTCGTGTGCAAAGTTAATAATAAAAAAGTGGTAAAAACAAGGAAAAAAGCAGAAAATTGCACAAAAAGCAAAAAATGTGCAATCTGTGTCTCGCTCGATAGAAAAACGAAGGTGAAAACTTTGTGGTTCACTTCAAAACCTTCGCTGTTTTATTGAATAGTAACTACTTTGGCATCTTTTTGTTGTAATCGGATTATTTCTGCGGTGTGCCAAAGATGCCTGAACCAATGCGGATGTGTGTGCTGCCCTCTTCTATAGCTATAGGGTAGTCGTCGCTCATTCCTGCCGATAGTATGTCGAAGCTGTCGGTATCGGCAAAGTGCTTTGCACGTATCTCGTCGAACAATTCTTTTACAGCGTGAAACTCCTCTTTAATCTGTTTCTTGTTATCGGTGTTGCTTGCCATACACATTAGGCCACGTATGCGTACGTTGGGCAGTGAGCACCACTCGCCCTCGTCGAGCATTGTGCGACACTCCTCGGGTGTGAATCCGAATTTTGTCTCTTCGCGTGCAATGTGTATTTGTAAAAGGCAATCTATGGTGCGCCCGACCTTTGCTCCTTGTCGGTCTACCTCTTGTAAAAGACGCAGTGAGTCGATGCTGTGTATAAGATAGATGTATGGTGCGATGTATTTTATCTTGTTGCTTTGCAGATGTCCTATAAAGTGCCAACAGATGTCTTTCGGAAGCATCTGCTGCTTAATGCGCAGGTCTTGCGCCTTGCTTTCGCCAAAATGCCGCTGTCCTGCGCTGTATGCCTCTTCAATCGCTTCGATAGGATGGTATTTTGATACAGCGATAAGCGTCACCCCGCTTGGCAAGGTGGCACTTATGCGCTCTATACTCTTTTTAATATCTGCTTGCATTATTTTTGCTTAAACAGCTTCGTAGGGGAAAATATCTACAATACTACTCTCGTTAACAGCTGCAAGGTCGTAATTCATTATTGAATCTTCCATATGCTTGGTAAGATTTTTTACTGCGCCCGAAACGTCTTCGGCTTTAACCAAAATAACAGCCGACGTCTTTTTCTCCTTTGCGCTGACCTCGTCTATTGTCACCATTACAATCTTGCACTTGAACCATTTGTCGGCATTCTCTTCGGTGCTGTCGACAAGCTCGTTATACTTTGTGCGCTCCATTTTCATTATGTCGAAAGTGCCGGTAACCATAGGCTGAATTTCCATTGTCAGACGTTTCTCAACCTCGGTAAAGGTAAATCCTTGTGTCAGATATACTTCGCTGACTTTTGTGTTAAGGCCTTTTTCGCCTGCGCGCTCATATGTTACTTTACATTCAAACCAACTAAGTGTCATATTTGTTTTGTTATTTAAATTTTGATATATAATTTTCTTTGCAAATATACAAACAAACGAGCGAGATAGTCAAAGTTTACTTTGATATTTCACAGCGAGTGCAGTATATGTTCGCATTTTACTGCAAATATACAAACAATATCGGAAATGTTAAATGCGAAATTGTTTGTTTTTTGTTTTTGTTATTGTTGTTTGGATTTTGTGGAGATTTTTCCTAACTTTGCGGACTTTATTGTTGTGCTGAGTGGAGAACTGTCGTATATCGTATGGTTGATTTTAGCTAATACGAGCTTTTTTGATAGTTGTTAGTGTTGTTACCGAATAATGAAAAAATACTTTGGAATAAATTTTGTATTTGATCATCGTAGAGTAGATGAGATAATTGAACGTTGTATTCGTGAGAATAGAACGGGATATGTCTGTGCGCTCGATGGTAATAACTTTTCTACAGCACAACGTTTATCCGAACATCTTGAGGTTATCAATAACTCCATTGTAAGTAATTGCGACAGCACCTGGCTGCCTATTATAATAAATATGATGTATGGTACAAATTATGCAAACTATTGTGCATCGGATTTATTTTTTAATTTCATAAAAAAATGCAGATATAAACAATTCTTTTTGGGTGCATCGCGTGAGGTACTCGATGGCTTGAAGAGAGAGATGTCGAAGTTGGATCCTGCTATTGCAAATATGCGTTTCGAGGAGCTCCCTTATTGTGATATCGATGATTTCGATTACAAAGGTATAGCGGCAATGATAAATGAAGAGGCTCCTGATATTGTGTGGATATCATTGGGCGCACCCAAACAAGAACAGTTTATGTATCGTTTGAAACCTTATCTGAAACGTGGGGTGATGTTTGGAGTCGGTGCGATTTTCAACTTCTACAGTGGGCTTGATAACGTTCCGAAGAGAGCTCCAAAGTGGATGATAAAGTTAGGTTTGGAATGGTTGCACAGACTTATTATTGAACCTGCAAAACAATCAAAAAGAGTCTCTCTAATACTGCGTGAGTTGCCCAAGGCTATTAAAAAGGAATATGCTCGAAAAAAGTTGACACAGAGTAAATGATAGATGCTTGTAATAAGCGTCTATCATTTTTTATAATTAATATGAAATAATGCTTGGCATTGCACGTGTGTATCGGCTGTGCAGTTTGTGACTGCTACGGTGATGAGCGAAAATTTCGCGATGGAAACTGTACTCTCTCTCGAGACGACTTAAAAGAGTGTCGCAATAATGCTCCCAGTCGCTTATGTGATGTCGGGCTGTTCCGCTCTCTATGGCTGCCTTTGCGACAGCAACAGTTACTTCTGTGGCAAGGCGACGGTCGCTTGGCAGAGGTAAAATGTATTCTCTGTTGTAGCTGAGCTCCTTTTCCTGTTTTCTTTTCAGCGATGCAGGAACAGGACGACGTGCCAGCATTGCTATTGCCGTTGTAGCAGCCAAAAGCATATTCTCGTTAATGGTGCCGGCAAGCGTATCCAGTGCAGCGCGAAAAATGTAAGGAAAGGCAATGGCCTCATTTATCAGGTTAGGAGCATCGGCGCTACAGGTCGAAAAGATTGCGTCGGGGCGCAGTAGCCTTGCTTTCTCAAAATCTATTCTGCCGACAGCTCCGGAAAGGAGTATAACTATGGGGTCGTGTGGCATTGCTGTAATGTCGCTTTCTGTTATATCCTTTTGTGAAAGACCTATGAAAACATCGGCGGTCGACAGGGATTGTTCTTTGTTCTCACCAAGTGTAACTATGTTTTCGTGCTTGATGCCTATAATGGATAGTGTTGACGAAATTGCCTCGTCGTTGCTGCTAAGAACTACTTTTAGCTCCTTAATCTCTTTGCAGGCAAATTCAGTTGCATTCATTATAGCTGCTGCGCAACACACTGCTTTGCCGCACATATTGTCGTCGATTATTGGTATATCCAATAGCTTGCACAGCTGCTGTTTTATAAAATAAGACTGCTTAGCTTCGATATTCGAGAGTTCTATTGCGCCAAAAGTACCTGCCATTGAATGTATTATCTCGACGAGTTTATCGCTGTTCTCTTCGGCAATCTCTATGTCAAATGCGTCAATGTCGGCATAAATTTTGAAGAGCATACTACGCCCCTCTAACAATGGCTTTACTGCTGCGGCGCCTAAATTGCCACTATCCGATATTTTGCTGCCGTTGCTTATGACTGCGACCAAATTGCCTTTATTGGTGTATTTATATGCGTTCCAGACATCGTCACTTATTTCTTTGGCGGGTATTATTGCTCCCGGAGTATAGGCGAGTGCAATTTCTTCGTGGTTGCGCAGTGGCTTTGTGGGTATCACCTCAATCTTTCCCGGACGTCCTTCGGAGTGGTATTTTAGTGCTTTTTTATCTTCTTGTTGCATATATGTTCTTTTTTATAATATAACAACAGCCTCTTACCTTTGTTTTATATCGCTTGACCTATAAAACCTATAAAAAATGTTTTATCTGTTATTTTGTATCGTCTCGCATTTTGTCTGTCGGTGAGAAAAGAGTATCTTCGCAGGTGTAAAATATTATTTTATGGAAAATTTTCTGGAATTACTTAAGAGTAGACGCAGTTGCCGACGTTTTACCGATGAGCCTGTAGACAAGGAGGCTGTTGCTAATATTATGCGTGCAGCGCTTATGTCTCCCTCGGGACATCGTATAAATCCTTGGGAGTTTATTCTTGTCGAGGATAAAGATATGCTTAAAGCTCTCTCGGTGAGTAAAGCGGCCGGTGCTCAGTTGCTCGAGGGTGCGCCAATGGCGGTTGTTGTAGTTGCCGATACAACAAAAAGCGATGTGTGGATAGAGGATTGCTCTATCGCAACTATTCTTATGCAGCTTGCAGCCGAGGAGCAAGGACTTGGCAGTTGCTGGGTGCAGATACGTCTGCGCAGTGATGCCGAGGGTAATCCGGCCGATGAGAATGTAAAATCTCTTCTGGGCCTGCCGTCGCATTATGCCGTACTCTCTATTTTGGCGGTGGGACATAAGGAGCGCGAGGCTCGACCATTTGACGAGGAGAAAATGCAGTGGGAGAAGGTGTATGTTGGAAAGTACGGTGAGCAGTAATTCGGTGCTTCTCGTTGGTGCAGGCAATCTGGCGACATCATTGGGTGTTGCTTTGTGTGGCGCCGGGATAGATGTTGTGGGTGTGTGGAGCCGTACCGAGGAGTCGGCACGCGCGCTTGGCGAGCGTTTGGGAACTTATTACTCCTGTGATATACACAGCCTGCCGCAGGCCGATGTGGTAATTGTGTCGGTAGCCGACGAGGCTCTGCCGCAGGTACTCTCTTCGGTTGCCAAACTTTTTCCTTGTTCGCTTATAGCACACACAGCCGGCAGTATATCAATGGATGCACTGCGCGAAGCAGGGTGCAGACGCTATGGTGTGTTCTATCCTATGCAAACGTTCAGTCGTTTGCGGGTTGTCGATTTTTCTACTGTCTCGACTTTTCTCGAGGGGTGCAATTCGACGGCATTGGAGACTCTGCGTTCCATAGCCTCTAAACTGGGCGGAAAGGTCTATGATGCTACAAGTGAGCAGCGTCGTTATCTGCATTTGGCAGCAGTGTTCGCCTGTAATTTTCCCAATGCTCTGTATGCAATGTCGGCCGAACTGCTTAGACGCAACGGGTTGCCTTTCGAGGCAATGTTGCCGCTTATCGACGAGACTGCCGCAAAGGTGCACTCATTGCATCCTAAAGAGGCACAGACGGGGCCGGCACGCCGAGGCGACGAGGCTGTGATGCAGTCGCAACGTGCACTGCTCGACGATGAACTGCTGTCGGTCTACAATATGCTTAGCGATTATATTTTAAAAAACCGATAAAACTCAGAATTATGATAAATTACGATTTAAAAAAGATTAAGGCGCTTATCTTTGATGTTGACGGAGTATTAAGCCGCGAGACTATATCTATGTATCCCAACGGCGAACCTATGCGCACAGTTAATATAAAAGATGGTTATGCATTGCAGTTGGCTGTAAAAGCAGGTTTCCACGTGGCTATAATAACCGGTGCGCGTACCGAGGCGGTGCGTGTACGTTACCAGGGGCTTGGTATAAAAGATGTGTATATAGGAGCATCCATAAAAAGAGACTGTTTCGAGGAACTTCTTACAATGTACGAGCTTGCCCCCGAGGAGGTTATGTATATGGGCGACGATATTCCCGATTACGAGGTTATGCAGATGTGTGGCCTTCCCTGCTGTCCTGCCGATGCAGCACACGAAATTAAGGAACTGTCGAAATATATATCTCCCATTAACGGTGGCGAGGGATGCGGACGCGATGTGATTGAGCAGATAATGGCTGCTCAAGGAAAATGGATGGACGAGGCAAACGCTTTTGGATGGTAAACTATGCTCGATAATATTAAAGATTACAAGATTATTCTTGCATCGGCATCTCCCCGCCGACGCGAACTGCTCACAGGACTCGACCTTGATTTTGTGGTAAAGAGCCTCCCCGATGTAGATGAGTCGTTCCCCGATACTCTTGTCGGTGGCGAGATTCCTCTTTATATATCAAAGAAAAAGGCCGATGCCTATCGCCCGTCAATGGGCGACGACGAGCTTGTCATTACTGCCGATACAATTGTGTGGCTCGATGGTAAGGCATTGGGTAAGCCTGTTGATGAGGCCGATGCACGCCGTATGTTGCATAATATGTCGGGCAAGACTCACGCTGTATTTACAGGCGTTACAATAACCACAAAAGCCGAACAGCGCAGTTTTGTTGCACAGTCGAATGTGAGTTTTGCCGTGCTTGCCGATGACGAGGTCGACTACTATATCCAAAAGTATAAACCGATGGATAAAGCAGGAGCCTATGGCGCACAGGAGTGGATAGGTTACATTGGGATGGAGAATATCGAAGGTTCCTATTTTAATGTGATGGGACTACCCGTACAGCGCCTTTATAGCGAACTAAAGAAGATAAAATCCATAAAATAGAGGATGTTGCTTTCAAAAAGTAGGTAAATTTTTACGTTTTAATAAAAAATGTTCTAAAAATTTGCTTATTTAATGAAAAATAGAATATATTTGCAACGTGAGGGTTAGACAAACTCTTGCGTTGCAAATTGCTTTATAAAACAGAGTATGAGATTTATACAGTTACATATCACTCATCATCATCTTTCATTATTTATGAAGGGTTGACGCGGTGTATCTGTACAAAGTAATTTATAGACGGAAGCCGACCCATTAGGAGTGGTTTCCGTTTTTTATTTAGAAGATTAAACAAAATGCTTAGAATTGCAATACAGACAAAAGGTCGACTGAATGAACAGAGTGTAGAACTTCTGCGCGAGGCAGGAGTAATGATAAAGGAGGAGAAACGAAAGTTTCTTATGCGTGCCGCAAATTTCCCGGTCGAGATTCTTTTCTTGCGCGATGATGATATTCCGCAGACGGTGGCTATGGGTGCAGCCGATCTTGGAATCGTTGGGTATAACGAGGTTGCCGAGCGTGGATACGAGGTAGATATTCTTCAACATCTTGGATTCGGAGGTTGCCGCATATCTCTTGCTGTGCCAAAGAGTGTGCAATATGACGGGTTGGATTATTTCAACGGAAAGCGCATTGCAACATCTTATCCCAATGTGTTAAAGAGATTCTTTGACGAGAAGGGGATAGAGGCGAAGATTCACACGATAACAGGCTCGGTTGAGATTGCTCCTGCCGCAGGCCTTGCCGATGCGATATTCGATATTGTATCTTCGGGTGGTACACTCATAAGCAACGGCCTTGTCGAGGTAGAACAGGTGCTGCACTCCGAGGCGGTGCTTATAGGTACCCCTCAGCTGTGCGACGAGAAGATGAACGTAGTGCGACAGCTTATGTCGCGTTTCGAGTCGGTGCAGAAGGGTTACGGAAAGAAATATCTTGTGCTTAATCTGCCCTCGTCGGCATTGGACGAGGCCGTGAAGATTCTGCCCGCAATGCGCAGTCCGACAGTTATTCCTCTTGCTCAGAGCGGATGGTGTTCGCTGCAAACAGTTGTCGACGAGAAAGAACTTTGGGATATAATAGAGAGATTAAAGGCAATTGGTGCCGAGGGTATTCTTGTCCTTGCACTCGAAAAAATAGTACTATAATGGATTGTATGATAAAAAGATATATAGAACCTGCAAGAGAGGAGTGGCAGCAGCTGTGTCTCCGCACTCTTGCCGACGACGCGCAGGTTGCCGAGCGTGTAAGAGAGATTATTGCACAGGTCGAGCGTGAGGGCGACAATGCCATACGCTCACTCGCAAAAATAATTGATAAGGTAGAACTTTCGGCCATCGAGGTTACTCCCGAAGAGCGCAAAGAGGCTTATACTCTTGTGCCGCAGGAACTCCGCGAGGCGATAGCAAAGGCTGCAAATAATATAACAAAGTTTCATTTGGCGCAGCGTTTCGACCCTGTTCGCGTCGAGACGGTGCCCGGTGTGCTTTGCGTGCAGCGTGCAGTGCCAATAAACAGGGTGGGTCTATATGTCCCGGGAGGAACAGCGCCTCTCTTCTCGACGGTGCTTATGTTGGCCATTCCTGCTAAAGTGGCAGGTTGCAAAGAGATTGTAATGTGTACTCCCGCCGATAAGAGCGGTAAGGTGGCACCTGCGGTGCTTTTTGCTGCTGCTGTATGTGGTGTGGAACGAATTTTCAAAGTGGGTGGTGCGCAGGCTGTGGCTGCAATGGCCTACGGAACCGAGACAATCCCTGCGGTAGATAAAATCTTCGGCCCCGGTAACAGATACGTTACAAAGGCAAAGGAATTGCTATCGACAAAAGTCGCGATTGATATGCCGGCAGGTCCCTCCGAGGTGCTTGTGCTTGCCGACGACGAGGCTGTACCATCGTTTGTGGCAAGCGACCTTTTGTCGCAGGCCGAGCACGGTGCCGATTCGCAGACAATTCTTGTCTGCTCAAACTCTTCGATAGCCGATGCTGTCGCTTCCGAGCTTGACAAGCAGTTGCAACAGCTACCGCGTAAGGAGATTGCGCAAAAAGCCCTTGAAAATAGTAGAATCATTGTGCTTTCCGATGCCAACGACAGATTGGACTTTGTAAATATGTATGCCCCCGAGCATCTTATAATATCTACCGACGACCCGTGGGGCGTCTCGGCGCGTGTGACATCGGCAGGCAGTGTATTTGTGGGAAATTACACCCCCGAGAGCGCAGGCGATTATGCCTCGGGAACAAACCACACATTGCCAACGGCAGGCTGGGCACGTTCGCACAGCGGAGTAAATGTCGATAGTTTTGTGCGTAAGATAACTTTTCAGGCAGCAACCCCGTCGGGGCTTCTGGAGCTTGGAAAAACAATCGTGACAATGGCACAGGCCGAGGGACTCGATGCTCACGCGAATGCAGTCGTCGAACGATTGAAGTATATACCCGATAAAGAGTAATCTGCTATGGATATTGATAATGTGATGCGCCTTGTGCGCGAAAATATACGCACTCTTGCACCATATTCAACGGCACGCGATGAGTATAAGGGCGATATCGGAGTCTTTCTAGATGCAAACGAGAATCCATATAATAACGGCTATAATCGTTATCCCGACCCGCGACAGAGTACTCTGAAAGAGCTTTTGTCACAGATTAAAGGCATTGCTCCACAGAGTATGTTCATCGGCAACGGCAGTGACGAGGCTATCGACCTCTGCTTTCGTATATTCTGCGAACCGCGTATCGACAATGTGGTAACTATTGCTCCTACATACGGAATGTACCGTGTCGCGGCGGCAATAAACGATGTAGAGGTGCGCGAGGTGCAGCTTGGCGATGATTTTTCTCTGCCTACAGCTGCGCTGCTCTCGGCTTGCGACCAAAATACAAAATTGATGTTTGTCTGTTCTCCCAATAACCCGACGGGTAACAGTTTTTCCATTGAGCAGATACGTTGGATTCTCGAGTATTTCGATGGAGTGCTGGTGATTGATGAGGCTTATATCGATTTTGCATCCGAGCCGAGTTTGACGACGCTGCTTAGCGAATATGATAACCTTATTGTGCTTCAAACGCTCTCTAAGGCTTACGGCCTTGCTGCCCTCCGTTTAGGAATAGCTTTTGCTCACCCGCAGATAATGCAACTGTTTGCCAATGTGAAATATCCCTATAATATAAACCTTGCAGGAATGGAACGCGCTGCCGAACTTTTAAAACGTGATGTCGCAGCCGAGGTTGAGAGCATAAAAAGTGAACGCGAGCGCGTAGCGCAGGCGCTGGAGGCTGTGCCGTGTGTAAAACGTGTCTATCCTTCCGATGCAAACTTCCTTTTGGTAAAGGTGGATGATGCAAAGGAAATGTATAACAAACTTATAGCGGCCGAGGTGATTGTGCGCGACCGCTCGGGAGTTCAGGGTTGCGAAGGGTGCCTCAGAATAACCATCGGCACACCCGATGAGAACGAACATCTGTTGCAAATAATGAGGAACTAAATTTTTAGGACAATGAAAAAAGCACTATTTATAGACCGCGATGGTACGATAATATGGGAACCGCCTGTAACCGAGCAGGTCGACAGCTTGGAACAGCTGCAATTTATGCCGGGTGTGATTGGCGCTCTCTCGCGTATTGCCGAGGGCGACTACGAACTTGTTCTTGCCAGTAATCAGGATGGATTGGGCACAGATGCCAATCCACAGGATAGATTCGATATTATACACAATAAGATGCTCGATACATTGCGTGGCGAGGGGGTCGAGTTCGCCGACCAACTGATAGACAGCCACTATCCGTCGGATGGCTCGCCTAATCGCAAGCCTGGGACAGGAATGTTCGGTAAATATATGGATGGCAACTATTCGCTCGCCTCTTCGTTTGTCATTGGCGACCGACTGACCGATGTTGAACTTGCGCGGAATTTAGGCGCAAAGGCAATTTTTTACACTGCCGACGAGGTGCGAAAAAAGGAACTCGCGACACTGCCGTATGCCGATGTCTGTGTGCTCGTCACCGATAGTTGGCGCGAGATTGCCGAGTTTCTGCGTTGCAGTGAGCGCCAGGCGACAATCGTGCGCAAAACAATAGAGACCGATATTGAAATTACCATAGACCTTGATGGAAAAGGAGAGTCGTCGGTTGATACAGGACTCAGTTTCCTTAATCATATGATAGACCAGATTGTGCATCACGCAGGTGTATCGCTGAAGGTAAAGGCAATAGGCGACCTTAATGTTGACGAGCATCATACAATGGAGGATATTGCCATTGTGCTTGGTGAGGCTATCCTAAAGGCGCTTGGCGATAAACGAGGAATAGGACGTTACGGTTTTGTGCTTCCTATGGACGAGGCGCGGGCAATGGTGTTGATGGATTTTGGCGGCCGTATAGACTTTGATTGGGATGTTACCTTTACACGTGAATATGTGGGCGATGTCCCCACCGAGATGTTCAAACACTTCTTTAAGTCGTTATCGGCGGCAATGTGCTGCAATATGTATGTCTCGGCTAAGGGCGAGAATAACCATCACATTGCCGAGGCAATCTTTAAAGCTTTTGCAAGGGCGCTTCGTATGGCAATAAAGCGCGAACCGTTCAGCTACGAGCTGCCGAGCAGCAAGGGGGTACTATGATAGCGATAGTAGATTACGATACAGGAAATCTGCGCTCGGTGTGCAATGCAATAGAGCGTATAGGTGCAGAGTATTGTGTTACAAGCGATGCAGCTGTAATATCGTCGGCCGATGCTGTGCTGCTCCCCGGTGTGGGCGAGGCCTCATCGGCAATGGAGAAATTGCGTGAACGAGGACTTATCGAGGTTATAAAAGGACTCACCCGACCGGTGCTCGGTATCTGCATCGGTATGCAACTTATGTGCCGCTACAGCGAGGAGGGCAATGTCCCTTGCTTGGGTATTTTCGATACCGATGTACGCCGTTTCTTGCCCGATAAAGAGCAAGGAATAAAGGTGCCTCATATGGGGTGGAACAGTATAAGCGAACTGCGTTCTCCGCTATTCGATGGTATAAAAGAGGGTGAGTTTGTCTATTTTGTTCACTCGTATGCACCCGACCTGTGCGATGCCTGTATAGCTCGTTCTTCCAATGGACGGGAGTTTGCAGCCGCATTGGCAAAGGGTAACTTTTACGGTACTCAATTTCACCCCGAAAAGAGTGGCGATATTGGAGAAATGATAATAAGAAATTTCTTGAAGATAGGATAATGGAACTTATACCCGCAATAGATTTAATAGACGGTCGCTGTGTGCGTCTTACACAGGGCGACTATGGACAGACAAAAATATATGACGCCGAGCCTGTTGATATGGCACGCAGATATGCCGATTGCGGTGTGCGTCGCCTGCATATTGTCGACCTTGACGGTGCGAAGGCTAAGGCTCCTTGCAATCTTAGTACACTGGAGAAGGTGGTGGCAGCAACGGGGCTCGATGTAGAGTGGGGCGGAGGAATAAAGGACTCGGTGGCTATGCAGCAGGTTGTTGATGCGGGCGCGTCTCGTGTCATCTGTGGCAGTGTGGCTGTCGACAACCCCGAACTATTTGCACAGTGGTTGCAGGAGTATGGTGCCTCGCGTGTTATCTTAGGTGCCGATATCAGGGATGGTCGCGTGGCTACTCACGGTTGGCTGAAAGATGGTGGAATGGGTGTCGAGGAACTTGTCGAGAAATTCTTACCTTACAATTTGTCACAGCTTATATGCACCGATATCAGTCGCGACGGAATGTTGCAGGGGCCAAATCTGCCGCTGTATGAACAACTGCAACAGCGCTTTCCAATGGTGGATGTAACTCTTAGCGGCGGTGTCTCGTCGATGGACGACCTTAAACGTGCGCGTGAATGTGGCGTGCGTGCGGCAATAATTGGAAAGGCAATTTACGAGGGGCGTATCACTTTAAAAGAACTTGAAAGATGGTTGCTAAACGAATAATACCTTGCCTCGATGTAAAGGAGGGACGCACCGTAAAAGGTGTAAACTTTGTCGGACTGCAAGATGTCGGTGATGCTGTTGAATTGGGCAAAATGTATGCAGCGCAAGGAGCCGACGAACTTGTCTATCTCGATATAAGTGCTACCGTCGAGGGACGCAATACTTTCACTTCGCTTGTCGAGAGGATTGCACGTAATATAAACATTCCTTTTACAGTGGGTGGTGGAATCTCTTCTATCGACGATGCAGCGCGCCTGCTCGACGTTGGTGCCGATAAAATCTCGATAAACAGTGCTGCGGTGCGTAATCCCCGACTCATAGACGAGATTGCCTCGAAATATGGCAGTCAGTTTGTGGTGCTTGCAATAGATGCCAAAAGAGTGGATGACAGATGGCTCATAACCACTCACGGAGGACGCAAACTTACCGAGCGCGAACTTTTTGCTTGGGCGCGCGAGGGGGAGGAGCGTGGTGCAGGCGAGATTTTGCTCACATCGATGGATCACGACGGCACACGAGACGGTTATCCTTGCGAACTGTTCGACTCCCTCGCGCAGCAACTGTCCATACCTGTAATAGCATCGGGTGGCGCCGGCTCGGTCGATGATATTTACAAGGTACTTTCAGAGGGTCGTGCCGATGCGGCTCTTGCGGCAAGTATTTTTCATTATGGCGAGATTACCGTCGGCGAACTGAAACGACAACTGCACGAGCGTGGTATTAAAGTAAGATTATAGACAGAATATATAAAGAATATAAAATATGAAATTTTCCGATTTTAATTTATCAAAGAACACCGATGGACTGCTGCCTGTGGTAGTGCAGGATAGTGCTACACTTAAGGTTCTTATGGTGGCATATATGAATAGCGAGGCGTTTGAAAAAACTTTAGCAACAGGCAAGGCTACATTCTACAGCCGTTCGCGTGGCACTCTGTGGACAAAGGGTGAGACAAGCGGTAACTTTATCGAGGTTGTAGCTATGTATCCCGACTGCGACAACGACACGTTGCTTCTTATGGGCCATCCTGTAGGGCCTGCCTGTCACCGAGGCACAACCGCTTGTTTCGATACTCCCGATAACGAGGGCTTTATACGTAAGCTGCAAGAGGTTATACAGCAGCGTCACACCGATATGCCCGAAGGCTCTTATACCACCTATCTGTTTAATAAAGGTACAAATAAAATTGCACAGAAGGTTGGCGAAGAGGCTGTAGAAACAGTCATTGAGGCTATCGATGGAAACAGAGAACGCTATCTCTACGAAGCAAGCGACCTTATTTATCATTTGTTAGTGCTGAACGAGCAGATGGGATTTACAATCAAGGATATTGAGGAAGAACTTGCATCGCGTCACAAATAGCAGCACCGAAATATGCTTGTCAATGCCGTTTGACGCCTGTTGCAGCAATGATGAAAAAAATATCTTTTGCGTGCATATTTTTTTATTCATTGTAGTTTCTTTGTAAATTTTCTTTCTTATCTTTGCAGGGCAGCAATTTTAGGGCGACGCCTCGCAGCCTTTAAAAAGAGTCTGAGAATGGTGCGTATTTTCTTTCGTGCTATAATTCATCGGATAATTTGTTGGCTGAATGTTTAAGAGTTGCGCTACTGTTGCACAGGCCCGGTTTTTGACAATTGACAATGATTATCATTGTCGGTGTGTCAGAAACTTTTTTTGATTGATTAAGAACCGTTTTTTAAATTTTTATACCGTGGCTGACACAAAGTATATTTTCGTGACCGGAGGTGTTGCCTCCTCACTTGGAAAAGGAGTTATCTCCTCATCAATAGGCAAGCTGTTGCAGGCTCGTGGGTACAATATCACTATTCAGAAGTTCGACCCCTACATAAATGTAGACCCGGGTACACTGAATCCCAATGAGCACGGCGAGTGCTATGTGACCATCGATGGTCGTGAGACCGACCTCGACCTGGGACACTACGAGCGCTTCACCGATATTAAAACAACCCGTTGGAATACATTCACAACAGGTCGCATCTATCGCGAGGTAATAGAAAAAGAGCGTCGTGGCGACTATCTTGGAAAGACTGTGCAGGTTGTTCCGCATATCACCGACGAGATTAAGCGCAGTATGCTTCTTGTAAGCAAAAAAGAGGATCTCGACTTTGTAATCACCGAGATTGGTGGTACGGTAGGAGATATTGAGGGTCTTCCTTATCTCGAGGCTATCCGTCAGCTAAAGTGGGAGCTTGGCAAACGTGCCGTTTGTGTGCATCTTACTTTGGTTCCCTATCTCTCGGCGGCAGGTGAGCTTAAGACAAAGCCTACACAGCACAGCGTGAAGCAGTTGCAGAGCCTCGGTATTCAGCCCGATGTGCTTGTTCTTCGTGCCGAGCACGATCTTGACGCGGCTCTTATGCGCAAGGTGGCAAGCTTCTGTAACGTTCAGCCCGATTGTGTGGTTCACAGTCCGGACGTTCCCTCTATCTACGAGGTGCCCATCAGAATGCAGGAGCAGGGATTGGATTCTGCTATCCTTCGTCTTGTTGGAATGGAGGTTGGCGAAACTCCGGGACTTGTGCCCTGGCGCACTTTCATCGAGCGTCGTAACAACGCAAGCCGCGAGGTAAACATTGGTCTTGTTGGAAAATATGACCTTCGCGACGCTTATAAGAGCCTCTACGAGAGCCTTTCACAGTCGGGTGTATATCACGACAGCAAGGTTAAATGTCACTTCATCGATAGTGAGAAGATTAATGACAACAATGTAGCCGAGATGCTTGCCGGAATGGACGGATATGTCATCTGCCCGGGATTCGGACAGCGTGGTCTCGATGGTAAGATTGCAGCAGTGAAATATTGCCGCGAGAATAATCTTGCAACACTCGGTATCTGTTTGGGATTGCACGCAATGGTAATTGAGTTTGCCCGTAATGTGCTTGGTTATGCCGATGCCAATAGCTCGGATATCGATCCTAAGACAGCATATCCTGTTGTAGATATGATGGAGGAGAAGAAGGCTATTGCAAATAATGGCGACCTTATGCGTCTGGGTGGTTACAACTGTAATCTCACACCCGGTAGTAAGGTGTATGAGGCATACGGCACCGATAAGATTGTCGAGCGCCATCGTCACCGTTACGAGTTTAACGATGCATATACTGCCGAGTTCGAGAAGGCCGGTATGATGTGCAGCGGTGTAAACCCCGAGAGCGGTCTTGTCGAGGTAGTAGAGATTCCCTCGCTCGATTGGTTCATTGGTGTTGAGTATCATCCCGAGTATTCAAGCACAGTGCTTCATCCCAGTCCTCTTATTATGGACTTCCTAAAGAATGTAGTTAGTCGCAAGGCATAAAAACTTACCCAATAAATATAGTGACAGCGTTTCCATTTGGAAACGCTGTCACTATATTTATAAACTGCTGTTACTGTATAAACTCAATTGCTTCTGCGCAGTTATATCCCTCGTTATATAAATCCAACAGCTTTTGTGGATTACGCTCCATTCGTCCCACTTGAATGGGACTCACAGGGCGTATCACCGTAATATCGCCTCGGCTTTCATACTCTTCGACAAGCTCCACTTGTCTGTTATACATTGCATTGCGCTCGGTAATAGCATTACGCAGATTGGGATATTTGCGGTACATAAAGAATGGTACCGAAGTGCCTTTCGATGGCTTGCGGTAGCCTTTGTTACGTGTGAGTACCACAAGACTGTTCTTGTATCCAAGCGAGTGCGCACGTTCAAGAGGAATGGAGTCGGCAATACCGCCGTCCATCATTGGTTCTCCATCGACATATACTATGGGAGCAACGAATGGCATACTGCTCGATGCCTTTACAATGTCAATGATGCGCTTAGGGTCGTTTTTCTCGTCGTAGTAGCAGGCATTGCCGCTGCGACAGCTTGTGGTAACCATCTCGAAACGCTCGGGTGCATCGGCAAGTTTTTTATAGTCGTAGGGGTATATCTTCTCGGGGAATTTGTGGAACAGCAGATTAAAATCCATTATATTGCCACCAAATAGCAGTTTCTTAAGGCCGATGTATTTATACTGCTCCATCAGTTTCGTGTAGCTGTATTTAGAGCGTCCACGTTGATGCGACATATAGGAAAGTGCGTTGCAAGCACCGGCACTGACGCCGATTATATATGGGAAACGTATCCCTCTATCCATAAGATTATCGAGGACACCTGCTGTAAAGGCACCTCGCATACCTCCACCCTCCAAGATGAGTGAAGCGCTTGCGTCAATCTTGAATACTCTCTTTTCCATACATTATTTTTTGACTGCCTACAAAGATACTCTACATAACTTTTATTTTAAAACTAAAAATACTATTTTTGCCTCATAAGCAACTGCCTTTTAGATTTATTAAACAGTATAGAGTGTTAGAAGATATAGTTCTAATTGTGTAATTAATAAAAACAAAATACTATGAACAAGGAATTAGAGATGAACCCTAACAGGGTGGTGGCCTATCTTGGTAAGCCTTGCCGAGAGTTTACAAAGGCCGATATTGTACGTTACATTGCCGAGAATGGTGTGCGTATGGTCAATTTTATGTATCCCGCGGGTGATGGTCGACTAAAGACACTGAATTTTGTCATTAACAATGCAGCTTATCTTGATGCGATACTAACCTGTGGCGAGAGAGTCGATGGCTCCAGCCTTTTCCCTTTTATCGAGGCGGGCAGCAGTGACCTTTATGTGTTGCCACGATTCTCGACAGCTTTCCTCGATCCCTTTGCACAGATTCCCACACTCTCGATGCTCTGCTCTTATTTTAACAAGGATGGTGAGCCGCTCGAAAGCTCGCCCGAGAATACTCTGCGTAAGGCGTGCAGGGCATTTAACGAGGTTACAGGGATGGAATTTCAGGCGATGGGCGAGCTTGAGTATTATGTGATTGCTCCCGACGAGGGACTTTTCCCTGCCACCGACCAAAAGGGTTATCACGAGTCGGCACCATACGCAAAATTCAATGAGTTTCGCACCGAGTGTATGGCCTATATTGCGCAGGCCGGCGGCGAGATAAAATATGGGCACTCCGAGGTGGGTAACTTCACTATTGACGGTCTTATATATGAACAGAACGAGATTGAGTTCTTGCCGGTTGACGCCTGTCGTGCTGCCGACCAACTGATGATTGCAAAATGGATTATTCGCAATCTTGCCTTTAAATATGGCTACGATATTACCTTTGCTCCCAAGATTACAGCAGGGAAGGCCGGCTCGGGTCTGCACGTGCATATGCGCATTATGAAGGATGGCAAGAACTGTATGCTCGATGGCGGTGTGCTCTCCGAGGCGGCTCGTCGCGCCATTGCAGGAATGATGGAGCTTGCCCCCTCAATCACTGCATTCGGAAATACCAATCCGACATCTTATTTCCGCCTTGTGCCACATCAGGAGGCGCCCACCAACATCTGTTGGGGCGACCGCAATCGCTCGGTGCTTGTGCGTGTGCCGTTGGGGTGGGCTGCCAAGAGCGATATGTGCCGCATAGCCAATCCGCTTGAAGAGGATAGCAACTATGACACAACACAAAAGCAGACAGTGGAGATGCGCTCGCCCGATGGCTCGGCCGATATTTATCAGTTGATTGCGGGGCTTGCTGTTGCTTGTCGCTACGGCTTTGAGCTCGATAATGCCCTTGAAATTGCCGAGCGCACCTACGTGAATGTGAATATCCACCAAAAGGAGAATGCCGATAAATTGGCTCTGTTGGCACAACTGCCCGACAGTTGCGTTGCTTCGGCCGATTGTTTGCAGCGTCAACGTGCAGTGTTCGAGGAGCATAACGTATTCAGTCCTGCAATGATTGACGGTATAATAAAACGTCTGCGCTCGTATGACGATGCCGCTCTGCGCGCCTCTATCGGTGGTGATAAAGAGAAAATGTTAGAACTTGTACGTAAATATTTCCATTGTGGATAATATGAATGAGATATACTTTGCAGGTGGTTGCTTTTGGGGTACACAGCATTTTCTTAAGCAGATAAACGGTGTGTACTCTACCGAGGTTGGCTATGCTAATGGCGATATATCTAACCCGACATACGAGCAGGTGTATACCGATACTACAGGATATGCCGAGACGGTACGTGTTGTGTACGATGCTTCGGTCGTAAGTTTAGAGTTCCTTCTAAAGCTATATTTCTGTTCAATAGACCCTACGTCGCTCAACCGTCAAGGAGGCGATGTCGGGACACGTTACCGCACAGGAATATATTATTGCGACTCTTCGCAACTACCTGTGATTGAGCAGGTGTGTCGGGAAGTAGCGCAGACGCTTGATGCTCCAATGGTGGTAGAGGTTCTTGAACTGAAAAATTTCTATCGTGCCGAGGAGTATCATCAGGATTACCTCGACAAGAACCCCGATGGTTATTGTCACATTTCTCGCGAACTTATGGCAATTGCACGTAAAGCAAATGCAAAATGATAATCAGGAAGGCAACATACGACGATATACCCCTGTTGATGGATATTTTCGAGGCGGCAAAGGCTATTATGCGTCGCAGCGGAAATATGCATCAGTGGGGTAGTGACTACCCTTCGGAAGAGGTTGTGGGGCGCGATATTCAGTCGGGTGTCTCCTATGTCGTCTGCGACGAGCAGGGCGCAATTCTTGCTACGATGGCTTTTATTCCGGGTCCCGACCCTACATATTCTGTTATTTACGACGGCGAGTGGCCCGACGATAGCCCCTATTATGTAATTCATCGTATTGCTGTTGCTGAGCCGGGTGGCGGCCTTGCCCGTATGATGCTCGATTGGGCTTTTGAGCGCACCGATACGTTGCGCATCGACACACACCGCGATAATTGCATTATGCACCACATTCTGCAAAAGTATGGATTCAAGCGTTGCGGAGTTATTCTGCTTGCCAACGGCGATGCGCGCGATGCCTATTATATGACAAAAACATTGAAAGATGCCGATAATTGAGATAACAACACTCACACATCCGGGAGTAGAGATTTTTTCGTCGCTCACCGAGGCGCAGTTGCGCAGGTGTGTCGACGATGAGAGGGGAATTTTTATAGCCGAGAGTCCTAAGGTTATAAACGTTGCGCTCGACGCAGGATATGAACCATTGGCTCTTCTGTGCGAGCATAAGCATATTACAGGCGATGCAGCCGATATTATTGCTCGCGCAGGCGATATTCCTGTCTATACAGGCAGTCGCGAACTTCTTGCCGCGCTCACAGGCTACACCCTCACACGCGGAGTGCTGTGCGCAATGCGTCGTCCCGAGGAAAAATCTATCGATGCAGTGTGTCGCGATGCTCGTCGCGTCGTGGTTATTGACGGGGTAGTGGATACAACAAACATCGGTGCAATATTCCGTTCGGCAGCAGCGCTGGGAATAGATGCCGTACTTCTTACACGCACATCGTGCGACCCGCTGAACCGTCGTGCTGTGCGTGTCTCAATGGGTTCGGTTTTTCTTGTTCCCTGGACGTGGATAGACGAGCCTGTCGAGTCGCTGGGCGCGCTTGGATTCCGCACTGCTGCAATGGCACTCACCGACAACTCGGTCTCAATAGACGATGAGAAACTGTGTGCCGAGCCGCGCCTCGCGATAATTATGGGCACCGAGGGCGACGGTCTTGCCCCGAGTGTAATTGCCTCGGCCGATTATGTGGTGCGCATCCCTATGCACCACAGTGTCGATTCGCTTAATGTGGCGGCAGCAGCCGCCGTTGCTTTTTGGCAGTTGCGCACAAGGGGATAAACAAAAACCTCGAGATTTTTTCTCGAGGTTTTTGTTTATGAGTAATTATAGGTGTCCGGTAAAACTTTTTCAGTCTCTCATTTAGGCTTGTTTGCTAAATTCAGCCTTTCATTGTTATTTTTCTCCTACTTTTCGTGCCGACGAAAAGTAGGCAAAAGGCTCTGCGCACGAAAATCTTAACGTAAAATGC
>JAGBBX010000019.1 GCA_017938245.1 Bacteroidaceae bacterium
AGAGTTATCACATTGAAGCATAACAATGAAGAACTCAGAAATACGAACGGTTGCTATCTCGTTACCCAATTTTCAAGCAATCCGAATAACCGTTTAATTCTAAGATAATTGCAAATTCTGCGATTTTTTCACTTAAAAACAGTAAGGGACGAATATAAAGTAATGAAAGTACAACTACCTCTCATTAGGTAGCTTGCAACCGCAAAACCAATAGTTCTTATTATCTACCAATAAGAAACTGTTTAAATTTCTTTCGAAAAAAATGATTACATTGACCGCGAGTTGTGCTTGCCTTTTTATGCTCTTTTTTGTCTGTTTTCTCCTTTTTCGCAGTTACATAGCCCGCTATGCGCCTTTGAAAAATGAAAAAACATCCTAAAAAAGACCTATAAAAATTTCAAGGACATAAATTTAAACAGCTTCTAAAAAAGGCAGTGTGCTAAAAATTGCACACTGCCTGAAATATCGTAAATGATTTTATTACTTGACTAAAGTCTTTTTGCCATTGACGATGTAGATTCCTGCCTTTGTAATGGTATCTACTCGGAGTCCGGTTAGGTCGTAGATGACTTTCTCGCCCGATTCGTTTTCTAAACTTTCGATACCTGTTACGCCGGTAAACTCATACTCGGTAATTGATTTAAGACCTGCTGTTTTGAAATAGGTCTCGAGGCTTCCCGATATTTTTATCTGTTTTTTATAGTTCTCGGCATTGTCGGCAAGGTTGAGGGCGCTGCGAATGTCGCCTTTGGGAAGCTGTATGATAAGGCACTTGGTGTAGTCGCTCTCATCGGCATTGTCGGCGATGAGGATGTTTGTCGCTACCTCGGTGCTGCCGAACTCACAACCTGTCTCTACTGCGCCGTTGACTGCTCCTACAATGTAACCTGTTACGGTTGCCTGAATCTGCTTGCCGTCAACGTATGCTGCGAGGGCATCGCTAACACTGCCAACAAGGGGCTCGTCGGGCTGAGTGTCACCTTCTTCGGCCTCAACCTTAATTGCCATTGTATTGACATATTTGCCGCTGCTTGCGCCAATGGTGTAGCCTGTTACCTTTACTACTGTGCCACTCTGTACTGTTACAACGCCCTCTTTAGGATATTGTATGCTGCCTATTGCGGTTGATGCACCCTCAACTGCTACGTTGTAGTAGTTACCGTTGATTGTGAGTGTTCCTGTGTACTCGACATATTTTATTACGGGGCTATCGAGGTATTCGTCGAGTTGTGCGCCTGTCATTGTTGTCGGGGTAGGATGGCTAACCGATGTTGTACCGCTCTTCTCGACTGTGGGGTTGGTACCGAATTGCAATAGTCCACCGTAGATGTTTGTTGCGCCGCTTACTGTGACAATGTCGCCCTCGGCATAGCCCTTATCGCTGCCAAGATATACGAGGATGGTGCCAGTGCCATCGTTTACAAGGAATCCGCGTGCGTATGTTGCTATGATGGTACCCTTGACGGCTGCATCGCCTGCTCCTGATGCAATAACATCGGCGATGGTGCTTACCTCGGTGGGTTGCTCGGGCTCGCCCTCCTCAATTACCTCTACCTTAACTGCCATTGTGTTGACATATTTTCCGCTGCTTGCTCCAATGGTGTAGCCTGTCACCTTTACTACTGCACCACTTGTTGCGTTTACAATGCCCTCTTTGGGATACTGTATGCTGGCGATGGCTGTTGCTGCACCTTCAACTGCTATGTTGTAGTAGTTACCGTTGATGTTTAGTGTTCCTGTGTACTCGACATATTTTATTACGGGGCTCTCGAGGTATTCGTCGAGCTGTGCGCCTGTCATTGTAGCGGGGGTGGGGTGGCTTACTGATGCTGTGCCGCTCTTCTCGACTGTGGAACCTGCTGCAAACTGCAATAGTCCGCCGTAGAGGCTTGTTTCACCGCTTACTGTGACAACATCACCCTCGGCGTGGCCTTTGTCGCTACCAAGGTATACGAGGATGGTGCCTGTGCCGTCGTTTACAAGGAATCCGCGTGCGTAGGTCGCAATAACTGTACCTTTAACGGCTGCATCACCTGCGCCTGCTGCAAGAACTTCGGCAATAGTGCTTACCTCGGTGGGTTGCTCGGGCTCTTCGCCTCCGTCTTCGCCGCCCTCGCTCTCGCCGGCTACCAGTGTAACATCATCGACAAGGAATGATGCTCCTTTGCCGTTTTTGTTATTCATAATGTTTACGGCAATCTCGGTTATTGTATCCAATGTGAAGGTGAAGGTCTCCTCTTTCCATTCGCTTGTTGCTGCTTGTGCAGGGGTGTCATCGTAGATGTAGTCTTTTTGTGAATCTACTACAACGCTGTCCTTTAGTTTGATGTAGCCTAAGCGGTAGTGACCGGCTTCCTCGCCATTTGCTTTGAAGTAACCGCTGATAGTGTAGGTACCTGCCTCGAGGGTGTAGCTGCCTGAGGTGAAACGCCTGTTATTTGAGGCGCCTTTTACTACTACTGAGCTACTGCCGCTGTGTGCATCGCTCGATTGTTCTACTGTGGCATTGGTTGCTTTTAATGTTGCCCAACCGTTGGGGAGGTTCTCGCTCCACTCCTCAAAACTAGAGTTCTGGAGCAGATTCCCTGTCTGCGCATTTGCTGCAATAGCAATAAGGCAGAATAGTGAAAGTAAAATTTTCTTCATTTGATAATGTTTTGTGTTAATGTTATAATTTTGCTGTAAAGATACTGTTTTTTGTTTTCTTAATTATTATAGAGAGTGTGATTTTTGATTAAATGATATTGTGTGTGTAAAATATTTGCAGTTGTATGTTTGTGGAATAAGAAATAATTGCTATCTTTGCACCGCAAAACATTGGTAGCGACCTTTATTTAAATGAAAGATGGTCTTGTTTGAGATGCAGCATCAATGTCCTATTGCAGATAAGACTTTCTTTTAAATTTGATGATATATACACAGAAATATGGGTAAGTCCTATACGGCCAGCTCCTAGCGAATCCTCCAGGGCTTGACCGCAGCAAAGGTAGTTGGTTGTAGCGGCGCGATGTAGGTAGCTTACCCACCCAAAACTCCTCCACCGAGATTCTCGGTGGAGG
Organism: Bacteroidaceae bacterium; assembly: GCA_017938245.1. Classification (GTDB taxonomy): domain Bacteria; phylum Bacteroidota; class Bacteroidia; order Bacteroidales; family Bacteroidaceae; genus HGM04593. Next base: position 3,060 of record JAGBBX010000019.1, read on the forward strand.
AGTTTTTTTGTATTTTGTTTGTCGGGATTTGTCTCTTTATAAGAGAGCTTAGAAGAGTATACACTAAAATAATCGCAGGTATAGTTGATATTGACTTTGTAACAATTACACTTAAATTGAAGATGCTACAAAATAGTCCTATGAGAGTATGATGTTAGGGTATAAAAGTATAAAAAGATAGAATTTACACACCAAATTTCGCCCCTAATTGCAGAATTTGACCCCTAATTCGTTATTTTGTCCACTATATAGGGCTGTAGTCCCTAAAATTTCAGCTCGTTGTATGAGAACCCTACCTTTGCGTCAAAATAACTAAAAACAGGAAAAAATGAGATTAAAAACGGTATGTGGTTTTGGTGATTCGGTGATGAAAGGTATCGTTATCGACAAAAAGAATTCTTTGGAAGGAGCAGTAAAGTATAAAATAAGTGATATGGGATTTGCTGCACGTTGCCGCAGAAATTTAGGCATCGAGGTCGAAAATTTCGCTCGCTTCGGTAGTACTGTCGAACAAGCTATGAAATTTATTGATAGGTATACCGATAGAATTATGAAGTCGGATTATGTACTTTTTGAGTATGGCGGCAATGATTGTAACTATAATTGGGAGGCTATTTCTAATGCTCCCGATGCAATACATTATCCGGCTGTGACACTTGATAATTTTGTAAGGTTGTATAGCGAAGCTATTGATAAGGTAAGAGGACTTGGGGCGCGTCCGGTGCTCTTGTCACTCCCTATTCTCGACCCCGAGAAATTCTTCCGTCATTTATCTAAAGGACTTAATGCCGATAATATCCTGCGATGGCTGAATGGTTCTATTATGAATCTCGACCGTTGGCACGAAAGATATAATATGGAGATTTTTCGTTTGGGTGTGCAGAAGCAGGTTCCTGTAATTGATATAACATCGGTTTTCCTTGAGAAAAGGAACCATTTCGAGTATTTGTGTGACGATGGAATACATCCCAATGACGAGGGACACGCCCTTATAGAGAATGCTATTATGGAATATCTGCGCAGGCTTAAGATTGTCGCTTGATGTGGATTGTTTGTTTTTGACCACCGCAGCCCGGCAAAAAATTTGCCGGGCTGCGTTTTTTACAGGTCTTAGATGCTTTAATAATCTTTTAATCAGTCTCAAATTCCAATAAGGCGCTTATCTGTCGGTCGAAAGGGTAGTGGCTTACCTCTTGCAGCTCCTCTTCGATGCGTATAAGGCGGTTGTACTTTGCAGTGCGTTCACCACGACTCATTGAACCTGTTTTTATCTGTCCTGCGTTGGTCGCTACGGCAATATCGGCTATTGTGCAATCTTCGGTCTCGCCCGAACGGTGACTGATGATGGTTGCGTAGCCGTTGCGCTTGGCATATTCTATTGCGTCGAGTGTCTCGCTAAGAGTGCCTATTTGATTGGGTTTTATGAGTATGGCATTGCCGCATTGCTGCTCTATGCCTCGGCGCAGATAGCGGATATTGGTTACAAATAGGTCATCACCAACAAGTTGGCAGCGATTGCCGAGAGAAGAGGTGAGTTCGCCCCATCCTTCCCAATCGTTCTGCGACATTCCATCTTCGATGCTGTCGATGGGGTAGGCACCGACAAGTCTGGAAAGGTAGTCGACCTGCTGCGACGAGGTTCGACTTTTGACTTCCGGTTGGAAAAGGGTGTAATTGTATCGGTCGTCGCTGTAGAACTCCGAGGCGGCACAGTCGAGAGCAATGCTTATCTCTTTGCCGGGCTTGTATCCTGCCGACTCTATGGCGTAAGTGATGCTGTCGAGCGCATCTTCGATACTTTTGAAATTAGGAGCAAAGCCGCCTTCGTCGCCTACTGCGGTGCTTAGTCCGCGATTGCGAATCACCTGTTTAAGACTATGGAATACCTCGGAACCCATTCTTATGGCTTCGTGAAGCGACTTTGCTCCGATGGGACGTATCATAAATTCCTGAAAGGCTATAGGGGCGTCGGAGTGACGTCCGCCATTTATGATGTTTATCATTGGTACGGGGAGTATATGGGCGTTGGAACCGCCTATATAACGATAGAGTGGCAGATGCGATGCTTTTGCTGCTGCGTGGGCCACAGCTAATGAGACTCCAAGAATAGCGTTGGCACCCAAACGATGTTTATTCTCAGAGCCGTCCAGTCTTATGAGGGTGGCATCGATACTGCGCTGCCGGAATGCGTCTCTGCCTATGAGAGCCGGGGCAATCCTGTGGTTGATGTGACTGATGGCACAGCGTACTCCTTTGCCGTTGTAACGCGAGGATTCGTTGTCGCGAAGTTCTATAGCTTCGTTCTCACCGGTGGATGCTCCTGATGGTACCGAGGCACAGGCGCGTGTGCCGTCTTCCAGTGTTACTTCGGCTTCGATGGTGGGTGTGCCGCGTGAGTCGAGTATCTCACGTCCTTTGATTGATGCTATTTTCATATATGATTAGTTATGGTTATTTGTTGTCTAAACAAGTTTCGTGCATAATGGTTTGTTGTAAATTCTTAAGAAACTGTATAAAAATCTCCCAATCGAGTTAAGATTAACGTCTTGCTCATTATGAAAAATAAAAACCGACTATTTATGTTTTGCTTTTTAGTGAATAATCACTATTTTAGCAGAATATTTTGTGAAACCTAAATTTATATATACTATGAGTGAGATTAAGGATAAGATGCTCCAACGTTTTATGGAGTATGTGAAATTTGATACACAGTCGGACGATGAGGCGGTTTCTGTTCCTACTACCGAAGGCCAGTTTGTCTTTGCGCGTTATCTTGAGCAGAAACTTCGGGAGATGGGGCTTACCGAGATTGTCCTTGATGATAAGGGTTACCTTTATGCTACTTTGCCTGCAAATTGCAGCCGAGAACTTCCTACTGTAGGCTTTATCGCGCATTTGGATACAAGTCCCGATATGAGCGGAAAAGATGTGAAACCTCGTGTTGTTGAGGCATACGATGGCGGTGATATTGTTCTCGACGGCGATGCCGGTATTGTGCTCTCGACTGCCGATTTTCCCGAGGTAAAGGATTATGTTGGGCACGACCTTGTTGTTACCGATGGACACACTCTGTTAGGTGCCGATGATAAAGCCGGAATTGCCGAGATTGTATCGGCTATTGCTTATCTGCAACAGCACCCCGAGATTGAGCACGGTAAGGTACGCATTGCTTTTAATCCCGACGAGGAGGTAGGTCGCGGTGCACATAAATTCGACGTACCTCTGTTTGGATGCGATTGGGCATATACGGTTGATGGAAGCTGCGAGGGCGAAATTGAGTTCGAGAATTTTAATGCGGGTAGTGCGACATTCAATATTCAGGGACGCAATGTGCATCCCGGATATGCAAAGGGCAAGATGCTGAATGCACTGCGTGTGGCAAATGCTATCGTTGAGGCTGTTCCTGCCGAGGAGTCGCCCGAGTGTACCGAGGGGTACGAGGGATTCTATCATCTTATGGGTATAAACGGTGGTGTGGACTCGGCGTCGGTGTCGTATATTATACGCGACCATAGCAAGGATATTTTTGAGCGTAGAATGAAATTTATGGGCGAAGTGGCTCAACAAATTAACAACCGCTACGGTGATGGAACAGTAACACTTGACCTTAAGGTACAGTACAGAAATATGCGCGAAATGGTTGAACCAAAGATGTTTATCATAGAACTTGCCAAGAGCGCAATGCAGCAGGCAGGGGTACAGCCTCGTGTTAAGCCTATTCGTGGAGGTACCGACGGCGCACAGCTTTCGTTTATGGGATTGCCTTGTCCCAATCTCTTTGCAGGTGGAATTAATTTCCATAGCCGTTATGAGTTTGTTTCGGTACAGGTGATGGAGAAGGCAGTTATGACTATAGTCAAGATTATCGAGGGTGTAGCAAAGGGGTGTTAACGTAATATTTCTGAAAATGTCTTTAATAAGAGTTATTCTGTCTATATTTTTCCCACCGCTTGCAGTTCTTGATAAGGGGTGTGGTTCGATTCTGATTGTTGCTTTACTGACACTATGTGGGTGGGTACCCGGGGTGTTGGCGGCTTTAATTATTTTGAATAAAAGTGAATAATGGAACAGACCGAATATCTGCGCGATTATGAGAAGCGTCTGCAGGACGAACTTCTAAAATTATGTACAAACTATAAATTGCTTGATGGGGTGCTTCTTTCGTCCGAAGATGTTGAGGGACGATGGGAGGCGCTTGCTCTCGACTATATGGCCGATGCAGTAACGCAGATGAACCAATATCCTACAGTGGCTGTTGCTTGGGCGGGGTATGTTGGTATGGCAGTTGCCAATCTGTGGGACAAGGATTGGGAACTGCACTGCAATGATGGGTATACGTCTTTCTATGGTGTCGACGGGTTCGATGATATGGACGAACATATTATCCGTGATATTATAGGATTCTCTCTTGATTCGGCATATACTAAGGAGATTGAGGAGATGATGCGCCGTTGTGCTTACTCGGCGTTGACACTTATCAGACGTGAAAATATCGAACCGCAGAGTCCTATGGCGTATTATACTTTTGCACGCACCGTAAAGGTTATGTATCGTATAGGTGCAGCAATTGAGCTTAAGAGACTTGGATATAAGTTAGAGAAGATTGATCTTCCCACCTGTTGATTATGGACGAACTCTTACAGCGGGCATTGGAGATTGCTATCGAGGCACACGAGGGACAAACCGACAAAGCGGGCCGACCTTACATAGAACATCCTTTGCGTGTGATGGCAATGGGAGGGTGCGACGAAGAGCGTATTGTGGGCATATTGCACGATGTTGTCGAGGATAGCAGTTGGACGCTGTCGCAATTGAAGGCCGAGGGATTTCCCGATGGTATAATTGATGCAGTAGATGCTGTAACAAGGAGGGGCGACGAAACGTACGATAGGTTCATTGGGCGTGTCTCACGAAACAAATTGGCTACAGCGGTGAAACTCTGTGACCTTACCGATAATATGGATATTCGGCGTTTGCCTTATCTCTCGGATAAGGATATAAAGAGGTTGAAACGCTATCTAAAGGCTTATAAGCGTTTAAAGGGTGAACCGCAGTACTCGGTAGAGGCTACCAGACGGGATTATCCTAATGCTTATACTCCGTGGAGTGTAAAGGATGACGAGGAACTCGAACGTATGTGGCACGATGGAATTACTCTCGAAGAGTTAGCGAAATATTTTGAAAGAAAAGTCGGTGGTATACGCGCAAGAATCGCAAAGCTTAAGTTAGAAGAAAAATATAATGTAAATTAATGAAAAAACAATCGTCTCCGCTAATGAAGAAAACAATCGTCTCCGCAGAGACGATTGTTTTTTAGAATTTTCGGAATTGCAGTTTAACCGAATCGGATTTCAGCGTCATTCTGCTTCGGTTGAGTTTTATTATTTCGAAACGTTCGCTATTGCTGTATAATCCGTGACTTCTGAGAATTGGGCATTTGGGATCTATCATCTGTATGAAGAGTGAGTCTCCTGTATTTTGAAAGCGTCCATAATGATGACCTATACATATAAGTTTAAGTTGCACATACCAAAAATATTTTTTCTCTTTTGTATTTTGTATGCTGCCATCGGGCTTTTCAATCTCTAAAAGTTTCCACATTCCACCAAAGTCACCATTCTTATCCTCTTTTTGGCAACTGCATATAAATAAAGAAGATAGTAGTATCAGTATTATTTTTTTCATTTTAGCTCTTCTTTAGAAGTTTATAATTCCACTCTTTCGTATTGTGAGCATTGCTCCGCTGTTGTCGTTGTATAGCTCGCCATTGTCGAATGCAAATGAGGCAGTGGCACTCCAATTTTTTACCCAAGTGGGGGAGTAGGTTAGCTCGAATAGTCCCGACAGGTTTTCTTTGATATCGGTAAAAGGATGGTCGTAGCTACCCCAGTTGTTCGATTTTGTAAGCAGTACTCTGTAACCAAGAGACTTTATAGGTTGTCCCTCTATACCAAAATGAAAGGCTTCGACTCGGTTGTTATATGGGCTGAGGATGTGGTCTTTGTTGTATATTGGTGAGGTCACAAGTGGAGTACCTATGGTCATTCCATAGTTGAACCAACCGTTGTACCACTCGTGGTTGTAGTTACGGTCTCTACAACTTATCTGGTCGGGAATCATTTCTGTTGCATCGTGATAAATTGGGCCACCCTGGTTTTTTAGATTGAAATATTCAACTGCTACTGCTGTAATCCAATTACACTCTTTTAGGGTTAGCTCGATACCAACCAACTGCTCGGTCCAAAGACCATATTCCCAAAACATTTGTGAGTGGTCGTCGAATGCGTGGTCGTAATAGGTTCTTAACTTCCAGTGTTTATCGGTCCAAGTGATGGCGCCACTCCAACTACCCAAGTGGTTGCCGGCAATGTTACCTTGGTCCATACCGTGATACTGACTATCGCCTTTAGTTGGAATCAGTATCTTAAAATAGTCACTGAATCGTGTGGGATGATGCATATTGTCTCCTTTCTTACCAAAGAGATTATATACCGAACCTCCAAATTGTGCAGCCATATCAAGGCCAAATTCAAAGGTCAGCGGGAATCGCTCTTGTTTGCCAATCTTAAAATGTATAGCTTTTGAATGGTAGCGTACGCCTGCTGTGCGTTGTTTGTCTTCGGGTACAAAATCTTTTTGCCAATGTTCGTCGGTGAACCAACCGTATGCCAAATGTCCGCGTAGTGTGAACCAACCGTTAGTGCCGAATATATCCCAATATTCAGGAACTTCGATGCGGATTTGTGGAATAGGGCGGGCATTACCGCTCTCGGTGAGGCTGCCTGTCGATAGACGATGGTTGCTGAGGCCGCTCCAACGCTCCTTTTGTCCTAATGATAGGGTAAACATCTTCCAATTTATATCGGCAAATGCTTGTTGCACTATTATTGTCGATGTGTGATTCTCGGCAAATAGAATATCGCCGCCGTAGGTCGCCGACCAATTATTATTGAACTTGTGGCTTCCTGATATTGCAGCACGAATATATCCGCTACGAGTGTTTAAGCTACCAATTCCTTGTCGGTTCGAAATGTGCCAGAATGGTGTGTAGTCTCCATCTGATGCTATGCCGCTCATCTCGATGCTGTAAGACAGATTTTGCGCAGAAAGTGTTGCCACAAAACAAAACAGTATTACGGATAGAATTTTTTTCATTATTAATTCTAAATGATTTATTAAAGGTTTCTTATTTAGAAGAGTTGAGTATATGTTTTTTAATTCTTTTACGCCAAAAGAAATGCCATATTCTAAAGAATGGACTGCAGATTATTTCTATAGGATGGTATTTGAGGAAACGCAAACTGCGCTTACTCTTGAAGATGAAACGTATTAGCGGATTTCTGCTGTAAAGTTTGCTGTTCATCCTGTTGTCGAATGCTCCAAAGTTTCCTGCAAGCATAATCTCGTTTATGAGAAACTCTCCCTGCTTTTTATCGGGTGGGGTAATAAGGTACTTATCGGGCATCGCAAATACATCTTGCAGTACATACATCACTGCACGAGAAAAACTATATAGACGAAGCTCTTTTAATGTGGCAACAGTCTCTTCTTTTTCTTTAGGACTAAATCCGGCAGCGAGTACCATATAATAGTCGAGTAATTGTCTAAGACCTACGCCCTCGGCAAACAGATGACGGTAGATGTGTAGAAGGATAAATATTCGGTTGAATGATAGAGTGGGAACTCCCACCTCAAAATCATTACTCAATTTAATTCTGTTTTTGAATACTGAGTCGGAATTCTGTTTGCAATATTTCTGAAGCTTTTGGTTTGTGAAATACTCGTTCATCCACGATGGGGTGAAATGAACTTCAATATCTATATTTTGTAGTACCGGAAAATCGACGTGATGATATACCGGTTCGCTGTTGGGACTTATTGTATCGATATATCTTATAACCTCTTCGCGTGTTCCGTCGAGCCAAATGTCAATGTCTCCGGGATGTCGGTACTCGGGTGATGGATATAGCTGTGCTATTCCCTGGCCTTTTAGTATTGCATTGCGGAATCCATCCTTAAGAAAACGTTCTGATACTCTATGAGCATACTCATCCTGACGTTTGTTCTCTTTTTTTAAGCGGTCGCAATATAGATACCATTTGATAATGAGCTCTTTATGCGGGCGTTTCTCCTGTTCCAGTTTCTCTACACCCAGGAACGCAATTCCCGCTAATGTTTGTTTCTTGGATATTTCATAAATCTCTTCCCATTGGGATGGTGAGATGCCATTGGGAAAGTCGGTGCTGTTACCCAATGCAACTCGAATGAGTTTATAAAAATTTTGTGTAGCAGAATCTTGTGGCATAATATCAAATACTCTGTAATCTTATGTGCAAAGATACAACAAACGAGCGAAATATATAAAGCTTGCTTTGATATATTTTACAGCGAGTGCAGTATTATCTTATTTAAAGATACAACAAACGAGCGAAATATATAAAGCTTGCTTTGATATATTTTACAGTGACAACGCGAAAAGAGCGTTGTTTGCGACGACTGAAGCTTTAGCTTTACAAAGGAGTGCAGCTTGCTGCAACAGTATTATCTTATTTAAAGATACAACAAACGAGCGAAATATATAAAGCTTGCTTTGTTCTACGAACCCACTCTCGCTCGGCAAAGTAAGTAAACTTGCTTTGCTCTCGCTTACTCGTGGCTTTAATATATTTTACAGCGAGTGTCGTATAAGATGAAAAAATTAACACATTTAACTAAAAATATGATAAAATGTTTACCTGTATGCGGTTTGCAGACTATAATTTTGCTCTAAAAAAAGTATGAACGGAATTAGTAGAAAAAAATTAGCATTAAGTCGTTCAGGTGTATCGGTTCTTTATCGGAAATTAGAGATGGAGTTAATAGTTTGGAAAGATACACTTGCAAGAAAAAATGTTTGGAATTATGTGAAATGGGGTAGTGGTTGTTCGCTTAATGAATTCAGAGAACGCGGGTGTTATATAATAGATGGTCTGCGCCAGGATGCTGATGATGGATTACCCGAGGTGGTATGTGACAAATTTGCAGCAATGCTAATGGTTGTGGATACAAGACCGATTGGGGCCATTGATAGTGATGGGGTAGTTGGGCAATTCCTGTATTTATCTGATACTTACTCGGGTACTTCGGGGATATATACGCGCTCATATAAATATAATATAGCCGAGTGGACTACCTGGGAAGAATGTAGTGGAAAAGATGTGTCTTTAAGAGATAGGTTAAAGGTAGTTGAGCATAAAGTATTCCCACTTGAAGTTACCATTGCCGTATCACCTTCTGCTGCGCAAGAATTTACGGGCGCAAATAGAGACTTTACAATATCGTGGACGGTGAAGATTGCGGGCGAGCAGGTTGTGCCGTCGAAATTGGAACTTAAAGTGGGTAACGATTATATTCCTATTGATAAAGAGGAATCATCGAAAGTTGTATCGGCTAATAACGATAAGCAGGTAACGCTGCTTGTAGAGGCCGGGGGTCGTTCTGCAACAAAAACTGCTAATATAAATTTTGCGCGTCGTTACTATTCGGCGGTTGTAGACAGCGGTTGGAGTGCAACAGATGATACAATCAAGGCGCTTGCAAAAAGTGCGCTTAAGAGCGCCGCTGCTGCAACTGTTACTTATAGTGCAGCAACGCAAAAGAAGATTGTGTTTGCTTATCCTGCTTCTCACGGACTAATGTCGACTATTAAGGATGCTTACGGTAATTCTATGTTCGCACTGAATGATAGCGGTAAAACTTTTAATACTGCTCCTAAAACTATAGCAGTCACTCTTTCGGGTGGGGCAACGCTCGATTATTATGTTTACGAATCGGCTATTACGAATGTGACAGCAGGCAACATTACTTATACAACAAAATCTTTTGACTAACTTAAAACTATATTACTATGGCATTTAATTATATGGAGAATATCTCCTACAACAACAATCGACCCAATTTCGAGCGTGATAGTGCAAAGACTATTGCTCAACTATTGGCAATAAACCCTGCTGATAAAGGTTATGACTATGGGCATATTGTCTTTTGTGAAGAGGACGGCAGGCATTATAAATTTAATTATGATTACGATAATCCTCCTGCAAATGACGAAAAAGATGCTGTTACAGGATGGTTCGTCCCCTCGGATGGTACCAGAAAGGCTGTGAGGAATTCCGAAGGCAGTGTACTTTCCAAAGGCTATATTATCTTGAACAGGAATAGGGATTTTGTTTCTCAAATAAATGTTGACGAAACAATTTATGAAATTAGAGATTATTTTGATTTAGGCGGAGAAGAGATTGCTCTTCCTGCAAACTGTGTACTAAAGTTCAGCGGTGGAATGTTGGCTAATGGTACTGTTATAGGAAACGGTATTACAATAGAGGCTCCATTATTTCGCATTTTTGCCGATGATATCACTTTAAAAGGGGATTTTAATTGTGATTTCTATCCCGAGTGGTTTGGTGCCGTAACTTATTCCGAGGTTACTGCAATAGATAACGCTGCTGTATTTAATAATGCAATCACTCAAATTTATAATATGAGTGGTGCTCACGATTTAATACTTACAGGAACGTATTTGATTAAAGATACTATTTTTTTAAAACCAAAAGCTTCTTTAATAGGAAGGTATGCTAAAACAAGTTATGATACTCTTATAGGTAATAAAGAGATAGGTAGTGGCTTTTTGGTCGATTTTGACGATAATAACAAATATGCTATTGATTCTTGTTTAACGCAGTTGACTGCTGATAATAATTATACGGGTAAGAAATTAGCTTTTATTAAATATAATCATTTATGGTTTGATGCAGCTAAAGCCGCAGAAAATAGCTATACTATTACTGATAATATCGTTTACGATAATGGTACATCGCAGGTGGATGATACTATAACCGGAAAACTATGGGCTAATGGATGGAGAAAAAGCACTAATATAAAAAATATTATATTACAACCTCTTAATAAACCTATTCAAAACAGTGAAATTCCTTTTGGTGGAATAAGACTTATTAGTTGGTTTTCAGGAACTATTGACAGTGTTACCATACAAGGATTTGCTGTTTGTTTAAATATTGCTGAAAGTTGGTCTTGCTCTATAAATAGATTGAATATATTAACTCGTTATATTGGTGTCTATTTTGGAAAAGACTGTACTCAATGTGATATAAGAGATTCTGATATAGAGCGATATAATGCAAATGGAGTTTATTTCGACCATAAAACTGCGGAATTAGTTTATAGAGATAAAGACAAACTATTACTACCTTATGACGATGCGGGAAGAGTCGAGGGGGATGAGGGCTTTACTCATTCTATAACAAAGTATATTGCTACTCCCGAAAGTGTTGACGATGATTTCTTAACTAATTATGTCGGTACACAACTTCTGACAGTGGCAATTATGACAGAAAGTTATGACATAGACCATACAAAGATATTGCTTGATAATATCGTTTTTCAAGCAATCGATGGAATATTTATAAATACTAATATTTGTAATGTGTCTTTTAACTTCTGTTATATAGAGGCTGTTACTAAATTAGGATTTTATACTTATAAAGGAGTAATAAGGTGGTTGAATCCGAGTTTTATAGGTAATATGATTAACCCTTACGGTGCTGTTACATTTGAAGGTAAAATTACTATTGAGGATATGAACTCTCCAAGATGTTACCCGTCTTATACTATGGAAGATGTAAAAAGTGGATTGACAAGACCTCGTTATTATGTAACTCCGCAGGAGCTTTATTATGATAAATTTATTGTAATACCAAGCTATGATAATATACATCCAGCCGGTAGTACCCCATCTCAAGGCACTGTTGAACCCGGAAGTGTTGCTGCTGCAAAACAACTTGTTCCTATAAATAATACGTACTATATTGGTATAGATAATTGGAATAAAAAATATAATTGGAATGATTATACGGATTTAAATTCAGGATTAGAGCGTAATTCGTGGATACCTTTTAAAAGGGTTTTAGAATTATATGACCCTAAAGTTGCTACATTTTATTTAGCTTTTAGTAGTGATGATTACTCAGCTGAAGGTATCTTATTAAAAGATAAAGATTTTACATTTATACGATATAAAAATACTGATACAAATGGAATGTTCGACTCTACCACTCCAATGAGATTGCAAGATAGTAATGTTAAATTTGTAAACATAAGTATAACCTGTTTTGATACTATTAAAAATGTGTTTGAAGTAGCCGGTAAGTGTTCAATATGGGCAGACGAATCAAGTAATATAGTGAGTGGTGCTAAACTTATTAAACTTATTTCAGATGATAATAGACCGGTTGAACTTGACTTTTTTTATAATAGAGCTATGAATTCATCTGATGTTCATAGACTTTACTTATCTCATTTAGATGAATATGGTATAAAGTATACATTAAAAATAACAACACCAAGAGACACTAAAGTATATACAAATACAACTCCTCCTACCAAAGGTATTGCTAAAGGAGAAACATTTATTTATAATGACAAAACTCTTGTTTGGAATGGTAGTAGTTGGGATACTCAACTTATACCTAACTATGATTTGTATGTAGCTTTGGGTGCAGAGTATAATGATACAGGAGCTGATATAACAAAAACTGCGCCTTGGGAAGAAGAGGTTGTTCATAAATCGGAGCATTGGTATTATAATGGTATTGGTGATTTAACCGATGTTGATATGTTGAATATATATTTACATAAAGATTTGGTAACGACAAGACTAAATCTTTATATGGGTGTTTCACGAATAAATACCATAAGAACTATTGTACCTATAGAATACGGAAGAACTTTGTCAAACATACCTGTTGATTCAAGAAGTTTTTTTCGAAATAATCCAAATGTGCAAGTACTAAGATGGGGATTATTGGCTGGAGATTATGGCCAAAATCTAATCACACTTGATACTACTGATACAAGTTTTATGCTTAAAATGGGTGCTAATATGACTTTGGCTTTTGCTGAATGTTACGCTTTGAAGTATATATATCCAATAAATGTATCGGATACTACAGATTTTTCAAGAATTTTTGCAGGAAGTGGAAATATTATTGACGCAAGATTATATGGTCTTAAAGCTAATATAGACCTTAGTCCTTGTCCGAATATACGAAAAGAGTGCTTGATGTATATAATAACTAATGCAAATCCTACTACTGCAATAACTATAACATTGCACGCAACAGCTTACGCTAATCTTGCTGAGGATGCTGAAATTATGGCAAAATTAGAAGAGAGAAACGCAGGTTTGTCGGCAAGCGGAGGAAGTATCGGTTTGGAACCGGCTTAAAATTATTAAATATAAAAGAACTATGATTTACGGAACACATAATAGCGCGACAGGGGGGCAGCTTGTTTGGTGGCTGCGCCCTCTTGCGTGGCTTGTCAATCTGACAAGTAAATGCCAGGCAAAGAGTATAGAAGAGCAGTTAGAGGATGGTGTACGTCTCTTTAATCTGCAAGTGACAAAGTACGGCGGTGAGTGGGTTTTCTCGCACGGGACAGCTATCTACAAGGAGGAACTTATCCCAACGCTTGCATTGATGTTGCGTTACGCTACCCAAGAGAAACCGATATATTTTCAGTTGGTTCTTGACGATAATTGGTTTACGGGGCAGCCTGTCGAGGAGTTTAAAGAGCTTGTTGAGCTTATCGTGGAGGATTTGAAAGGCGACAACCTTAAGATGCACTACGCTTGGGTTGAGGGCAGTGAGGAGTATCCTTATCTTAGTGGCATACAGCTTAGTTATGAGGAGCAATATTGGACTCTTGCGTGGGCGAAGAGATATGCCAAGAGTCTGCTCGATTGGTTGCCTCTGCCCAAACGACACGCTCGAAGGTATAATGCCGAGTATAAGAAGAATTGCAAAAGGGAATTTTTAATGCTCGATTTTTATGAATTGGATTGAGGTAATTGTTACTGTGGCAGGTGCTTTCGGTGGTCTTGAACTGCTTAAATGGTTGCTCACTCGCAAACAGAGTGCAAGGATGGCCGAGTCGAAAGCCGATAGTGACGAGTTTCATTATCTAAAGGAACGTATTGAGTTTGCCGACAAGCAGCTGCTCGATAAGGAGCAGAGGTTTGTCGAGCAGACGAATTTAGTACGAGACCTTAACCGTCAGATGTTGGAACTTAACACGCAACTATTGGCTAAACAGGTTGAGATTGGAAACCTGCAGTCGGAGGTTAGTGAGCTGCGTGCCGAGAGGAAAATGAAACTGTGTGAGCGTAAGGGTTGTAAGGACAGGCAACCGCAGAGTGGATATTAAATAGTGAGAATTATGAAGAAGCCAAGAGGATTGCGGAACAACAATCCGTTAAACATAAGAGCGAATAATACTAAGTGGCAGGGCTTGGCCGATGCGCAACCCGATAGCTCCTTCTTTACTTTCGTTGCTCCCGAGTGGGGCTACCGTGCTGCCATACGCACATTGCAGAACTACAAACGTATGCACGGGCTTACTACAATTAAAGAATGGATAAGTCGTTGGGCGCCGCCTTGCGAGAACGATACCGAGGCTTACATCAGTTTTGTATGCTCGCGTGCCGGTATGTCGCCATCGGCCGAGCCTAACATCGAGAACAGGGTTGTTATGTGCAATATCGTTGCTGCTATGTCGTACTTCGAGAATGGGGTGCCTGCGGTGCTGAAAGATGTAATAAAAGGATGGGAGTTGCTGTAAGCCTCTAAATATTACTCCATAGTGGGTGTTCTGCAATTTTAACTCCATTCACTGTAATGTGGTCGGGAGTTACAATTGTCCTTACATAGTCGGCAACACCTAACTGAATCTCTCCGATGAATTTTGAGCTGACAATCGCTTCCAACTCATTTTTTATAACTGAGATGCGATTCATTACGCTTGGATAAAGTTGTGCTCGCTTTTCGCGCTCTTGATTGTGCAGATATCCGCATATTGTTTCGTATTGCATCTGTATCTCCTCTTGTTCTGCCTTGGAAAGGGTGTTGTAGATGTTTTTCATTGGTAGGCCCTTTTTGTTACCGAAAAGTGAGCGGTAGAGTATCAGTGCATAGATGGCGGTAATACCCAATGGGAGATTTACCTTATAGTCGTTGATAAATATTGCTCCAATTGATGTGTTAATGTCGATGTGGTACTTGTTTGGATTTTCCTTTGCCAATGCAACCATACGGAAAAATGTTTTGTATATTCCGCGATATAGTAATTTCTCTTTGGCGGGATTAAAGTCGACATTTATATTGAACGAGACAAATTTGTTGTAGTTGCTGACGAAATCACTAATCACATTAAGTACGTTGTCATTGTTGATATTTATCTTAAGAAAATTGGCGTATGTCTCGTATGGCAGCCCTTTCTCGCTGAGGTCTTTGCTCAGACGACTCGAACGTCCAAGCATCACCATAAAAGCGGGGGTAGGGCAGGATATGTCGAAACCGAGTTTCTCATTCATATATTCTTGAATGAATTTCTTGGTTGTCATACCGATAATGTTGCAATATACCTCTTCTACTTTTGCTTCGGGAATATCGGGGAAGATATACATTGACATTGTCTTGAAATTATCCAACCCCTTGCTTTTATATTGTTCTACAAGTTTGGGAATGTAGATAAACTGATAACCGATGCTCGCAAGAAGATTTACTATAAGCTCGTAATGCTCCTCGATAGTGTAGCTTACTGAGCTGTTGCTGAAGTCGGCATAGAGTATGAACCGGTCGCCAATGAAGAGGTCGGTCAGATGGAACGATTGCACCTTATACTTGGAATAGTTGCTATCGTTTTTGCGAAGGAAATAATCGATGCATAGTAGGATGGCAGCCTCGGAGGGCGTACATAATCCGTCGCTGTTTGCTGTCTCTATCAACACGTTTGCTGCCGACTCGGCATACTTTTTCCTTTTCAGATTGTTTAATTTGCGTATCTGTTCGCTGTCGTCTGTGCTGTCCTCGGGATGGGTCAGAATATTTAGCGCTTGCGCGAGGGTTATTCCTTGTGCATCGCGAAAGAGATTGCGGTTGTTATCGTTGCCAAAGAGGTTGGAGAATTTCCTAATCTCTTTGTCGTCGATAATCTTATCGGCCATTATAAGGTCGCTTATTACACGTGCAATAGCAATGCGTTGTTCTCTTGCTAATTCTGTTATACGGTTATCCATCTTTTTTTATGTTTTATCTATCACAAGCAAGCTTGATATTATTTCGCTCGTTTGTCTTTGAGATAAATCTCTAAGACTTTCTGCACTCGCTTTGAAATATTCAAACAAGCTTGATATTATTTCGCTCGTTTGTCTTTGTCTTTGTCTTTTAAGAGTTCCTGTAGCTTGAACATCTCGTCGCGGTACTGTGCTGCCTCGATAAACTCCATCTTCGATGCAGCCTCTTCCATAAGTCGGCGGGTGCGGGCAATGCTCTTTTCGAGCTGTTCGTGGCTCATATACTCTACAATGGGGTCGCAAGCTATTGCAACGGTGGTGTCGCCGTCGTTGTATGTGGGTCGCACAGTTGCTTCGCTACGCTCTTGTGCAAGGGCGTTGCTGATGTTCTTCTTTATCTGTGTGGGGGTTATTCCGTTGGCTTTGTTATATGCCATCTGTTTCTCGCGACGACGGTTGGTCTCGTCTATAGTACGTTGCATACTGCCTGTAATCTTGTCGGCATAGAATATAACAAGACCGTTGACGTTACGGGCGGCACGTCCTGCTGTCTGTGTGAGTGAACGGTCGCTGCGCAGGAAACCCTCTTTGTCGGCATCGAGGATGGCTACAAGGGATACTTCGGGGAGGTCGAGTCCCTCACGCAGAAGGTTCACTCCGATGAGTACATCATATAGGCCCTCGCGCAGGTCGGTCATAATCTGTATGCGCTCAAGGGTGTCTACGTCGCTGTGTATGTAGTTGCAGCGCACTCCGTGCTTTTGCAGATATTCGGTAAGCTCCTCGGCCATTCGTTTGGTGAGTGTGGTTACAAGCACGCGCTCGTCGCGTTCGCATCGTTGCTGTATCTCCTCCATAAGGTCGTCGACCTGATTGGCGCTGGGACGTACCTCTATTATGGGGTCGAGCAGGCCGGTGGGGCGAATAACCTGCTCAACAATGACTCCTTCGCTCTCTTGCAGTTCATAGTCATTGGGCGTGGCGCTGACATATATCACCTGATGGGTAAGCTCCTGAAACTCCTC
Organism: Bacteroidaceae bacterium; assembly: GCA_017938245.1. Classification (GTDB taxonomy): domain Bacteria; phylum Bacteroidota; class Bacteroidia; order Bacteroidales; family Bacteroidaceae; genus HGM04593. The sequence continues at coordinate 20,214 of JAGBBX010000019.1, forward strand.
GAATTTTAAGGGGCGGTTGTCGAAGGCTGCGGGCAGGCGGAAACCAAACTCCACAAGGTTGCTCTTGCGGGCGCGATCGCCACCATACATCGCGTGTATCTGTGGCACGCTCACGTGGCTCTCATCTATGATGAGCAGAAAATCGTCGGGGAAGAAGTCGAGCAGGCAGTAGGGGCGTGTGCCGGGCTCGCGTCCGTCGAAGTAACGCGAGTAGTTCTCTATGCCCGAGCAGTGGCCAAGCTCACGCAGCATCTCGGTGTCGTAGGTCACACGCTCGTGCAGGCGTTTGGCCTCGAAAGGTTTGCCAATCTCCTTGAAATAGTCGACGCGCTCGGCAAGGTCTTTCTCAATCTCTACAATGGCACGCATTGTGCTCTCTTTTGTTGTCATAAAGAGGTTGGCAGGGTATATCTTGTACTCCTCGAATTGGGCTATGCGTACTCCTGTGTCGGGGTCAATCTCCTCGATGCTCTCAATCTCGTCGTCCCAGAATGTTACGCGCAGGACGTGGTCGCTGTAGGCGAGGCTGACATCTACGGTGTCGCCCTTTACGCGAAAATTACCGCGTCCCAGTTCAAGGTCGTTGCGCACGTAAAGGCTGCTCACAAGGTGACGCAGAAAGACGTTGCGGTCGAGTAGTGCGCCGCTCTTTATCTCAATTACATTCTTGTAAAAGTCCGAGGGGTTACCCATACCGTATATGCACGATACCGAGGATATTACAACAACATCCTTTCGCCCCGACAGCAGTGCCGAGGTGGCCGAGAGACGCAGCTTGTCAATCTCGTCGTTTATGGCAAGGTCTTTCTCTATATAGGTGTCGGTCGAGGGGATATATGCCTCGGGCTGATAGTAGTCGTAGTACGATACGTAGTATTCGACAGCGTTGTTTGGGAAGAAGCCTTTGAACTCGTTATACAACTGTGCGGCAAGCGTCTTATTGTGGCTCAGAATGAGGGTGGGGCGGTTAATCTCCTTGATGACGTTTGCCATCGTAAAGGTCTTTCCCGAACCTGTTACACCCAGCAGCGTCTGTGCGTGGGTTCCGTTCTTTACCCCCTCTACAAGTTGTGCGATTGCCTCGGGCTGGTCGCCCATAGGCTTATAGTCTGATACTAATTCAAATTTCATCTTAGCGTTAGTTTTGGAAAATCTTGCTAATATAGGATGTTTTTTTCGTTTACGAAATATTATATGTTTTAAAGTTCACGAGAAATAGAAAAAATGTTTAAGTTTATATTGTGAGTAGAGGTTACACGACTATATCGTTTTCATAGTTTTTTTAGATAACACCAATAGAAACTAACCATAAAATATAAAATTTAGAAGTGAATTTAGTACTGTAATTTTGCCCCCTGTAAACAGACACGATATAGGTGTTATTATTGTAAAAGTTTGTATTTTTATGGAAGGGTTTGTTGGTTTTGTGAATAGTTTGTTCTTTGGAACAGGGGTAGCACATTCGATGATTGTTTTGGCTTTTGCCGTTGGCATAGGAGTGTATCTGAGCAGGGTGAAGATTGCAGGAATCTCTTTTGGGGTTACGTGGGTGCTGTTTATTGGTATCATATTATCACATTTTGGAATGACACTCGACGAAGAACTGCTACACTTTGTAAAAGAGTTTGGGTTGATACTCTTTGTCTACTCGATAGGATTGCAGGTGGGTCCCGGATTTTTCTCGTCTCTAAAGGCAGGAGGTGTGAAATTGAATGCCGTTGCCTGTACTATTGTATTGTTAGATATCATTATGGCACTATTGATAATTGTTACAACGGGTGAGGGAGTCGATACTGTGACAGGAATTATGTCGGGTGCGGTTACCAATACACCGGGTATGGGTGCTGCCGTTGCTGCATATAAGGATATGTATGGGGTAGATAGTCCAAATATTGCGTTGGGCTACAGTGTCGCCTATCCGCTTGGAGTGATAGGATGTATCTTCTCTATTATTGCAATAAAATGGTTGTATAAGGGTAATATACCGGTAAACAGTGTGCAGAGTGACAATGTCGATATTAAGCGTTTCTCGTTGCAGGTTACCAACAGTGCAGCGGTGGGAATACCTCTCGAAGATATTCGCAAGAGGAGTAACCTGAATTTTGTGGTTTCAAGGATAATGCACTGTGCTACAGGCGACTGTGAGGTCGCAAACAGTGAGAGCCTGTTGAGTATTGGTGATAGGATTATGGTGGTTGCAAATGCCGACGTCGAGGGTAAACTTACGGATTTGATAGGACACAGGGATACTACCGATTGGCTGAATGATGATGAACAGTTAGTGTCGCGCAAGATAATACTGACAAACCCTAAACTTAATGGTACTAAACTGAACAAACTGAATATCAGGCATCAGTTTGGGATTAATGTAACACGTGTCCATCGTGCCGGAATAGACCTTGCTCCCACTGCTTCGTTCCGTCTTCAGGTGGGCGATGTTGTTACGGTAGTGGGTAAAGAGACATCGGTTAGCGACATCAAGAAGATGCTTGGCGATGAACGTAAGTATCTCGACCATCCCAATCTCATCCCAATCTTCATTGGTATTGCGTTGGGTTGTATCCTGGGAAGTATTCCTCTTACAGGAACACTCATAGCCACTCCCTTGAAACTGGGACTTGCCGGCGGCCCGCTTATCGTGGCTATACTTGTAAGTTACTTCGGTCCCAAAATGGGTGTTGTAACCTATACAACCACAAGCGCCAATCTTATGATAAGGGAAATTGGAATAACACTGTTCCTTGCCTGTGTAGGATTGGGTGCAGGGAGTGGCTTTCTTGATAGTATCGTCAATAAGGGTGGTTATATGTGGATACTATACGGAGCGCTTATTACCGTTATCCCGATACTTATTGCAGGTGTCGTCGGGCGTTATCTGCTTGCAATAAGATATAATACTCTTATCGGTGTTATTGCAGGCTCGTGTACCAATCCCCCGGCTCTTGCTTTTGCCAATCAGTTGTCGCCCGGCGGCGATGCTGCCGTAGGTTATGTGGCGGTGTATCCTTTGGCAATGTTCCTTAGAATACTTGTCGGACAGATGATGATTCTTCTGCTTTGCTGATATTGTATGGCAATGTTACTTATCGAGATACTTTTGTATTTCGTTCAGCAACAAGTCCTTTTGCTGAGGGCGAGGTGGATTGCGGTCAACCAACTTGCCCTCTTTGTCGAACAGCAGATATGTTGGAAAACTTTTTATATTCAACAGCTCTTTTAGCGAACGATGCTGCTCATCGGGCAGATTGTAGTGGAATGTATTTTCACCATAGATACCGTATCTCTTTACGATTGTCTGCCGTACATCTTCGGGGCTGTTGTCGGCAAAATAGATAAAAACGACATCTTTACCTTTAAGAGCCTCTTTCACTGCCGGCATATAGCTCATCTGCACTTTGCAGGGGCTGCACCACGTTCCCCAAAAATCGATATACACGACTTTCCCTTTGTGCGGCTCCAATATGGAAGCGAGGAGCGAATCGGCTTTCAATGCCTCGGGGGTAAGTTCGGCACAGTTGCGCAGATATTTTACTTCCAATTCCTCTGCCTCCAATTTACGCATATAGTTGTTCTGCTCAATAAGATGCTGTGCAGGTGCAAAATCTTCGAGCCTGCGCATAACAATCTTTAAAACAGTGTCGTTCAATGACTTGTTGTCATCGGATAGCTCTTTGTAATTTATGAATGTTACTGCGAATCTCTTATCCTCTTCGGCTATAGGAAGGGATTTAATGCCGTCTCCTACTTTCAGATAATTATAGGCGGTGGCATAGTCCTCAATCTCTCTTTTTGTTAATTTGTCTATGCCATATTTTTTGAGCAGAGCATTGTAACGCTTGTTTACTGTTGTTGTATCCTTTAGCTCTTCTGCTGCCTTTATTGTGTCTTCTACCATATTTAGGGCCATTGCAAGAGGGAGGCTCAGCAGATAACGCTCTTTTTCTATTGTCTCTATCTCTTTTTTACTGAGTTTTATCTCTCCTATGCTGTTTAATGTTTGCAGTGCTCCTGAGCTGGTTTTATTTATCGATATGCTTAATGCCTTTCGCGAACTCTCATCCTTGTAGCCTGCATAATCTATCATTATTCTATCGGAATAAATGCTCATTGTAAATGGGCTGACGATATCGGTAAACAATTCATCGATAAGTGCCATTGTCTCTTTTGAGAAAGACTTTTGTTGCTGCTTGCGCAGACTGAACCGGTACTGTAGCAATGTGTGTAGTGCTTCTATCTTTATGTCTGTACGCAGAAAATATGCAGCCTTTTCATCGAAGCCGGGATGTCGGGCAATGAAATTCTGCAAGCGCATCATATTGCGTTTGAGTCCTCCGGCAATGTGGTCGTAGAACAGTTGCTGTGGCGACAAAGCGTAATCCACAGGAGAAGCATAGAAACCACTTGACATATTGTGTCTGTCATATTCATCTATGCAACGTTGCATTTCGTTATCGGCGGTAATAACCTTTGCTTGTTTTGTTGTGCCGTCGTACAATATTCTTATTGTGTCGCCGGGCGATGCAATTATTCTTCTATAGTCTCTATTGGGTAAATATGTAGTTATGGCGATTGTATTGAACACCGGTACCGAGTATGAATATTTGCCGTTTGAGAATTCTCTTTCGACAAAACTCAGGCCGTGCAGATAATATAACTCTATGTTCTTGTCGCTGTCCTTAATGTCAAGTTCTATCCTTATGCTGTCGTTGCAATACTCACGTGCAAATGGCGAAACACTTTTTTTACCCCATTTTTTATCTTTTTCCATTACCTCTTTTAGGCTGTAAGGGGTGAGCGATATGTTTGTAATTTCCCAACCATTAGGTATGTTCTCGCCCACGGAAAAGTTGAAAGAGCGGTCAGTGGCATCCAATGGCTCGAAGTAAAGGGTTGCTTTCATATAACCACATTGTGGTAGTGTGGTTTCTTTGTCAACATTAACACCTTCGCTGCGTAGCAGTTTGTATTTCTTACCGCTATTGTTGCCTGTGAGGATAGAGGTGCTGTTTACCTTTATCCATTCGGCAGCGTAGAAATATACCTCAAGCGCAGTATAATCCTTGTCTGTCGTTACTTTAGTTATGTCAAAGACACGTGTGTTTTTTGTCTGGTAAAAGGGGAACTCAACCGATTCTCCTTTCTGTGCAAAGCCACACAGGGTGGCAAATGCAATAATTAGGGTTAAGAATAGTTTTTTCATAACCATTTTATGCTTACAAATTATAATCTTTCTTTTAGTATCTGTTCAACCTCCTCAGCGGTTGCTCCTATTGCAATAATAGTGCCGTCTCTGTCAACAAGGAAAACCTCGCCGGCGCCTCTGATGCCATAACGTTCCCAAATATTTTCAACACCACGCAGAGCAATCAGATTGAGCCAAGGGTATCCATCTTTCTCCACTGCAAGCCTCATATCTTCGCTTTCCAATTCGCTTGCAACTCCAACGATGGTAAATCCTTTATCCTTGTACTTGTTATACAAAGGAATAAAACTCATCGACGTCCGTCTGCAAGGACCGCACCACGATGCCCAAAAATCGACAACAGCAATCTTCCCCTCAATCTCTTTTGAGAGAGTGTGTTTTAATCCTTTGAGGTCGGGAAGAGTAAAATCAATTATTCGTGAACCCACATTTACATTCAACGATGACACCCAATTGCGCAAGTTAATTGCCATATTGTTTGTTGGATATTTTGCATCATATAAACGCTTGAAAACATCCACGTATGGGTGTTTATTCGCATTATCCTTGTTGTAAAGTCGATGCCTTGCCTGATTGAGCAGATAGAGCCCTACTATGCCGGAGTTGTTTGTAATATAATCAAGTTCGTATGCGTACATCTCTTTCCTTAACTCTTCGCCTTTTTCCATAAATGCTTTGTATTCCGGTGTATAAAGGCGGTTATCCTTTTCCAATTGCTCAATCTTTTTGCTGAGATTCCTGAGTGAATCGCGGTCTTCGCATTCATCGTACAGTTTCTTGAGCGCAGCCCCCTCAACGGTCAAAAGTTTTCCTGCCTTCTCTAAAGCCTCCTCTTCTTGTCTCATTGGAATGTAGAATCTCTCTTCTATACTTTTGTTATAGGCAAGCAACTCTTTGTTGAGTGGTGTCTCCGAATGCAGTGTAGGACGCGGAGCGTTGTCCATTGCATAACCGTAAAATGTAGCATAAACATCTCCCTCCTCGGCAAAGAAATCCAATGTCATCCAACAACCATTGTTGTAATCCTCGCAGGCGAACAACTGATAGAATTCAGGTTTTTCAACATATAGGTCGTGAGAGAAATGCCCATCCTTTACCAAGATGGTATCTACGGGCACTACCCTTGGGTCGCCGTCACCAATAATGAGCAGTATGCGGGTGAAAGTGCTCTCCTTTACCTCGCCCTCAATGTGGCAATGGAGTTTCTTGTTATTGTTTATGCTCTCCTGTGCAAAGCCACTAATGGTGGCAAATGCAACGATTAGGGTTAAAAAAAATTTTTTCATAGGTGTCACACAATATACATCATTCTTATTCCTTCTCCAGTTCCTCTTTAAGTACAGTTACCATCTTGTTGATGTCGTAAAGGTCGTTGCGCAGCGAGAAAGTACCATCCTTCTTTACAAGTACATACGAAGGAATGCCATCAATGTCAAACAATTTGCTTGTCAAATAATCCCATTGTGCGTCACTGACGCGATAATGCACACCTTTGATACCGGTAATCATATTGGAATAAGTCCCAATGGGCGAGGTTCCGTTTGCAATATACACCCATACAAGGTCATCACTTGAGAGCTGCCCGGTCTTGTATGGTTCAATCTCTTTAATTGCTTTACGGCAGGGGCCACACCATGTATTCCAGAAGTCAACCAGCACCACCTTGCCTTTATGGGGAGCAATTATGGCATGGAACAGTGCTTCGGGGGCGATACCCTCCACATGCTCCAAATCTTGACTGCTCTTTGCTATTGCTTCTCTTGTACGGCGAAGAATATCCTCGCACATATCGGCATAGAACGGATTGCTCCAAGAGCGCATTGTTTGCAGTTCACAATCGGTAAGTTCATTCTTATAGGCTTTCCCCACAGCCTCTAAGGCTGTGCCCCAGCAAGTAAGCGTACTGTCTGTGCTGCCGGACTGCATTTTCTGTGCCGCTTTTGCAACCTCCTCACTTCTGTAATTCATCAGCAGCCAAGGATTGTCAATATCGACACAAGCGAACATCCGCGCGTAATGTTCAGGCAGAATAGGATCGTGCTTATAGTCGGCAGGAACACTGCTTTCACGTTCCGCCCAGCGCCTATAGTCTTGGTTGAGAAAAACAAGACAGGTATTGAATGCATCAGCCTTGCACATCTCCTTTGCCCAAGAACCTGACTTCTGCGCATCAGCATGCTCGCACACGGCACGGTAGAAATCTATTAGTGCGCCGGTAAATTCATCGGCAGTCATATCATAACGGATAAGTTCACCTATTGACAAGGAGTCGGGCAATACTATCACATCTTCGGAGTCCTGATTGTTCAGAGCATCGTAGACACTTCCTTTGGTCCAACATCCCTTTATTGCAAGATTCTTGTAGTTCTCATAATTGTACTGCAATGTCTGGTTGATGTAGGCAAGGTTCACATAAAGATCAACTGTTTCATTAGGCGCAATAAAGAACTCCCCATACCCGCAGCCATTGACAACGGGAAAAGCACATCCTGTGCCATATTGCATAAATGTTACACTGCCTGTACCTGTTGCCGGGTCTATCTCAACATCAATGCTACGCTGCCCCTCAAACATAGAGTTTACAGGAAATACCATGTCGGTGACGCATCCCTCTCGATAGCCCATCAGGTGGATATTTACCGTTGTCTCTCCAAATGTGTAGGCATACTCCGGTGTGTCACTTGCCTCTTTGGAGGTATACTTCAGTTCACGCGGCAACCCCGTGGGGTTAGCCACATCCCTTTTTCCGGTAAGGTCAATGCCGTACATACGCCAACCATTTTTTGCATCGGCGTCAATAAAATCAAACTCACTGCATGCATTGGGCAGTGGCTCAAAGATTAGCGTAAAGCATGAATCACCATCTTCTGGCATAAATAGCTCCTTGCCAGGCTCAACACCCTTACTGTCAATCAACTCATATTCCTTATTTTGAGCTACAAGATGGATGCTTGGAGATACTTTAATCCAGTGTTCAGGTTCATTGAAACCACGTACTGTCAGCACTGTAGCAGTATCGGTCAGTTCCACCTTCTCAAAGACCAGCATTCTTGTGTTTGATGCACCCACAAGTGGAAACCTTACCACCCTGTTTGAACTACTACACGCCCACAGCAATACTGCAGTGGCAAATGCAATAATTAGGGTTAAGAATAGTTTTTTCATATTCAATTATTTATTAAAGTATTCAATTACCATTGTATGGTTCATGTCGCGGTGCAACGTGCCATTCATATCTATGATGCAAGAGAATGGAATGCCTATAAAACGAAGTTTTGCCTGAAGATACTCCCAATCTTTGCTGCTGATGTATATGTGTTCGCCTTCAATGTATGTTTTGCTAAGCCACTCTTCCGATGCTTCGCGATACTTATCCTCGGTGATATACAGGAACTTTACGGGTTGTCCCTGCATATCCTTTATGAAATTGCGTTGCTCCATCATAGTTGCACGGCAGGGGCCACATCCCATATTCCAGAAATCGAGAAAAAGCACATTACCTTTGTATGGAGCTATAATGCGTTGTATCACTGGGTCGAAGGCAAGGTTTTCCTCGGGAGTCGTCTTTACCTCAAACTTTTTCACATACTCACGATAGGCCTTTGTATAGTGGTGGGTAACGATGGGGTTGCTGAGGAATGGCATAGCCTCGGCCACATACTCGGCAACCACATTGGGGTTGGCTTGTTGGTTTTTTATAGAGAAACTGAACAGGCGACGCATTATCTGCCATTGCATCATAAAGCCTGTGCACTGCAAGCCTGTATTCTTTTTACAGTGCTCAATGGCATAGGAAAAAGCATCGTTTATGGTGAGCAATGTATCGGCACGCATAGGGAGTGCTGTGTCGAGGAATTGTTTGTCATATTCGGTAGGCAGCACAAACTCAAAGGCGTAATCTTCTATGTTTTGGGGAGTACCGCCCGTCACAGGAAGTATTATATCGCTGAAATCAAAGTACCAGAGTTCATACTCTACACGGTTTATGAGTACAGAGGCATACTCATAAAATGCTGCAAGGGGATTGTCGAATAATAAATCTTCGTGCTTTTTTAGGAATTTGAGCATCCACTTGTCGTCGAGTGGCTCGAAACCATCAACAGCTTTGGGAATGGTGCGACCGCTTGCCTCATCGAAGTGGGGTGCATATTTACGTTTGTTATAAACAGAACGTATATCTAATATATGATACAATCCGGTGAAGATGGCATTTATTCTAATGATGTCGGCTGCTATAGGATGTATATCGGCAGGCAAGAGGAATTCGCCTTTTTCAATATCCGTAATAGTGTGCTCTATCACTTTGCCAAGATTGCGACAGAACTTCTCAACATCGTCGCGGTTGCCTTTACGACCTACCTCGTACCAAGAGGAGAAGTCGCCGTATGGACTCTCGCTATATCGTTTCAAATGGATGTCACGACAATGGTCAACCCAATAGGCTATACTCCCGGGTGCGATGGCTGTTTTGTGGGCAGCGGCATCTACAGTAAGGGTTATAGTATCGCCTACAAAAAAATAGAGGTCGTTGGGCAGTGAGTTTTTATAACCGTCGGCACGCAGATAGACTGTTGCGCTGTGTGGTATATGCACATCGCTATTAAAAGAGCCGTCGTTGTTCACTGTGACAAGCACATTCTCCTCGGTGCGTGTGAAATTGTCCTCAATTATCAAGAGAATGTGTGGAGGATATTTGTCTGCCGGTACGTTGACGAACTCTCCCCGAAAGCATACAGTACCTGCACGGTAGTGGTACTCGTTTATAGCCGGAGTCCACTGCGCACCGGCACAGAGACATATATTAATTAGAAAGACTATTGCAAACAATTTCTTCATAATACTAAATTGTTTATTGATGTTTTATTTATAAGACGTAAAGAATGTTTAAATGTAACAAATAAGCAGATGTTTTTAATAATTTTAATTCGATGTATAGCGTGTCTCTCGCCTAGAATGCCTTTTTCCAATACCTTATTTTAGGTTAGTAGAATTTGGTAAATTCTCGAGTTTGAACACTATCGGCATTACAAGCTATACCACTACCTTTCAAATACCCGCCATCAATATTCACACCATTATAGAAATAGCGAAATGCTATCTCCATCGTTTTTATCATATCGGGATATTTGTCAATATTCAACTCCTGCAAATGAGCAAACTCCTTTTCAAACTCATTGCTCTTACCATTGCTCGACCAATAGAACTGCCAGAACTGCATACAGTGCCCTTTGCGCAGTTGGGAGATACAATATAGCATTGCACCCTCTTTTTCTTGCATAGTGCGGTGCAGGAGGCTTTTGAAATAGTTTGGAGCATCGGCATCGTATGTAGCACCAACTGCAATATTCACCAATTTACGGCAATAGACGGTATCGTTAATCATTGACATTTTACTACCCAATGCTGCAATATGGTCATAGGCGGCACTGTACATAGTAAGGTCATAACCATCGTTAGAACAAAAACAGTATGTTGTTATAAACTCTCTCCAATTATTAGGAAAAGCATTGAAGAACGCCTCCTGTTTCTCCTTAGAATCAGGGTTATTAACAAGTTCTCTATACGCTGTATTCAGCTTTGCGGTATCTACTTGAAAGTATTGTGCATTTGCACTATGCACTACAAGCATAAATAAAATAACAAATAAAAGAGTCTTTTTCATATTGTTTTTAATTTATAAATTCAGTTGAATTACAATCCCATTCATTCGCTCATCGGGCATATTACTTGCAAAGATAATCATTCCACACAATTTACCCCCCCCTATCGTTAAATAATGTTAAAGCGATAAAATCCAATACTTTTATGCGACAGGACAGACGCTGTCTGCCTTTTGAAATGGAGTATAGCAACTTGTGCGAGTTTGTTCAAATGCCTTTGAGAACCGTCTAAGCCTCAGTATGATATAAACAAAAAGTGTGCCATAAAGGTAATTTGTTGATTTATATTGATATACGTTGTGCCTGCTGTGAGAATTATGTGCGATTGCGCACAAATTGTGTGCATTTTCGCACATATATTTACAATGACAATAAAATTACCCTTTGCTTATAACCTCGGACGGATTCTCGTTGAGAGCTTTCCAAGAGCTTGCCGCCACGATGGCAAATGTGAGCAGTGCCACCATAACAAACGTAGCGATAAAAATCGACACAGTGATGCTCTCACTCGTAGAGCCGTCGGCAACTATTATGGCTATTGCAATAGGCAAGGCCAGAATGTAGCCGATGGTTAGGATTTTAAAATATCGCTGTGTGAGCTGTCGCAGAATATTCCCGCGTGTGGCGCCGTTGACGCGGCGGATGGCAATCTCTTTGCGGCGGTGCTGTGTCTCGAAAAAGACCATTCCGAATACTCCCAACAAGGCAACCGCAACAGCCACCAAGGCAAATATCGCATAAATGTAGGCCGAAAGGATTATTCCCTCGTGCGCTGTTCGGAAAATGTCGTCGAAATGTTTTATTTGCGCTCTTTTCTGCTTGGGGTCGAAATCTTGTCGCAATTTTTCGATGTGCGGCGCAACGTCCGAGAGGGTGTAACCGTCGGCGAGCTTGAAATATACTCCCGACAGATTATCGGCCTTTCTGTAATGTAAAATAGTAGGGGGCGCGGTGGTATGTGATAAGGGGTGATTGACAAAGTCGCGGCACACGCCAATGACCTCGGTGTAAGTGCTGTTGTTATGCGAGAGGCGGTCGCCTATTTGTATGCCGAATTTTTCCTTTACGCTTTGGGTTATAATTATTTTATCGCTATCCTCGCTCCCGTTAAAGGCACGCCCCTCGATAATCTCAATCCCCATAAATTGCGTGTAATTATGTGCCACCGATTGGTAGTCGAGGGTTATCTTCTTGTCGAGGTTCATTGAGTGAATCTTGGTAGGGTAGTAGTCTATCAGCGGTCGGTCCCAATTAAAGGTTACGTCGGTCACGGCATCGCATTTTTTAAGCGCTGCGGCATACTCGTCCATTTGGTGTGTGTATGTAACGAAACTGTACATATAAAAATCCTTGTCGAATCCTAAGGCTCGGCCCTTTAACGAGATAAAATGGCTGTATTGTGCAAGGGCGAGGATGATGAATAGGAAAGAGACAACATATTGCAATCCCAAGAGGGTGTTGCGGATGATGCGTCCCGAGGTTCCCGCTGCGAAGCTCCCCTTGAGCACGAATGCAGGCGGAAAAGAGGTAACGTACCACGCGGGGTAGGCGGCTGTTGCAACAGCTGTTGTGATTGAGATTGCAGCAAGCACTGTGAATGTGTGTATCTTGTCGGCCGTAGTGAGGCTGTTGTCAAGTGTATCTTGTGGCAGCGTCTGTATCAGCAGCAGCGACAGCGCAAGCGCCACCGAGACAAGCAGCACGCTCTCGAAAAGCAGCTCGATGGCAATGGATGAGCGCTCGGCACCCATCACCTTGCAGATGTTTATGTTGCGTATGCGACGCGGAATAAGTGCGACGAAAAAGTTGAAATAGTTGATAAAGGATATTGACAAAAGGGTGATTGCAATGGCCCAGAAAGACCAAAAATAGCCCCTCTGGGCCGGCATTGTAAAGCCTGCGTAAGCGTCGAGGTCCTGCGTCTCTTTGGTGCGGTCGAGGCGAACGAGGCGCAGATGCTCGTGTATGTTCGCGCTGTCCACCTTTTTATACTCGTCACCATCCATATTTGCTATTATGGCGGCTGCACTTTCAAGGAAAAGGCGATGGTCGTCGGTGTTGCGTAATTTTATGTATAGGTTGCCGTTGCTTTCGCTTCGGGAGGCAATATTGGCTATCTGCGGACTGCAAATAAGCCTATTGACATCAAAATCGCTGTTGTCGGGGAAATCCTCGAAGATGGCCTCTACCGTGCAGCTTTTGCCGCCTATTATCGCATCGTCGCCCGGCTCGATATTCATCTTTTTGGCATAGCTTTGGGCTATTGCGATTCCGTTGCCGTTTATTATTTTATCGCGGCTGCCTGCTACGAAATTCACACTCAGAGTGCTCAGATTATCCTCGGTTGCGGTTATTGCGAAGAGGCCGCCCGATGCCTCTTCGTTGCCCGGAAACTCGATGGGGGTGAATGCGCCACGACGGTCGAAAACCAAACAACTCTCGACGTGGGGCGAGCCAGCCTTCAGCCTCTCTTGCAGCTCCTTTTTTAGAAAGGCTGTCCACGTGTCGCTTCCTATGCGGCTATCTATGCGGTAGATGCGTTTATAATCTTTTATTCCTCGGTTCCAATGTTCGAGAAAATAGTATTGCGACAATATAAAATAGGTTATAGTGAGGGCAATGGCAAGTCCCGAGACGTTGAGCGCTGCCGATAGCCTTTGTTGTCTGATGGATGATAGAATGTTCTTAAGCATATTGACTATTGTTGCTCTTTAAATTTTCTTGACGAAGGTAAAAGTAAATGCAAATATGTGTCAAGGAAAAAGCGTTAAATCGCACTATTTTGGCAAAAAGTGTGCAATTTTTGCACACTTGTAAATAATTTTCAATTAAGACGATTTACCTCTTATAATTGTAAAAAGTTAATTATTGCTTTATTCTTTGCTTGTTTTTCTGTACCTTCGCGCAGAGCGCGAGTGTGCTTGCAACGAAACAAAGATTATTAGCTAATTTTTAAATATCAATCTTATGAAAAAAACTCTTTTTGGCAGCCGAGGGTGGTTCCTCGCCCTTGCGTTGATGATTTTTGGAATTTCGCCCGTTGAAGCGGCAGGTGAGGATTATCCTATTAACTTTAATAAGAATCAGAATTATACCCACGCATCGCGTCGTTTGAACTCGGTTTCTTTGAATAGTCAGACAATCTCGCTTCCAACTCCTTTAAAGGTCTATTCGCAGGTGGAGGCTCCCTCTTTCAGTGCAAAGGCGGGTGAGACGGTGACTGCCAAATTTGGCTTCTCGGGCGATTGGATGCACGGTTTTGTGTACCTCGACCTCGGACAGGATGGAAACTTCGAGGCTACTCTTGGCGAGAACGCATCAATCCCCGAGGGTAGCGATATTATGGCTTTCTCGTATGCCGAGCAGGAGCTTGGCTCGGGCGAGGGTTATAACAGCGCGGGTAACAGGGTAAACAATTCAAATGTGCTTAATCCTCCCTCGTTTGTTATTCCCGAGAACCTGAAGAACGGATTCTATCGTATGCGTTACAAGGTCGATTGGGCATCTATCGACCCTGCCGGTCGTCCCGAGGATGGTAACGGAATCCTAAAGAATGGTGGTGCAATCTGCGATGTGCGACTGAATGTTCACAGCGACAAGTGTGGCATCGAGGCTAAATGCAACAATGGTACCGTAACCACCGCCGACGGAAAGGCGCTAACAGGTTACACTCATAATTTTGCTACTCCTCTCACTGTGAAAATCGTTCCCAATGAGGGTTATGTGTGCAATGCAATTACCATACGTCACGGTCACAACCTCGATGGTGACTCGCTCATTCACGGCGTAGCACAGTATAGCGATGTTACAATTCCGGGATTCCTTATCAAGGGCAATGAGTATGAGATTCCTGCCGAGTATGTCGATGGCGACGTAAGAATAAGTGTCGACCTTGCACAGTCGAGCGGTTCGTCGGACGGTATCTACAGTCTCTCTTTCGACAAGGATGCAAAGGGACTTTCGGCTTATACAGGAAAGATTAACATCACTTCGGGAACAAGAAAACGTAATGTATCGGTGAGCGGAGACAATATCTATTTCGATAAGACCGCAGCGCACGTTACAATTCCCAACTCAATGAAATTTAATGTGAATGTCGAGGATAATCGCGAGGCTCTCGACTACTATCTTTATATCGACCTTAACAACGACGGTCTGTTTACTCCTATGATTACCGATGCGGGTGTGCCTGCACAGTCGAGTGAGCTGGTTGCTTTTACATCTTATAATGGAAAGAACAGTGCGGGTGAGGCTGTCGAGGCTAAGGGAAAGACTCTGCCTGCATTTGAACTCCCCTCGATAATTGCCGATGGTGTGTATCGTGTGCGTCTGAAATTGGATGCAAACAATATTAACCCCGATGGTGGTGCCGATATTACAAATAACAATGGTGCAGTGGTCGATTTCTTGCTGAATATTGTTCGTGGAAACAAGTCACTTCGACTCTTCTCGACAAACGGTAATATATATGGTATGAACAATAGTGCTCTGCCAACAAATGTACCGGCTTATACCAAGATTAACATTGCGGGAACTCCTGTGGCTGGTGGTTACGTGGCAAGCAACGTGCGTGTAAAGCACGGACATAACCTATCGGGTCCGCAGTTTGTGAATGGTAATATTCAGTGGAGCGAATATACTCCTGCTTCGCACCGTTTCTCTATCCCTGCCGACAGTGTGAACGGCGACGTCGAGGTGTATATCGACTTTGTAGAGAGCGACGCTGCCGAATATCGTCTTGTATTCAGCGATGAGTTCAATGCCGAGGATGGTACACAGCCCACAAAGAGCAAGTGGATGCGCTGTCAGCGTCAGGGGGCAACGTGGAACCGTTGGCTCAGCGATAGCAAGGAGGTAATCTATCAGCAGGGTGGTGACCTTGTGGCACGTGCCATTCCCAACCCCGACAGAAGCACCGACGATGTTCCTATGATAACAGGCGGTATAAAGAGCCACCGTCTCTTTGGATTCACATACGGTTACATCGAGGCACGTATCTTCTCGAACCCCTGGACAGGTAACTTCCCCGCATTCTGGATGATGCCCGAGAATCAGAGTGCCGGTTGGCCCGATTGTGGTGAGATTGATATTTGGGAGACTATAGATGCGCAGAACCGCTCTTGGCACACGGTACACTCTAATTGGACTTACGACCTTGGTCAGAAGAACAATCCTAAGTCGAGCTACGATGTTGCAGTTGACCTCAGCTGCTACCACACATACGGACTCGAATGGGACGAGACCTCTCTCGTGTGGTTCGTCGATGGCAAAGAGGTTGGACGATACGAAAAATCGACCGACGCTTCGCAGCTTGCACAGGGACAGTGGCCCTTCGACAAGCATTTCCACATTATCCTCAATCAGAGTGTGGGTAACGGCTCTTGGGCTGCCAATGCCGATGTAAATCACGTATATGAGACTCGTTTCGACTGGGTGCGTGTATATCAGAAAGCAGGTATGGAGAATACCAACGGAACTGTAGGAATCAAGGAGGTTGGACTGTCGTCAAAGGTGGACGTTGATGTTGTCGATGGTGGCATTGCCGTATCGGCTGAGCGTGCAACCGATGTATCTGTTGCCGACCTCTCGGGG
Organism: Bacteroidaceae bacterium; assembly: GCA_017938245.1. Classification (GTDB taxonomy): domain Bacteria; phylum Bacteroidota; class Bacteroidia; order Bacteroidales; family Bacteroidaceae; genus HGM04593. The sequence goes on from JAGBBX010000019.1 coordinate 36,669, forward strand.
CGTGTGGTTTTTGACGGTGTGGTAGAGGGGCAGAAAAGTATTTCTCTCTCTACCGGATTCTACATTGTCAATGGTACAAAGATATTTGTAAAGTAGATGTTCGATTAAGAACGGTTAAGTAAATAATAGTGCGCTCGGCTGCTGTTATAGCGGCCGAGCGCTTTTTATTTCTTTTTGCAAATCGATGTCTTTTTATTGCCGTTTTTATTACTTTCGTAGGTCGGGCGATTGGAAATTGTTGATGTTAATTGCTTTTTCCGTTGCGAGTAGGGGCGATTTGTAATCGCCCGAAGCATCGGTCGCAGTGGAGGGAGTATGTGAATTCTCGAGATTTTTATTACTTGCGTTGTTCGGGCGATTGGAAATCGCCCCTACTGCTCACGAGAATTAATGCAAGGTAAATTGTTGATATTCATTGCTTTTTCCGTTGCGATGCTCACGAGAATTAACACGGAGGTAAATTGTTGATATTCATTGCTTTTTCCGTTGCAAGTAGGGGCGATTTGTAATCGCCCGAAGCATCGGTCGCAGTGGAGGGAGTATGTGAATTCTCGACGTTTTTATTACTTGCGTTGGTCGGGCGATTGGAAATTGTTGAAATTCATTGCTTTTTCATTGCGATGTTCACGAGAATTAATGCTGAGGTAAATTGTTGATATTCATTGCTTTTTCATTGCGATGTTCACGAGAATTAACGCGGAGGTAAATTGTTGATATTCATTGCTCTTTCCGTTGCGAGTAGGGGCGATTTATAATCGCCCGAAGCATCGGTCGCAGTGGAGGGTGTATGTGAATTCTCGAGGTTTTTATTACTTTCGTTGGTCGGGCGATTTGACAAAGTCCAACAGCCTTTCGTTCGGCAAAGTATCATAAAGAAGGCGCCCCGTTTGAGCGCCTCTTTAATATGATTATAAAATTTATCGTTTAATACTTTTCGCTGTTGTTGAGTTCCTCGGTGGTGATTGATTTCTTATCCATCTGTCGCCAGAAATAGGCAATATAGGCAGCCACAAAGGGAATTATCAACGATACAATAGCCATTGTGCTTAGTGTGAACTCGCTCGACGAGCTATTGGCAAGTGTCAGCGATGATGCAAGGTCGGCCGAGGAGGGGTAGTAGGCTGTGCCGTTATATCCTGCAATCATAAAGAGTGCCATCACAGCAAGTACTGTTCCCGGTGCCGAGAACCATATTCCGCGAACAAAGTCTTTGCGTAAGAGTGTTAATGCGACACCTGCAACAAGAAGTACGGCACCTACAAGCAGCATTATAAGTACAACAGGCATCTCTAAAAGGTTGGTAAAGTATTTGCCCTTCTCCATAAACACTGCGCCTGTGGCATCTACCGCAAAACCCTCCATCGTAATAAGATGATAGCATACAATGAGGAACATCACAAGGAACAGTGCAAAAGAGATAGTGAGGCTTCGACGCAGCTGTGCTGCAAGTTTCTTGCTCTCGATGTTATTTATAAGGTAAAGGGCACCGAGCGATACAGTAAGGAAAAGCACCATCAGGCCAAATTCCACGTTGAAAGGGTTGGCGACAGCCTCTAATCCGTGCCATTCGTTACCCCAACGGCTGATAACGGGTGATGCTATATTACCCACTGCATTTTTGTCGACGAAAAAGTCGCTACCGGTGAAGAATGTGCCGACAGCGGTACCAATGAGCAGGGGAGCTAAGCACCCGTTCAGCGTCAAGAAGATGCGGAAACAGTTCTTGCCCAACAGATTGCCGGCTTTACTCTGAAACTCGTACGATACTGCCTGAAAGACAAAGGTTACAAGAATGAGAATCCACACCCAATAGGCACCGCCGAAGCTTGTGCTGTAGAATAGGGGGAACGATGCAAAAAATGCTCCACCAAAGGTTACAAGAGTGGTGAAGGTAAGTTCCCATTTACGTCCTGTGGAGTTTACTATAAGTTCGCGCTCGCTCTCCTCTTTACCGGCAAGGAAGATAAGCGCATTTCCTCCCTGAACAAAGAGCAGAAAGACAAGGAGTCCGCCCAATAGGGCTATAAGGAACCACCAATATTGCTGAAGAAATTCGTATGTTATCATAGCAGACAAATTTATTTGTTTTCGATATTAGGCCCCTGAACAATGGCCTTGAACATAATACGCATCTCTATTACGAGGAACAGTGTGAAGATGGCAACAAAGAGCCAGAATGTGGTCTGTACGGCACCTACGCTGACACTCGACACAGCAGCCTTAACGGGTAGCAGTCCCTCGATAACCCAGGGCTGGCGTCCTACCTCGGCAACAACCCATCCTGCCTCGCCTGCAAGATATACCAAAGGAATCGAGAGCAGGGCTGCCCACTGTAACCAACGCATATTCAATAGTTTGCCTTTGCGCTCAAACAGTAGTACCGCTGCCATAAGCAGAAGCAGGAAACTGCCGATGCCAATCATCACGCGGAATGCCCAATAGATGAGTGTCACAGGAGGGATAAGCTCGCTCTTCGAGTCGATGTATCCGTAGCCGAAATATTCGATATTCTCGTCGAGGGTGGCTCGTGCAGCGGCAGCGGCCTCGGGGTTGCTGTCTTTTAGTGTGCGGTAGTCGCCAAAGGCTTTAAGAGCAGTTTTTCCACGCTCTATCTTCTCGTCGGCCGATAGGTGACGCACACCGTCGGGGGTGGTGTATCCGTCGAGCAGATTGTTTATTCCCGGAACATAACCGTCAATATCGTGCGTCGCAAGAAACGATAACATACCGGGGATTTCCACTCCCGGGACAATAGAGAGGGGGATAGCCGTTCCGCCATCTTCGAGGCCCTCGGCAGCTGCAAGTTTCATCGGTTGGTATTTTGCAGCCTGAATTCCCGAGCTATCGCCACTTAGCATCACCGCAAATGTTCCAATTATTCCAATGATGGCTGCCACACGTATGCTCGCAAGGGCAAAGCGTGTCTCGCGACGTTTAAGAAGATACCAACTGCTTATGCCAATGACAAAGATGGCACCTGTCATCCATCCGCTGAATACCGAGTGGAATAATTTTGAGATGGCGATGGGGTTAAATACAAGTGCCCAGAAATCGACCATCTCGTGACGTACGGTGTCGGGGTTGAACTCCATTCCAACGGGGTTCTGCATCCACGAGTTGGCAATGAGAATCCACACAGCCGATATCGCTGCACCAATTCCGGTTAGCCACGTTGCAGCAAGGTGGAAACGTTTGCTCACCTTTTCCCAACCAAAGAACATCACCGCAAAAAATGTGGCTTCCATAAAGAAAGCAAAGATGCCCTCGATGGCGAGCGGAGCACCGAAGATGTCGCCCACAAACCAAGAGTAGTTGCTCCAGTTGGTGCCAAACTCAAATTCAAGGATGATACCCGTAGCAATACCCACTGCAAAATTGATGGCGAAGAGTTTCATCCAGAATTTTGCGGTCTTTTTCCAAAAATCGTCGCCGGTAGCTACATATACCGACTCCATAGTAGCCATAATAACCGCGAGACCCAATGTCAGCGGGACAAAGAGCCAGTGGTAACCGGCAGTGAGCGCAAACTGCGCCCTCGACCAATCGACTAAAGCGTGTTCTACCATAAGATTAAAAGGTTTTTAATTGTTTGTATTGTTTGTTATTTTTTATTTAATAGTTGTTCTCCAACATATTCAATCTTCTGCTCTTCGCTCTTTCCTGCCAATGTGGGACGGAAGAAAAAGCCTCGGAGCAGAACAAAAAGAATTATTATCTTAAGCAGAATAAGGAACCAAAGTTGTCGGCCCCAAGTCATCGACCTGAATCCCTCGACGTAAAAGTTCCACACTGCAATTATAGTTTTTCTCATAGTTGCTTGTTTAAATACTTCTTCACAAAAATAGAACAAACGAGCGAGAAATATCAAGCTTGCTTGGATATTTTTCCAAGCGAGTGCAGTATATTTTCGAGGTTTACCTCAAAGGTAGAACAAACGAGCGAGAAATATCAAGCTTGCTTGGATATTTTTCCAAGCGAGTGCATTATATTTTCGAGGTTTACCTCAAAGGTAGAACAAACGAGCGAGAAATATCAAGCTTGCTTGGATATTTTTCTAAGCGAGTGCAAATTTCAAATTTCATTAGCGGATATAATAATCTTTTTTTTAAAAAATGGTGCGTGTACAGAAAAAATATATATTTGCATTGCGTAAAAATGCTCAATGGATTGCGTAAAATGTAAAACGATGTATAAAACAGCCGGTTTAGATAAATTTAGACAGATATTCTGCCCTAAATCGTCATTTATCGTTGGCGATGGAGGTATAGGAGTGGAAGGGTTTCTGTCAATGGATATAAGTAAACTTTTTTAGCAAGAATAATAAACAATAACAGCCAATATGGGAAGAAAAAAGTTCTCGGAACGCGAGATAAACATTATACGTAAGTTACTATCGAGTAAGATGACAGCCAAGCGTGGTCAGCAAAAGATGATTCGTCACACACTGCGCACAGTGTTCGAGTTTAATATCTCCGATTTTAATATTCAAGGACAGGCTTTCGGTCCGTTAGACCTTGACGAGTGTGTACGTCGCGGACGCATACATATTCTTGACGAGGCAACAATAGAGGCAATGAAACAGCGTCACGCCGAGAAGAAACAGCACGACGAGGCACTGCGTCAGGCCGAGGCTGTTGCCAATGGCGAAGCAGTCGACTGGCAAGAGGTGCTTAAACAGTGGAACGAATATTACTCGACCGAGAATCCCGAACTGTTAGGGGAGTAAAAGGTACACTATAATCAGATTCCATCCTCTATGATACGTTACATAAAAAATGAGGAGCATTACAACCTGCTTATCGAGCAGGTGGCAAAGGTTAAAGAGACGCTGTGGATAGGCACTGCCGACCTAAAAGACCTTTATGTGAAGCGAGGCAGCGAGACGTTGCCACTCCTTGCCCTGCTTGATGAAAAGGTGCGCCGAGGTGTTGCGTTGCGTCTTATACACGCCAAAGAACCCGGAGAGAATTTCCGTAACGATTTCGACCGCTACCCATCGCTGTTGCAGGGGTTGGAGCGCGCCTTGTGTCCTCGCGTACATTTTAAAATCATTATCTTCGACCTAAAGAGCGTCTACATAGGGTCGGCAAATATCACCGGTGCAGCCTTTGGAATGAAAAGCGAGAGGAACCGCAATTTCGAGGCGGGAATATTCACCGATGACCCCGCATTTGTCGATGAGGCCATCGAACAGTTCGATACTGTGTGGAGGGGCGCTTTCTGCAAAGAGTGCGGACGAAAAAATGTCTGTAAAGATAGGATAGGGGAGTAAGGGGGAAAGATTAAGTTTAGAATTAAAGTGCTGTAGTAATTGTACTTTACTTATGTTATATGAAGTAAATATATAATTAGTTTTTTAATAAAAGTATTGTATTAGTATTTTTTTTATCTATTTTTGCAAATGCATATCGCTTGCAGAAGCCCGATATGGGATATGTGGGTGGGTGCAAATTTTATTTAAAAGCGTTTACTAACGCTCTTTCTTGACGATTCGAAATCTGGAAAATTTCAATTGGAGTCGGGATTGAAGCAACGGTAGATGTCTTATGGGTGTGTTTATACATACCGTTAACACAACAGTTGTTGGTGTTTATACATCATTGACAACCTATGGTGTATCGGTTTGTTATATACATATCAGCGTGAGGCTTCTGCGTTGCTCGTTCTACTCCAATGGGCATTCCAGAGCCTCGAATCGTGGGACGAGTAACAAGTACGGGTTCTCACGCTTTTTTTGTGTTTATACATCAAACGTGATTGGTATTATCATTAGAGAACCAATGATAAGGTAAATGATAACGAGTTATTGAATAAAAACAATAATTATTATGGGAACCTTCGCGTTATCCTTAATATTTGACAACTCTATGTATAACACAAAAAACAATATAAACAATATGAAGCGCTTGATTTTATCTGTGACTTGTGCCTTAAGCTTAGTTGGTTGTAATAGTTGTGGAGGTCCCCCCACAAGGCCGAACCAAAATGTCGGACAGCCTGTCCTTAAGTCAGAAACTAAATTGACAGCTCCAACCATCAAAGTTTTCGTAGAAAACTCTGGTAGTATGGATGGCTATGTTAAAGGTAATACTGATTTTGAAAATGCAGTTTATAGTTATTTATCAGATCTCCAATTAGCTGATTTAGGTGTAAAAAATGATTCAATTTCATCAAAGAATTCAATGGAATTGTATTATATCAATAGTAAGGTATTGCCGTTTGCTCCAGATGTACAAGCGTTCATTAAAGCATTAGAGCCAACCGTTTTCCGCCAAAGAGGTGGAAATCGTGGCACATCTGATATGTCTGAAATTATAGATACAATTCTCGCTCAAACGGGAGACAATGATGTGTCTGTTTTTGTATCCGATTGTATTTTCTCACCAGGCAATCAGTATATGGTGTGTGATAATGCGGATGAATATATTGTAGCTCAGCAAATTGGCATAAAGAGTCATATCGTCGAAAAACTTGCCAAAAAACCTAACTTCTCAATCGTTGTTATGCGTTTAATATCTCAGTTTAATGGCATTTATTACAATAAATTCGATGATAGACAGTCTATTGAAAATGACCGTCCCTTCTTTATGTGGTTGATGGGTGACAGAAGTTACCTTAATACCATTCTCAAAAAGGTGGAACTAAATCAAATCAAAGGCAAAGGGGTACAGAATATTTTTATGATTTCTAGACCTTTAACGGCTATACCGTATAATATCTCATTACCTCAGCCAGGTAATGGTAAATATGAAATTGCAAGATCCGAACAGTATGCTATTAACAATGCAAAAATCGACAGCAAAGGTGGTAATATTCGTTTTCAGGTTGGAATATCCGTTAATTTCTCTAATATTCTACTTCCTGATGAGTATTTGATGAACCCCGACAATTATATGGTATCAAATAAAGCATATGGTGTTGAAATCGTTAAATATTCAGGTCCTAGACAAGATTTGTATACGCACACCATCAAACTCAACTTGTTGCAACCCGTATTAAGCAAGGGAGTTGTCAAAATATCACTTAAAAACACCTTGCCCCAATGGATTAATGACTGTACTGATGAGAGCGGATTGGATATCAACGCACCAGGTGCAATGGAAAAAACATATGGCTTGAGATATCTACTTGGCGGCGTATATGATGCGTATGCATCAGATGGACAATATGGAAGTATAACAATTAATATTAAATAATATGGAAAACTTACTCGGACAGATTTATTGCTGGTTTCAGTCTTTTTATGGACAAGATTTAAGTTATTATTTGTGGGGATATGATCCCGGAACAGAGGCCTACACTAATCCAAATATCTATAACTTGGTAGGATTAATCACATTAGTTGGTTCACTTGTTCTAG
>JAGBBX010000020.1 GCA_017938245.1 Bacteroidaceae bacterium
GCGCAGGAAGTGGTTGGTGGGCTCGCTATTGGGGTCGATGAGTGCAATGATATAGTATCCGCGACCTGTCGACGAGAGGATGGAGCGGCTCTGCTTCGTGGCAATGTCATAGTAGAGATTCTCGCTATTGAAACCGCCTATCACCTGAAGTTCGTCCTTGCTCTCGCGCATAGACATCTGCATCTTTGCTGTGCCACCCGAGGGAACCTGAACAAAATTGAGGTTGGCAAGGACACCACCATTTGCCATACGAGTACCCGTCATAACAAGATAGTCGCCGGCATCCATTATCAATCCGCTACCCACAACAGAGCGCAATCCCGCATTAAAAGGATAACTCTGAATCTGCAACTTGCCATCGACAATCTTTGAGATTGTAAAGTGTGCATAGTAACGTGGGTCGTCGTTATATTCGTTGGGGGCATAATCTATGACAAGCTTACCCGTTGCAGCCGCAGCAGCTGTTGCATCGGGCGAGAAATTGACATCACACCATTTTCCCTCTTTTAAATACTGTGTCTTCCCCGTAACACCATCTATTCGAGCTGCAATACCCATACTGCGTGCAGCAGACACAAAGAAAATATCGCGTGAGTGAGCATCGGCTGTGCGATAGTCCCACACCCCCTTAGGCGACATACAGAGACTGAGAGGGTTCCAAGACTCCTCAACTTTTACATTCTTACGACACCAATCGGCCCACAGTTCGGGATTATTTCTATAATTCTCGGCATCCTCTTTAGATATTACATTTGCGAAGAAACTCTTATAAGGAGTAAGCATCTCGTTGCTCACACGAGGATTAAGCACATACATCTCGTACATACGTTGTTCATTCACACCTTTAGCGTCGCAGGCAGGAGTATTTACAAAATGGTCGTTAAGCACCTCTAAAGATATATCGCGACGGTCTTTCTGTGATATTGCACACAAAAGAGCTATTGCCCTATCGACATTGTTTTTATCGGTGCTCTTTAAGAACGATGTTATTGCAGTATAGTTTCCACGAGATTCAGATAAAAGAGGAACAATATATTCGTTACCGTGCCCGATTTCGGCTGCCAACGCCTCGGCATCCTTGACAGTGGAGAATGTAGCCACGTATGCGTTACGAATAGAGTCCTCGTAAACGAAGCGCTTGGCATTTTTTGCAATCTGCTCGGGAGTGAGTTCGGGCACTGTATTACGCTCTACAGGAGGAATAATGTCCATTTGCAGGCTCGCCTTGTAACCTGTGCCTTTATCTAAAACAATCTTTACATTGTTATCCTTTCCTGCAGTAAACTTTGCATAACCGAATTTTCCATCCTTTGAGGCCCACGCAATCATATCGCCGTGTCCTGTAGTGAGCGATACATTGCCCTCGTCGTCGCACACCTTTGTCACAGCAGTGTAGAACTGAGAGTAGTTATATATCTTAAACTCAACGGTAGCTTTTACGGGAGTACCACCCTCGTCGACCACCTGCAAATTTGTCGTTGCAACGGGAGCATAGTTGGATGTTACATTAATCTCGGTGTAACAAGCAGTGCGGTCGATTACCTCCTCGGGACCATTATAATAGCCGAAAGCCTTTGTGTGCATCAACATTCCGCGTGAGGCGGGAGCATTGAACCATCCGAGGTTAAGCACCGGCTCGGGTTCACAGGCACCGAAGAAGTACCACTCACCATTAATCCAAGCCTCGACCCAAGCGTGATTGCTGTCGGTGTGCGCCCAACGGGGAGTATATACCTGACGGGCAGGAATACCTACCGCACGCAATGCAGCCACCGTAAAGGTCGACTCCTCACCACAACGTCCAAATGCTGTGCGTACCGTTGCCAAAGGCGAGCTTGTACGAATATCCGAAGGAGTGTATGTTACCTTCTCGTGACACCAGTGGTTAACCTCAAGCACAGCATCGTACATCGAAAGGCCCTTTACGCGCTCTTTAAGTTCCTCGTAGAATACCTTGCGGCTCTCGTCCATATTCTCATTGTTTACACGCACCGGGAGCACAAAATGCAGAAACTCGCGGTCGGGTACCATCTTGCCCCAGGGCATCTCGGCACGAGCTTTAAGCGCATAATCGACATTCATAAGATAAAAATCGCCCGAATAGTCGACAACATCGGGAAGCGGCATATAGGCATATAGAAACTGCAATGCCTGACGCCTATCGACATCAAGGTCAGCATCGAGCACCTTTAGATAGTCGGTAGCACTGAACTGCGCACTACGCTGTTCGTAATCCTTCACAAATGCCTCGCTACCCTCGAAACCACCATCGGCAGTACTACATCCGCCGACAAGCAGTAACGACAGAGGCAACAGGAGCGATAAAAAACTCTTTTTCATAGTTATTTTGTTTCTTTATTATTAGAACTTACGCTAAGAAGCCGTTTATAAAAATTCGCTATATCTGCAATCTACGGCAAATATAGCGAATTTGTTTTAACACACAATAACTAAATGGCTTTCTAAGCAGTAAACCCAATCTCGCGATAGACTTTTTTCACTTCACACGACGGTTTATGCTGCGCATAAGCCACACGTACATCTTCGACACAGATGCTACGATAGTCGTCACGACTCTTTATATTACAGCACTGTATAAGACGGTCGCTCTGCGCAGGAATAATACCATTGTTCACATACTGCTCTATCCAACGCGCATTACTGAACGACCACCCTTTGTTATCTACCGCCTCCACTATTGTTTTATGCAATAATGCGCGAGCATCATCGGTAAGTTCGTAATCCTCCTCCGATAATTTATATTCGGCTATCTGCATAAGTTCATCGGCCGTATAGTCCTTAAACTCAAACTTATAAGGGAAGCGTCCGTTAAGTCCTTGGTTGCTCTGCATCATCAACCCCATCTCTTTGGCATAACCTGCGAATATTACAATCATATCACAGTTCTCCTGTGCCATCACAGTAAGCAGGCACTCTATGGCACGGTAGCCATAATCCTTGCGGTCTTGCAATGTATCGCACAGAGTATAAGCCTCATCGATAAACAGGATATTACCTTTTGCCTCTTGCAGCAGACGTTGCATATTGCGCTCGGTATCACCAATGTAGCGACCGACAATCTTGCTTCGGTCGGTATAAACCACCTCACCTTTCGAGAGTATTCCCAACGCACGATATATGCGCCCCATCATCTTGGCAACGGTTGTCTTTCCTGTACCCGGATTACCGGTGAATATCATATGATGACACTCGCCATTCTTCACTTTCAGTCCCAAACGGCGACGTTCGGCATTGTTTTTCAAGCGATTAAAGGTTGTTATTATATTCTGCTTGACATCGTTCAGTCCAACCATCTCGTTAAGTTCCTTGATACTATCTTGGAACTCCTGCTCAGTACCCCGAACAAGTTTTTCCTTGTTAATATCGCACGCCTCTACCGTAGAGAGAAAAACCTTGTCAGCAACGCGAGTACTATCGAGTGTTGCCATTGTACGGGCAACGAAATTCTCGACAATGCCACTCTTCACAAACTCGCTCACCGTCACCTCGGTAGCTGTATATAACGAGCCTATCTCCTCGGCATTACGCGCAATGTCCATAAGGAGGGTAAGAGCCTCAGGAGAGAGAACGAGGTCACACTCTTTTAGTTCCTTAATCACTTGTATCACAAGAGTATCGGCATACATTCTACTTGCAGAAATACAATTCTCGCCGGGGAAGAAACGTTTCAGTTGTGGGTAACACTCGAAAAGTTGAGTAACCTCTCCTGTATTGCCTATCAGACAAATGGTGCAGGTTGGATAGTGCTCCATTGCATCGAGCATCTTCTTCACCACTATAGTACCATTGTTCGCAAGCGCCGATATATTGTAGAGAGCTATGCATTTTGTACGGCACTCATCGAACAGTTCGGCAGCATCGCCGTAAGGGTCGACAGCATTTTTTGCTTCGGTAAGATTTATGCAATCGGCCGATTCGAATCGCGATACATTAGGAAACATATTACTCATTCTGTCAAGAGCACGAAGTTCTTTCTTACTGCTACCGCCATTATAAATAAAATGCGTAACACCGCTTAATGTATTAAGTCCATTGGACTTACGCAGATAACCGAGATACTGACGAGTATACACCGAGAGGAAATACTCTTTTATAGCAATGGGTGCACTCATTTCGCGGAGTGTATGCCAGCCCGAACGTTTTTCGAGCTTAACAAGCATCAGATACTCACTACCAAAAGGCTTGACCACACTCCTTGTCATCGAAACAATCTTGCCTTTGTCGATAAACATCTGAATTTTGTATAGTGGCTTGCCATTCTGCATAATATACAATGAATACTCGCCATAAAAAGGATTAGCAGCGGTAAGCAACGCATTAAAATTCTTTCTCTTTCGAGTACCGAACGCATCCCACGCAAAGGCAGCGCTGCTCGCCACAAGATTATAGCCACGACTATACATAGAGAACGAAAAAGCACAACTCTTGTCAATCATACTATCGAAACGAAGCGATAGAGCCAGAGTGCTGCGGCTCTTTTCAACCTTTGCATCCACTTTGTCGAGCCCGGGGAGAGGCAAAGTATCATTGTTGTAAACCTTAACAAAAGGAATAAAGTAACCGCCGTTGCTATGATTATAACAGTGCGACAGACTCTCAACTTCAACACCCCACAAATAGAAGAAGTAGTTACCCGCAGCAACCTCGTCAAACAGATAGACCAAGCTTGCTATTCCCTCAGTCTTCTTGCCATCCTCAATATCAAAAGCATATCTGCACACAGGATAAGGATTCGACTCGGCATATACATATATGGTAGGGGTAATACCCTTATTATATTCGGTAACTCCGTGCAGAGTAAAATAGGTGCGGCTGTTATCGGCATCGTAAACAAAAGCAAGAGGCTCTCCACGAAGCTGTTTCTCTTCATAATCGGCATAAGTTACTTCAAGTTTCTCAGCCTTGCAAAGATACTCGGGCTGTCCCGGAAGTATATATTTTCTATTGCCTAACTTATATTCTACATTGCCATACTTATACTCATCGTACCCCGTGAATTCATCCTCGGGGTCATCATCGTCGCTATCGTCGTTATAATTATCGGCGTCGCTAAAATATTCATCATCGTCATCATCAGAATCGTCGCTTTCGGGTTTCTCGTCGTTATCTTCTTCGAGGGTACTTTTTATAAATTCGTCGAGCAGCCTATCGAAATCACTGTCATCGGTATCAAATTCCGAATCGGTTACCACGTTATCGGTTACATCAATTATATTATTCTCACACTCGCTGTTGTAAATATTTCTGTTCTCCATAATCATAAGATTTTTAGGGTTATTTAATAGTCGCCGGCATCCTGCGAATAGAGGCGACAGTTGTTCTGTACGCCATTTACGGCGCACTGTTTACTATCCTCGGGTAGGCACATCACTGCCCGACGGACTAAAAGTTACAGGGGACAAAAGAGTACCCGATTTTCTGCACGTGCAAAAAACAGGGGACGCTTACCATAAAAAATACCGTCTTTCCTGCCGACGTTCAAGAGTTGCCGGAGTTGGTTATAAATGCGAGACTATTTGTTGGAAGCATCTCATTACGAGATAGAGTCTCGCGGATAACCGGCAATCTGTCGGCGCGGTTCCACAAAGTCAAAGAACGCTACGTTTGGCAGTGCCGCATACGCGACCCCGTCAAATGCATTTTTTCGTTCTTTGATTTTTGTGTGGAGAATCTCATTGTTAAAAAACAATCTTCTTATTTACAATTTCCGATGCGAGCAACCAAAACAAAAAAGCGGCTACTACTGCAATCAACGGCAAATATACAAAGATTTTCGGAGTTACAAAATATTTATAAGAAAAACAAAAGTAATTATGGAAATTATGGAAATTATCGGTTCCGATAAAAATAGAATAATCCCCAAAGTGCTATTGACGAAGCTAATATTGCCACTTTTACAACAAAAATACTAACAAACGAGCGAGAAATATGAAGTTCACTTCAATATTTTTCAAAGCGAGTGCAGTCTATTTTCGAGGTTTACCTCAAAAATACTAAAGCAAGCCCACTTTTTCATAGAATCATAAGGTTGTTCATTGGTGCGCCATAGGAAAATCAGTAAAATGGTAGATGTTTTTTGGATTAAGTGCGAGGATGTTTGAGCGAAGCGAGTTCCGCAGCACCCAAAAAACATCGTGAGCATTTTACGTTAAGATTTTCAGTGCGCAGAGCCTTTTGCCTACTTTTCGTCGGCACGA
>JAGBBX010000021.1 GCA_017938245.1 Bacteroidaceae bacterium
ACTTTTACTTTAAAACTATGAAAAACACCGAGGGGGTGCCTTACGGCAGGGGGCTCGAAGTCCCCGAGAGTAGTGTCTTATCCGTAGTTCTTATATTGTTAGCAATTGCAAACATAGTAACTAATAGTTTTTAATATTCGCGGTATTGCGGGCGATTGAAAATCGCCCCTACAAGCAAACAAGCATCAATGAATTATCTCCACGTTAATCTTCGCGAACAGTAGGGGCGATTTCCAATCGCTCGCCCAACGCAAACAAGCATCAATGAATTATCTCCACGATAATCTTCGCGAACAGTAGGGGCGATTTCCAATCGCCCGCCCAACGCAAACAAGCATCAATGAATTACCTTCACGATAATCTTCGCGAACAGTAGGGGCGATTTCAAATCGCCCGCCCAACGCAAACAAGCATCAATGAATTACCTTCACGATAATCTTCGCGAACAGTAGGGGCGATTTCCAATCGCTCGCCCAACGCAAACAAGCATCAATGAATTACCTCCACGTTAATCTTCGCGAACAGTAGGGGCGATTTCCAATCGCCCGCCCAACGCAAACAAGCATCAATGAATTATCTCCACGATAATCTTCGCGTTGGGAAAAATACCTCACAGTATCAACCGCCACACTATCGCAAGCAATTGTATCTACCGACTGAAAAGAGATTGCCTTTAGACGACGCAGCAACGAATCGGCAACCACGTTAAATGCAGGCTTATTAGCCTCGCTAATCGGTTTCTTTGGTTGCGACTTTATAGTAAGCGGATTTATGGGCTTACCATTCTCGTGAACACGAAAATCGAGATGCGGGCCTGTGGAAACACCTGTTGAGCCAACGTAACCAATCACCTGTTTCTGTTTCACAGCATCGCCCACCTTGAGCCCCTTTGCAAAGCGCGACAGGTGCATATAAGTGGTAACATATACACTATTGTGGCGAATTTTCACATAGTTTCCGCCACCACCCGCCTGATAAGCCTTAGCAATAACCTTTCCGTTACCAATGGCATATACAGTCGTACCTGCGGGTGCTGCATAATCGACACCGTGATGCGCGCGATAACGTTTGAGCACAGGATGAAAACGACTGTTCGAGAAGCGCGAGGATATTCTGTAATAGTCGAGCGGAGCTTTAAGGAAAGCACCCTCGAGACTGTTGCCATCGGCATTATAGAAAAGTTCCTCGCCATCCTGCACAAAAGGAATTGCATAGACCGTACTATCCGAGGCACAAAACGATGCTGCCAATATACGATAATTCTCGAGCGGAGTATTCTCGACAAACTCACGGGCATAAATAAGACGAAACTCATCGCCCCGCTGAATACCGAAGAAGTCGACCGACCATCCGAATATATGTGACATTTCAACTGCCAACAGAGGCGAGGTACCACTCTCAATCATAGCTACCCACAGCGAAGAGTTTACTACTCCTGCAACCTCGTTCTCGCGCCACTCGGTAGGCCTACAGGCACGAGCTACACTACAACTGTCGCCCAAAGTAAAGAGCACATACTCTTTGGGGTTTACCTCGTATGCAAGATAGCGGGCTGTCGCAGCAGAGTCCTTATCGCACAAGAGAGCACACGCCTGTCCGGGACGCAGACGACGTACATTAAACACACTGTCGGGGCACTGAGTGAGATTATACACCTCCTGAGCCGAGAATCCCATTCCCATAAGCAACTCGGCAAAAGTCTGACGCTGTCGGAGCGTATCATATTTAACCGCGAATTCCTCTATCGGCAAACCATATTTCATCGTAACCTCACGCACAACCACTGTGTCGGGTTGCACCTGCTCGGCTGTCTCCGATGCACTATTGCCACAAGAAGCTAATGAAAAAGCCACGAATATGCCTAATATATATTCACAATATTTTTTTATGCCGCCTGTATATCTTTTCATAGTAGACCATTATTTTAAAATCGCATAAAGAGGGACTAAAAGCCCCGTTTTTGTAAGAATTTGCAAATTTAGGCATAAATTTGGTGCCAAAAAGAATAAAATTAGGTTTTAATATTAATTTAGAAAATTTCCCAAAGAAGAGTATCCAACAACGCACAAAACGAAAACTCCGACACATAAAATAGTTTATGTTTGCATATTATTTTCAAAAGTCCTATCTTTGCACTATTATATATAAGTTGCATATTCTGCCTAAATAGCAAAAGCAACAAATATTACGCAACTGCTTGGTAAAATGTGTACTAAAAATTCAAAACAAACAAACACAGTATGGCAAACGTAATTGACATTGCAATAAAATGCTTTCAGGACGAGGCCGAGGCAATCCTTAACCTCATCCCCAAGCTTGACGATAACTTTACAAAGGCAATAGAGCTTATCATTAACAGCAACGGTAAACTAATTGTCACCGGCGTAGGAAAGTCGGGACATATTGGTGCCAAGATAGCCTCTACCCTTGCGAGTACAGGCACTCCATCGTTCTTTGTCAACCCCCTGGATGCTTTTCACGGCGACCTGGGAATGTTCACCGCAGGCGATGTGGTACTTGCGATATCAAACTCGGGACAGACCGATGAACTTTTGCGTTTCATTCCCCTGCTCACCGACCGCAAGATACCTATAATATCAATGTCGGGTAATCCCGCGTCGCTGTTGGCAAAGTATTCACACTGCCACCTGAACGTATCGGTCGAGCACGAGGCCTGCCCCTTGAACCTCGCCCCTACATCATCTACAACAGCCACATTGGCAATGGGCGACGCAATAGCCTGTGCACTTATGACAGTACGTAAGTTCAAGGCATCGGACTTTGCGCAGTTCCACCCCGGTGGCGCATTGGGCCGTCGTCTGCTCTCACGCGTTAAGGACTATATGGTAAGCACCGACCTTCCCATCATCACACGCGAGTCTAAGATAAGCGACGCACTTTTCCAGATTAGCCGTGCCAAGATGGGACTTGCAGTAGTAATAGAAGAGGGCAAGATTTTAGGTGTAGTAACCGACGGAGACATACGTCGTGCTATGCAGCGCGACCAAGAGCACTTCTTCGAATTGACGGCAAAAGACCTTATGAGCCACAACCCCAAGACTGTACAAGAGAATGCGAAGCTGACACAGGCCGAGGCAATAATGCGCAAGCACAACGTACACTCTATTGTGGTAGTAAATTCGAACAACGAGTTTGTAGGTGTGATTGATATGTTCAGTTGCATATAAGAATTTTTATATGAAGATTGCAGCATTTGTTCCCATAAGGCTAAACAGCAAGCGCGTTGTAGGCAAAAATCTTAAGATGCTTGGCGACAAGCCGCTTTTGCAGCATATATTAGAGACACTTGTAAAAGTGCCGCAGATAAGCGACGTATATGTCTATTGCAGCCAGGAGAGCATTATCCCCTATCTTCCGCAAGGAGTGAAATTTCTGAAGCGCTCGACAGCCCTCGACAGCGACGAGACACTTGGCAAAGAGATTTACGATGCATTTGTAAAGGATGTAGATGCCGACGTTTATATGCTTGCCCACACCACATCGCCATTCATAAAATGCGAGACAATAGGTAATGCCATAGACAAAGTAACCTCGGGCGAGTACGATTCGGCATTCTCGGCACAGAAGATACAGACATTCACGTGGTACGAAGGAAAACCCCTCAACTACGACCTTAAAGAGATTCCCCGCACACAGACCATTGAGCCTGTATATGTAGAGACAAGCGCATTCTACATTTTCCGTCGCGAAGTGTGGACCCGGATGCACCAGCGCGTTGGCAACAAGCCATATATGGCAATAGTAGATGCCATAGAGGGAATTGACATAGATTATCCCGAGGATTTCGAGTTTGCAACAAAAGTTATTGACAAAGCATAAGATATAAACGGCATCTGCAAAAAACAGATGCCGTTTTTTTGTTTAAAAGAGCAATATTTCAAATTGAAAGACTATATTTGCAAAAGTAATCAACCAAAATGAACAAAAGATTATGAAAATACTCAAAGGAAAAACAGCCTTAGTTACAGGCGCGACACGCGGAATAGGTAAAGCTATAGCAATGAAATTTGCCGAAGCAGGTGCAAACGTCGCATTCACCTACCGTCAGAAAAACGGAGCAGCCGAGGAACTTGAAGCTACAATAACAGCGATGGGTGTAAACTGCAAAGGCTATGCAGCCGACGCTGCCGACTACGCAGCCACCGAGGCAGTCGTTAAACAGATAATAGCCGACTTTGGTCGCATCGATATTCTTGTGAACAACGCCGGAATAACAAAAGACGGTCTGCTGATGCGTATGAGCGAGGAGCAGTGGGACGCAGTAATTACCACCAACCTGAAATCGGCATTCAATTTCACACGCATCATCGTCCCTATTATGGCAAAGCAGCGAGGTGGCAGCATAATAAATATGTCGTCGGTGGTAGGCGTGAGCGGCAATGCCGGACAGTGCAACTACTCGGCATCAAAGGCAGGACTCATAGGATTCTCGAAATCGGTAGCAAAGGAGATGGGTCCCCGCGGAATACGTGTCAACTGCATAGCCCCCGGATTCATACAGACCGATATGACCTCGGCTCTTCCCGAGGAGATGCGCGAGGCGTGGGCCAAGAGCATTCCCTTGCGTCGCGGCGGAACCCCCGAGGATGTAGCCAACGTAGCATTGTTCCTTGCCAGCGACCTCTCGTCGTATATCACAGGACAGGTAATAAACTGCTGTGGAGGAATGAATTGCTAATTATTACTGTCCGATAAAATAGAATAATCCCAAGAAGTGCTATTGACGAAGCTAATATTGCCACTTTTACAACAAAAATACTAACAAACGAGCGAGAAATATGAAGTTCACTTCAATATTTTTCAAAGTGAGTGCAGTCTATTTTCGAGGTTTACCTCAAAAATACTAAAGCAAGCCCACTTTTTCATAAAATCATAAGATTGTTCATTGGTGCGCCGTATGAAAATTAGTAAAATGGTAGATGTTTTTTGGATTAAGTGCGAGGATGTTTGAGCGAAGCGAGTTCCGCAGCACCCAAAAAACATCGTGAGCATTTTACGTTAAGATTTTCGTGCGCAGA
>JAGBBX010000001.1 GCA_017938245.1 Bacteroidaceae bacterium
AAGCAAGCCCACTTTTTCATAAAATCATAAGGTTGTTCATTGGTGCGCCGTATGAAAATTAGTAAAATGGTAGATGTTTTTTGGATTAAGTGCGAGGATGTTTGAGCGAAGCGAGTTCCGCAGCACCCAAAAAACATCGTTAGCATTTTACGTTAAGATTTTCGTGCGCAGAGCCTTTTGCCTACTTTTCGTCGGCACGAAAAGTAGGAGAAAAATAACAATGAAAGGCTGAATTTAGCAAACAAGCCTAAATGAGAGACTGAAAAAACTTTACCGGACACCAATAGTTTTTTTGTTGTACGATAAACGTTTTTATTATTACACTCTCCAACGGGGTGAGGAGTTAAAAAAGTCGCAGGATATTCGGGCGATTGAAAATCTCCCCTACAAGCAATCGGTGGCCTGTATAAATATAAAAAGCAGGCTCCACTTTGGTGGAGCCTGCTGAATTTATATCAGATTGGAACCTATTAGTCTGCCCAATCCATCTTAGACATACGTACGTAGCTTGCGTAACGCTTCTTAGCCATACCCTCGGCAGCGTCGAAGAGCTCTTGTGCCTCTGTGGGGAACTGCTTAGCAAGTGATGCGTAACGTACCTCACCCTGCAAGAACTCCTGGAACTTATCCCACTGGGGCTCCTTGCTATCGAGTGTGAAGGGGTTCTTACCCTCTTCCTCGAGAGCGGGGTTGTAACGCCACAAGTGCCAGTAACCGCACTCAACGGCTGCTGCCTGCTCGGCCTGTGCCTTACCCATACCCTTGCGGATACCGTGGTTGATACAGGGAGCGTAAGCGATTACGAGTGAAGGACCGGGATAAGCCTCTGCCTCGCGGATAGCCTTCAAGCACTGGTCGTAGCTTGCACCCATTGCAATCTGTGCAACGTATACGTAGCCGTATGTTGTAGCAATGAGACCAAGGTCTTTCTTGCGGATGCGCTTACCCGATGCAGCGAACTTAGCGATAGCACCAAGAGGAGTAGCCTTAGATGCCTGACCACCGGTGTTAGAGTAAACCTCGGTATCAAGAACGAGGAGGTTGATATCCTGACCCGATGCAATTACGTGGTCGAGACCGCCGTAACCGATGTCGTAAGAAGCACCGTCACCACCGATAATCCACTGTGAACGCTTAACGATGTACTGCTTAATCTTGAGAACCTCCTTGCACTTGTCGCAGTCGCAAGCCTCGCAAGCAGCGATAATAGCGGGAGCAATCTCCTTGGTTACATCCGAGCTGTTGCTGTTCTCAATCCACTTCTGAGCAAGTGCCTTGAGCTCATCGCTACAGCACTCGTAGCTCTGCATTTCGGTGAAGAGACGTGCAAGACGCTCGCGAATCTTGTTGTCGGCAAGCTTCATACCAAGACCGAACTCGCAGAAGTCCTCGAACAGTGAGTTTGCCCAAGCGGGACCGTTACCGTTCTCATCCTTTGTATAAGGAGTAGAAGGAACTGAAGCCGAGTAGATTGATGAACAACCTGTTGCATTTGCTACAAGCTGGTGGTCGCCGAACAACTGGCTGACGAGCTTAACGTAAGGTGTCTCACCGCAACCCGAACAAGCACCTGAGAACTCGAACAGAGGAGTAGCGAACTGAGAGTTCTTGGGATTGCTCTTGATGTCAACAAGGCGCTGCTTTGTCTTAACGTTCTTAACGCAGTAATCCCAGTTTGCAGCCTCGGGTTTCTCCTGCTCGAAGGGAACCATCTCAAGAGCCTTGCCAAGCTTGGGATTGCCGGGACATACGTCAACACAGTTACCACAACCCAGACAGTCCATAACGCTAACCTGTATGCGGAACTGCATACCCTTGAGAGCTGCGGGAGCCTTCATCTCAAGCTTGGCAGCGTCAAGACCTGCAGCCTCCTGCTCGTCCATTACGAAGGGACGGATACAAGCGTGAGGACAAACGTATGAACAACGGTTACACTGGATACAGTTCTCGGCATTCCACTTGGGAACGAATGCACTTACACCACGCTTCTCGTAAGCCGATGTACCGCAAGGCCAAGTACCATCCATAATGGGTGCGAAAGCCGATACGGGGAGGCTGCCGCCGTCCTGTGCATTGATAGGACGAACAACGTTTGTGATGAACTCGGGCTCGTCGCGAACGATGGGTGCATCGTCGGCAAGGTTTGCCCAAGAAGCATCGATGGTAAGCTGCTTGTATTCACCACCGCGGTCAACAGCTGCATTGTTCTTGTCGACAATGTCCTGACCCTTCTTACCGTAAGACTTAACGATGAACTTCTTCATCTGTTCGATAGCAAGGTCTACGGGAATTACGCCTGTGATACGGAAGAATGCGCTCTGGAGAATTGTGTTTGTGCGGTTGCCCAAGCCAATCTCACGTGCAATCTTGGTAGCGTTGATATAATAAACAGTGATATCGTTCTGTGCAAAATATCTCTTAATCTTGTTGGGGAGGTTGTTGATAAGCTCCTCGCCATCCCATACAGTGTTCAAAAGGAATGTACCGCCCTTCTGCAAACCGCGAATTACATCGTACATACGCAGGTAAGCCTGAACGTGGCAAGCAACAAAGTTAGGAGTATTTACAAGATATGTGCTGCGGATGGGTTTGTCACCAAAACGCAAGTGTGAGCAGGTGAAACCACCCGACTTCTTAGAGTCGTAAGAGAAGTATGCCTGACAGTGCTTGTCGGTGTTCTCACCGATAATCTTGATAGAGTTCTTGTTTGCACCTACTGTACCGTCTGCACCAAGACCGTAGAACTTAGCCTCGAACATACCGTCAACAACTGCAATCTCCTCCTTCTTGGGAAGTGATGTGAATGTAACGTCGTCAACGATACCAAGTGTAAAGTGGTTCTTGGGAGTGGGAAGGGCAAGGTTCTCGTAAACCGACATAATCAGTGCGGGAGTTGTATCGTTTGAACCGATACCGAAGCGACCGCCTACGATTACGGGGTTGATAGCCTTGAGCTCGTCGTGAGAAGCAAATGCCTCAACAACATCAAGATAGAGAGGTTCGCCGTTGCTTCCGGGCTCCTTTGTACGGTCGAGTACTGCAATGCGCTTAACGCTCTTAGGCATAACGGCTGCAAGATACTTGAGTGAGAAAGGACGATAGAGGTGAACCGATACCAAACCTACCTTCTCGCCACGAGCTACCATATAATCGATAGCCTCCTTAGCAGCCTCGGTAGCCGAACCCATAACGATGATTACGCGCTCTGCATCCTCGGCACCATAATAGGTGAAGGGAGCGTAGTTACGGCCTGTGATAGCCGAAATCTCACGCATATACTCGGCAACAATCTCGGGAACTGCCTCGTAGTAGGGGTTAACACCCTCTTTGTGTGTAAAGAATGTCTCGGGGTTCTCGGCTGTACCGCGTGTATTGGGGTTAGAGGGGCTGAGCGCTCTGTCGCGGAATGCCTGGATGCTGTCCCAATCTACCAAGTGAGCGATGTCCTCCTGCTCAAGAAGCTCAATCTTCTGAATCTCGTGCGATGTTCTGAAACCGTCGAAGAAGTTGAGGAAAGGAATACGGCTCTTGATGGTTGCCAAGTGAGCAACAGCTGCAAGGTCCATTACCTCCTGAACAGAGCCCTCGCAAAGCATTGCGTAACCTGTCTGACGGCAAGCCATAACGTCCATGTGGTCACCAAAGATACAGAGTGAGCTACCTGCGATAGAACGAGCCGATACGTGAAGAACGCTGGGAAGAAGCTCACCGGCAATCTTATACATATTGGGAATCATCAGCAGAAGACCCTGCGATGCAGTGAACGATGTGGTAAGAGCACCTGCCTGCAGTGAACCGTGAAGTGCACCTGCTGCACCTCCCTCAGACTGCATCTCTTGAACCAACACAGTCTCGCCAAAGAGGTTCTTACGACCCTGTGCTGCCCATTCGTCAACATACTCAGCCATTGTAGATGAGGGTGTGATAGGGTAGATGGCTGCTACCTCGGAAAACATATAGGCAATGTGAGCTGCTGCCTGATTTCCGTCACAAGTGATGAATTTCTTTGCTTTTGTCATAATGCGGTTAATTTATGAATTGTAATCTAAATTATTCAGTTTGAACTGTTTGTTTGCTTGCTATTGTTGTTGCAATATCGCATAAATATCGTGTGCCTCTTTTAGTCGAGACACTGTTGACGTGCAAATTTACAAAATAAATTGGATATATTGGCTTTATAAACGCGAAAATGAGTACTTTTGTGATATTTTTTAATATGAGTAAGTTTAGATATATATTTTTCTTGTATTTTATACTCTGTGTCACATTTGTTCAGGCGCAGAAGCCTGCTGCATTGCCAAAATATGAGTATCGTGCCGTGTGGGTGACGACAATAGAAAACCTCGATTGGCCCCGCACCCAAATAAAGAAATCGTCGGATATTGCTGTGCAGCAGCGCGAACTGATAGTATTGCTCGACTCGTTAAAGACTCTTAATGTGAACTGCGTAATGTTGCAGACTCGTGTCAGGGGCGATGTTATCTATCCGTCAAAAATAGAGCCTTTCTCAAAAGTGTTGACGGGTGTCTCGGGACGCGACCCGGGGTACGACCCATTGGCTTTTGCCATCGAGGAGTGTCACAAACGCGGGATGCAGCTGCACGCTTGGGTTGTTACCTTGCCGTTGGGTGATATCAAACACGTAGCTTCGCATCGTGGCAAGGCGCTGAATAAACTATTCCCTCAGTTGTGTCGTGTCTATAATGGTAATTGGTATATGGAAGCCGGAGAGCCTGCTACTGCCGACTATCTTGCTCGTTTGGCTGAAGAAATGGTGTCGAATTACGAACTCGATGGTATTCACCTCGACTATATACGTTATCCCGATAAACCGTCTAAATATCCCGATGGCTATCTGTTTCGTAAATATGGAGCGGGACTCTCACGTGCCGATTGGCGACGTGCAAACATTACACGTATAATGCGCGAGGTTTATAACAAGGTGAAAAGTGTGAAACCTTGGGTGCGTGTAAGCTGCGCGCCTTTGGGAAAGAACGACGACCTTACAGCTTACTCTTCGCGTGGCTATAATGCGGTACGCACGGTCTATCAAGAGCCGCAGAGGTGGCTCAGAGAGGGTATTGTGGATGCAATCTTCCCAATGATATATTTTTCGGGGAACGACTTTTATCCTTTTATGCGCGACTGGGAAGAGAACTCTTGCGGACGTCACATTGTACCCGGAATAGGCGCCTATCGCCTTTTGCCGGAATATGGTGATTGGGAGCCTTTGGAGGTCGGACGCCAACTCGTGACCTCGCGCAGCTCGGGCACCGATGGTACTATAATGTTCCGTCTGCGTCATCTGCTCGATAATATAAAAGGATTCTATTATATTTATAGAAGCATATATGCCACTCCTTCTCTTGTTCCGCCGATGACGTGGTGTGGCAAGGAGGCGCCCGATGCGCCAAAGAACTTCTCGGGTGTGCGTGTGGGTGATACTCTGCATCTTAAATGGGATAGAGTGGAGCCCGTGGATGGTATGCCTGCTCTGTATTATAATTTGTATGCGAGCGATAAGCCTGTTGATATTACCGGTCCTCGTAATTTTATGGGTGTAATGCTGCACGATAATAGATACAGCTGGGTGGGTTCGAAACTTGCGACAATGTATTGGGCTTTAACAGCAGTTGATGCTTATGGCATTGAAAGTGAGGTGGTACGATGGGAAGAACCGGGACACGAGCAACAGCTTTTCCGTGAGGAGTTTCTGTTACCTAAGCCTGCAGTTTGGGGTATGCGCATTGTTCTGAAAGATGCGGTTGGTGCAGTACTCTATAATGGAAAATACCGTACTCGTGTGGGTGTGCGTGGCCTTCCTCCCGGTTGTTATATGTTAGAAATTTTATCGCGCGATGGAGTGGTTTTGGATAGGCTTCCTTTTGTAAGATAATACTTGTTTGCAGATTCTCTTGCGAATGAAATCGCGCGCCCAAAAACATCGTGAGCATTTTACTTTAAGATTTTTCGTGCGCAGAGCCTTTTGCCTACTTTTCGTGCCGACGAAAAGTAGGAGAAAAATAACAATGAAAGGCCCGAAATGTTAGCACAGTAAACAAGTTTCCTTTGCACTCGCTTAATAGGCTGTTTCTAATCTCCCGAAACATCGTCGAAAGTAACCCCTAAACACCCCGTTTTTAAACTCCTCACACTTGTGAGGAGCATATAATTAAGTAAAAAAATTTGTTTATTGATGTTACTTATTTATAAATGTTCAGAGGCGGCCTTTAAAGGTCGCCTCTGAATATTTATGATGTGATTGTTTTATTACCATCCTTTTGAACTCCACAAATCGCCGAATTCTCTTCTTGAAGGTGCATCAAACTTATCTGTTCTGTCGTTATCCTCAATGTGAATCTCGGACATTGCAAGAATCTGATTTTCAACACTTATGTCAAGTGTGTATGTAGTTGGTGTTATATATTGCTTTTTCATAATTGTACAAATTTATCTGTTTTTTTGTGAGAAATATGTCGTTATTTAACTAATACTTTTTTGCCGTTAACAATGTAGATGCCGCGTGTGGGGTTCTCTACCTTGCGACCGCTGAGGTCGTAGTATACAGGTGTCGAAAGATTTACCTCTTCGGTGATCTCGATGTTGGTTGTGCCCTGACGGCTGATTTTCATTTTTATTTCGTTAATAGTGAAAATGTCGTCGTTGGTCTCAATTGATAAATACCAACGGAATGGTGACAATGTAACACCGCTATGTGATGCTCTCATTAAATTTCCGTTGCTCAATGCAAAGTAGTTCTTCTCGTACATATCTGTAACGGTAGTGTATGTGCCGACAAATGTTGCAGTGTAATCCATTGTTGAGCTGGCACCTGCTTTTTTCTCAGCCTTCTTAAGGAGATTGCTGTTGGCTTTAAATATTTTAGCACCTGCGGTTTTGGGCTTGATGAAGTAAGGACGGTTTGCGCTGATAGTACCGCTCTCCAACAATTCTGCCGAAACGTGCATATGGTCATCATTCTGTATAATCTGAACAATACGTGCAATATAGTAGTCGTTTTTAAGTTCGTTGTAGTCCATTGTGAAAGGTACGTACAATGCCTGCCACTCGGTGTGGTTGAATGTACGCTTATATGTGATTTTGCTATACTCGGCATCTTCGGTTGCTGTGTACTCCTCGCCATCTATCAATTCTATTGTTTTTTCAAACAATGAAACCTTTGTAAGGCCATAGAAACAACCACTTGCCACCTCGCCCTCGGTAGATAGAATGACAGTAAGTGTTAATGTTCCATCTTTGGCTTTAATCTCAATCGGTGAGAACTCTACTTCAACTTTTTCTCCTCCGGCTGAATTTACTTTGATGGCCTTGTCCTCGACAACTGCAAGTATATCTTCGCCTTTCTTAAGTGTGAAGTTTACCAACTGGGCATTAGCATTGTCTCCTTGAAATGCTCCGCCACCGTTTATCGCTGCGCTCTCAAGTACTACTTTGTTGAAGATTAAATTGTTGGGTACGTTGCTGAGTGTAATAGTGAACACGCCCTCATTGCCCGCTGTCATCTCTTTTGTGTTCTTGTCGGGGCAAAGCATACTTGCACCAGGGAATGTTTCACTGTTGGCAGATAGGCTTTTCCAATTGTAGTTGGCTGTTACATTGGCTGTGATTTCTGTTCCTTCAGCCGAATTGCCGTTAACGTTTACAATAGCCTCTGTTGCGGATGTCTTTTCAAAAGTGAGATCTAAGGTCTCTTGTGCTGCTGCAAATCCCGAAATGAGGAACAACGACACCAAAATAAATGCAAATTTTCTCATAATTGTATCTTTTTATTTTGTTTAAATCATTTATGCGCTGTTGAATTTTTGTTTTTTGGTAACAGCTATCTGCAAATATAAACCGATTTGACGAAAAACAATAGCAATATTAGATAAAATTTGTGAATTTTTGCAATTTTTGTTTAATTAATGTAGGGATTTGGTGCTTGAAGCTTGTTTTTTACTTTTTTCTACCGAATACCGAGAAGTGAACATATCTCTTCGGATCCTCGCGCAGATTCTGTAATAGTTCTGTTGCCGCCTTGCAGGTTCCGTTAAGGTTGTTGTATAATGTACTGTCTTTCAGCAGTAGTCCCATTGTGCCCTCGCCTTTGTTTAATGCTGTGGTGAGTTGTTGTATGTTGTTAAGTGTATTTTCGATAGATGCAGTCAGCTGTTTATAGTCTACATCGCTTAACTGTGAACTGACAGTGAGCATATCATCTTCCAGTTCAATCATACGACTTGTAATCTGTGGCACGTCGTTGCTGAGCAGTGCATTCAATGATGCGGTAGCGGTGGCAAGTTCGCCTGTCATTTGCTCTACATTGCTTAAAGATGATGTTAGCGCAGGGTTGGCTAATATTGTGTTTAATGATGTGAGTACAGAATCTACTTTTGGCATTATAGAGTTGAATGCGGGCATAATCTTATCGGCGGCTTCGCCTGCTATACCTTTGTCGAGAGTTCCAATTATAGTGTCGCCGGGGGCGAGTATCTCGTTATTGCTCGATAAAATTATGCCGAGATCGGCACCGCCAAGCATATGTGTTGTGATGCGTGCAGTGCTGCCTTTTGGTATTTTTATTCGTTTGTCAATCTCAATCTCTACAATTATATTGTCAATTTGGTTGAAATCGCAATTTATGCTGCGGACGTTTCCTGCCTTGTAACCGTTCAGATAGACAGGACTTGAACCGACAAGTTGGCTCACGTCGCTGAATCTTACGTAATATGTCTCTCCTACTTTGAAAAGGTCTATTCCTTTAAAAAAGTTGATAAGGAAATATATAACCAGTAGGGCGGTAACACCTATTGCTCCAATAAAAAATTCTCTTGTGAACAGCTTCTTTTTTGCCATATATCTTTGTTACTTTTTCTTTGTTATTTTGTTAATGTCTACTCGCTTATCGTTAATGAAAGCTATAACGAATGCTCCTTTGAATTTTTTAGCCAGTCGTCGACGCAGTCTCTCTATTTCGTTTCTGTCGGTCGAGGCTCCGCAGGTGTATTTATACATTCTGTTCTCGTAATAGTAATCGACCTTCTCGCCCTTGAAACGACTGTCGCCGACTTTTAGTTTCTTATCCGATGCTAATATCTGTACTTTGAATACGGGGAGCGACTTCTTCTCGGTTATATTATTTTGGGGCGCTGTCTGTTCTTCTGTGATTATAGGCGCCTCGGCGCTTTCGTTATTTGTCACAGGCTCGGTAACTTCATTGATTACGGGCTTGCTCTCTTTTTTATCGTCTAATTTTGTCTTTTTGTACTCTTCGTAGTAGTTGCAGAATCCTTCGAATATGCCCTTTACTAGTTTTTCTTGTCCATTGCTCGATGCAAGCAATTTCTCTTCGGCGCTGTTAGATATAAATCCAAGTTCGATGAGTATGCTGGGCATTGCTGTCTGATGCAGCACAAGGAATCCGGCCGATGAAACACCTCTGTTAGGTAGTTTGCTGCGCATCACCATACGATTCTGTATGTGCTCGGCACACGAGACGCTCTTTTCCATATCGTGTCCGCGCAGTAGCTCAAATATAATATAGCTCTCGGTCGAGCTTGGATTAAAGCCGTTGTAGGTGGCTTCGAAGTTCTCCTCCTTAAGGATTACTTCGTTCTCGTATTTTGCCGCAGCAAGTGCTTCGGCGCTGCTTCCTGCACCAAGGGTAAATGTCTCGCATCCTCGTGCCGAGCGGTTCTTCGATGCATTTGTGTGTATCGAGATAAAAAGGTCGGCTTTTGCCTGGTTGGCTATCTTGGCGCGTTGGTTAAGTGGAATGAAAACATCTTTTGAGCGGGTGTAGATAATCTTTATTTCGGGATATTTGTTCGCAACGGCTTTTCCGAATAATTTAGCAACGCTTAGGTTTATATGTTTCTCTTTTGTGCCACGACGACCTATGGCGCCGGGATCTTTGCCTCCGTGACCGGCGTCAATTACCAATGTGAATGGTCTATTCTTGGCCTTTTGTGCCTGTGTCGATACTGTGGCTGCACACAAAAGTATCAGACATAATAGGGCATATAAAAAGCGTTTCATTGTTTGTT
Source organism: Bacteroidaceae bacterium (assembly GCA_017938245.1). GTDB lineage: Bacteria > Bacteroidota > Bacteroidia > Bacteroidales > Bacteroidaceae > HGM04593. Next base: position 10,047 of record JAGBBX010000001.1, read on the forward strand.
ATTTACGGATTATATACTCTGCTATCCAGTCGCCTACCTCTTTTGTGCCGTAAGGCTCGGCATCGGGTATCTGTATGTCGGCGGTACGTATATTGGCTTTCATTGATGCATCTACTGCCTCGCGGATAAGCTTGCCCTCTTCCATTAGACCGAATGCATATTCAAACATCATTGCTGCCGATAGGATGGTGGCAAGAGGGTTGGCAATATTTTTGCCTGCCGCTTGTGGCCACGAACCGTGTATAGGCTCAAACAGCGAGGTGTGTACTCCGATAGATGCCGAGGGCAGCAGTCCCAATGAGCCTGTGATTACCGAGCCTTCGTCGGTGAGAATGTCGCCGAACATATTCTCGGTGACCATAACGTCGAACGATGAGGGCCATTGGATAAGGCGCATTGCAGCGTTGTCGACAAACATAAACTCGGTCTCCACCTCGGGGTAGTCGGCTGCAATCTCTTTTGCAACCTCGCGCCAAAGGCGTGATGTGGCAAGCACATTTGCCTTGTCGACCACTGTTACCTTTTTACGGCGCTTCATTGCATACTCGTATGCAAGTTTTACAATTCGCAGAATCTCTTCGCGGGTGTAGACGCAGGTGTCGTATGCAGTGTTGCCATCCTCGCTACGTCCTTGTGGACGTCCAAAGTAGAGTCCTCCTGTCAGCTCGCGTATGCACATAAAATCGGTACCCTTTACAATGTCGGGACGAAGAGGTGACTGATGCATAAGTGCTTCGAATGTGGTAACAGGACGCAGATTGGCATAGAGACCAAGTTTCTTGCGCATAGCCAAAAGTCCCTGCTCGGGGCGTACTTTTGCCGAGGGGTTGTTGTCGAATCTAAGGTCTCCGACCGCGCCAAACAGCACCGCGTCGCTTTGCATACATATCTCGTGTGTCGCGTCGGGGTAGGGGTTGCCTGTTGCATCTATGGCACAAGCTCCTACAAGCGCCTGCTTGTAACTTAGTGTGTGTCCAAACTTATTGCATATTGCTGTTGTTGCTTTAAGGGCTTGCTCTATAATTTCGGGACCTATTCCATCTCCCGGAAGTACTGCTATATTAAGATTCATAGAATATCCGATTGGTTGTTATTGGAAATTTCTGAAAAACGATAATTGGCAAAATTAGAAATTATATGTCAAAATATCAAACTTTTCTAAAAATAATAAGATTTATTATATTATAATATATTGTTAAGAGGGTGCTCGCGAGCACCCTCTTAACATAAAACAAATATTTGTAATTACAGCGAAACACTCTCGTACTCTTCTATTTTATCCTTGTTGCCAAGAAGAAAATCGATGTCGTCGAGTCCGTTCATAAGGCAGTGTTTCTTATAGCCGTTAATCTCGAAACTCTCGCTCTCGCCTGTGGCATTGTTGGTAATTGTCTGCGCAGGAAGGTCTACGGTTACTTGCGTCGAGGGGTCGGATGCAATGCTGTCGAATAGGTTGGCAAGGAATTTTTCGCTCACTACAACGGGCAGCACAAAATTATTCAACTCGTTGTTCTTGTGAATATCGGCAAAAAAGCTCGATACAACCACGCGGAAACCGTAATCGGCAATGGCCCACGCTGCGTGCTCGCGACTGCTGCCGCAGCCGAAATTTTTTCCTGCCACCATTATGCACCCTTTGTAGGCGGGGTTGTTCATAACAAAACTATCGATGCGGTTGCCGTCTTTGTCGAAGCGCCAGTCGCGGAACAGATTCTCGCCGAAACCTTCGCGTGTGGTAGCTTTCAAGAATCGTGCAGGCACAATCTGGTCGGTGTCGATATTCTCGAGTGGCAGGGGGATGCAACTATCGGTTATTATATTGAATTTCTCTTTTTTCATTGTTTGTTAATGGATTATGCAGTTATAGAAATTCTCTTGGGTCGGTTATACTGCCCGTTATTGCAGCAGCGGCAGCAGTGTAGGGACTTGCCAAGATGGTGCGTGAGCCGGGTCCCTGTCGTCCCTCGAAGTTGCGGTTGCTTGTCGATATGCAATATTTTCCCTCGGGTACCTTGTCCTCGTTCATAGCCAAACAGGCCGAGCAACCGGGCTGACGCAGTTCAAAGCCTGCTTCTTCAAGGATTTTGTCTATTCCTTCGGCTACAATCTGACGTTGCACACTCCACGAGCCTGGCACAATCCACGCAGTTACTCCCTCTGCTTTCTTATGTCCTTTTACTATCTGTGCAAAGGCGCGGAAGTCCTCGATACGACCGTTTGTGCACGAACCCACAAAGACATAATCTATCGGGCGACCTGTGAGTCTCTCGCCCTCACTGAATCCCATATATTCCAATGACTTACGGAACGATGCTGCACCTGCCTCGTCGATGTTCTCGGCAGTGGGCACAGTCTCGCTTATTCCCATTCCCATTCCGGGGTTTGTTCCGTATGTTATACGAGGCTCGATATCCTCGGCGCGGAATGTATACTCTTTGTCGAATACCGCATCGGGGCCGCTTGCAAGGGTGCGCCAATGTGCAACAGCCTTCTCCCACGCTTCGCCTTTGGGTGCGTATTCGCGTCCTTTGATATATTCGAATGTAATTTCGTCTGGGGCAACCATTCCACCGCGCGCACCCATCTCGATTGATAGGTTACACAGCGTCAGACGGCTCTCCATACTCATCGAGCGTATGGCGCTGCCTGCATACTCGACAAAATAACCTGTGGCACCGCTTGTGGTCATCTGTGTCATAATGTATAGCGCAACATCTTTTGCTGTTACTCCTTTGCCAAGAGTTCCCTCGACGCTTATGCGCATTGTTCGTGGTTTCTGTTGCAGGATGCATTGCGATGCCATCACCATTCCCACCTCACTTGTTCCAATTCCAAATGCCACTGCACCCATTGCACCGTGAGTCGAAGTGTGTGAGTCGCCACAGACAATAGTTGCACCGGGGAGCGTCAGTCCAAGCTCGGGACCTACTACGTGTATAATTCCGTTCTTAGGATGCATCATACCGAACAACTCAAGTCCGAACTCTTTGGCATTGCTTACCAGTGTCTCTACCTGATTGCGCGATACAGGCTCCTCGATGGGCTTATCCTGGTTCTGTGTGGGTATGTTGTGGTCGGGCATACAGAAAATCTTCCCGGGGCGCAGGCAGCCTATGCCGCGCTTGCGAAGCTCGTCAAAAGCCTGTGGCGAGGTAACCTCGTGACAGTAAAGACGGTCGATATAGAGCTGTGTCGGGCCATCCTCTACCTTCTGCACAACGTGTGAATCCCATATTTTGTCGAATAGAGTGTTCATCGTCTCTTAATCTTGGAATTTGTTTATACAGTCGAGATAAGCCTCTACCGATGCGCTTACAATGTCGGTGTTTGCTCCAAAGCCGTAGTACACGTGGTTGTTATACTCGACCTGCATATGCACTTTGCCCATATCATCGCTACCCTTGCTGATAGCCTGAATTGTAAATTCGCGCAGTGTCATATCGCGACGGATAATGTTTCTGAGGGCGTTTATTGCAGCATCGACGGGGCCGTTACCTGTTGCGGCGCTCTCGAAAAGTTCGCCTGCAATGCGCAGTCCTATGCTGGCAACCGAGCGGATGTTAAGTCCTGTGGTAACCTGCAGGTAGTCGAGCTTGATGCCTTTGTTGTTTGTGCGGTCGGCGCCTGCAAGTACCAAGATATCGTCGTCGTTAACCTCTTTCTTCTTGTCGGCAAGGCGCAGGAAGGCCTGATAGACCTCGTTCAGTTTATCGTCCTCGAGTGTCACTCCAAGAACCGAAAGACGATATTTCAGTGCTGCGCGTCCGCTGCGTGCCGTGAGTACAATCGAATTATCATCGATACCCACGTCTTTTGGATTCATAATCTCGTATGTGCTAACATCCTTTAGCACTCCATCCTGATGTATTCCCGAGGAGTGGGCAAAGGCGTTGCGTCCCACAATGGCCTTATTGGGCTGCACGGGCATATTCATAAGGCTCGAAATCATTCGGCTTGTGGGGTATATCTTCTGTGTGTTTATGTTAGTCTCGATGTTGAGTGTGGGGTGGCATTTTGTTATCATCACAATCTCTTCGAGTGATGTATTACCGGCTCTCTCGCCAATGCCGTTTATTGTCACCTCTACTTGGCGAGCTCCGTTAATTACACCTGCGAGGGTGTTGGCAGTTGCCATTCCCAGGTCGTTGTGGCAGTGTGTCGATATTATGGCATTGTGTATGCCGTCGACGTGCTCCATAAGGTATTTAATCTTCTCGCCATATTCGCTTGGCAGGCAGTAACCTGTTGTGTCCGGGATGTTTACCACTGTTGCTCCGGCCTTTATGACTGCTTCTACCACGCGTGCCAGATATTCGTTGTCGGTGCGTCCTGCATCTTCGGCATAGAATTCAATATCCTCGACGTAACGCTTGGCATATTTCACAGCGGCTACGGCTGTTTCAATGATTTTTTCGCGAGTAGAGCGGAACTTATACCGGATGTGAGAGTCGGACGTTCCAACGCCTGTGTGAATGCGTTTGCGCTTGGCAAAGCGCAATGCCTCGGCAGCAACGTCGATGTCTTTCTCTATGGCACGTGTCAGTGCGCAGATAGAGGGCCACGTAACAGCTTTTGAAATCTCTATGACAGAGTTAAAATCCCCCGGGCTTGATACAGGGAATCCTGCCTCGATGCAATCTACTCCAAGCATCTCGAGTTGCTTTGCTACCTGAATCTTCTCTACTGTGTTCAGCTGGCAACCCGGAACCTGTTCGCCGTCGCGCAGGGTAGTGTCGAAAATAAATAATCTATCGCTCATAATTCTAAATTTTTCACATATACAAAATTGCTCTTTTTAGAGCCGTTTGGCTGCAAAAATAATCTATTTATTGATATTTCTCAATAAAGTTGTAATAAAAATGTGCTTTTTTCTTATAAAATGTTTGCTTTTTGTGTTTTTCTTATGTTAAAAGGTTATTTCGAAAGAACTTGCACTCTATTTTAAAATTCGTATATTCGCGCTCGGAAGTGCTTGATGCACTCTTTTTTAAATCTGTCTTTAACGATATCATAAATGAAAATCATAGGATTCAGTATCCCTTTTGCTACCAATGGCGAGGGCGAAATTCAATTAAAATACCGTCTCGACAACGACGATAGTAATACTATAATAGTAAAGCCTTTGGTCGAGTGTGCTCCCGGAGAGTGGAACACGACGATTGAACTTGAAGAACCCGATACGGTGTACTACGGTTACGAGTATGTGCAGCAGGGCAGGGTAGTACGTTGCGAGTGGGGCGGACTCTCGCGTACATTACGTATGAACAGTGTCAACGACCGCTATATGCAGTACGACCGCTGGTGCGACTCGCCTGCCGGCTATTATATGCAGACGGGATTGTTCCGTATGTTTGCCGACGAGGTTCCATCGGGTGACAGCAGCGGTGTCAATTGGTATAACCGCAGTGTGACAATATCGCTTTATGTGGTGGGTCTTGCCAAAGGCGAGCGCCCCGCAGTAGCCGGCGATGCTGCCGTGCTTGGCGGCTGGAATCCCGAAAAGGCTCCGCTTATGCACTGTGTGGCTCCCAATTTGTGGAGTATGACATTCGATGCCTGCGAGTTGTGGAGTGGTCGCTTCTCCTTTAAGGTTATTACCTTTATGCCTAATGGAGCGGTTCGTTGGGAAGAGGGTGAGAACAGGGTTATCACACTCCCCGATTTTGAGCAGTCGACAGCCTACCACTACACTCTTGAGGTGCTTACTCTTGGCCGTCCTACGTTGCGTTTGGCAGGAACGGTCATTCCGCTCTTCTCGTTGCGCAGTGAGAGAAGCTGGGGTATAGGCGATTTTGGCGACCTTAAAACGATGGCCGATTGGCTTGCTTTTACAGGGCAGAATGTGTTGCAGTTGTTGCCTGTAAACGATACAACGGTTTTTGGCGATAAGGGCGATTCTTATCCCTACAACTGTGTTTCGGTGTTTGCACTGAATCCTATCTATGCCGATATCGAGTCCCTGCCTCGTCTTGCCGACGAAGGACGCAATAACTATTATCGTGGTCAGCGCACTATGCTCAACGCTCTGCCTACGGTAAATTATGAATCGGTCTTTGCTTTGAAAATGAACTACCTGCGCGAACTGTTCGAGCAGGAGGGCTATGCGGTTCTTGCCACTAAGGAGTGTCGCGCTTTTGTTAAAAAACAGAACCGCTGGTTGCAGCCTTATACCATTTATCGTTTCCTGATGGCGCATCTCAGACGCGATATTTCGTCGTGGGGCGAGTTCGATAATTTTAATGATACAACACACAGTCGTCTGTTGAATAAATACCCCGAGGCGGAGCGTGAATTGCAATTCTACACATACGTGCAGTATATTCTGTTTAAGCAGTTGAGCGATGCTCACGACTATGCAAATTCAAAACGTGTGGCACTGAAGGGAGATATTCCAATCGGTGTTGCTCCCGGAGGCGTAGATGTGTGGTGCGACCGTGAGCAATTCAATCTGTCGGTGTCGGCAGGCGCTCCTCCCGATGCTTTCTCGGCCGACGGACAGAATTGGGGCTTCCCGACATATAATTGGGAACAGATGGCTGCCGATGGCTACGAGTGGTGGCGTCGTCGCCTGCAATATATGTCGAACTTCTTTGATGCCTATCGAATAGACCATATATTGGGATTCTTCCGTATATGGCAGATTCCTCGTTGGGCTGTGAGTGGTCTTGCGGGTAGCTTTTCGCCCTCGCGCCCACTTACCTATAACGAGATAGCAGCGTCGGGGTTCAGCCTAGATAAGAACATTCACACTCGCGCATATATCGACAAGTCTACTCTTGCCGAGCTGTTCGATGAGAAAGCACACTATGTACGTAGCCGCTATCTTGCACCTGTCGATGATGATATTCTCACGTTTAAGGATGAATATATTACCCCCGAGGCGTTGCGTGCCGACCTTTACAGTATGCACAGCCCCTTGTCATACGAACTGAAAGAGAAGGTTCTATCTATCTTTGGCGAGGTTCTCTTTTTTGCCGAGGAGGAGGGATATACTCCCCGCATCGAGGCTTCAAAGACGCTTGCTTACAAGATGCTTAACGAGCAGAATCGTGCGGCATACAACCGACTTTATGAGCACTATTTCTATCATCGTCACAATATGTTCTGGTTCCAGGAGGGTATGCGTAAACTGATGCCTGTACTCTCGTCCACTCCAATGACTGCCTGTGGTGAGGACTTGGGAATGATTCCCGATTGTGTACCTTGGGTAATGAAGAATTTGCAGATTCTATCGCTCGAGATACAGCGTATGCCCAAAGTGTACGGACAAGCCTTCGCTCGTCCTGCCGAATACCCCTATCTCTCTGTGGCTACTCCCTCGACACACGATATGAGTACGCTGCGTGGTTGGTGGTGCGAGGATGCCTATGCTACACAGCATTTCTATAACTACGAACTTGGACGCGAGGGTAATGCACCTGCCGAGATGAGTGGTGATATTGCAGCACAGATTGTGCGCTCGCATCTTGAGTCGCCTTCGTTGCTTGCGCTCTTTGCTTGGCAGGATTATTTGGCTATGGACGAGCGTCTGCGTCGAGAGAATCACGACGACGAGCGTATAAATGTGCCTGCAAATCGTCATCACGTGTGGTGCTATCGTATGCACATTACCATTGAACAGATGATGCGCGAGGAGGCTTTTAACGAAGCACTACGAGGTATGATAGCTGCTTCGGGGCGTCTCTCGGAGTGAATTTTGATGATTTGAGTGTAGGAGCGATTTCTAATCGCCCGAAATCACCGCAAAAAAAGACAACAAGAGGCTGACCCAAAAGTCGAAAATTTACAAATTTGAGGTTGATTTATTCGGACACCTATCGGAGATAGTTTTCAAATATTCAATTCTCGCGAAGTAAAAAATACTTTTGGGTCAGCCCCTTGTTGTTATATCTTCCTCTCTTTGGGTGGGGCTCACTTAACTAATACCTTTTTCCCATTCACAATGTAGATTCCGGGTGCGGTAATTTCGTCGATGCGGCGTCCTGTGAGGTCGTAAATAATGTTTTCTTCGCTATCCGATGTTATCTCATCTATTCCGGTGTTGTCTACAACCATCACTACTTTCCACTGCGAGTTGGTGTCGATGGCATCGAGTGTGGTGGCGCTCTTATCCGAGTTTACACCCAATATGCGTACTGCATCGCTGCTCTTGTCCGAGAAACTTACAGTGCCGTCGCCATTGAATACCAGTGTCATCATCTTGGCTTCCGACTCCGATGATACAAGTTCCACGCTATTGTCGCTTATATTTATATAGCTCTGTTGTCCTACGTTCTTTATGTAGAATACATTCTCAGAAGCTGTGGGTACAAACTCCCAACGGCGGTTGTTGTCGCTGGGCTTTACCTGTGAGGCGCTGGCTGCCTTTACTGTGCCATTGTGATAGGCAAGGGCGCCCAAGCGGGTGGTGAGGGTGTAGTGGTTATAGGGCGCTACGCTCATCATAGCCTTGCTGTCTTTCCCTATTCTGTATATTTCGTTAAGGATATTGGTGCTCCACTTTCCATAGCTGAGTGTGCTTTGGTCTTTATTATTAATAGCCTCTTGGGCGGCCTCGACAAGTGCTTCGAGCACAGCAAGTGCATTGGGGTTGTAATATCCGACCTGTGTGTTGTTGCTTGCCTTATAGCGTATAAGTTCTTTGGCTGCTTCAATGGCTTTTTCAAGTGCTTGCAGCTGCTGCTCTTCGTTGCCTGCCTCGGCTGCCGAGGGGATGGTGACGTTGCTGCCATCGGCTTGTGCAGCCACTACTGTGTATTTGCTGTTTGCAACCTCGGCGGGGAGTGTCAACCTATAGGTGTTCGAGAAACTTACCATATTGCCGTACTTATCGTAGATTTTGAATCCAACGGCGCCTTTTGAGTTCTCGTCGGTGAGGATGGTGACGGTTTTGCCCGATGAAATATATACGTATCCTTCGGCTTTTACGCTCTCATCGATGTAGTCTTCCCACTGTCCAACGTCGCCTGCTGTGCCTACGGGGACATCGCTGTTGAAATCGGCACGATAGCCGTTTACTCCGTCACCGCGCTTCGAGGGTTTCACGCGGTCTTCGAGGAACATAAGGTGACCGCCTTTCTTGCTGTATTGCTGCATCTTGCTGCGGCTCTCCTGTGCGTCAATCTTGCTGAGTGTCACGTAGTAGTTGCTGTAGTCGCTTACGTGGGCGCCATTCATAGGCTCAAAGAAACCCCACGCTTCGAAGAATTCGCTAAGGTCCATTTGTGCAATCTCGCAGCAGGCCTCGGCAAAGCGCAGCTGATTGAACTTTCCGTTTACGCTGCTTGTGCTGCTAAGGGGAGTGTCGCGAAGATACTCGAACAGACGGGGATAGAAGGTGGTGTCTTTCTTTGCCTCGTGGAAGTATAGGTATAACTGCCAGTACATACGTGTCTTGCTGAATACCTCGCTGCGAAGGGGGAAGGGCACTTTGTTGTTAAAATCCTCGATGCATTGCGATACTTTCAATCCTCGTGTTGTGGTCTTTCCTATGCGCCACACAACGACATTTGCAAATAGGTTGTTGCTGACCTCGGTACACGATACTATGTTTATGGTTGCCTGGTTCATATGTCCTATTTCGTGTGCGGGACCCCACGCGAGTCCGGGGTTTGCCATTACCTTGCTTGCCGGGAGTACGTCACCCAATGTGCTATATGCGTAATAAGTGTAGTACCACGTTGCATACATATATTGGTCTTGTCCGTCGCAGCACATCATAAGGTTGTTCCAACGGTCGGCATATTTTGTAGCGCCCATAAGCTCTTTTTCCCAACGTACAATGGTATCCCACCAGTCTATTGACTCATAGATGTTATTGGGGCAGACAGCGGCTACCTGACTGAGATGCATACTGAAAAGTGTGTGTTCGCCCTTGACTTGTACAATCTCGTGTTTCATAATACTCTTGCGCATCTTCACCCAATCGTCATTACTGTGACGGCTCTTGTCGAAATATCCGTTTAGGATACCGTTGGCTATGTGTATTTTTATGTCGGGAAATTCGCTAAGGCGCTTGCTTGTCTCGTCGCGAGTGGTCTCTACCTTATATGTTATATAAAGTATTCCATTATCTACCGAGGGATATATGATGTTTATTCCCTTGAATAAAGGGGTCTCTTTCTTGCTGTAAAATGTCTGGTCACTGCTTACCTCGCTCAGTGTTACTACGCTGGGATAAGTAATGCTCTGGTCTACAAATAGTATCAACGGCTGATTGGTGTTGCAGATGATTCCTGTAGGATTGTTAAGGTCGCTGTAGGGATTGGTCTTTAAGTAGCCGCTCCAGTTATATGCCATACTGTGTGCTTTGTAGCTTGCCACGCGGAACTCTTTCTCATATTCACCCCAACCGTTCTTTATCTTCAGTACAATATCGCGAAGCGGGGTGGGCAGGTTGCTCATCTCGGCTGTCAGTTCCTCGTCGCTCATTGCTGAATACTCGGCTTTTAATTCGGAACAGACGTCGTCGGTAAAGTACTTTTGCAGTATCTCGTAGTATTGTGCCTTATTGGCGTTGATGATTTCATACTCGTTCTCTTGTGCAGTAAGCAGCAGGGGGAGTGTCAGTAAAAATGTAAGTAGTAGATTTCTTAGTCTCATTTTGTTTTGTTTTTATAGTTATATTCTACTTTTATTTGTTGGTTTATGAATATTGGGGGCTAATATAGTAAAAACAAGCGAGAAATATGAAGCTTATTTGAATATTTTTCAAAGCGAGTGCATACATATATCTGTCGTAGCATAAACTCTCCCTCTGAAGTTTTAGAGGGAGTACCCGCAGGGGGAGGGAGTATAAGCTCCTCAAAGGGGTGAAGAGTAAAAAAACGGGGTGTTTAGGGGTTACTTTTGCCGATGTTACGGGAGATTAGAAACAGCCTATTAAGCTAGTGCAAAGGAAACTTGTTTACTGTGCTAACATTTCGGGCGATTGAAAATCGCCCCTACAAGCAATGAAAAAAGCAATGAATATCAATGATTTTCCTCAGCATTAATCTTCGCGAACAGTAGGGGCGATTTCCAATCGCCCGCACAAGCAATGAAAAAAGCAATGAATATCAATGATTTTCCTCAGCGTTAATTTTCGCGAACAGTAGGGGCGATTTCTAATCGCCCGCACAAGCAATGAAAAAAGCAATGAATATCAATGATTTTCCTCGGCGTTAATTTTCGCGAACAGTAGGGGCGATTGAAAATCGCCCCTACAAGCAATAAAATAGCAATGAATATCAATGATTTTCCTCAGCGTTAATCTTCGCGAACAGTAGGGGCGATTTCCAATCGCCCGCACAAGCAATGAAAAAAGCAATGAATATCAATGATTTTCCTCAGCG
>JAGBBX010000022.1 GCA_017938245.1 Bacteroidaceae bacterium
AAGCAAGCCCACTTTTTCATAAAATCATAAGGTTGTTCATTGGTGCGCCGTATGAAAATTAGTAAAATGGTAGATGTTTTTTGGATTAAGTGCGAGGATGTTTGAGCGAAGCGAGTTCCGCAGCACCCAAAAAACATCGTAAGCATTTTACGTTAAGATTTTCGTGCGCAGAGCCTTTTGCCTACTTTTCGTCGGCACGAAAAGTAGGAGAGAAATAACAATGAAAGGCTGAATTTAGCAAACAAGCCTAAATGAGAGACTTAAACTTTTATTTTAATATTGTATAAGTTTAGGGAAAAGTATATATTTGCAGTAAACCACGTATATTAGTAACAAAGTTTCCTGCTATGCAAAAGTCGCTTTTCTTTTCTATATTGTTCCTTTTGCTTTCATTCGCAGTCTCGAAAGCGCAAAACGATGGAATGACTCCACTCATCACCGACGTATCGCAACTAAGTACACCATTCAGTGACTATGTCGAAGGTACCGATATTGGAGCACTTATAGACAATAATACTGCTACATACTGGCACTCCGACTATCATAATCGGGTCGAAGGCGATTATCACTGGGTCGAGGTCGCTCTGAAAAAACCTGTAAAAGGTATTTTTAGCTTGTATATGCACCGAAGAAATTGTGCAAATGACCATCCGGTAAAGGTGGTTATCAGCGGAAGCAGCGACGCTGTTACGTGGAGTGATATTTTTACAGCCGAACTGCCGTATGATGGTTTTACCGGTGTCACTTCGGACTATTTTTCCATTACAGAGAGTGTCAGCCATCTAAGACTGACGGTTACAGATTGCAAAGGCAGTTCATTGGGATTCCGAAAATTCTGGCACGCAGCCGAGATACAGATTTTTCATATCAGTGAGCAATCTGAGTACAGCACCGACATCTCGGCAGTAAAGATAAACGAGATTCAGGTGGCTAACATCGACCGTTACATCGATAATTCTTATAATTATGGTGCTTGGATAGAGCTATACAATGCATCCGATAGTTTGTGCTCGTTGAATAAGGCTCAAATAAGACATACCGATGCCGACGGAGTGGTCGAGTCCTACAATTTGAGTGCAGGGCACGGGGGTATAACAGGAAATGGTTTTGTCAGCCTATGGTTCGACCACAATGGTAATGATGGCAATTACGGTGGAAAGTCATATCTGCAGATACCATTTAAAATGGATGCCGAAGGTGGAATCATAGAACTGCTGAATGTCGAGGGTAAGGTGGTGGACGCTGTACAATATCCGCCGGCTATCGCCCGATGCGCTTATGCGCGCAAGAGTGATGGCAACGGCGAATGGGGCTGGACTGCATATGCTACACCCGGTGGCAGTAACTCGGGTGCTAAATTTGCCGAAGAAAGATTACCGTCACCTGTTATAAGCAAGGATGGAACGCTCTTTAACGGCACTGTCAGTTTTAATGTAGAGATACCCGAGGGTGCAAAACTGATATATACAACCGATGGCTCCACACCTACTGCTTCAAATGGAAAAACATCGGCCGATGGACGATTCTATACCGATGCCACGACGGTATATCGCTTTGTGCTTATGGCCGAGGACAAACTGCCTAGCCGGGTGGTAACCCGCACATTCATCAAGGATAAGGAGGGGCTGGCGATTCCGCTGCTGTGCATATCGACAAACCCCGACAATCTGTACGACGATGTGATAGGAGTCTATACGAAAGGTACCAACGGTATTGCGGGAAACGGCCAAAACAGCGCTTGTAATTGGAATATGGATTGGGAACGTCCCGTGAATGTCGAGTATCTTGTAAAAAAAGAGGGCGTCTATCGTACGGTACTGAATCAAGAGGCCGATTTCGAGATTGCAGGCGGATATTCCAGAGCTTACGGTGGCGGCAACGGTTGGGCGATGAAGTCGTCATTCAGACTGAAGGCAGGCAAAGTGTTCGAGGGCAAGAACTCTTTCGACTACCCGATATTTGCCGATAGCAAGCCCTATAACAAATATAAGACACTGCAGGTGCGCAACGGTGGCAACGACACATACGCACGCATATACGATGCTGCCATACATCGAATATTCATCTCTTCGGGGTTCTATCTCGACTGTCAGGCCTGGCAACCGTGTCACGTGTTCTTCAATGGCGAGTACTTGGGTATGCTCAACATTCGCGAGAACAATAACAAGCATTATGGCGATAGCGGCTATGGTATAGATACCGACGAAGTAGACCAATTCGAACTGAACGGCACCGTCGGCTATGAACAGAAGAGTGGTACTAAAGATGCTTTCCGGCAGTGGCTGACATTAAGCAAGCAGTTGGCTGCCGACCCTACCAACGAAGATATATGGCAAGAGATAAGCAATTTGGTGGATATTGACGAGTATTGCAACTATATGGCTGCCGAGTGCTATATAGGCAGTGACGACTGGTTGACAAACAGTAATAACATCAAAGGTTTCCGCAGCAGGGTCGACAACGGTAAGTTCCATCTTGTAATGTTCGATGCCGATTCCTCTTTCGGTAACAGTAATATGATTTCCTCGGTCTACAACTTGCTTAGCAAATATGATGGCAGGTACTCCGACAACAACGGTATAAGCTATCTGGCCGAGATATTCTTCAATATGCTGCAATACGAACCATTCAAAAGACAGTTTATACACACATTCTCCATTATTGACGGTAGCGTTATGGAGCCGGAGCGATGCAAGAATATAATAGACGAGATGGTTGCATATACAAAGCCGGCGCTTGCGTTGGAGGGCAACGACCCCACTGCTTCGGCCGATAGACTCTACAACAATATCTCAAACAGCTCGAAACGTGCTGAAAGAATGAACAATATGAAGTCCTTTATGAATCTTACACAGGAGTTCAGGGTCGTTTTAGAGAGCAATATCTCCGAGGCTCGTATTCTTGTTGATGGTCAGGAGGTTCCTACACGAAAATTCCACGGTACATTATACGGGCCGGTTTCAATAAGTGCCGAGGCACCTGCCGGCTATCGGTTCAAGGGGTGGAGAATTATCTCCCAAAACAATGAGCAGCAAGAGATATTCTCATTCGGGAGCGAATGGAAATATTACGACAAAGGTTCTCTCGACGGCACAAGTTGGAAAAATATTGCATACGGTGATGCGTCGTGGGGTGCAGGCAATGCACCGTTCGGATATGGTACTGTGGGTACAACTCCCGCTGCGGCCGACTATAATACCACATTGGATTATGGCGGCGATGCAAAGAACAAACGTCCTACATATTACTTTCGCAAGAGATTTACTCTCTCCGAAGCTCCCTCGGCCGATGAGCAATATACTTTGTTCTATTATCTCGATGATGGAGCAATATTCTACATCAACGGCGTCGAAATAGGTAACTACCACTGTAAGAGTGGAAGTATGTATAACGATTTCTCTACAGAATATGAAAGCAATGTTGCTGCATACGGTACAATAGAAATACCATCCGAACTATTGCGCAAGGGTAGTAATATAATTACGGTAGAGGTACACAACACAAGTCTTACGAGTAGTGATATATTCTTCGATGCCAAAATAGCAAAGCCAATTCTTAATAGCACCATTGTCGGTGGTAGCGAAGAACTCGCACCGGACGAGACAATGGAGAATGGTACACACCGTATTATCGCGGTATATGAAAAACTCGAAAGCTCGAAGCAACTGCTCGAGAGTGGTGCTTCGCCCATACGCATAAATGAGGTGAGTGCTAAGGGTAGTATATACGTCAACGACCATTACAAGAGAAACGACTGGATTGAACTTTACAATACAACCGACCAAGATATAGACATTAGCGGTATGTACCTTAGCGATTCACGCGGCAATCCTCAAAAATACAGGATAAGTGCCGAAGGCAGTGCAGCAAGCACCATAGTTCCTGCTTACGGTCATCTTCTTATCTGGTGTGACAAGCTACAGCCTATAAACCAACTGCACGCTCCGTTCAAGTTGGACAATGCCGACGGAGCTTGTGTTACATTGCAGTCGCAGGATGGAACGTGGTGTGACGAAATGATATACCTGGCTCAAGACAGATGGCAGACATACGGACGCTATCCCGATGGCGGTGAGTACTCTTCATATCTTGGGAAACCAAGCATAGGACAGCCGAATATGATAATGTCATACGACTATGTAAACGATGCTGTAGGAGAGTGGAACGACCCGACAATGGCCATCACAATAGAACTGAAAGAGGGTTGGAACTGGACCTCTCATAACTTGAACAGTGCTATCCATACAAGTCGTTACATAGGATATGCACAGCACATAATGGGTGCAGGTGAATCGTATATCAAGGATGAGAATTCTGTTTGGTCAGGTAATCTAAAAGGCATATCACCTGCAACGGGATACAAGATAAAGATGTCGGAAAATGCAGATATCACATTAAGAGGTGAACTGTTCGATACCACAGTGCCTGTTACACTGAAAAAAGGATGGAACTGGATAGGATGCCCGTTATACAATGCCACCGTCATTGAGGAGGCACTTAAGGAATATACCCCGACAGAGGGCGATGCCATCATTGGAATAAACTCATTTGCAACCTATGAAGATGGAGAGTGGACGGGAACTCTCAGCTCACTCTCTCCCGGTCAGTCTTATCTTCTCAAATGTGGTGCCACTCAAAGAATTCATTGGAACTCTTTCTCAAAGGCAAGAGCGAAGTCGCGGCGCTACTCGGCTCCTGAGCAGGAGGAGCAGTCGGGCACTCTGTGGCAGACCGATATGCACGCTCATCCATACGCGATAGGTGTTATAGCGACGATTGATGGCGATGTATCTGCAAACAACTGCACGGTGGCTGCTTTTTGTGACAACGAATGTCGTGGTGTTGCCCAAGTGGTTGACGGACTGCTCTATATGAATATTTATGGCGAGGGAGACGAAACAATACGCTTTAAGTCTGTGGACAATGGCGGTGAGATAATAGAATTTGAACAGATTCTTAGGTTTGCTCCCGAAGCGATAATAGGCAGCCGTAAGTCGCCGTTGCTGCTTACGCATAAATACAGCTGCATTGAAACACCTGCATTGTCCGATTTGCAAATAGTCTCAACTATATATTATACCCTTAGTGGACAACGTGTCGACTACCCCTCTTTGGGTATATTCATTAAGAAAACAGTATATGAAAATGGATACACCGAAGTTAAGAAGATAAAGGCGGTAAAGGTATTTTAAGGAGGAGGATTATGAAAACTTCAATAATTAAGATATGAAATCAATTAAAGAATATATACTAGATGTCATTCAGGAATCTTGTATTTTTGAAATGGCATATGATAGGAAAGAAATTAAAAAACGAGTAGAAGGATTGATAAACCAAATAATAGAAAATTGGTGTTTGGTAACATACTGTTCTTTATATGATAAAAACAATACAAATAAGTATCATTGGAAACAAGAATTAAGGACACATCTTTATAATATATATGAAATGAAAATTAAAGGTGGTAATGCAAAAACAAAATATAATCTTATTTCTGAAATTATTTATGATAAAAAGGAAATAACAACACCTTCTAAAATATCATCTATTATTCGTATAAAATTTAGAAAGGAAAATATAATTATTCATAATGATATTTGTGATTTATGTATTGATGATTTAAATTACATTATTGAATTAATTTCTAATAATGATAATGACGATAACACCGATAAAATATATGATTATGTAGAACAACTTTAATAGTTATAATATGAAAACTTCAATAGGTAAACGAGAACAAAATCTTTATTTACAAAATAAGGAGGCAAAAACTGGTGAAACCTTTGAATAGCACTCTCGACCTTTTATAGGAATACTTGGAAGCTGTTTAGATTTATATTGCTTGGATAAGGTTGTTCATTGGTGCGCCATAGGAAAATTAGTAAAATGGTAGATGTTTTTTGGATTAAGTGCGAGGATGTTTGAGCGAAGCGAGTTCCGCAGCACCCAAAAAACATCGTGAGCATTTTACGTTAAGATTTTCCGTGCGCAGAGCCTTTTGCCTACTTTTCGTCGGCACGAAAAGTAGGAGAAAAATAACAATGAAAGGCTGAATTTAGCAAACAAGCCTAAATGAGAGACTGAAAAAGTTTTACCCGACACCAATATATTTTTATAAATCTAAACAACTTCTGTATTCTAAAAGAATTGTAGTCTCCCTGGTATTTAATCCCTGCAAATTTGTTTATTACATTTTTTTTTGTTTTTTTTGCTATCATTTTGCTGAATAATCATTGTGTGCATAGTGTTATGTGCGCAGTGTATTGTTCATTGTGCCTAAAATGGTAAATATTTTAAACTCTAAATAACAGAATGATGGAAAAGATTATCGGTCTTATCAATGCGCCGTTCACACCCTTCTACGAGAATGGCGAAGTAAACTACGAGCCCATCCCCGCATACGCACAGATGTTGGCAAAGAACGGTCTTAAGGGCGTATTTATAAACGGTTCATCGGGTGAGGGGTATATGCTCACCGAGGAGGAGAGAATCAAGCTCACCGAGGCTTGGGTTGCCGCTGCTCCCAAAGACTTTAAGATAATTGTTCACGTGGGTAGCACCTGCGTAAAGTCGAGTCGCCGTATGGCCGAGCACGCACAGAAATTAGGAGTATTCGGCATTGGTGCAATGGCGCCTCCCTTCCCCAAGGTTGGTCGTGTCGAGGAACTTGTTAAGTATTGCGAAGAGATTGCATCGGCTGCTCCCGAACTGCCTTTCTATTTCTATCACATCCCGGCGTTTAACGGCGCCTACTTGTCTATGGTAGAGTTCTTACAGGCTGTTGATGGCCGTATCCCCAACTTTGCAGGTATCAAATATACATTCGAGAGTATGTACGAGTATAACCAGTGCCGTCTCTACAAGAACGGTAAGTTCGATATGCTTCACGGTCAGGACGAGACAATTCTTCCCTGCCTTGCAATGGGTGGCGCACAGGGTGGCATTGGCGGAACAACAAATTACAACGGATGCAACCTCGTGGGTATTATCGACGCCTGGAACGCAGGTGACCTTGAGAAAGCTCGCGAGTTACAGAACTTCTCACAGGATGTTATCAATGTAATTTGCCACTATCGCGGTAACATTGTCGGTGGTAAGCGAATTATGAAACTCATTGGTCTCGACCTGGGAAAGAACCGTACCCCCTTCCGCAATATGACCGACGATGAGGAGGCTGCTATGCGCAAGGAGCTCGAGGCCATCAATTTCTTTGAGCGTTGCAACAAATTCTAAGAAACTGCATAATGAGCATTTTATTTATATAGTATAATCTGAGCGCAGAAGGATGTTTATGCCCCGCTGCGCTCAGTTTGTTGCTATAAGGTTCTCAAAAATATAAAAATTCAACTATGGATTGGAAAAAATATCTTACCGAGTGGGCCGATAAATATCGCGCCGACCTCACAGAAAATATTATGCCTTTTTGGCTTAAAAATGGTCTCGACCGTGTGAACGGCGGTGTTTACACCTGTCTCGACCGCGACGGCTCGCTCATCGACAGCACAAAGTCGGTGTGGTTTCAGGGACGTTTTGCCTTTGTGTGCAGTTTTGCCTATAATACAGTAGAGAAAAATCCCGAGTGGCTGGCGGCTGCTAAGAGTACTATCGATTTTATCGAGGCTCACTGCTTCGACAAGGATGGTCGTATGTATTTCGAGGTTAAGGCCGACGGTACTCCTCTGCGCAAGCGTCGTTACGTATTCTCTGAGAGTTTTGCTGCCATCGCAATGGCCGAATATGCAAAGGCATCGGGCGATGCAATGTATGCACAGAAGGCACTTAAACTATTCAAGGACATTCGTCACTTTGTTGCTACTCCCGGTTATATGGAACCCAAATACCTCGAGACACTGCAAGCTAAGGGACACTCGTTGGTAATGATACTCATCAATACTGCATCGCGCATACGCGAGGTGATTAAAGACCCCGTGCTCGACCGGCAGATAAACGAGTCGATAGCTTCGCTCAAGGACTTTATGAAGCCCGAATTCAAAGCGCTCTTGGAGATGGTTGGTCCCAACGGCGAGTTTATCGACACCTGCAACGGTCGTGTGATAAATCCCGGACACTGTATCGAGACAGCGTGGTTCCTCCTCGAAGAGGCCAAGAATCGCGCTTGGGATAAGGAGCTTACACAGCAGGCTCTTACTATCCTCGATTGGTCGTGGGAGTGGGGTTGGGACAAGCAGTATGGCGGTATCATCAACTTCCGCGACTGCCGCAATCTGCCTCCTCAGGATTACTCTCAGGATATGAAATTCTGGTGGCCGCAGACCGAGGCAATCATTGCTACACTCTATGCCTACGAGGCGAGGGGCGACGATAAGTATCTTATATGGCACAAGCAGATTAGTGAGTGGACATACGCTCACTTCCCCGACACCGAGTTTGGCGAGTGGTACGGCTATCTGCATCGCGACGGCACAGTGGCACAGCCTGCAAAGGGTAACATTTTCAAAGGCCCCTTCCACATTCCCCGTATGCTTATAAAGAGCTTCGACTTGTGCAATATATTAACCGATAAGAAATAATACACAGAATAAAATGAGCAAAATTACAGAAAAGAAATGGTACCCGTGGTTAGTGGTTCTGCTGCTCTCGGGTGTTGCCTTCCTTAACTATATGGATAGGCAGATGCTTAGTACTATGCGCTTTCATATGGCCGAGGATATAGTAGAGGTTGCCGAGAGTTATACCGGCCCTTGGGGCTGGGGTGCGCTGATGGCAGCCTTTATGTGGATATATGGTCTTATGAGTCCTATCTCGGGTACTATTGCCGACCGTGTGAACCGCAAGAATCTTATTGTCGGCAGTCTCTTCGTGTGGTCGGCGGTAACATTCCTTATGGGTTATGTCGATACTTACTGGGAACTGTATGCTCTGCGCGCGGTGATGGGATTCAGTGAGGCACTGTATATTCCTGCTGCTCTGTCACTTATTGCCGATATTCACAGCGGAAAGACCCGCTCTACCGCGATTGGTATACATATGACAGGACTCTATTTAGGACAGGTTGCGGGTGGATTCGGCTCTATATTCTCGGAGCAGTTGAGCAGTTGGCACACAGTGTTCCTTGTATGCGGTTTTGTGGGAATGGTTTACTCGGTTGTACTTATTGCGCTTGTAAGAGACCCGGGACGCGAGAAAAGCGTCAAGAGTGTTAAAGACTCTAATCAGCCGAGTGTGTTAAAGAGTGTCTCACTTGTGCTTAGCAATATGGCATTCTGGGCTGTTCTGTTTGTGTTTACTACTCTTAGTATGCCGGGGTGGGCAACAAAGAACTGGTTGCCCGAGCTTGTGGCCAAGGTTATTGCCGGTAGTTTCGGCCTTGACCCCAAGGAGGCTATGCACTATGCAGGCCCTACAGCGGTTATCTGCCTTGCGGGGGCATCGTTTATTGGTGCTATGATAGGTGCAAGAATCTCTGATAAATGGGTTCAGAAGAATGTGCGCGGACGTGTATTTACAAGTTGTATAGGTCTTGCCCTCATTGTTCCCTCGCTCATCTTTATGGGACTTGGCAGCAGCCTGGTCGAGGTGGTTCTTGCTATTCTTTGCTTTGGTATCGGTTACGGCTTCTTCGATACTAATACAATGCCTATCCTGTGTCAGTTTGTACCTTCGCGTCAGCGTGCTACGGCGTATGGCTTTATAAATATGTCGGGTGTGTTGGGCGGTGCTGCAATAACAACAGCGCTTGGCAGTCTTTCGCTGGGAACAGGCTTTGCTCTGTTGGGTGGTGTAACAGTGTTGTCGTTACTCATTCAGTTGATTGCTTTGCGTCCTAAAACCGTAAATATGGAGTGATGAAAAAGATTCTTTCTATACTTATAAGCGCTTCGCTGTTGGGCTGTGCAGGCAGTCCCAAAGGCGAAGCGCCTGCTTTAAAGGAGATTGGCACAATGCCGGCCTTTGAGCAGGGATTTGAGCGGGGTGTGTCGGCCTGCTATGCTGCCACATTCGATAATGCTCTCTATCTTACAGGCGGTTGTAATTTCCCCGGGAAACCGGCTGCAGAGGGTGGTGCAAAGCGCTATTATAAAGGTATCTATCGTTCAGCTATAGGCGATACTCTGCAATGGGAAAAGGTGGGTGAACTGCCTGCCGCATCGGGTTACGGAGCAAATATTCAGGATGGCAACAGATGGTTTATAGTTGGTGGAATGAATGTCGACGGTGCATCGTCGTCGGCTATAAGCATAGACCTTGGAGATGCTTGTAAAATAGAGCGCCTGCCCGACCTGCCTTGCTGTGTAGACAACACAGCAGGAGCCGTTGCCTGTGACAGGCTGTATGTGACAGGTGGAAATGCCGATGGAAAAGCTTCGAACCGTACCTTTGTACTCGATTTAAAGAATACCGATGCAGGTTGGCAGGAACTACCTATAATGCCCTCTCGTGGGCGTGTGCAGCCTGTATGTACTGCAAACAGTACTGCTCTGTTTGTGTGGGGAGGATTCTCGCCTGCCGATGGTGACTCTTCCGCCGAGGTGCACACCGATGGCTGGTGTTATAGCTTTGCCACAGGAGTGTGGACACCTCTGCCAAAGAGTTTTGCAGCAGGCGACGAGGTTACACTCTCGGGCGGTACGATGGCGCTCCTTAACGATAGCACAATAGTTGCGGCAGGAGGTGTGAATCGCGAAATATTCACCGATGCAATATCGGGCACGTATGCTCTTATAGATAAGTCCGATTATATGTTGCAACCATCGGAGTGGTATCGTTTCAATCCCAATTTGCTCACATACGATATAGGAAAAAGAGAGTGGAGCGTTGCCGATAAGAATTGTGTGTACGCGCGCGCAGGTGCGCTGTTGTTATCGGATAACGGATATATTATATATATAGGTGGCGAACTAAAGCCCGGTATACGCACTCCACAGATACACCGATACAAGATGTGATGCGGGAAAACCCGTCAACAATAGGGAATCCCCCTGCAACGATTAGGAAATTAACGTTGCAGGGGGATTTTTATGCCTCTATCTTTGCAGTGTAACAAATACGAAAGACGTTTAACCTTTAAAATTTACAACTATGAAAAGGATGATGATTATTGCAGTGATGATAGGCGCAATGCTTATGCCTGCACAGGTTTCGGCGCAGAGCTCACGTGAAAAAAGAGGTGACAAACGCGTACAGGTCGATTCAAAAAGAGGTGGAGGAATGAGTGACAAGAACTTTGGCAAAAGCGACAAAGGAAAAGGTAACAAAGGCTTCGATAAGGGTCACAATGGTAAAAATGACAATAGAGGTAGCTTTGTAGGTAAGGGCAATAATAAGTTTAATAAGCACGGGCACAGCCACAAACCCAAAGTGGTTCACCATCATCACAAACCCAAAGTTGTTGTAAACCACTGTCATCACGGTCACCGTCCCAAAGTGGTACACCACCATCACAGTTGCAATGGCGATGTTGTAGGGGCAGCTGCAGCAGTAATAGGCACAGTGGCACTTATCTCGTTGCTTGCCGATTAGAATAGCACACAATATAAATAA
The DNA here is from genome assembly GCA_017938245.1 of Bacteroidaceae bacterium. Lineage (GTDB taxonomy): Bacteria > Bacteroidota > Bacteroidia > Bacteroidales > Bacteroidaceae > HGM04593. The sequence continues at coordinate 11,506 of JAGBBX010000022.1, forward strand.
TAAAAGTAGCACACATTAGTGAATGTAAGTATATAAATTTTGTAGTTAGTTAGGTACTTTGTTTGTACGTCGAAGGGATTTCGGCGTACAAACTTTTTTGTGGTAAAAAATGGCGGGGTGGTGCGATTATACGAAAGAATATATTACCTTCGCGAAATAATTTTACAAAAGAATGAAGAAGAATATTCTTATAGCTGTGGTCGTGTTTGTTCTCTCTGCTTGCAGTAACGGGGACGGGAGCATACGTAGAGCAATCGAGGAGATGCGCGAGCGCTATCTCTCTACTACGTTGCAAGATATTTACAAGAGCTGTTTTCAGGATTACTACGGTGTCACCCATCTTCTGTCCGACCGTGAGAGTGTTAAGAGGTATATCGATTATGAACTTTCCAATGCCGACAGCCTTGTGAGCAGTTATTACGAGCCTTGCGGCTGGCGTGGAGAATTTATTCGTGTCAATCTTTCGGCAATTAGAGACGAGCGCATTACAACCGATATGCTCACCGATGCTTTTATGGCAAGCGCCGAGTTTTCTATGAAAAACAGCACCGAAGAGTGGAAAACCTTGTGGCAGGATATAATGGCCGAGGCACGTAAAACGACACCTGTTTTAAAGAATTTCAGCGAAGATTCCATTGCCATTGCCGCACTGCTCGACCGTGGGGAGTATGTTATGCATCATAGTAAGGAGTACCGCGATGCACATCATCCCCATTATCGCATAATACACCACACTATCTTTGAGCGGGATATTCTGCCACATTTACAAGAGTAAACTGTTGTTCGGGACGCAATATCATCTTCGTCAATAGCACTTTTTGGGATTATTCTATTTTTATCGAACAGTAATAATAATCAATTCCGATTGCCACTTTTACATAAAATCATAAGGTTGTTCATTGGTGCGCCATAGATTCTATGCAAAGTCGGTTCTTATGGCTACAAATTGCTATGATTCGGGCGATTGAAAATCGCCCCTACACGCGATGAGTTTTATCGATGAATATTAAGCGTTTATTTCGCGAACTGTAGGGGCGATTTTCAATCGCCCGCAACACGCCCGCAACACGCCCGCAACGCGCCTGCAACCGCAAAGTAATGAGTAAAGCTTTTTAGTCATTATTCCTAATATTTGAAAAGATAATTCTCTTTTTTGGTACATAAATAAAAAAAGATTGTAATTTTGCAGTTCAAACGAAAGTGAATTCTAAATACATTTAATAACTTCAATAAAACAGAAACTCTATGCTGACACTCGACAAAATTTATCACGCATCGTACGTGTTAAAGGGTGTAATTCGTCGTACCGACCTTATTAACGCCCCGAAAATAAACAGCGCGGCAAACATCTTCCTTAAACCCGAAAACCTGCAGCTTACAGGTTCGTTCAAGGTACGCGGTTCGTATTATAAAATCTCTCAGCTATCCGACGAGGAGAAGGCAAAAGGTGTTATTGCCTGCTCGGCCGGTAACCACGCACAGGGAGTTGCTCTTGCTGCCACAAAGAACGGTATTAAATCGACCATCTGCTTGCCCGATTGTGCTCCAATATCAAAGGTTGAGGCTACACGCGGCTACGGCGCCGAAATTTGCTTGGTAGAGGGTGTTTATGACGATGCCTATCAGCGTGCATTGCAGATGCGCGACGAGTTTGGATACACATTTATCCATCCTTTCGACGATATTGACGTAATTGCAGGACAGGGTACCATCGGCCTTGAACTTCTGAACCAGATGCAGGACATCGACGCAGTTGTTGTTCCCGTTGGTGGCGGTGGTTTGCTCTCGGGTGTTGCATACGCAATTAAATCTCTTAACCCCAGAATTAAGGTATACGGTGTTCAGTCGAGTGGTGCCCCTAGTATGGTTGAATCGCTACGTTGCAACAAGATCGAGCGTTTAGGCAATGTCTCTACTATCGCTGATGGTATTGCAGTGAAGCAGCCGGGCGAGAATACATTCGACCTTTGCGGTAAGTATGTCGATGATATGGTAACCGTTACCGACGACGAGGTGGCAGCAGCCATCCTCTCGATGATGGAACATCAGAAACTTATTGCCGAGGGTGCAGGTGCAGTATCGGTAGCAGCAGCAATGTTCAATAAGGTGCCCATCGAGGGTAAGAATACAGTCTGTGTTGTTTCGGGAGGAAATATCGACGTAAATATCCTCGACCGAGTAATCAAACGCGGATTGCTTAGCTCGGGACGTATCTATATGCTCACTGTAGAGCTTGCCGACCGTCCGGGACAGCTGCATAACATTCTGCGAATCATTGCAAAGCACGGTGCCAACGTTATCGGCGTACACCATGAGCGCACAAATGCCTCTATGGCTATCAACGGTTGCTTCCTGCGAGTTAATTTGGAGACACGCGACTTTAACCAGATTGAGGAGATTAAGAAATCAATCCTGGCCGAAGGATATAAAATCTGTGACTTTATTTAAAAGATTTAATAACTTAAATAAAAAATATAACTATGATTAAAAAAGTTTATACAAGTGCAGCCCCCGAGGCTATCGGCCCCTATTCACAGGCCATCATCTGCGGTAATATGTTGTTTACATCGGGTCAGGTGCCCATTAACCCCGCTACAGGCGAGGTAGAGGCCGAGGGTATCACCGCACAGGCTACTCAGGTAATGAAGAACCTTTCGGCTGTTCTTGCCGAGGCAGGTACAACGTTCGAGAATGTAGTTAAGACAACCTGTTTCCTTAGCGATATGGGCGATTTTGCTGCTTTCAACGCTGTTTATGCCGAGTATTTCACAAGCAAGCCTGCTCGCTCTTGCGTTGCTGTAAAGACTCTTCCCAAGAATGTACTTGTAGAGGTTGAGGTAATTGCTGTAATTTAAAACCCTATATAATAACGAAACAGACAGTAAAGATATAAACGTGAACGAGTTATAAAAACATATTATTAACCAAAGCATTCACGTTCGTACTTATAAATATTGAATAGAGCTTTTAGCTCTTGTTCTCTTTGCCTTGAATACCGCCAAAAATTCAGTTTACGAGAACAAGCTGACGAAGGTTCACACCGTTAGGTGTGGACTATTCGTGCTTGTCGTAAACGAGGTCACTTGGCGGTAACCTAAGGCAAAGGCAAGTATCGAATGGTCTGCGCCTTTTTTTATTTTCAACAAAATGAAAACAATTAGATTTATCGGGATGGCAATTCTTGCCGTTTTTATGAGTGTGAACCTTGTATCGTGTAGCAGTGACGACGAAGAGGTTATTTTAGACCCCTCCAACGATTACGGTAAAATTTCCAAGAACGATTTTGTTGCTACCGGCGGTTACCGAAACTTAAAACCTCTAAGAGCTACAATCTTAGCATCTATAAACACCGCTTTTCAAGGTGCATATACCTCTATGGGTGTTGAGTTTACTCCCAATCAACCCAATTTCGGTTCAAGTGAGACGAAGAGTGTAAAATCGAAAAGCGGTATAACAAACGGACACTTCGAGACCGAACTTGCTTTGAATGATGAAGGTGCATTAGAGCCTGGAACCACCTACTATTATCGCGCATACGTTTATGTTGCCGGAACCCGATACAATGGCGAGACCCGCAGTTTCGAAACACCCGACCTCCAGTTGTCAAAAGGCGATTTTGTAGATTTGGGACTAAGCGTAAAATGGGCATCATACAATATGGGAGCAAATTCCCCCGAGGCTATGGGAACTTTGTTGCAGCAGTGCTATGCTTTCAAGAATTTTAATAAAAATATAAAATTTGATTTCTTTCTTTGGCCCGATGAATCTTTCCTTAGTTATATTCCCAAAGAGGTAGAAGATGATAATTGGTTGGGAAAATCTTCTTATGATGTTGCAACACGTACAATGGGAAGCAGTTATCGTATCCCTACCGAGGACGAGTGGCGAGACTTGGAATATGATTGCCGTTGGACAAAAGGAGTGTGCAATGGTGTTAAAGGTTTCTATGTCAGTGATAAGAAGGATGGTACTTCTGTGATTTTTCTACCATACGTAAAGAACAGCAGTAAATATGACATAACAGTCTATTTGAGTGCTCCAAATGACATTATCAGGAATCTTCGAAAAGCAATGAATCTTAGTAAACAATTTATGATTGAATTTGCAAATCCGGATTATAGTATTTCTCAGCTCGAAGGAATTTTAGATAATTATTTTTATAATATATTGGATATAGAGAGGAAAATTGGAATAGGAGAGGTGTTGACGGAGAATTCACACACATATTGCTATGATGGTCTTATTCTTCGCTCTTATTCTGCAGATAGCAATAGTTTCTGTAAATGGGCTTCTAATAGCGATTTTGACTGGAAACATCCAATAACAGATAAGGTATATAATTTTTCTCAAAGCGATGTTCTTGGCGGTGGAGTATTATATGTAAGACCTGTCAGCAATAGATAAAGTCAATGTAACCCTGTAAGGTGTAAAATTATATAGCATAGTCCGTAAGGGCTTTTTAGTGAATAAAGAATAAATATTTCTCGTAAAACTCTAAAATTACTTGCCAATACTTTGCCAATTCAAAAAAAAAGTCTAATTTTGCAGGCTGAAAGCGCAAACTATCTTTTGAGCAAACAATTAAATTAAATATAACGATGAAAAGAACATTTCAGCCCTCAAACAGAAAGAGGAAGAACAAACACGGTTTCCGTGAGAGAATGGCCACAAAGAACGGCCGTCGCGTATTGGCATCTCGTCGCGCTAAGGGACGCAAGAAGCTTACAGTATCTGACGAGTATGTAGGCAAGAAAAGAAAGTAATTTTCGAGCAATACAATCAATCGGTAGCAAACTCACGTTTGCTACCGATTGATTTTTTGTATAGTAGGGGCGATTTGTAATCGCCCGAACCATTGCTTTATCCATTACCTCGGTTTCGGGCGATTGAAAATCGCCCCTACTATTTGCGGTAATCATTCATTAGCTACTCCAAACTCATTGCGTGTTTGTGATTTGTAATCGCCCGCATCATTGCTTTATCCATCACCTCGGTTTCGGGCGATTGAAAATCGCCCCTACTATTTGCGTTAATCATTCATTATCTACTCCAAACCCATTGCGTGTAGGGGCGATTTGTAATCGCCCGCATCATTGCTTTACCCATCACCTCGGTTTCTGGCGATTAAAAATCGCCCCTACAATTTGCGGTAATCATTCATTAACTACTCCAAACTCATTGCGTGTAGGGGCGATTTTTAATCGCCCGCATCATTGCTTTATCCATCCCCTCGGTTTCGGGCGATTGGAAATCGCCCCTACTATTTGCGATAATCATTCATCAGCTACTCCAAATTCATTGCGTGTTTATGAAAAACTTTTACTTCATTAAGAAACGCATAATGGCACCCATAAGCAGGCTGCGCTGTTTTTCGTCGACGATAGACTCGAACGGGAAACTTGTACACAACGTGCGATATTTATCGGCGTATGCCACGCCTGCACTCTGCTTGCACCCGTCGAACACAAACGATACAAATGCTTTGTCGACGGGAACAAGAATATCGGGTGCCGAGACTGCGTAGCTCTGTTCGTTCACTGTGCGGTGAAAGTTCATATTAAGATTCGAGCCGAAGATTCTGTTCTCTGTAGCCTCGTGAATTGAACCGCCAAAATCGAATTTCAACAGATTGCGTATAAAAGCTCTGTCGGAATCGTTCTTTGCCATATCACTTGCAATGTGTGCACCGCTTATAAAGAGTCGACCACCCGAGTTGCAATAAGCGGTCAGCGCTTGTTGCAGAGGCTTGGGAAATGTCTTGTAGGGACGATTATACATCATCTGTGACCCTCTTCCTCCCTGCTTTTCTACACCTAATATAAGGTCTACGGCACTGTATCCTGTGAGTGTGGTTGTACCCTCCATTACAGCCTCGCTGCTGCACGATACGAATGATATTCCGTTTGCTGCAAGCGCCTTGCCGTGCGTGTAGGGGTAGTCGAATGTGTTTCCTGCAATGAGCATACCCTCGAAGTCGTTACCGCTTAGTCCGAGGCCATTCTCGTAACCGATGTTCGCACGCTCGAAGTCGAGCTGACGGCCGCAATACTCGGGGGTGTTTATGTAGGCAACGCCGGGGTCGGCATCCATATCAAAGCCTGCCTTAGAATGGGTATTTACCTCGGCAGGGCCGCTCAGACGGTGGAATCCGTTTACAATAAGCACACGACCTTTCTCTTCTGTGGCACGATAGGCTGCAAGAATCTCGCTTGGCATACTCTCGCCGCCGTCGTTCAGTGCAGTTACCTTGAAACTGTACAGTACATTATCGACAAGGGGAACTGTGTAGGCGGTTCCCTCGACTATCTTGCCGTTGTCGAATCCTCCATCACCGATGCGTGTGTAAAGGATATACTTCTGCGCAGTGGCGGTGGGCTCGAGCGCATCCTCTACAGGAGCCCAAGTGAGACGGATATTCTTCCCCTCGGCAAACGATATTGCAAAATTCTTTACGGGCAGAGGCTGTACGCAATACTCTTTGCCTTGCAGATAGCATAGCTGCTTGAGCAGTGCTTTGTATACAGCGCGTGCTACGGTGAATTTGAATCCCGGGTCGTGTCCCAATGCCATATCGGCAAAGTTCTGATGCGATAGCGACTCGAAAATCATAGAAGGAACAGCCGGTAGGCGCGATTCGCTGTAGCTCTTGTCTATTATACCGCGTACACTCCATTTTATTCCATATATGGCCTGAATGTCGTCGTAAACACTCTTTAGTACCGAGCCGGCAATGTCGCGCGACATATAACGCGACTGTCCCGTTGCCACTGTGTCGCCATTATACTCTGTGGTGACGATTCCCAGCGATCCTATAAGTTCGTCTTTATCCGAGAAACCTGCGTCGGAGTGGAATCCGAAGGTCATCTCAATGGGTACGCCAAGACCTGTTGTGTCGGGGTTGTAGATGGAACCGCCTGTGAGGTGATTCACTGCGTGTGAACGGCAGTTGATGTCGTCGGTGTAGTCGCGTGTTCCTTCGCTGGGCGAATATACCTCGTATGGGAATCCTCCCCATTGCAGGGCATATCGTGCGCCCTCGAGGTAACGGGGTAGTCCGCTTACCGTGGGAATGCTGTCGCCACGAGCTACCACGCCTATTCCTCCGCCAAAGCGCACTGCATCGGCGCTTACAACACCGCTCGATGCACTGGCGTTAGAGAGCATCACTCCCTGCTCGTCGTGTGCTCCTTTCTTGAAATTGAATGTACCAAGATAGACCCACGTTCCGCCACCCATCTTCTGGTTTACGCGAAACTCGGTTATTCCGCCCGAGTGCAGCACGCTGTAGCGGGCATCGTCGATGGCGCTCTCCAGTGTCTGATAAGTTACATATACTGCGTAACGACCATCTTCGGGTATCTCGGGCTTCCATTTTGCAATGGCTGTTGCGTTCTTGCTGTTTCCGCTTGTGGGGGTAGAGTGGGATGTACCGTCGACAAAGGGGTTCTCGTGGTCGACAAAGAAACCGTCGCGTAGGCGGTAGCCGCAGTTGTTGCTGTCCCACTGTTTTTTATCCGATTTCCCTTCGAGATATTGGGATGCGCCAAAGACAACGTCGTTGTCTACAATAACGCTATGTGGTTGCCAATCGCGCTCGCGTGGAGTATATACAATGGCACCTGCATTCTCGAGCATCGGCATAAGAAAAGGCACCACAATGGACTGTGTGAAAAGGTCTTCGGTGGTGCAGTAGAGCGCAGGGCGCTGCCACTCCCACGTACCCTCGTCGTTCGAGAATACGCGTCCGTGACTCTGCCACAGGGCAAGGTGGCGCCCGCCGAGTCCTTTAGATGGCTTGTAGGGGCGCGAGGCATTCTCGACCCAGGGCGCACCGTTGTATGCGACATCGCCCCAAATGCGGCTTTTGTCAATTTTTTTCTTCTCGCGCAGTATGTTGGGTATTAGCTTTTCGATGGGCTGTCGATGGGCGATTACCTCAATCTTGTATTTGCGCAGATTCTTGGGTAGTATCTCGCGTATCTCGCTGTATATGCGCTCGACAAGCTCGGGGGTGAAGCGTTGAGCTGCAAAATTGCTGTTCGAGTAGATTGTAATCTTACGTGCGCGTTTGTTTATTACAATGTTGTTGCGTTTTCGTTCGAGACGACAATTTTTAATTCTAAAATCGTCCGATGTGTATTCGGTAAAATATTTATCTATGGTACGAGTAAGAACTTTGTCGACACTCTGTGCCGACAAAGTAAGAAAGCATAACAAACAAATTATGAATGTTATAGGCCTGTTTATGTGCATATTCACCATTTATTTGGCCGAGAGAGCATTTATCTTATCAAGAATCTCTTTAGCCTCTTCGTTAAACGAAATACATACTGTGTCGAAGTATTTGCGTGCGGGGAGTCCCGGTTCTACGTGGCTTGCGCGTGAAATATAGTCCTTGTTAAGGGCGAATATCTTGTTGAATACGTCAATCCACTCGGCAGCGTCGGCCTTCGACTCATACGATGCAAAAAATGCCTGTGTTGCCAACTGGTCGGCGATATAAGTTATCACTTTCTTGAAATTCTTTCTACTTGCCATAGTTTTACCTGTTTAAAATTAATTACAGTTGTAAAGATATACTTTTATTCGCAAACAAACAACAAAAGAGGAAAATCTGCACAAAAATTACATATTTTTATTACTCGGTGCAGAAAAAAGCCGTTTATGCTTTTTATATTCGCAAAAAAAAGCGAAATTTGCCAATACTTTGCACATTCAATAACCTTAAATAAAATTAACTGATATGAAGATTAGCGCATTGCAAAAAGCAAGGGCTGCTTACGAGCCCAAGTTGCCTCAGGCACTTAAAGAGGTAGTGAAAGTTTGTGAGGGTGCTGCAACCGAGTCGGTAGCCGATCAGGAGGCTATCAAGTCGATGTTCCCCAATACATACGGTCTTCCCATTATCACATTCGAGAAGGGTGGCGAGGCTAAGGAGTATCCCGCAATCAATGTAGGTGTAATCCTCTCGGGTGGTCAGGCTCCCGGTGGACACAACGTTATTGCCGGTCTCTTCGACGGTGTGAAGAAACTGAACCCCGCAAGCCGCCTCTATGGTTTCCTTATGGGCCCCGGCGGATTGGTCGACCACAAATATATGGAGATTACTCCCGAGATTATGGATGCTTACCGTAACACAGGTGGTTTCGATATCATCGGTTCGGGCCGTACAAAGCTCGAAAAGACCGAGCAGTTCGACAAGGGTCTCGAGATTATCAAGGAGCTTGGTATCAAGGCTCTTGTAATCATCGGTGGTGACGACTCTAACACCAACGCTTGTGTGCTTGCCGAGTACTATGCAGCAAAGAACACCGGCGTACAGGTTATCGGCTGTCCCAAGACTATCGACGGTGACCTCAAGAACGCTTACATCGAGACATCTTTCGGTTTCGACACAGCTTGTAAGGTTTACTCGGAGGTTATCGGTAACATACAGCGCGACTGTAACTCGGCTCAGAAATATTGGCACTTTATCAAGTTGATGGGACGTTCGGCTTCTCATATTGCTCTTGAGTGTGCTCTTCAGACACAGCCCAACTACTGTATCATCAGCGAGGAGGTCGAGAAGAAGGCTCTCTCACTCGATGACATTGTTACAGCTATTGCACAGGCTGTTGCCAACCGTGCCGCTGCCGGTAACAACTTCGGTACAGTACTTATCCCCGAGGGTCTTATCGAGTTTGTACCCGCAATGAAGGCTCTTATCGCCGAGCTTAACGACCTTCTTGCTCATAAGGGCGAGGAGTACGCAGCTGTTGCACCCGAGGAGCAGCGTCAGTATATCATCAACCTCTTGTCAAAGGACAATGCAGCTGTTTATGCAAGCCTCCCCGCAGGTGTTGCTCGTCAGCTCACAATGGACCGCGACCCCCACGGCAACGTACAGGTATCTCTCATCGAGACCGAGAAGTTGCTCTCTGAGATGGTTGCAGGCAAGCTCGCTGCTTGGAAGGCCGAGGGTAAATATGTTGGTAAGTTCAATCCTCAGCACCACTTCTTCGGCTACGAGGGTCGTTGCGCAGCTCCTTCGAACTACGATGCCGACTACTGCTATGCACTCGGTTACAACGCTTCGCAGCTTATCGCAGCAGGCAAGACCGGTTATATGTCATCTATCCGCAACACAACAGCTCCCGCTGCCGAGTGGGTTGCAGGTGGTATACCTATCACTATGATGATGAATATGGAGCGTCGTCACGGCGAGATGAAACCCGTTATCCAGAAGGCTCTTGTTGACCTCGAAGGCGCACCCTTCAAGACATTCGCAGCCAACAGAGAGAAGTGGGCTAACGAGACTTGCTACGTATATCCCGGTCCTATCCAGTACTTCGGACCAAGCGAGGTATGCGACCAGACAACAGTGACATTGGCTTTGGAGCAGGCTAAGTAACAATACCTGATGGCAGAGGCCAATAATAAGAAAAAAACAACCGGCGGACGGAAGAAAAGCACTTCCGCCCGCCGCTTATCATCATCGCCCCGCAAGAGTAAAAAAAAGAGCAATATGCCTAAATGGCTATTTATAATGATAGCTGCCATATTCTCTTGTGTTGCTCTTACGGTGGTGTATTATATCTTTTTCCGTCCCTATTTCTATCGTTTCCGTCCCTGCTACGGACAGCGACACTATAGTATATGTATGCCGCACGGATATTCGATATATGGAATAGATGTATCGCGACATCAAGGTACAATCGATTGGGAGAAACTAAAAGCAGGAGACGGTACGAGTGCCCCCGTTGAGTTTGTCTATATGAAGGCAACCGAGGGCAGCGATTTTGTCGATAAGAATTTCAAGACGAATTTTACAAAAGCCAAGGAACTGGGATTCGTCTGTGGTGCATACCACTATTTCAGCCCACATTCGGGCGGACTGACACAGGCCAACCAATTTATCAAGACTGTGAAACTGCAAAAGGGTGACCTTCCCCCTGTTGTAGATGTCGAAGAGAATCCGAAGAACAGGAAACTCTTTATGCAGGAGCTTAAGATTTTTATTGCGAAGATCGAGGAACATTATGGTGTTAAACCAATTATCTACTCATATAAAAAGTATAAGGAGCACTATCTTACCGAACTCTATTTTAATAAATACCCTCTGTGGGTGGCTCATTATTATGTGAATAAACTCGACGAGAATATCGATTGGCTTATGTGGCAATGCTCCGATATTGGACGATTGCCGGGTATCGAGGAGAATGTCGATATAAATATCTTCAACGGAACAAGGGAGCAATTCAATAGTATTCTTATGAAGTGATTACTTGACGCTAAGGAGAGGTTAGGAGTAAAAACCATTTTGTTTTGGTGTTGCTTTTCTCATCGCATTTAGAGGAGGGATGTTGTAGAAGTTCAGTGATGCTCTTTTTGTTTATGTTTTGCTGTTAATGGTTGCTTGTAGGGGCGATTTCTAATCGCCCGCCACAGCGTTTAATTTTGTTGGTGTTTCGTGCGATTAGAAATCGCCCCTACTCGTAATGAGTTATTAATTAGTACAATACGTGATAGTTGTAAACCTCTTTATGTTTAGCTGTTAATGGTTGCTTGTAGGGGCTATTTCTAATTGTACGCCACCGCATTTAATTTTGTCGGTGTTTCGGGCGATTGAAAATCGCCCCAACACGTAATGAGTTATTAATTATAAAA
>JAGBBX010000023.1 GCA_017938245.1 Bacteroidaceae bacterium
TCGTGCCGACGAAAAGTAGGCAAAAGGCTCTGCGCACTGAAAATCTTAACGTAAAATGCTCACGATGTTTTTTGGGTGCTGCGGAACTCGCTTCGCTCAAACATCCTCGCACTTAATCCAAAAAACATCTACCATTTTACTAATTTTCCTATGGCGCACCTATGAACAACCTTATGATTTTATAAAAAAATGGGCTTGCTTTATTATTTTCGAGGTAAAAGTGGCAATATTAGCTTCGTCAATAGCACTTCTTGTGATTATTCTATTTTTATCGGACAGTAATAGAATAGAATCAGTAAGCTACGTCTCATTTTCAAAAACAGCTGTATATAACACGTACAAAAGATAACTTTAAGTTAAGCCCTCACTTAGCGCTAAGTGAGGGCCCATTAAGCGAGTACAAAAGAAATTTACTTACTTTGCGGAAGGCTCAGATGAGGCCAAACGGAGTCCCACTATACAACCACCACCTCGTGGTGCTCCCGAACTTCGGTCGGCAGGACGACAAACTGCGGCATCAACCAACCAGCTTCCACCACGCACGATACGTGCTCTTCCTTCGGCTGGGCCCTGCGGGTCAACTGCATCCTCTGCCGTATAATCGCCCATCCAATCGCTGCACCACTCCCAGATGTTTCCGCTCATATCATATAGTCCGAGTTCATTAGGTGCCAACAGCTTCACCTTATGAGGGCGTTCCTCGGCATTATCCTTGTACCATCCTACATTGGCAAGTGTATCACTTCCGCAATAAACATACCCTTTGGAACGGTTACCACCTCGGGCTGCATATTCCCACTCGGCCTCGGTTGGCAAGCGGAAAGAGCCGCCTGTAATCTCATTAAGTTTAGCAATAAATTGCTGACAATCGTTCCACGTCACCGACTCTACGGGCAGTTGTGCATCGTCGGTGTATCCCGATGGATTATTACCCATTACCGCCGTCCATAGCTCTTGAGTAACTTCAGTCTCGGCCATATAGAAACTACTTACCGTAACCTTATGCGCAGGAAATTCATCACGCTCGGCACCAGGAGCATTCTCGGGAGACCCCATAACAAAAGAGCCTCCGTCAACTGCAATCATTTTAAATGATACACCATTAACAGTGTAATCTTTCACATTTACTTTGTTATTATCGGTACACGACACGAATACTAACAGTAATAAACCAAAATAATATTTAACCATAATATTTTATAAATTAAAAGTTGTTCAAAGTTATATCTAAATCATATTTGATTGAATATCTCTCAAGGTTCAAAGATAGTAAATTATTCGGTTAACAGATTCTCGTATTGTTATAAACATTTAAAATAAAAGCCATCTGATATGTTTTGCCACGCAAAAGCATTATCTTCGCAAAGACTATTGAAAAAAAGTATGAGAATATTTGCAGCACTAATTATGATATTGATAAGTTCAGCCTTAATGGCTCAGAGCTACAATGAACTATTTATCGAGGGAGAAAAGTTGCTCAAGGCGAATGATTACAGCAAAGCGGCACAACTTTTCAAGCAGGTCATAGAGCGAGATTCCACCAACAAATTCAACGAATATGCCTATAGCAATCTTGCTTTTGCACAGTGGCAGCTGGGCGAGGGCGATAGTGCCATCGAATCCTACACAAAAGCACTTGCATATAACCCCGAATCGGCACAGATAATGCAACAACGTGCCCGACTTTATCTGGAACAGGAGAACGTTGACAGCGCTCTCGCCGATTACAACACCGTTTTGTCGATAGAACCTCGCAACAGCCACGCTCTATTTATGCGTGCATATTTATACGGGGAAAAAAAAGAGTACAACAAGGCATACGCCGACTATAATGCACTGCTGGCAATAGAACCCGCCAATAACGATGCGCGACTGTCATTGGCGCTTCTCTATCACCGTGCAGGACGTTTGAACGATGCCCTGATGCTGCTAGGGCTGCTCATTGACGGTAATCCGCAGAATGCCGAGTATTACTATGCCCGTAGTAACGTCGAGCGCGAAGAAAAACTCACTGCACTTGCAATTATGGACATAGAAAAAGCCATCGAGCTTGCCCCCAAGAACGCACAGTATCACATTGCACACGCACAACTTCTGCTTACACAAGGCCAGAAGCGTGCAGCACGTGCTGCCCTCGACCGCGCCGTTGCAGCAGGACATCTGAGAGCCGCCCTTTCCAAAATGTACGAAGAGTGTAGCACAAAATAAAACCGACATCATTTATAAGAGTCATATTACACAAAAGGAGAAATTGGCGCAAATTTTCGGATAAAAACATTTTTAATATTTTTTTATTAAAAAATTTATACAACCTCTGAAAAAAAGAGTGTATATTTGGGCAACATTGGAAAAATAAGCAATATGACAGAAAAAAACCCTACACCCTACAATATAAGGGAGAAAAAAGAGAAGAGTGCGGCATACCGTTCTCTAATACGTGCCGAGTTGGCCGACGAATTATATGATAAGATTCTTAATCTTATTGTAATTGAGAAACGTTACCGCGATAAAGAGTTCTCGGCAAAGGATCTTGCCAAGGAATTGGGAACAAACACCCGATATATATCGGCTGTAATAAACTCGCGTTTCAACACAAATTTCTCGTGTTTGGTAAACGAATATCGCATCAAGGAGGCACTGCACCGTATGACCGACAAGCGTTATAATAATATGACCATAGAAGAGATTGGTCTATCGGTTGGTTTCTCGAACCGACAATCGTTCTACGCATCTTTCTTCCGCATAATGAACGAGACGCCAAACAGCTACCGCAAAAGGCACAACAACAAATAACCAACAATGGAGAAAACAGTACGCGACAAGATATTGGAAATAAAAAAGAGTCTGCGCTTGTCGATGAACGGTGTAGTTTCATCGCTGCAACGCAAACAGGGACTCGACTACAAAATTAATTTTGGAGTCGAGATTCCCCGTCTTAAGAGCATTGCAGCACAATATCCAAAAGAACGCGCACTCTCGCTTGCTCTTTGGCAAGAGAATATACGAGAATGTAAAATGCTTGCAATTATGCTTATGCCAAGTGAGGAGTTCACAACCACCGACTCCAATACCTGGATAGCAGAGACCCCATTCACCGAGATTGCCGACCATCTTGCAATGCAGTTGCTGTGCCGTCTACCCTATGCTGCGCAACAAGCTATAACGTGGATAGAGAGCAACGAGGGACTATTCCCTTATTGTGGATTCCTTACCCTGTCGCATCTGTTCCGCCAAGGCACAAGGCTCGACACCGACAACGAGGAACGATATTTGACAGTTGCAGCAGAAGTGTTATCACAAGAGTGCAACAACCGTGTTTTACAAACCTGTGCCTATGCATCGTTACAGAAATTCTGCGCTCTAGGCGATGATTGTCTGAATAAAGTGACAAGTCACAAGCAGATGCAACACATTTTTATCTAAAAAAACAATAAAAAAGCGTTACATACATATAGTATTATAAAAAAAGAGATAACTTTGTAGCAACTACGTACAGATGGATACCACCACCGCAGAGACGGTAGAACAACTATTTACCGATTACCTAAAGGAGAACAAACTCCGACGTACTCCCGAGCGATATGCAATATTATCGGCAATTTACTCTATAGAGGGTTGTTTCGATATTGAGACACTGCATAAACATCTCGAAGAGAACGAGAAATTTATGGTAAGCAAGGCAACGGTATATAATACCATAGCTCTACTTATAAAAGCCGACCTTGTTATCCATCACCAATTCGGTGGTGAGTCTATGTACGAAAAATGTCACGGTGGAGAGAAGTGCTACACAATATGCACAAAATGCCACAGGGTAGAAGAGGCAAAAAATATTAAGATAAGCGAGAATATAGCAACGAATATAAAACGATTTTATCCGACACACTTTTCGTTATACATATACGGGCTATGCAGCAAATGTAACCGCACACAAAAGCGACGCCGACAGAAAAAGATATAATGTACCAATGAAAAGAATAACGATAAGCAAACATAGAAGAACAACGATATGAAGAAAAAGATTGACGTACTTTTGGGTCTCCAATGGGGAGACGAGGGAAAAGGCAAGATTGTTGACGTACTTACCCCCCAATACGATGTTGTGGCACGCTTCCAGGGTGGCCCCAATGCAGGACACACCCTTGAGTTTGGTGGCAAGAAATTCGTATTGCGTTCAATCCCCTCGGGAATCTTCCAGGGCGACCAGATAAACATCATTGGAAATGGTGTAGTATTAGACCCCGCACTATTCAAGGGCGAGGCTGTTGAGTTGGAGAAGGCAGGATACAACCTTAAAAAGAATCTCTTCATCTCTAAAAAGGCACACCTTATTCTGCCTACAGGTCGTGTTCTCGATGCAGCATACGAGGCTGCAAAGGGTGATGCGAAGGTTGGTACTACAGGTAAGGGAATAGGCCCCACATACACCGATAAGATAAGCCGTAACGGTCTGCGCGTAGGCGATATTCTTGAGAATTTCGAAGAGAAATACGCAAAAGCAAAAGCTCGTCACGAGCAGATACTCAAGAGCCTCAACTACAGCTACGACCTTACCGAGGCCGAAGCTGTATGGCTCGATGCCATCAACTACCTGAAGGAGTTCCGCCTCATAGACAGCGAGCAGATGGTAAACGACCTTATGAACGAGGGCAAGAGCGTTCTTGGCGAAGGTGCACAGGGCAGTCTGCTTGACATCGACTTTGGCAGCTACCCCTTTGTAACATCATCTAACACAGTTTGTGCAGGTGCCTGCACAGGATTGGGTATTGCTCCTAACAGAATTGGCGACGTTTACGGAATAACAAAGGCCTATTGCACACGTGTAGGTGCAGGTCCCTTCCCTACAGAGCTCTTCGACGAAACAGGCGCACTGATGCGCGACCGAGGCCACGAGTATGGTGCAGTGACAGGACGTGAGCGTCGTTGCGGTTGGATTGATCTAGTAGCGCTGAAATACACCATAATGATAAACGGAGTCACACACCTTATCCTTATGAAGAGCGATGTCCTCGACACATTCCCCACAATAAAAGCCTGCGTAGCATATAAGAAGAATGGCGAGACACTGCAGCATTTGCCCTATGACATCAGCGACGTTGAGCCCGTATACACCGAACTTCCCGGATGGCAGTGCGACCTCACTAAGATTACTCGCGAAGAGGATCTTCCCAAGGCATTCATCGACTACGTAAAATTCCTCGAGGAGCAGCTTGGAGTACCTGTAAAATATATCTCGATAGGTCCCGACCGCGAGCAGACAATCACACGCAACATCTAATATATTATTGCGTCTTAGATATAAGAATCTGTTATGAATTTTATTAAACAAGTTAATTCGTTATTGCTAAGACTAGTTTCGGCTTCTTTGAGACTCTTTTCGGCATCTATCCATTTTGGGAATTTGAAAATAGCTCGCTATTCCCTGCATCCCCAAAATGAATATCTGCTCAAAAATAGTCCTCAAATAATCTCGAAATAAAATTAAAACAGATTCTAAAAAAACGTTGCAGGCCAATCCCTTTGATTCGTCTGCACGTTTTTATCACATAGAGACAGAGGAATCGTCCCTACATTAGAGTGTAGCCAAAAGAACAAAATGTTTAACATAAAAAACAACTAATGAGTATCTTAACTATTTTTGCAACAAGCATTACGGCTGCCTACATAACAAGCGATGCAACCGGATATATGGGTGGCAGTATGCTCTATTGGGTACTATTCATAGGAATAGCCATAATAAGCTATATTGTGCAGATGAATCTGCAACATAAGTTCGAGAAATTCTCGAAAATGCCATTGGGTAACGGAATGACGGGTCGCGACATTGCACTTAAGATGTTGCACGACAATGGTATATACGATGTAAAGGTTATAAGTACCGCCGGGCGTCTTACCGACCACTACAACCCTGCCGACCGCACCGTAAACCTTAGCGAGGGAGTATATAACTCGTCAAGCATTGCAGCCGCAGCCGTTGCTGCCCACGAGTGTGGTCACGCCATACAACACGCTACAGCATACGGGCCACTTACAATGCGTTCGAAGCTGGTTCCCGTTGTCTCATTTGCATCGAGTTGGATGACCTGGATTCTGCTCATAGGTATATTTACCGTACAGATGTTCCCTGCTATTCTACTATTTGGAATAGCCCTTTTTGCAATGACGACACTATTCAGTTTCATCACCCTCCCTGTAGAGATTGACGCGAGCCGTCGCGCACTCGCTTGGTTAGAGAGGTCGCCCGTTGGCAACACCGTAAACCAGAGAGCAGCCACAAGCGCATTGCGTTCGGCAGCCTACACATATATTGTTGCCGCACTATCGTCATTGGCAACACTTATTTACTATATTATGATTTATCTTGGACGCCGCGACTAAGCAGCATCCTAAACACAAACAAAAAAATTAAGAGAAATGGCAGCAAAACCATCAATACCAAAGGGTACACGAGACTTCTCGCCGATTGAGATGTCAAAAAGAAATTATATTTTCAACACTATTCGAGAAGCATTCCATCTGTTCGGTTTTCAGCAAATAGAAACTCCCTCTATGGAGAACCTATCGACACTGATGGGTAAATATGGCGAGGAGGGCGACAAACTGCTTTTCAAGATACAGAACTCGGGTGACTATTTCAGCGCACTCACCGACGAAGAGCTTCTTAGCCGTAATGCCGCAAAGTTGGCTTCAAAATTCTGCGAGAAGGGACTAAGATACGACCTCACTGTTCCCTTTGCCCGTTATGTTGTAATGCACCGCGACGAGCTCACCTTCCCCTTCAAGCGCTATCAGATACAGCCCGTATGGCGTGCCGACCGTCCACAGAAGGGACGCTATCGCGAATTTTATCAGTGCGATGCCGACGTAATAGGCAACAACTCCCTTATCAACGAGGTTGAACTTATTCAACTCATCGACCACGTTTTTGGCAAGTTAGGCATACGCGTCGCTGTAAAGCTCAACAACCGCAAGATACTTGCAGGAATAGCCGAGGTAATTGGAGAGCCCGATAAGATTATCGACATTACCGTAGCTATCGATAAACTCGACAAGATTGGTCTCGATGGCGTCATAGCCGAGCTTAAGCAGAAAGGTATTGGTAACGAAGCGGTAGAGAAACTTCTCCCCATTCTACAGGCACAAGGCAACAACAGCGAGAAGCTAGGCACAATAGCCGAGGTTCTTGCCGGCAACGCCACAGGTGAGAAGGGTGTCGAGGAGACACGATTTATACTCGAGACTATAGAGAAACTTGGTATAAACAGCAGCCTCGAACTCGACCTTACCCTTGCACGCGGTCTCAACTATTACACAGGCGCCATACTCGAGGTAAAAGCACTTGATGTAGCAATAGGCAGCATAAGTGGTGGCGGACGTTACGACAACCTCACAGGAGTATTCGGTATGGAGGGAGTATCGGGTGTCGGAATTTCATTTGGTGCCGACCGTATATACGATGTAATGAATCAACTCGACCTCTACCCCAAGGATTCTATCCTTAACACAAAGGTTATGTTCGTTAACTTTGGTGAGAAAGAGGCACTCTACTCACTTGGTCTTGTTGCCCGACTGCGCGCCGCAGATATCTCGGCCGAGCTCTATCCCGGCAGCGACAAGATGAAAAAGCAGATGGGATATGCCAACAACCATAATATTCCCTATGTTGCCATTATTGGCGAGACCGAAATGAGCAACGGCACCATTGCTGTGAAGAATATGGCAAGTGGCGAACAAAATATAATGAGTATTGACGAGCTTATCACACTACTTAAAAAATAAAATTCCGGTTAATGGGTAATAGAGGCTGACCCAAAAGTATTTTTTACTTCATAAGAATTGTATATTTGAAAACTATCTCCGATAGGTACCCGAATAAATCAAACTCAAAGTTGTATTTTTTCGACTTTTGGATTAACTTCAACATATAAAAAATATAATTAAAGCGTTATGAAATTTAGGATGTAATCATTAAAAGTATGAAAAAATTATTAATTAGTTTATGTACATTGTTCTTTTCAATATCAACAATGAGTGCTCAAATTTGTAATTATTGCAAGGGAACAGGTCGTGTTGCTAAAAATGTAACAGTATCTACCTTTGGGTTAAGTAATGATTCGAAAAAAAAGTGTCAAGAATGTGGAGAATGGCATTACACCTCAACAGGGCATCATCATATAAATTGTCCATATTGTAGAAGCGGTCAAACTATTCTTAGTTCAACAAAAAATAGCTATAAAAGTAAAAAGAGCGATTATGTTAAGCCTGAATATGTTTTGTCTCCAGAAGAAGAAGCTTTAGTGAGAGCTTATGCTCAAAATCTATTTGATACGAATAATTTTGGAATACCCATAAAAAGTGAAGAACAGAGTATATTAGATAATTTTAAAGTTTCAGATAATGCCAATTATATAAAATATCTAAAATGGAGACAAGAATTAAACATTTATATAATAGATTATCATAAAAGTGCTAAATACGGCTGGGCAAAAGCTTTCTCAACAGCTTCATATGATAAAGGTAAGAGAGAGAGAGATGCAAGGATTGTACAACTTCTTCAATCCTTTTATGCTCCAAAATCATTACAAAATATTGCAATGCAACACATGAACACATATGAAAACGCATTCAAAATGTGTAGAGCTCAAGCTGCTTTGCAAGAAGTTCAGAATAATTTGGACAATATGATTTTAAGGCAAAATATGCTATATTTTTATTAATCATGCAAATCAGTAGTTGGCAACAGATTCAAAATTTCATAAACTTGCAAATGAAAGTAGTCAATCGCCAACTCACAAAGACATGTACCGGCAACTCTTTTATTACCGGCAACTTGGGGAACCGTAGCAACAGATACTCCTCGTCGAAAGTGTATATCTCTATAATACAAAAATAATGGGCCGGGTCAAAAGTAATTTTGGCTCGGCCTCATAAAAGGAGCAAAATTGCTACTTAACGGCTCATCTGTATAATCTCAATCAAGATTGGTTTCACTCCTCCAACGAAGCACTCTACCGCAATTACCATCAGTATCAATCCCATCAATCGCATCATCACATTATTACCGGTCTCACCCATAAACTTTACCAGACGTGTTGACAATCGCAGTATTATATAAGATAAAAGATAAACAACAGCTATCGTTAATATCAACGTCACTTTCAATTCAAAAGTCTTGGCATCGGACATAAGAATAATTCCGTTGGCAATGGCACCCGGACCGCATAGCATTGGAATAGAGAGTGGAGTAATGGAGATATCATTCACATACGCTTTAATCTCGTTATCCTTTAGTTTTGCGTTGCTGTATCGTGCCTGTATCATATCGTAGCCAATTTTAAGGATAATAAATCCGGCTGCAATTCTAAACCCGTTTGTAGATATTCCAAAGAACTTAAAAACGAACTGCCCAAAGAGAGTGAACGATATTAATATTATAAACGAAACAATGGTTGCACGCTTAACAATATGCTGCCGTTGATTTTCACTTAACCCATTGGTCATTGTTAAAAACACCGGCATCGTACCTAATGGATTTGTCAGAGTAAAAAAAGATGTAAAGCACAAAAGCGCATAAGGGATAATTGTTTCCATTATATTAGGATTAAGTTTAGTGCTATCTGTTTTCGCAGTATATATTCGCTGCTACAGCAAAGATAGTGACAAACGAGCGAAATTAACCAAGTTTACTTAAATATTTTTTGCAGATGCTTAAATTTCCATAAAAGCATCCTTAAAGAAGCTTATGTATAAAGCTATCAACAACGACTAAGCAAAATTCTACTGTTCATAAAGAAGTGAGACAAATGGTCTGTTTTTTATTTTTTATACCGGATACACCCTTTCTCGCACCACAATTCATAAAAAAACACTACCTTTGCAGCCGACAAACAATTAATCAAAAACATACATTATGGATAAGGTATCGGAAAACCCTTTCAAAAACCGAGCTCGCGGCAATATGCCGCTAATTGTTATTACGGCTCTCTTCATCACCTGCTACTTAGTATCGAACATTATGGCTGTAAAAGTCATAGGACTCTTCGACCTTTTTTATTTCGATGCAGGTACAATAACATTCCCCTTTGCCTATATGTTGGGCGATGTTCTCACCGAGATTTGGGGATACAAGACTGCACGCAATGTAATTCTCACCACACTCCTTTGTAATATTCTGTTTGTCGTCTGTACGCAGATTGGTGTGTGGCTCCCCTCGCCCCACTACCTCGACGAGACTGCCAATGCCTATAATCATATATTCTCTTATGTACCACGCGTTGTCATCGGCTCCTTGGTGGGTTTTCTACTTGGAGAACTATCCAATTCCCGGCTTATGGAACACATCAAGAGACGCACTAAAGGCCGTTTCCTGTGGGTGCGTACCATAGGAAGCTCGGTGGTAGGATATATGTTCGACACCATCCCTTTTGTACTCATAGCATTTCTTGGCACGCTTACCGTACGTGACCTGCTGCTGATGATAGCCCTTCAATACTTTATGAAACTGGGAATCGAGGCCCTTTTCGGCACCCCTATGGCATATGCAGTAATTCTTGCACTTAAACGATACATTCTAAAAGAGCGACACAATGGATAGATATTCACTCATAGAAACAAAACTGCAACGCGAATTTCTGCTTCTGCAAGGCCAAGGATGCCGTTGGCGTC
Source organism: Bacteroidaceae bacterium (assembly GCA_017938245.1). Taxonomy (GTDB): domain Bacteria; phylum Bacteroidota; class Bacteroidia; order Bacteroidales; family Bacteroidaceae; genus HGM04593. The sequence continues at coordinate 10,666 of JAGBBX010000023.1, forward strand.
GCTGCACATTCTGTAACTACCACGAAGATTGCTCCGATACCCCCTTTCTCACCAACAAGAAATGCTTAGAGCGCGTCACAGGACGTTACGGCGTGCTTGATATAATAAATTCGGGCTCGGCAATGGAAATAGACGAAGATACTCTCGACCTCATAGCACAAATTGTAAGAGAGAAGAGAATACATACCCTTTGGTTCGAGGCACATTATATGTACCGTCACCGCCTCGAAGAGTTTGCCCGACGCTTTGCTCCGATACAAGTAAAGTTTCGTTGCGGTATCGAGAGTTTTGACCCACATCTGCGCGAAGAGTGGAACAAAGGTGTTTCGTCGAGTGTCACCCCTGCCGACGTTGCCCGCTACTTCAGCGGTGTTTGTCTACTGTGCTGCACAGTAGGTGATAGCCGCGAACGTATATTAAACGATATTGCCACTGCCGATAAGTACTTTGAGTATTTCAGCATAAACCTTTTTTGCAACAACGGCACAGCGGTACAGCGTGACGAGACCCTTGCAGCGTGGTTCATAGACGAGGTGTACCCCAAGATAAAGAATAACCCCAAAATAGAAATACTGATAAACAATACCGACCTTGGAGTAGGATAAAAACTATTTACAACTATTTCTTCCCTCGAACAATGGAATATTCATTAGTCAAACATAACACCAGGATTCATTAGAGAGGGTGTTTTCCACTCTACCCCTCGACGCTCGAGCGCATCCCTTTTTGCACTCCAATATGCAAAGCAAAATCCCATACCACGTGACTCGTCTTTTAACTCCTCGTCGACCTCCTGCTCCACTTCGTAAATAACCTCTTCCCATTCGGGAGTTGCCTGAACAGGGTCGCTCTTTAACATTCGTTCAAGCCCGTTCCAGCACTCAATGGCATATTCGCGCGTAGGATTATCGACAATCCACGCCAATTTATATATCCAGGAATCCACTGTTCTGAAATACTTCTTATCGAAAACCTCTTTCAACTCCTCGTCATAGTCGTCTACAGAATCAAAATCGAGACACAATCTGTAGTACTCGCATAAAGATTGAAAAAGTCGCGGAGTCTCGGTCTTTGCGATGAAGTCATTTTTAAGCACAACCGAAACGAGATATGCCTTATAAGCAGGGTTTATACTATCCGTACGAAAAGGTGCCACATCCTTAAGAATGTGCAGAAATTTACGAGCAAGAGGAATATTCTTCCACACCTTTCCCTCGGTATGATTAGCCATCATCTCATCGATTAGCGTTGTCACTTCACAGTCGTCCCAACTATGAGTACTATCGGAATCGCAGCTGAAAAAGAAAATAAACCTCTCGTTTTCCGAAAAATATTTATTGGGGATACCGATCTCCGGGGTTCCCTGAACCTGCCACTCACGGTTCAGAGTATACTTCTTACCCATAAAAGTGAATTCCATCTCACTTTCATCTATAGATACGATGTTTAATTCTCGCCCGTGGATATTATACACGTCACCCGCTTCCAGATTTTCACAGTCGATATACGTCCATCTACGACTACGGTTACCAACGCCCATATCCATTGTAACCCCAATTTTAATAATGTTGAAATGGTATTTCATACTCTTTTATAACATTGAATATCTGCAAATATAATATATATCTCAACCTTCGCAACACCTATACACTTTTTTTTGTAAATTTGCAATTGAATATGAACTAGTTATTCAATAAAAATTAGTGGATGGAAAACCTATTATAAATGCAAAAATGATATGATGATACGAGTTTTGACATTGATTTTACTATTCTTATGCTACATATTAGAACTGAGTGCGCAAACAACAAGCAATCCAACAAGTACTAGCTATTATCAATGGCCCATCGAAGGCGGAAAGGCTGGTGAGGGAACACTTTACCGTCCACAGGACTATATTGGCAACGAGCACAATTTTGATAAATTGATTATTGGCGCTAAACCAGGAACAAATGTCGTCAGTCCTTGTGATGGAGTGATTACTCATATAGCTATGACGTACTATTTGTCATTGAACAAATCATTCAGCAACAGTAGATGGAAAGGCAAATTTGAAGATATCATAGAGCAGAACAAGGAAAGTATGGCAAAAAGGATGCAAGATGCCAAATATTTGTCATATAAGTATTTTATAAAGAGTAATGATGGCAGGACGATACATTTGAGCGGCTTGAGAACCGATACGCCTTTCGCTACAGGACAGAAGGTGAAGAAAGGCGAGGTATTGGGTCAAGTACACTATTGCTACAAGAAAATCCCTCAACCCAGTATCTGCTTGACAATGGACAGAGGTGGAAAGGCCGATGACCCTATGACTCCGTTTGGATTGGAGACGACATTTATTCCTCCCGTAAAGCAAAAACCGAAAGCGGCATTGACTCGCGCTGAGGCTATCGCTGATTATCGTCAAATGGCAAGTAGCATCAAGGAGATATACCCCTCGCTCGAAGATTTTATGACCGAGGAGGAATACGACACCTTTGTCGAAGAGGAAATTGCCAAAATCCCAGAGAACATTACATTAAAAGAGTTTGCATATCTAATAATGAATTTCAACCGGAAGGTTCATGACTCTCACATGTGGTTCGACTATGGAATACCACTTGATAATGATGGGACCATTTCTCCTGTGATGTTTGCAAGAGTGAAAGATAAGGTCAGAATTATTGTTACAACAGATGAATACAAGGCATACACAGGACGTGAAATCACGCATATCAACGGTAAACACGTAGATACATTGTATATGGAAATAGTCTCTCGTACCAGTATGATATATGATGTTCAGGTTGAATCGGTCTTGGAGCAAGAATTAGCAAGCCCGTATACCAATCATTTATATTATAAAGGAGATAAAGACACGTTTAAAGCAAACAAAGTAACTCTTACATTTAGTGATGGTGAAGAGTTGACAGCTCCATTAATGGAGTTCAACCAAAATACAATATCACAGTTCGACAGGAAAACCATGGAGAATTGGTTTATTTCCCAATACATGGTCTGCAGAAAAGGGAATTGGGAGACCATGAAGTCTAATGACAGTACAGCATATATGCGTCTTAATAATTTCGAGTTGATGGAGACTGAAGTGGACTCAATGCTTGTATTTCTTGATCTTCTTGAGAAGAAAGGTTATAAAAACTTGATTATCGACCTACGTGGCAATCATGGTGGTAATCCCGATGTAGAATACAAATTGGTGGATGCCTTGATGGATGAACCGATAAAGCGAGAGGGAGGATATATGAAAGTGAACACGCAAACAATCAAGAGTCCCACCCTTAATTACCCCAGTGGAACGGTAATGTTTGAAGACTACAAGGAAATCCCAGGTCGCAAGGGCTTTTATAAGATAAGCGACCCCGATGAAAATACGCCAAGTGATACTATAAAGGCTTTGTATACGGGACGTGTATATGTTCTTATTAATGCCAATTCCGCCTCAGCCTCCACTGATTTTGCCGGTATAATGAAGCGCAACGCCCGCGGTTACGTCATTGGTCGCGAAACCAAGACTGCATACCACACGATGAATGCAATGAAGTTCGCTGAAATAGGGCTGCCTAACAGCCATTTCAAATGTCATATTCCTATGGTACGAATTGTAAGCGATGAGTTTGTAAGCGAAGACTTCCCTTACGGCAGAGGCGTTATTCCACATCTCACCATCCCATTCACTTACGAGGAGATGACAAATAATGGCGAAATGATATACAACAAGGCGCTGGAGCTGATTCGCGACGGAATCTATCTTGAAGAACCAAAGGAAGTCATAGAGGTTGTTGATGAGCCTAATAGAATCAATATTTTATATGTCGTAACAGGAATATTTCTTGTTTCCCTTATTATGTACTTTGGATTGAAAAGACGAAAGTAGGGATTGTGGTTCAACAAACTGTCAAAGCATCGTTGTAAGAACGAAAAGTTTATTCATATTAAATTCGCCCTTGGCGAAAAGAAATTCATTTTCCAGATACTTTTTGATAGATTTCTTGGAGATAGAGTAATCAACTCTCGAGTCTTTATAACAGAATAGCCTGCGAATCTGCAGGCTATTCTGTTATCTCATTCTTGACATTATCTCATATACTAATGCCTTAAATAGATCTGCATCATTAACAATCGCTACTAAAGATTTCAAATGATCTCCTGCGGCTTCTATATTCCGTTCAATATTCTCTGCTTCTTGTGAGTTTCTGGCTATAGGTAAAAATAGCGCCTTTGAAACTTTTACTGCATCATCTATCTGTTGTTCCGGTGTCTTTTGCA
>JAGBBX010000024.1 GCA_017938245.1 Bacteroidaceae bacterium
ACGTAAAATGCTCACGATGTTTTTTGGGTGCTGCGGAACTCGCTTCGCTCAAACATCCTCGCACTTAATCCAAAAAACATCTACCATTTTACTAATTTTCCTATGGCGCACCAATGAACAACCTTATGATTTTATGAAAAGGTGGGCCACTTTTACAGCAAAAATACTAAAGCAAGCAATATCAGCTCAGTCAATAACACTTCTTGGGATTATTCTATTTTATCGGACAGTAATAACAAAAAAAGAGTAACATAGTGATAATCTCGATAAAAGCAATTCAGGCGCATCCGAAAAGATGCGCCTGAATTGCTTTTATCTATAAGATTGACTTATTCCTCGCTTTCGGGAAGGGGGAGATACCAGTTCTCCTCGTTCTTAAGCATATTATAGAGTCCGTTGTCAAGTTCATAGTCTGCGCTGTGAAGATTGCCGGCATTGTTATAAGCACGACCGGCTACACGCTTAGCAAGAACATCCTGCCAATTGGGATCGCCGCACTTCTCGGCAAACTTAGCGAAACGGATAAGGTCACCGAAACGGTTACCCTCGAAACAGAACTCAAGTGCTAACTCATCGAGCAAAAGAGCTGATACATATCTCACTGTATCGGCACGGTTCACACCGCTAAGAACAGCTGCTGAATCTGCACCCTCGGTAAGTCGGCCAAAGTAAGAGGCAATATTCTCGGCTGTGGGGGCATAGTAAATATTCTGTGCTGTGAAGCCCGAACCACGTGAGTGGAGACCACGGTTCTTAATAGCATTCGCACCCTCACCTACGATGTCTGAGAAATCAAACGATACCTGGTCGTATGTAGCAGGAGTTACGATGATTGAGTCGCCACCGGCTGCATTAAGGATGGGGTTACCCTCCTCGTCAACAACAGTTGTTGTATCGGCAGGAACGTGATTGTACTTGATAACGTAGTTCTCGTTAAGACCTTGAGCCAATGTTGCCATTGCAAGAAGGTCGGCACCCTTGACACCCTCTATAGCTATCATACCAAGAAGAGCCTCGGCAAAGCGTGCATAGAGCATCTCGGCACGATAGAATGTTACGTGTGTAGTGTACTCGCTTGTATATACAACGGGCATACCGTTCATCTTACCGCTGCCACCATAGTTATACTTTGCAATTACATTGCTGTAGTACTCATCTGTCTCAATGTTATACTGAGAACCTGTCACTGCATAACGACGAAGGTCGCCCTGATAAGGCTCGCCATTTGAGATAAACTTTGCAGGCTCGGTGGGAGTATTCTCGTCATAGATAGTATAAACCTGACGGTTGCTGAGTGCCACGTAACCGGGAGCTGCAGAAACCTGAGCTGCACCAATAACCTTGGGTGCAAACACCTCATTTAGAGCCGACATAATACCCTCTGAGGTTGAAGACTCAAAAGGAACACCGAAGAAACCTGTACCGTTATCGGTAAGAGCGTTAGCATTAAAGAGCATGTCGGTGTAAGAATTTCTTATATCGGTACCCTTATCATCGCTTAGTTCAACTTTTGTATGGCTATCGTAGAACTTGCGGTTTGTTGCAGGGTTAGACACCAAGGGAGTGGTCATAATTGAGTTGTAGAGATAGTTGGCAGCAATCTTGTAGTCACCGGGGTTACCTCTCCACAAGTGAAGCTCGGCAAGAAGCGCACGAATGGGCATAAACAGACTGTTAGTTGACATATTTACGCCACCTACCTTGATACCTTTCCACACGGGCATAGGATAAACGCGGGGATTCTCATAAGGAGTAAGATCCTCGATAAGCAATGATACAACCTCGTCACGTGTCTTCATAGGCTGTGCCATCACCTCGGTTGCAGCGTGGTGAGTAAGGATGGGCTCTGTGAAGTAAGGAATACTACCGTAGTTGATAGCCAACTGAAGATAAGTCCAAGCACGGATGCTCTTTACTGCAACAAACTCGCGAAGCATAAGCTTCTGGTTGCTACGCTCGATAGTTGTATCGACGCGGGCAAGGAATACGTTACAGTTGTTGATGATTGCATAATAGTCCTTTACAGCAAGATAGGGATTCTCGGGATCGAAATCGAAATTGCAGATACCCTGAATATCTAGTACAGCCTTGCCTTCGTTGGGAACAACGAGGTCACCACGAAGCTCACCAAAGAGCACGTGACGGTCGGCTACATTCTGAACTGACTTAATAATACCAAGCACCGAATAAACCGAGTCGTTGAGGGTAAGGTCGTTGAACTCGTGATCCACACGGGTGGTGTCAATTTCAAGCATATCCTCGCAAGAGTTCAAGAAGAGAGCTCCGCTTAAGAGAATACACAAAGTATAAAAAATATTCTTTTTCATTGTTTTCAAGTATTTTTGTTCCTCTGCTGCCCACAGATGCACTGAGGCATCTGTGAGAGCTCGGGATAAGTTCGTTAGAGATTAACCTTAACACCCAAGTGGAAGCTGCGGCTCTGAGGAAGCAGACCTGCATCGATTCCCTGGTAGAGTACGTTGTTGTTTACTGAGAATTCGGGGTCGTTACCCAAATACTTGGTAAGTGTAAGCAGATTCTCGGCTGCGCACCATACTGTTATACCCTGCAACCAGTTGAAGTTAACAGGAACATTGTATGAGAGCTGAACTGTCTTAAGACGAAGGTATGAACCATCCTCAATCCAACGATCCGAGAAACGAGAGTTCCCCATAGGATCACCGTAAACGGCACGAGGCATATCGGTTGTCTGTCCGTCAACAGTCCAACGGTTCAGCATAGCTGCCGACTGGTTGAAGAAGTTCTTACCACCCTCGAGCTGTGAACGATAGTAGTTGTATACATCGTTACCAAGTGAGTAGTTCATTGCTACATTCAAAGTCCAATCCTTGTATGTGAAACGTGTGAAGATGTTACCATATAAGTCGGGGTTGGGATTACCGATAACAGTCTTATCTGCATTGTCAATAATCTTATCGCCATTTATATCAACAAACTTAACATCACCTGCCTGGAAATAGGTCTTGTTACCTGTTGCGTCAACCTGATAGAGACCAAGTTCGTCGGCCTCGGCTACCGATGAGATAACACCGTCGGTCTTGTAACCGTAGAATGTACCTATCGCCTCACCTACCTGAGTAAGAACCTCGGCACCGTAAACGTTTGTTGTCTTTGCTGCCTGATCGAGTGATGTAATCTCGTTCTTATAGTGACCGGCCGAAACACCGAGCTCCCACTGGAAGTTACGTTTGTTGATGAGCTTTGCGTTTACAGTAGCCTCGAATCCCATATTCTCGAGCTCGCCACCATTGCTCCAATATGTATCCATACCTGTTACGTAGTCGTACTTCTTGGGAACAAGGAGGTCGCTTGTCTTAGCCATATACCAATCGAACGATACACCCAGACGGTTGTCGAAGAACATTGCATCTACACCTACGTTTAAGCGTGATGTTGTCTCCCACTGAACACCCTCGTTCTCTACGTTACCAAGCTGAATACCCATAAATGTGTTCTGGAACTTAACAGCCTGCATAAAGCTGCGGCAAGCGTAGAAGTCGATAGCATCGTTACCTGTAATATCGTAACCTGCGCGGAGTTTCAATGAGTTGATGGGCTTAACATTGAACCAAGGCTCTGAAGAGATTAACCAAGCTGCCTGCAACGAAGGGAATACACCCCACTGCACACCGCCCATAGAGAGTCCGTCAGCCTCTTTACCGAAGCGTGAAGATGTCTCAAGTGCTAGAGCTGCCTGCAAGAAGTAACGTGTCTTGTAGCTATAGTCGGCATTCAGATACCAAGCAAGGTTTGTCCATACATTGTCATCACCGCTGTCCTTAAGGTAATCGTAATCCTGGCTGATACTTGTAGCCTTGTCGTTACCCGAGTTGGCACAAGAGAGGAAGTTTGAATCGAATGCGAAACGTGTATAACGGAAACCACCGAAGAGGTTGATGTTGTGAGCACCTGAAATCTTCGACCAGCTTACGCGTGTATCGCTTGAGATGTTTGTCTCTTTACCGAAAGAAGAAGAGATGAAGTTACCAATCTTACCAAGACCCTGTGCATAGAAGTGATACTGAGTCTTGCTTGCATCGATAGCGTAGGGAAGATAGTACTTCTCGCTCATACGGTGCAATGTGTAGTTGAATGTCTCTGTAATCTTGAAATCGCCCAATGTCAACTCGGGAGCAACGGTAAGAGTAAAGAGTGTGTACTCCTGGTCGTTCTTGTTCTCACCCGAACCGGTATGGATGATTGTAAGAGGGTTATACAGAGAGTTGTTATCCTGGTTACGATTTACGTTATCATCGATACCCCAAGCAAAAGTATCGGCCTCATCGTATGTAGATGTCAGACCACCTGTACGGAAGTACATATAGGGGCTGAGGAAAGGCGACTTAACCATTGCCACAAAACCGGGAGAAGAGTAAGGATAGTCTGTTCCCGAATTCTCCATAATACCATCGTCGAGAAGCTCACGAGCTACGCGCGAATAAGAGATGTCGAAACGTGTGGTAAGGTTCTTTGCAAGAGAGATATCAGAGTTGAAACGGATGTTCAGACGATCGAAAGTATTCTTGTCGATTGTACTCTCACCCATTGTGTAACCCAAAGAGAAGTTATACATAGCAACCTCGTCACCACCCTCTACATTTACTTTGTAGTTCTGTGTGAATGCCTCACGATATACCTCGTCGGCCCAATCGGTCTCGTTGTGATACTTGTTGTAATAGAAGTAATCGGGATCACTATTCAAGAACTCAAAGTTCTTCTTGGTAGTGTTCATTGTACCGATAAGCTCGTTGGCGTATGTACGATACTGCTCGGCCTTCATCATATCGGTGAGCTTGGGAGCAAGCGCGATATTTGCATAGATGTTGGCTGTGATTCGGGTAGCCATACTCTTACCACGCTTTGTAGTAATCTTGATGACACCGTTTGCAGCACGTGCGCCATAGATGGCAGTACCGTTGGTAAGTACCTCTACATTGTCGATATCATTAACATCGATTGCCGAGAGTACGTTGTTGAACATACCCATATGCAATGCACCGTAGTCCTCCTGAAGGTCGAGGATAATATCATCGACAATTACCAGAGGCTGGCTGTTGGCATTAAGGCTGTTGATACCACGGATGAGCATAAATGCACCGATACCGGGAGTACCTGAACGTGTAATAGAACGTACCTGAGCACCCAACTTACCCTGAATATCGGTATCGATACTTACGGCGGGACTGATAGCTGTTGTGAAATCATCGCCGGCAGTTATCTTGATGTCCTCGTTGTAGTCCTTTGCAAACTTATCGCTGTAAAGACGAACATTGATTACGTCGTCCTTAAGAACGGGACGCTGCACCATAAGAAACTCGGGGGTAGAGAAACTGAGAAGTGTAACATAAGAAGGTACATTCAGTTTGTACTTACCCTCAGCATCAGTCATTGTAGTTACTCTCTGATGACCGGTTCCTTGCACACGTACACCGGGGAGCGGTGTATTCGTAGCAGCGTCGTAAACGGTACCTGTAATAGTGCGTGCAGAGACAGATACTGTCTGCTCGGCTTTTACAGAATCGCCAGCTTCAAAGCCTCCTGCTACCGTTGCCGAAGCGGGGATGGCCGGTGACACCAATACCATTAATGCCACCATTGATCGCATAATTTGTCGCATATACATAGTTATTTTTATTTTTTCGTATAAAACAATCATTATTCACCATCCTCGGTGTCGTTCTCATCATAGATAGGCTCAAGGAACACGCAGTCGATACGCAGTGTACGCTCGAAGTTTGCATCGTCATTTCTACGCTGCAAGTCGCAGGTGAGAATGAGCTCGGTCTGGATATCCTTTACATTTGTAAGACCATACTCGCAGAAATCGAAGCTGAATGTGCGAGGTACGCGCAATGCGGGATCGTAGCCGTTCTCGGCATCAAGTTCTACGTCATAGAGATAAAGTGTATCGAGACGTGTGGGGTCGTTCTGAAGACCTAACCAGGTTTTCTTTGAACTGGTATCGTAGATAAGAGTCTTGGTACCCGCCTCACCTGCACGAGTATAAAGCTGTGCACGTATCTTAGAAGGTTTGAGGTCTGAATCGCTGATGTATGCGTTGGTTGCGTATGCAGGAACAACAACAACACCGATGCGGTACTTACCTGCCGAAAGTGTTCCGGGAATCTTGAATGTCATCTTAGGACGAGAAGCTGCCTGAAGAGGCATTGCCTCAAGGTAACCTGCATTACGCATTGTAGCACCCTTAGAGAGAGCATACTTTGCATATACCGAGTCGACTGTCTCGACATAGTTACCCTCTTCGTCATATACGTCAACCTTCTTCTTGCGAGAGATTGTGTCCATATCATTGATAAGAGCAACCATAGAAGCTACGTCACTTACCAAATAGTCGGTAGTCTCGTGCTCACCTTCAATCTTAATACCATCGAACCAAAGGTCGTAGGGAGAGAAGTTGAAGTTGTTCTTCACGTGCAATGTTCCGTTAGATAGCTTTACAGTCTTTGTAACACCGTTCATAAGGTCGGCTTTAGCAAAGATATTACGCACAATTGTCACACCGCTTGTAGCCTTTGTGACTTTCTTGTTGTCGAGGAACTGTCCGGGAGCATAAGCAAATGTAGGAAGCATTGAGTCGGGGTGAATATTACGCTGTGTTTTCTCGCTATAAACCAAGTAGTTGCAAAGTATCTTACGAGCATTCATATGACGCATTGAGTCTACGTATGCAGTGTCGAGCGACGAAATCTTATCCGAGTAGTTGAAGAACTTGTCAACCTTAGGAACCATCTCGTTCCATACATCATTAGTGATTGCAAAGAATACGTATGACGAATCCTCAGCTGCAATGTCACCAAAACCACCGGCATCACGGTTCTGACCCTCGTAACAAGAGAACCACATATTAGAGTTTGTAAATGCCGAATCGATGTAAGTTACCTCACCGTTAACGGTAGGACCAACAATACTTCCGAACTCGTTGAACTCTCTGCGGTTAAATGAATAGAGATACTTGCACAATGAATCGATTTCAGACTCAAGAGCCAAGTACTCCCAAATATTGGGAAGGTACTCTACCGGTTTCTCTATCTTGTGAAGGATACCGTTACGCAGACGTATATTGCTGAAATTTGCATCAACGGGGATAGCATCGAATGTGTAGCTGCCTGCGTTACCTGCAAAGTTTACAACCTTGTCATTGAGAAGACGGATAGGCTCTTCGATAGGGCCGTTTGCAGGATGCAAGAAGTTTGCCATATGAGCCTCGATGAAACGAACAAGTACTGTATCGCGAGCACCATCGTCTACCTTATTTAGGAGAGAGTCCTTATTGAATGAACCGTTCACAGGTGCCCACAGGGTATACACACGTGACTGGTTAAGAAGCGAGTCGGCAACACCGCAAGCCTCCAATACCTCGTGGAAATCGCTAAGGTCGCTCTCGGCCTTTATAACATCAAGAAGTGTTTGGGTGGAGTTCACACCCTGATCGCTGTAATGATCATCCCACTCGTCGGTACAAGCAGAACTAAGGAAGAGTGCGCCTGCCAAAGCTATTCCTGTAAGAATTCTATGTTTGAAAATCTTATTCATAATCTTATTTTTATAGTCGTTTTTAACTCTTTTGAAGCCCTCCGCCCGAAGGCGGAAGGAACTCTTTCATTAGTTCTGTGATACAGATGAAGACTGCTTGTAAACAGGATTCTGACCCAAGAGAGGATTCACATTAAGCTCGCTCTTTGCAATGGGGAAGAAGAGTGAGTTCATTGTGCTCAATTTCTTCTTTACAGCACTTGCACCACCACCCTCGATCTTTGCAGATACGAGTGTAGATACCTCGTTTGTAGTATTGGTGCGAAGAGCAAGGCGAACAAGGTCGTACCAACGTTTACCCTCGAAAGCAAGCTCACGAGCACGCTCGTTAAGTACCAACTCGCCGATAGCAGTCTTTGTCGAGAACGACTCCTTAGCGAGCTCCTCATCCTCTGACATCAAAGAGCGGTTGTTAACAGCCTGCACAAGGTCGAATGCCTGTGAGAGAATCTCCATATCCTCGGTATCGGCAGCAGGTGTCTCGGTTGAGATAAGCTGAACGAGAGCCTCGGCCTTCATAAGCATAACATCGGTCTGACGATAGATAATCCAGTTAGCATCGAATGTCTTACCCGCCTCGCGGTAACCACCACGGTTGCTACCGGGCGAACTTGCCGATGAATACTTGGCGATACCAACCTCGCTTGATGCTGGCGAAGAGTTATCTGTCGAATTAGAACCAAGCTCGGCTGTTGCTGTGTTAGAGTAAGCACGGAAGTCCATATCGTGGTAAATCATCTCGGTGTTGGTCTTTGCACCTGCAATCCAGGGTTTGGCTACACAGAGAACACCCTGACCTTCGTTTTTGTGAATACCATAGAGACCGGAAACACCTCTATTACCGTTAGAGCTGTTCTCGGTACCGTCGAACACAAGTTCGAAAATAACCTCACCGTGTGAAGCGAGCAATGTTACATCTTTAAGCTCACCGAAAATCTTGTTATAAGCCGCAGATGCCTTGCGAGCAATATCAGCCTGATTGTTCTCGATAAGATAGTAGGGATTCTTCTCGAGGTCGACCTTACCCAAAGCAGGGTTACCCTCGTACATCTCGGTCATACGTGTATGCAGGTCGTTAAGAACGGCATCACACTCTGCAATAGCCTGACGATAGTAGTATTCGGGAGTATTTACAGGTACGGTGCAATCGAGAATAAGTTCGGTAGAGTCTTTTCTGGCGAGTTTCTCTTCGTAACCATTCTCGGCATAGTAGGCGGCAAAAGCAGCCTGCCACAAGTTAACATCAGCCTTCATTGCACGAACTGCATTACGTGTAACACGTCCGTAGTTGTAAAGTGCCGTACTGTTGGGGAAACCTCCCGAGCGCATTACAAGGCTCTCGGCACGATTAAGGTCGTTCATAATACTGTCGAGTGCTACCATAGGATGAACCTGAGGATAGTCAATCAACTCGCCATCGTTAACCGATGCTTTGTAAGCGAGAGGAATGCAGCGGAATGTACGCAACAGGTAGAAGTGAGAGAGAGCACGTATTGCATACATCTCACCGAGTACGATATTAAGGTCGCCCTCGGTAAAGTCGGGGTCACGCTCAACTACCTCGGGAGCAAACTCAAGAACCATATTGGCATCGTTGATAGCCTGATAGAATTCGCTCCAAGTACAATATGAGTTATTATCCTGAAGGTTGGCCTCTACGATATATTTATAAGTATTTGAAGAGTTGTTACGTACTGCAATCTGGTCGCCGCGAAGGTCGCCCCAGATAATCATTCGCTCAATGGCTGCTGTACTCTGAAGACGCTGATAGCAGGTAGCCAACATACCGTTGACGTCCTCGGCTGTCTGCCAATAATTCTCGTGAATGACAGAGTTGGTCGGATAGATTGTAAGGAAGTCGGTACAAGAGGTAAGCATAGTACCGCAACCGAGCGCAACCGTCAAAAGAGATGCTTTGAATATATTTTTTATCTTTTTCATATTAATCCTCCTTATACTATTAGAATCCTACAGAGAGAGAAAGTGTGTATGAGCGTGAACGCGGTGTCTTTGAGTTGTCGTATGCACGACCCCAAGCACCTGCCTTTACCTCGGGGTCAAGACCTGTGTAGCTGCTCCAGAAGCAGAGGTTGTCGGCCGAAGCATAGAGTGTAAGGCTCTCGAGACCCAATTTCTCCTTTAACCACTTCTTATCGAATGCGTAAGAAGCCTGTACGTAAGAGAGACGCAGATAAGAAGCATCCTCTACATAACGGTCGCTACCGAGGAAGTTATAACCTGTGTTGTAAAGAGCGCGGGGAATCTCGGTGATATCACCCTCTTTGCGCCAACGCCAGTTAACAGCCTTACTCTGGTTGAGGTTACCGTACATATTCTCGATATCCATGCGTGCCGAGTTGATTACGTCAACATCGATACGATAAGAGAAGTTGGTCTTAAGAGTAAACTTCTTGTATGCGAATGTGAAACCGAAACCTCCCTGTGCTTTGGGGTTAGAGTTACCAAGGTAAACAAGGTCGAGCTCGTTGATGTTACCGTCGTGGTTAACATCCTCGTAGATAGCGTCACCACCGGTGAACTTATAGGTTGATGTACCGCTCTCGGTGTCGTAGTTGAATACCATCTGCTTGGGAGTACCATCGGCATTGTAAACAACCTTACCTTCGGCGTCGTAAACGATAGGACAGGTACCGTTGCGTCCGGCCTCAGCCTCGGCGATAGCCTTCTCCCAGTTCTTGTAGCTGTAACGGTAAACACCTTTGTAGCGGAAACCATAGATTGAAGCCAAGGGGTTACCAATCTGGATACGACCAAGATATGATTTGTTAGCAAAGTCGTACTCGGGGTTGTTGTTGCTGAGGACACTCTGCTCCATCTCCTTAACCTCGTTGAAGTTCTGACCAACGTTGAAGTAAGCGCTGAAAGAGAAGTCTTTGAATACCTTCAGACGGTTGATGTTGAAGTTAAGCTCCCAACCCGAGTTTTCGACAGCACCTGTGTTCTTATAAGCAAGGCTGCTGTAACCCGAAGAGGTAGGAATACTGTAGTTAGACATCAACTGGTCGTATGTTGTACTGAGGTAGTAGTTGAATGAACCTGTAAATACATCGTTGAAGAAACCGAAGTCAGAACCGATGTTGAACTCGCGTTTATCAGAAGCACGAAGGTCACTCATACGGATACCGCCGGGACGGAAACCTGTGATGTCGATGTAGCTGCCGTTAGGAGTATATGTTGTGTACATAAGGTACTCCTGACCGGGAGTGTTACCTGCCCATCCGTAGCTGGGACGGATAGAGAACATCGATAGGACGGGCTTTGCCCACTCCATCCAAGGCTCGTCTGAAATATTCCAACGTCCCGAGATTGAGGGGAATACAGTCCATTTTCTGTCGTCACCAAACTGTGTGTGACCCTCGGCGCGTACAGCAAAACCAAGGACATACTTAGAATCGTATGAGTAGTGAGCCTGATATGTTGCATTCAAACTGCGTGACTGACCCTTAGAAGTACTACCTGTTGAGAGGTAAGAACCAAGAGTGGTACTGTTAAGACCATTGGGCAAACCGTATGTTACCTGGTTCTGTGTTGTACTTGTACTTGTATTCATCTCGAACTGTCCCGACATTGTAAGATAGTGCTTGCTGCTGCCAAGATAGGGAGTGAAAATAAGGTTGTGACGTGTTGTAAACTGCAAGCTCTTGCTATCATACATAGAGGCTGTGTTCACATCCGATGCCGACCAATCGCTGTTGGTAAGAGCAGCAGGAAGGTAGCTCGATGATGAAAGTGTAGCTGCGTTCATATAAACAAGACCGCGGTACTTGAGCTGTGTCTCATCGTCCTCGAGACCCAAGAGGTTGTATTCCAATGTAATCTGAGGGCTGATACTGTAGCTCTCCTGGTCGTTCTTAGCAAGGTGAGCAAGAGCAACGGGATTCTTCATACTCTTCTGGTCACTATCGAAGATAGACGAACCGGTCTTAAGCATCTTATAGTAATCGGGAGTGTTGTTACCAAAACGATCCTGATACCAAATGCTCATATTAGGCATCTTGTTCTGTGCGATATAAAGAAGGTCGGAGTAGTTCTTCTGGTTGTTTGTGTAAGAGAACGCAAACTCTGTCATAACCTTGATACGGTCTGATACATAGTAGTCAAGAGCCAAACGAGATGAGTAGGTCTCAAGGTACTGCTTGATGATGGTACCGGTCTCGTTTGTATAAGAACCTGAGATACGGAATACGGCTTTCTCACCACCACCGGTAAGGTTCACACTATACTCGTTACGATAACCGTGCTTTGTAACCTGATCTACCCAGTCGGTGTTCTCGTTGAAGTTCTCGTACTGGTCGAAGTTGGGATCATAGTTAAGCTCGGGGAAGTCCGAAGCTGCTGCATTCTGCTGGGGGTTGAAGTGAGACTCCTTAAGCAACATTGTATACTCGTCACCATTGAGGAGGTTCATACCCTGAGGAATCCATTTATCCTTGAACTTTACAGAGAAGTTAACGCGTGTAGCACCACGGTGACCGCGCTTTGTCTTAATCTTGATTACACCATTCGCACCGCGAGAACCCCACACTGCACAAGAGGCAGCATCCTTGAGAACCTCGATGCTCTCGATATCGTCGGGGTTAACCGAAAGAAGCTCCGAGAACTGGTCGTTGTCGAGACGTGTGTAGTCGAAAGACTCACCCTGGTCGGCAGGCATCTCGAAGATATTGTCGTTAACGACGATAAGAGGCTCGGCATTACCGTTGATGGTTGAGGTACCACGCAAACGCATCTGAGTACCGGAACCAAGGTCACCGCTGCTGAATACGACGTCAAGACCGGCAATCTGTCCCTGAAGTGCCTCGTCGACCGAAGCAAATGAGAGACCGTCCATCTCGCTCATCTCGAATTTCTGAGTAGCCGATGATACCTCACGCTCAGGAATATCGAGTGCACCACTCTGACGACGAGGTTTAGCTGTGATGACAACCTCCTCAATGATATTGTCCTCGACCATCTTAATATTGAATACAGTGCGCGAACCAATCTCGAGTTTCTGGGTTTTGTAACCGATGTACGAAACCTCGAGGCGGTTGCTTGTGTTCTTAACAACCATAGAGAAGTTACCCTCCATATCGGTGATGGTAGCCTCGATAATACGGTCGCTATTGTCGCGCTCGGTTACGTTAACCATCATAAGCGGACCCTCGGAATCACTGAAAACTTTTCCGGAAATACGTGCACTCTTCTGTGCAAAGGCCGATGTACCAACCAGGCAGCAGAGAGCAAGCAACATTAAATGTTTTATCTTTATCATGGCGTTTATCTTTATTTCTCAATTAATGTACCATCGTTATTGTACCAAACCTGAGGCTCGGTGTACTCTTTGCCGTCAGCATCCTTGTAGTTACCCTGTGCGTCAGCCCATTTGTACTCATATCTCATAGTCTTACCTACCTTTATGGCAATCTCAAGAACACGAGCGCCATCACTTGTGATAAGAATCTTATTGCCACCCTCGTCAAGTACATACTCCTCCATATTCATATTATCGGTAGAGCCTGCAATAGGTTGCATAAGGTAAGCAACACGTTTATAGGTATCGTAACCCTCCTCATCTGTTACAACGATATTGTTGCGGAAACCTACAAGGTACTTGCCATCGACAAAGCCCTTACCACCGGCAACAGTCATTGTATCAATGAATTCACCGGCATCGGCATAGCGACGGAACTTGCCATCGTAACCAAGAACACCTGCATTCAAGAGAGCCTTATCGACCTGATGAAGCACAGCGAATGATGATGTCTCGATACTGTGACCGAACTTAGAAGAGTTGATTGCTGTTGCACCCTTACAGTACATAAGCATATCACGTGTCATAATGTTCCAAGTCTTACCCTCCTCGCCTGCACGGTTAAGTACAGTAACTACTCGACCAAGGTCATCGGTAACCTGAAGAGTTCTCTGAGTATTACCAACTGTTGAATTTGTTGACTCAACAACTGTCTCGAAGAATCGACCTGTCTCCTCATCAATGGCGGCTGTCTCGAAACGTGCCGAAGGCGATGTCTCACCTGCCGATGTAATTGAGAAGTCTTTGTTATCGACGTAAACCGAGTTGTCCTGGAAGTGGTAACGAGCGAACTTATTGATAAGACGAACATTAGCCAATACCTTACCGGTCTTGTCAACACCGCCTACAGTGTCGGCGAGCTCGGCCTGAAGCTGCTCCCAAGTGGGAAGACCCATCTTATAAGCCTCGTCTATAGCCTCGTCTGTGGGAACATATACTGTGTAGTGATATGTGCTGAAGAAAGGCACTGTATAGTCGCGAGGAATACCCGAACCCATTGTAGAGTTGGTCTTACCATAGAATACTGCGTAACGGGGCAGTGTATCTCTCTGCAACTTAACCGAGTCGATAGAGGGATAAATCTTACGGAAGAAAGAGATAAGATCTTCGTCCTCGGGACCGTTACATACATTGTAGAACTTTGTAAATGAAGAACCGCTGTAAGCAGTTGCAGGATCTAGTTTATAGTAAACGGTCTGTGTGGGAGGTGTAGGAATACCTGAAGCAAAATCGCTCTGCTCGTCGCTATATGTACAATATGTAACACCGTTATCCTCGGGGTAGCGTGTGAGAACCTTTACCGACTTGCCATTCTCGAGTTGCTCACCACCATAGAATACCATACTCTCGGCTGTAGGATTGCCGTGTGCATCTTTAAGTGCAGGGTTGAAATCGCACTTGATTGTTCCGTAACCCTTAGAGAGATAGTATTTGTTACCATCCTCAACGTCACCTACTATAATAAGGTATTCGAGAAGGTCGGTCATACGGTTATAAAGGAAGCCTGCGGGCGAGCCGGCACCACCGGGAGCACCCCAACCATAGTTGAACGATACTCGATCGACACCATTGAGTGATGTGTTAACCGATGTACCCTCGACTGCATAGTTTGCGATAGAGTCTCCCACCTCGTATGTTACGGGGTCGAATGTATAACGCTTTGCCCAAATCTTTGCAGCAAGGTTTGTACCGTTACGATACTTGTTGTCGTAGTAGAACTTGTATACGATAGGACCATCCGAAGCGATTGTAACGGGGTCGTAGTATACAAAGTACTCATCATCGGGAACAATGAAACTATATGTTGCATCCATAGCCTTGAGGTAAGAGTTGTAACCAAGAGTCTGGATAGCAGCACGCATAATTGTCATATTGGTCATTGTGAGAGGAGGTGCAGAAACAGCACGGTAGTCTACCGGACCAAATACCTGATTAAGGATATAGATAACACCATTGTTTGCAACAACGCACTCGTCGACGTGAGCGGGAGTTACACCCATAATCTCGGTTCCGTCATTGTAAACCTGGTCGAACTTACTGGGAACTGAAGTAGAGAATGTGGGAAGCATCAAGTTGTTGATGAACGATGCTACAATGTTATTAGGAATACTGTCAAGTGCAGGAATGATTGCTGTATAATCGGTCTCATCGTCGCTAACCTGGAAATCGGGAGCGTATGTATCGACAAGGAACTTACCTGCACCACGCGCAAAGTACTCGAATACGTGCTCGTCCTTGGGAACAAGCATTGCTGCCATATCACCCTCGGCTGCGGCAGAACCCTGACGGTAGGTATTCCAACCCGGGTCGAAAGTAAGAGTAGGAATTGTAGTCTTCTCCTGGTCTGTCACTGCCTCAGAAGCGTGGTTCTTCACCTTGAAGAGAGGACGAGCCTCGGAACGGTTGAGGTAACGCAATACAAACACGCTATCGGGGTCATCGGTATTATCGTTTACATAATTATATGTTGCACTTAGTGAAGCGTCGTAGATAGGAGCGCTGAAACGGTCGAGCATATAGCTGAACAGTTTTGTATCCTTGTGACGACGAAGCTCCTCGGCCATATTCGAAGGAGGAACAAGAACACCGTCCATACGATAAACATAACCGTTCTTACAGGTAATTGTAAGAGTGTCATCCGAGTACTCACCAAAGTCGATACCACTTGCAAGCACCTGATTCTGATAAATGAAGGCCTCGTCACCCGAACGATGAAGAGTCAAAGAATCGGCATTGAAGAATACATTGATATCGAGAGCAGTAATGCTCTTAGCCTTCATATACTCGCGTAAGAAGTGTACCATCATAGGGTCGGTACCATCGGTAGCAAGCAAAAGGCCCTTGTCACGGAAACTATCCCAGTGAGCATTGCTCACGGGAAGCATCTCGGGAGTAAAGTAAGGAATTGAGTCTACCGCCTGTGAAGATGTGAGACGACGCAAGCACGAACCCTCAACAGGAGGATTACCGGGAAGGCTCGACATCATATCAAGCAAGTAAGCATTGTCCAGCATAGAGCTGTAGAGAAGAATCTTCATCTGAGCTTTTGAAAGTTCACTGAAGCTCTTTACTCCCCAACGGTTATTCTGGAAGAATTTCTCGAATGCTGCATCATCGGCAACAAATACGGTCTTACTACCGGTGCTGGCAAGTACGTCGGTGTAACCGAGACTGTCAATAATAGCAGTGTAATAGTTGTAGGTACGCGCACCCTTCTCCTGTTTCAAGAAGTCGTAAATGCTGGCACCCAACCACGACGGCTCTTCGTCATCATACGGATAATCGTCAAACTCGTCGACACAAGACTGCATAATGCTGCCGGTAAAAAGCACACACAGCGAGACGAACGCTACGCGGCCAAATTTACTTAAACGGTGTTTTAACATAAATATAAATTTTATAATTAATTAGAATTTTTCACAATTCATCACATCACAATGTCACACAATAAGGCACTATGTAACGCGCAAAAATAACTCTTTTCAATTAATGTTCAAATAAAATTCATTAAATTTATCGATAGGATGCTTTTTTTTCTTTCAACAGGCTCTAAAAAAGTGAAAAATAGATGTTTTTCCACGAAAAAAGTTTTTTTATTTATTTTAAATACACATTATATTTTTTTAATATTTTCATCCTGAATATAAGGCTACCACCCCAATTAGATTATCAAAAAACGATGTATACAAATATTTTGCGGCGGCTGCTGCAAACGCAACAACCGCCACAAAACAACATCACATAATCTCGAAACTATTTTCCTGTTGTCGAGTATGTAACCTTTATAGCCTCGCTCTTTACAATTTCTGCAATCTCTTGAGGTGTCATTTTCACCGGCTCTATCATAAACTCGGGCACATTGTAAGAGCGATCGAACATCGGATAGAAATCGGGTGACTCCTGGGGCAACACAAAAGCCTTTGAAGCCTTACCATCGGCATCGATGTGAGCAATGAAAAGGCGTGTATAGTTTGTATCCTCTCTACGACTCGAGAACAGTATCCAGCGTGAGTTACTGCTCCACGAGTGGTAACTCTCGGCATCGGGAGAGTTCGCCTCGGCAAGTGGCCAACTCTCATTGGTTTTCAAATCGTGCAGATAGAGGTCGGCATCTTTGTGCCATACGTGGAAACAGCCATACTCTCCAAGAGCAAAGAGCAGAAAACGGCCATCGGGTGATATACGGGGAAAGGTTGCGCTCTTACCCGATTTTGTCGCGGCAAAAACCGTATCTACAGGCCCAAACTCGTATGTATCGGGATTCCACGAACGGCGTAGGATATCGTACTTTATCTCTTTATAACGGATAATCTCCTCTTTCATCACCGTGTTGTTTGAATCCTTAACCTCGAAATGTGCCGAGCCATAATAGAGTGTGCGACCATCGGGCGACCACCAGGGGAAAACTTCAAGGTCGTTGGGGGCATTTGATACGTTGGTCACACAGTTGGCAACGGGGTTATATATAATAACATCACTTGCTACATCCTGCACCTCGACCTTGTTGCTGTTACGTGTATGAAAAATCTGTCCTGTCTTATTTACCGAATAAGCCACAACATCGTACACCGGGTTAAAGGCGGGATACACTCCTGCCGATAGTGTCGAATCGGTTGCCATATTCAACTTCACCGGTTTACCGTTATGCATAAAGAATGTTCCACCATTCTCCTGACGTATGTGGAACTGCATATTATCGGTGCGGTAGTTCTTATATGAGTGACAGTTTATGCACGAACCGTTATTCTCAGTTGCTGCCAGCATATTATTATAAATGACGCTCTCATCGTAATTTGTAAGATTACGCTGGCTTATTGTGAGCGTCTCGTAACATACATACGATGGCGGTATAAGACGATACGAGATGTAATTATCTATAGAATCGGGGGATACCTTATAAACAAATGGTTTATAGGCGCTCCATTGACCATTCTTTTCGACAAAGACCTCTACTTTAACCTCGCCGCCATTTGCAGCCATCATAAGCGACTGCCAGTTCTCGATAGAGGGCACCACAACATTGCCACCCTCGACAATCTCGCAATCTCCTGCCGAGAGACGGGTAACACACTCGTCGCCCGGTTCTTTTATTTCGAATGTAAGTGGAGCAATATTACAAGGTATGGTAACATTGACATAATCGGGGTAGATTGAGGGAAGTTTATCTACCGGAGTACTTGTCGCAGGCACTGTAGGCGAACTGCACGACAGAGCTATAGGCGACAAAATGAGTAAAATATATCTTACTATCTTCATATCTTTTGTTATCTATTAGTTTGTCCTTATTTTGCGTACAAAGAAATAGAAGTACCAATAGGTATTTCCGAAGTCTTTCTTGAAATACTGTGCTATATCCTCCTCTTTCTTTCCCTTATGCATATCTACACGACTTCTGAAAGACCTAAAGCGCATCTCGATATTCTTATCAATAGGAATACGTGACACATCGATACTCTTATCGAGATACGAGAACAAGAGTATTGCCTCTTGGTAATGAGTAGGCAGTCGACGCAGTTTGCGATTGTATAAATAGCGATTTAAATTGCCCCAAAAGCCTCGCGAGTCTTTGCGTGTCATTGAGAAGACCAGTGCAGCCTCGGAATATATGGGAGAGTGTTCAATAGTAGAACTGTTTGCCACATTGTTAAGCAGGTAGGCCTCGACGAAAGATTCATCTACATCAAGAGCATCACTATAGACACACATCTGCAACGGCATAGCAAACTCGGGCACCTTAGCTATTGACTCGGGATTATCGGCAAGTTTTTCGTAACGCTCGGCCCATTCGCGGTGGAAAAGAGTCTTTTTCAGTATGCCTGTATAGCGTTTCACAAGAGTATATTCGCCATTAAGGAGCATCGAGCGCACAGAATGCTTCAGATACTCGACATTCCATCCGCGCTCAACCGCATTCTCGACGCACCAACGATAACAGAAGTTAAACTTACCAAAGCACCAATAAGACATCAGTCCGCCGGTGTGAGTGAGATGCACAGCAAAAGGTGCATCAATATCGGCACTACCGTCGGGATAGGTGAACATCTCATTGCCTATGGTACCCAAATTAAGCAGGGCTATATTTTTATTCAGCACAATCTGACGCGAAGGCAGTTCGGTATCGCGGGCATAGTCGGCAACATCTCTCCATTTGCCCTCCCACATTGCTGCATCCTGCTTATTCTCGATGCGGAAGTTATCATTCCTGTACCAATAATTATACGAGAAACAAAGAGCCAATGCAATAGCAAGAAACTGAACGGCATAGACCTGTTTCCTTGGTTTTCCACTACCCGAAAGTTTGTTATAAAGTGCTGCAAAAACAATCTGGACTCCAAAAAGCAGAATAAAGGGGAGCCAATAGCGCATTATGCTATTTATAAAGAGTGTAGAGGTTGGTTCCCAATGGTACGATGGCAATCCTGCGGTGTGAATGTAGCGCATCGCCATCGAGCTATAATAGTCATACCAGAACATTGGTACCTCGTACACAAGCACAGCAGCAACCAATATCACCGCAACACCGTCAAAAACAAGACGTTTACGGTTGCCGTTTCGAATAGCCATAGAAAATGCTATCACAGCCATACAAATAGCCGAAAAGAGTGCATAAAAGCCAAACAGCGGATAGCCGAATATCGTCCAGACAATTATAACAGGAATATGCAGTTTATATGACGCGCGATTAAAAATCCATATTGCAAGCAACCCTACGATAGTTCCCAGAACAGGAATAAACCAATAACCGGGCAATTTTATATAATATATCCAATAGCCTAATTGCGTATTCAGAGCAAGCAACAAGAAGAGTGGCAACATTGCCAACATTGTATATGCCGAAGATATATGAAAAGCCTTGCGTGTGAGCCAGAATACCAAAGCCAACATAGCCACAAATATTGCGGCACCCAATGCAGGATAGTAGAGGAACTGTGTAAAGAAACAGCCTATGTATCCCAACAGACCTGCGGGCATATTCATTGCGTTCTTAAAGAAGAGGTCGTCGTAAAGGAATAGCGACTGTGCATCAACTCTCAGCAACTGCGTTCTCTCGTAAAAGGCAAGCATCGCCCACGCCACTATACAGAAGAGAACGGGCAGCATACGATTTATCTTTTCGACGGCTGTCACCGAGCTTTTAGGGGTTTCCGATTCCATAGCAGTATGTCAATTATATTATTTCAATCAATTGAGGCATTGCCTCAATTTTCTGTTTTTCAGCGTAGTGTATTCATATTACCTTTCTCTATTCTAAGAAAGTCGAGAATAACAAGGGCAGCCATAGCCTCGACTACAGGGACGGCTCGCGGTACCACGCAGGGGTCGTGTCGGCCTCGCACAGCAATTACAGTAGACTCGCCTGCGCTGTTTATCGTAGGCTGCTCCATAAGAATTGTGGCAACAGGTTTGAACGCCACTCTGAAATAAATATCCTCGCCATTGGATATTCCGCCTTGTATACCGCCACTATTGTTCGTAAGTGTCGTTATACGGCCATCCTTATTGCAGAAAATATCGTTCTGCTGCGAACCGCGACCTGTTGCGGCAGCAAAGCCGTTACCATACTCGAATCCCTTTGCTGCGTTTATCGAGAGCATCGCCTGTGCCAATCGTGCCGATAGTTTATCGTATAAAGGTTCGCCCAATCCAGCCGGAGCGCCCTTTACGACGCAGGTCACCACCCCACCCACAGTATCGCCCTGACGCTTTACATCGAGTATAAGTTCCTGCATACGCTCGGCAACAGCGGCATCGGGACAACGTATAATATTCTCTTCGGCCGCAACAAGATTATATGCTGTGTAGTCTCTATCCAATGCAATATCACCAACCTGAGAGGTATATGCCGTAACAGAGATTCCGTAACTGCGCAGAGCAAGCATAGCAAGTGCACCCGCGCAGACACGCACCGCTGTCTCGCGTGCCGACGAGCGTCCACCGCCACGATAGTCGCGCACACCATACTTTTTATCATAGACATAGTCGGCGTGCGAGGGACGATAGGCCTCGCGCAGATTTCCATAATCGGCACTGCGATTATTGGTATTCTGTATTACGAACGCGATGGGAGTACCAGTAGAGCGCCCCTCGAAGATACCCGAGAGAAACTGTACCTCGTCGGCCTCGTTACGCGCAGTGGTAACGGCACTCTGTCCGGGACGACGGCGACGCATCTGTGTGCGCACAAACTCTTCGTCGATGAGTATGCCGGCGGGAAAGCCATCGAGGATACCACCGATGGCCGTTCCGTGCGATTCGCCAAAGGTCGTAATAGTCAATATTCGTCCAAAAGTATTCATCTATCCAATATATGCTCCAAAAGAGGAAATACCGCACTTAAGTTCGGTAGCCCCTCTTAGAAGTTGTTTTTTCGTTAACTATTGTGAGCGTTTACTCGCCACAACAACCACCGCAACCGCTGTCGCAACCATCGCCACAGCCGTCGCCACCACAGCCACTGCATCCGCCACAGCCTTTGGCTGCTGCACGTAGCTGCTCATAGAACTTTTTCATCTCCTGCTCTTTGGCGGGACGGTTCTCTATCACTGTACCTACAAACTGCAGGTCGCAGCCTGCAAGAGGATGATTAAAGTCGAGCACAACCTTTGTGGGAGTAACCTCTTTTACCACAGCATAGATAATGGATTTATCGATGTTACGCACCATCTCTATGATATTACCCTCGTAAATATGTGCCGAGTCGAATTTTCCATCTATGGTAAAATCCTCGCGACTATGCTCCTGAGTGTGAGAAGGCTCATACTCGCCAAAAGCCTCGGTGCAGGGGATTGTAAAGTCGAACTCCTCACCCTTCTTCAGTTCTTTAAGGCGCTCCTCGAATCCGTCGAGAGTATATCCCACCCCGGTGAGGAATGCAAAAGGTTGTTCACGTGTTGTCTTTTCCCACTCCTCGCAAACACCGTCGCGGTGCTTATACAGCGTGTATGCCACACGCAGGTATCTGTTATCAATCTCCATAATGGTTCTTCTTATAATAGGTTTTATAAACTGATTCGGTTTTTAAAGGTTATTTGAGTAATAATTTTTCAAAGGACGCAAATTTAGGAACATTTTCCAATAAAAACCAAAAACAGTTCATAATTTATTGCGATTATTTCTCGTAATTAGCAAGATAATCGGGTGTATAGGCCAAAATATATGCCGAATGACCGGCAATAAGCGCTTCGGCCAATGCAACAAATCGAGCGAGTGACGATGCAAACAGTTCCTCATCGGCAGTGGCATCGGCAAGCAGGAGTGCAGCCATAATCGAGTAGGCCGCCATCTCGTAAATTCGGCGCGACAATAAGTCGAGCGACTCTTGACAACCAAACGACTGCACCTTCTCTACCGCCTCTTTATAGCTCTGCACCATCTTCTCGATACGTGCTTTAAGCGGCAATAGAGCCTCGGGCACCTCCACTGCAAAATACTCATCGAGCAGCTGACCATAGTAACCGCTTGTAGCATAGCGTATTGCCGCAACCACTTGCAGCTGTGTGGTTCCCTCGTATATCGATGTTATTCGAGCATCGCGATAAAGACGTTCGCACACATAGTCGCGCATATATCCCGAACCTCCGTGAACCTGCACACAATCGTAAGCATTCAGGTTGGCAATCTCACTGCCTATTCCCTTTACGATGGGAGTGAGTGCATCGGCTTTCTTGGCAAAGATTTTCGACTCGGTACGCTCCTCGGGAGTGAGTATACGTTCACGTGCAAGTTCGGTAAACTGTCCCGACATATCGACATTGCGAGAGGTCTCATAGAGCAGGCTGCGGGCTGCGTCCAAACGAGCCTTCATAGTGCCTACAAGGTCGTAAACAGCAGGGAAATTTATAATAGCCTTACCAAACTGTTTACGGCTTCGGGCATACTCGAGAGCCTCGTTGTAGGTAGCCTGCGCAATACCCACACTTTGTGTGGCAATACCCAATCGGGCGCCGTTCATAAGCGCCATAACATATTTTATAAGTCCCATACGACGACTGCCGATAAGTTCGGCGGGAGCGTGGTTAAAGACTATCTCACAGGTGGGCGAGCCGTGAATACCCATCTTATCCTCGATGCGACGGGTGTGTACGGCACCGCATTTTTTCTCTACAATAAACAGCGAGAGTCCTCGACCGTCGACACTACCCTCCTCGCTTCGCGCAAGAACAAGATGAACATCCGAATCACCGTTTGTGATAAAGCGCTTTACACCGTCGAGATACCAACGTCCATCCTCCTCACAGAATGTCGCTTTTAGGCGCACACTTTGCAGGTCGCTGCCCGCATCGGGCTCGGTTAAGTCCATAGACATTGTCTCGCCCGAGCATATACGGGGAATATAGCGCTCACACTGTTCCTTGCTGCCAAAAGCAAGGATAGTCTCGGCGCAATCCTGCAAGCCCCACAGGTTGCCAAACGCAGCATCGGCACGGCTTACCACATCCTCAATCAGAATGAATATTGTACGTGGGAAATTGAGTCCGCCATACTCGCGCGGCAGCGATATTCCCATAAGTCCCGCCTTGCGGAAGAGGTCGAGATTCTGCTTGGTTGCAGGTGCATAGATGACGCGACCATCTTTCAGCGTTGGGCCATCGGTCTCAATTGCCATTGCGTTGGGAGCAATAACATCGGCACACAACCCTCCGACAAGTTCAAGCACCTGTTCGTAGCCCTCTACAGCCTCATTAAAATCGACAGGAGCATAGTTATACTGCGCTGCCTGTGTATAATCACGCTCTTGCATCTGTACGATGCGTTGCATAAGTGGGTGCTTCAGATAGTGACGGAGCACCTTGTTATCGGTATAATAGTTCATTATTTCTGCTGATAAAAGTTTATGAGTTTTGGAATAACCTCTTCGACACTGCCTGTAACTACATAGTCGGCAATGGCATTTATGGGTGCATCGGGGTCGCTGTTTATCGATATTATTATACCACTATCCTGCATTCCCGAAATATGCTGTACCTGTCCCGAGATTCCGCAAGCGATATATACTTTCGGACGCACAGTAAGACCCGTCTGTCCTATCTGACGGTCGTGTGTCGAGAATCCGGCATCAATGGCGGCACGTGTTGCGCCAACCTCGCCGTGAAGCAGATGCGCCAGTTTGTGCAGCATCTCGAAATTCTCTTTGCTACCCATTCCGTAGCCGCCTGCAACCACAATGGGAGCACTCTTCAGATTATTCTCTTTAGGTTTTACATTGCGCTCGATTATACGCACCACCTTATCGGCAGCCGAAATATAGTCGTTGACATTATGCTGTACTGTCTCACCCTCGTAATTCTGCGGACGAACCACCTTCAGCGGCATTACCCCCTCGCGCACTGTAGCCATCTGCGGACGGCAATAGGGGTTAACAATGGTAGCTACAATATTACCGCCGAATGCAGGACGCACCGAGTAGAGAAGGTTCTCTATTGTGGTACCGCTCTTCTTATCTTCGTAGTCGCCAATCTCAAGTGCTGTGCAGTCGGCAGTCAGTCCGCTGCGCAGTGTCGCCGAGATTCTTGGGCCGAGGTCGCGTCCTATCACAGTTGCACCAAGCAAGAAAATCTGCGGTTGCTCCTCTTGTATCAGTTTACAAAGAGCCGCTGCGTGAGGCTGTGTCGTATAATACTCGAGCGAGGAATCTTCGAACAGGTGCAGTATATCGGCACCATACTGCCACACCTGCGCCGGAACCGAAGCAAGATTATTGCCAATGACAACAGCCGCCAATTTAACGCCTAATTTATCGGCAAGCTCGCGTCCCTTGCTCAGAAGTTCGAGACTGACGTCGGCTACGCGTGTGCCATCGAGCTCACAATATACCAATATATCATTCATATTCTTATCCTATTGTGTGATTAGACAATAGCTCACCAATGAGCGATTTTATATCCTCGTCGGCAGCAGTATAGCGCTTGCTCTCTTTGGCACGGAACACAACATTCTCGACCTTGCGCACTTTAGTAGGCGAACCGCTAAGGCCGCAACGCTCGGCATCGCCATTGACATCGGCAAGCGACCACTCTTTCAATTGCAAAGCCTCATCGGAGAGAACTTGCTCCTTATATTTAAACTGTTCCGAAGCACATTCGGTGGGTATTGCAGCACGATGGAAGCGCAGCAAACGATAGGCATTTGCAGGGCGGCAGGCATCGGCCGCACCGTCTACCGTAAGCAGCAGCGGAAGAGGAGCCTCGACGCTCTCTACTCCATTCTCGATAGAGCGCTCAACAATTATCGAATTTTCGTTAATAGAAACAATGCGACGCACGTATGTAACCTGCGGCAATCCAAGCTGTTGTGCCACCTGAGGACCCACCTGCGCAGTATCGCCGTCTATTGCCTGACGACCACATAGTACTATGCTGCAATCGCCAATCTTTTTGATAGCCGCGGCAAGAGCATAGGAGGTAGCCAACGTGTCGGCACCGGCAAACGCGCGGTCGGTGAGCAGAACACCCTCATCGGCACCGCGATAGAGCGCCTCACGCAGAATATCGGCAGCACGATGTGGTCCCATCGTCAGTACGGTTATCTTACTCCCGGGATTAGCCTCTTTCAGTTGCAGAGCCTGCTCAAGCGCATTAAGGTCCTCGGGATTAAAAATCGCTGGAAGTGCCGCACGATTAATGGTTCCGTCGGCATTCATCGCCTGCTCGCCAACGTTGCGAGTATCGGGCACCTGCTTGGCCAATACAATAATATTCAATTTCATTTTACATATTTTTATGGCTCAAAAGCGGCTGAAAAGGAGAAGCGCTCATCAAGCCAAATTAGGCAGCAAAGGTAAGAAACTGTTTTGATTTTTAAAATATATTTAAATGCGGTGGGGGCAATTTGGCCTATTTTTTGTCATTATTTAACAATGCAATCGCATAAAATGAACAAATATCGTATTTTATAAAAGAAGACAAAGTACTGATTACACTAACACAAAACCTAACGGAAACGATAAAATAACATCACAAAGAATTGTTTTTTATCATTATTTATTTTTAAAATAGGAAACAGTTTCTTATATTCGCAGAGTATATGTCCGAACAAACAGAAAAACAAATAAAACAGTAATGAAAAAAACTAAAATTAACGCATTGGTTATCGGTATGATAGCTGCAACATCGGCGCTCTTTGGCGCTTGTGGACAAAAGGCTGTACAGCCTGTTCAAGAGACAAGTAAGTTCATAACAGTAGACAGCACCAACATTGTACGTAACGGCAAGCCTTACTACTACATCGGTACAAACTTCTGGAGTGCTCCCATCCTGGGTTCTACAGGACAGGGTGGCGACCGCGAGCGTTTGCACAAGGAACTCGATGCTCTTAAGGCTATGGGAGTAGAGAATTTGCGCATTTTGGCCGGCGCCGAGGCCGGAAGCGCCAATGCCAACAGTGTTCAGCCCTATCTGCAACCACGTCCCGGAGAGCTCAACGACACACTGCTCATTGGTCTCGACTACACTCTTGCCGAGTTGGAGAAGCGAGGAATGACAGCTGTAATTTATCTCACAAACTCGTGGGATTGGAGCGGCGGCTTCGGATTCTACCTGCGCGAGTGCGGCTATGGTGACTCACCCAATGCCTCGGGTGAGGGATATAACGACTACGTAAAGTACTCGGCCGATTTTGTTCGCGACGAGCGTGCTATGGAGATGTACTACAATCACGTACGTGCCATTGTATCGCGTAAGAATACCATTACAGGACGCGAATACAAAGACGAGCCTGCAATTATGTCGTGGCAGATTTGTAACGAGCCTCGTCCATTCAGCAAAGAGAATAAAGAAAAATTCGCCTCTTGGATATCTAAGACAGCAAAGCTTATCAAGAGCATAGACAGCAACCACCTTGTATCGACCGGCAGCGAGGGACTCTATGGCTGCGAGGTCGACCAACAGCTTTGCGAGTTCGTTCACGGCGACCCCAACATCGATTATCTGACAGTACACATCTGGCCATTGAACTGGGGTTGGGCCAAGCGTGACGCTCCCGACAGCGGTATCGAGAATGCTTGCAAACGTACAGGAGAGTACATTGACATTCACATCGAGATGAGCAAGAATATTCGTAAGCCTATGGTTATCGAGGAGTTCGGATTCTGCCGCCGCGATAACAAATACACTCTTGATGCCGACGTAGAGACACGTGATAAGCTATATGCTTACGTATTCGGACACGTAAAAAGAAGCGCCGAGAGCAACGGTGTGATTGCAGGATGCAACTTCTGGGGTTGGGGAGGCGCAGGCCGTCCCGCTGCCGAGGTGTGGAAAGCCGGTGACGACTTCCTTTGCGATCCTCCTCACGAGCCTCAGGGTTGGTACTCGGTATTCGACTGCGACAGCACCACAATAGCTATCATCAAAGAGCACACAAAAGCTCTTAACAAGTGATTAACAGTAAACTACAAGATAAATAATTAAAATACAGCATTATGTACAGCAACGATAAACGCATCGTAATAACCCTTGATGCAGGAGGAACCAATTTGGTATTCGGCGCAATGAAGGCCGGTAAGTTCATCATTGACCCAATCTCGATGCCCTCGAACGCACACGACCTTGATAAGTGCCTTGCAACAATAGTATCGGGATTCGAGCAGGTGATTGCCAAACTCGATGAGAAACCCGTAGCAATAAGTTTCGCATTCCCCGGCCCCGCCGACTATCCGCGTGGCATTATAGGCGGTTATCTCCCCAACTTCCCCTCGTTCCGCGACGGAGTAGCCCTTGGCCCCTTCCTCGAGGATAAGTTCGGAATACCCGTATTCATAAACAACGACGGTGACCTATTTGCATACGGCGAGGCGCTTGGAGGAGTACTCACCGAGGTAAATGCAAAGCTAAAGGAGCTTGGCTCGGCCAAAGAGTACAAAAACCTCATCGGCTACACATTCGGAACAGGATTCGGCATTGGTGTTGTAGTTAATAACCGGCTTAACCGAGGCGACAACTCTTGCGTCGAGACATTCTGCCTGCGTCACAAGCTGATGCCCGAGATTATCGTCGAGGATGGTGTTGCAATACGTGCCGTACAGCGTGTATATGGCGAAAAATCGGGTAATATGGAGCACGGACTCACACCCAAAGACATCTGCGAGATTGCCGACGGCGTACGTCCCGGAGACCAAGAGGCAGCAAAGGCAGCATTCGCCACAATGGGAACAGTGGCAGGTGCAGCTATGGCAACAGCAGTGACACTCATCGACGGTCTCATTGTGCTGGGAGGTGGTGTTTGCGCTGCAAGCCGTTGGATTATGCCCTCACTCCTCGAGGAGATGCGTTCCAAGATACAGACACTGAAGGGCGACGATGTCAACCTTGTACAGATGAAAGTATATAATCTTGACGACCCCGAAGAGTTTGCACAGTTTGCAAAGGGCGACTCAAAGACCATTAAGGTATACGGCAGCGACCGCACCGTCGAGTACGACCCCCAGAAACGCATCGGAATTGCAATATCGCGTATGGGTGCAAGCCAGGCAATATGTATGGGAGCCTACTCATTTGCATTAAGCGAGCTTGACAAACAATAAAGCA
Organism: Bacteroidaceae bacterium; assembly: GCA_017938245.1. Classification (GTDB taxonomy): domain Bacteria; phylum Bacteroidota; class Bacteroidia; order Bacteroidales; family Bacteroidaceae; genus HGM04593. The sequence continues at coordinate 28,414 of JAGBBX010000024.1, forward strand.
AACGCCACACGATTATGAGAAAAAAGATTCTATTTCTTTTAGGCGCAGCAGTCCTTGCGCTCAACGCACAGGCACAGGAACCTGCCGATTGGGTCGACCCTTTCATAGGAACGACAAACTTTGGAACAACTAACCCCGGAGCACTGCGCCCCGGTGGTATGATGTCGGTGGTGCCTTTCAATGTAATGGGTTCGGACATAAATGTCTACGACAAGGATAAACGTTGGTGGTCGGCACCCTACGAGTATAGCAACAAATATTTCACAGGCTATGCGCACGTCGCGCTGAGCGGTGTAGGATGCCCCGAGGCATCGTCGCTGCTGGTGATGCCCACTACAGGTGAGCTAAACGTCGATTACACAAGCTACGGTTCGGAGTACACCGACGAGATTGCCACCCCCGGATATTTTAGCAACCGCCTCACAAAATATGGCATAAAGACCGAGGTGACAGCCACTACACGCAGCTCGTGCGAGCGCTACACATTTCCCGCCGGTAAGGGACACATTCTGCTGAATCTTGGCGAGGGTCTCACCAACGAAAGCGGCGCAATGGTACGTCGAGTGAGCGAACACGAGATAGAGGGAGTGAAACTGCTTGGAACATTCTGCTACAATCCCGGCGCAGTATTCCCCATCTACTTTGTGATGCACGTCAACCGCCGACCCAGCAGCAGCGGTTATTGGAAGAAACAACCCCTACTGCAAGGTGTAGAAGCCGATTGGACACCCGACGATGGCACCTACAAACTATACAAAAACTACAACCGCGAGATTGCCGGTGACAACATCGGTTACTACTTCTCGTTCGACGACCTTAAAGAGGGCGACCAGGTTACAGTGCGTATGGGCGTGTCGTTTGTCTCTATGGAGAATGCCCGCCAGAATCTGAACAAAGAGCAGCACGGCCTCAGCTTCGACCAGCTGCGTGCAATGGCTCGAAAAGAGTGGAACGATGACCTCGGACGCATACGCGTCAGCGGAGGCACCGACGAGAAGAAGCGCATCTTCTACACCGCCCTTTACCACACACTCATCCACCCCAACATTCTGAACGACTACAACGGAGAATACCCCAAAATGGAGAGCGGCCTCACAGCCAAGAGCAACCATCCGCGTTACACAATCTTCTCACTGTGGGACACCTACCGCAATCTACACCAGTTGATGACCCTCGTCTATCCCGAGCGTCAGATAAATATGCTTCGTACAATGGTCGATATGTATAAGGAGTGGGGCTGGCTTCCCAAATGGGAACTTTACGGCCGCGAAACATTTACAATGGAGGGCGACCCTGCTGCCATTGTCATCGCCGACAGCTATGTGAAGGGACTGCGCGATTTCGACTATAAGACTGCATACGAAGCGATGCTGAAATCGGCAACAACACCCGGAGCAGAGAACCCCATTCGTCCCGACATCGACCCCTACGTCGAGAAAGGTTATATTCCTCTTGGATTCTTCGCAAACGACCTCTCGGGCGACAACTCTGTATCGCACGCACTTGAGTACTGCCTTGCCGACTATGCTATATCGCAGATGGCCGACTCACTGGGCGACAAGAAGGCCGCTAAGCTATTCAAAAAGCGTTCACAGAGCTACCGCAACTACTTCTGCAAGGAGTATGGTACACTGCGCCCGCTGACAAAGGAGGGCAAATTCCTTGAAGATTTCGACGCCACTACGGGCAAGAACTTCGAGAATGTCCCCGGATTCCACGAGGGCTCGGCGTGGAGCTACACATTTGCCGTACCTCACGATATCGACGGTCTCACACGCCTTATGGGTGGAAAGAAAGGCTTTATTAAGAGCCTGCAATATGTATTCGACGAGAAACACTACGACCCCGCCAACGAACCCGACATTGTCTACCCCTATCTTTTCAGCCGCTTCAAGGGTGAGGAGTGGCGTACACAGCGCGAGGTAAAGACCCTGCTCGACAGCTGCTTCACAGCTGCCCCCAACGGCATCCCCGGCAACGACGACACAGGAACAATGTCGGCGTGGGCAGTATTCTCGATGATGGGCTTCTATCCCGACACACCATCGGAGCCCTACTACACCCTCACCACTCCCGTGTTCGACCGCATAGAGATTGACACCGAGCGTGGCACAGTAACAATAGAGGCCGAGCGTCCCACTGCCGACTGCCACTACATCGAGAGTATGACTCTTGGCAACGCTCCTCTTAAGAAATATCGTATCACACATAACGAACTGCTTAACAAGAGAAACCTCAAATTCAAACTAAAAGCACAACCAAAATGAAATTATCAAGAGTAATGATAGCAGGCGCACTTTTGTTTGCAGCCTGCACACAGGCACCACAGCCTGCACCCGAGAAACTCACCTCATACGTTAACCCCCTCATAGGTTCGGGCGGTCACGGACACGTATTTGTAGGAGCACACGTTCCCTTTGGAATGGTGCAGCTTGGTCCCACAAGCGTAACAACCACGTGGGACTGGTGCTCGGGTTATCATCAGGATGAAAATTCAGTGATAGGATTCTCGCACACCCATCTTAGCGGAACAGGTATAGGCGACCTCTTCGACGTAACCGTAATGCCCGTAACAGGCGAGGTTAGCTACCAGCGCGGTATCCTTAGCGATTCACTTTCGGGACTATGGTCGCCCGCCGACCGCACAAAAGAGGTTGCAAAGCCCGGATATTACAGTGTACCCCTCACACGCTACGGCATAAAGGCCGAGGTAACAGCATCGGCACGTGTGGGAATGCACCGCTACACCTTCCCTGCATCGGAGCAGGCAGCTATTGTTATCGACCTTGAAAATGGTGGTTGCTGGGACCGCTCGACCGAGACATCTATGCAGGCCGAGGGCAACAACCGCATCGTCGGCTACCGCTACTCTAAGGGGTGGGCAAATAATCAAAAAGTATATTTTGCAGCCGAGTTCTCGAAACCTTTTGATACATTTACACAGCACGGGAACAACGATATGTACGGACGTGCATCGTTTGCCACTACCGAGGGCGAACAGGTACTGCTGAAAGTGGGAATATCGCCGGTGAGCATAGAGGGAGCAAAAGCCGCCCTCGCCGCCGAGATTCCCCATTGGGAGTTCGAGAAAGTTGTCGAGGCAGCCGATGCAGCGTGGGAAACAGAGCTTGGCAAGATACGCATCGAGGAGAACAGCGTCGTACCTGCAAGCACCTTCTACACAGCAATGTTCCACGCAATGACCGCTCCCATTCTCTTTAGCGACATTAACGGCGACTATCGCGGTGCCGACGGAAACATCTACAATGCCCCTCACAATATGTATAGCATCTTCTCGCTATGGGATACCTACCGTGCAAAAATGCCACTGATGAGTATCATACAGAGTGAACGTTTCGGCCACTTTGCAGCTACAATGATTGACATCTGCGACAAGCAGGGTCGTCTGCCCGTATGGCATCTGTGGGGTTGCGAGACCGACTGCATGGTGGGCGACCCCGGTGTAATTGTGGTAGCCGACGCCATTGTGAAGGATGCAAAGAGCATCGACCCGCATAAAGGTTACAAAGCCATCTTAAAGACCTTTGAGCAGGATGGTCGCGGTCGCGCACTGCGCAAACAGTATGGTTATATCCCCTGTGACCCCTTCAAGGAGTCGGTAGCATACGATATGGAGTATGCCATTGCCGACGGAGCAGCAGCACAGGCAGCAGCCAAGTTGGGATATGCCGACGATGCCAAGATGCACACCAAAAACAGCCACTCGTACCGTAATTTCTTCGACCCTGCAACAGGATTTGTACGCGGCAAGAAGATAAAGGGCGGTTTCAACGAGCCTTTCAACCCCTATTTCTCGGCCCACCGCGACGACGACTACTGCGAGGGTAACGCTTGGCAGTACACGTGGCTTGTACCACAGGACGTAGCAGGAATGGCACAGTGCTTCGGTGGAAAGGATAAGATGCTTGCAAAGCTCGACTCACTGTTCCTTGCACCCTCTACCGTTGAGGGCGACCCCTCGCCCGACATTTCGGGTCTTATAGGACAGTTTGCACACGGCAACGAGCCCTCGCACCACATCCTTTACCTTTATACAATGCTTGGCGAGCCTCATAAGGCAGCCGACCGCATACGCGAGGTGATGACAACACAATATCACAACGCATACGACGGCCTATCGGGTAACGAGGATGTTGGTCAGATGTCGGCTTGGTACATAATGTCGGCTCTCGGATTCTATCAGGTAGAGCCCGCCGGTGCACGCTACTGGTTCGGCAGCCCCGCCGTTACAAGCGCCGAGCTTGCAGTAGAGGGTGGAACATTCAAGATTGAGACCGAGAACAACAGCGCCGATAACAAGTATATTCAGAGCATCCGTCTGAACGGCGCCGACTACACCCTCCCCTACATCAACCACAGCGACCTTAAAGCAGGCAGCACACTTACATACGTAATGGGCAACAAACCTGCAAAATGGTACACAAAGGATATTACCGAGTAAGAAGAAATAATATCATTATAATAGTATCGGGTGGCAAAACTTTCTTGCCACCCGATACTATTTAATGTAATCTCATTCCCATTGCTTTTCCCAATCAAGAATATCGGCCCACACCTTGAGAAGAGCATCTTCGACATTCAACAGCGATTGCACCTGCAAACTGCTTATAGGCAGTCGCATACCACTCTTGTTGCAGACACACCACTCGTCATTTACCTTTATAACAGAGAGACAAACACTCTCGGGTTGCAGTTCCTCTATGTTATAGGCGGCAGTCTTTATCTCTTTTACCCCCTCGAAGCCATCGGGAATGTGCATCTGATTACTTATCTGCTTGTAAATAATATCGGCACACAATTCATAAATATCGGTTCGAATAGTAAAGGAGTCACTCTCCGACCGACGTTTCTCGTGCTTCTTAAACGTTCTTTTAAGGTCTTTTTGCAGCTGCTCCATTATTTTTTACTTTTCTCTTCGTCATTTTTCTTTAGAAATTCATTTAGCGTAACACCGCAATCATCGGTAGCAACAAACTCTTGTTTCTCCTCGTTCCACTCTCCCTCGACAGTAGAGTTTAAAGTCTCTTCCGTTACCCTTTGGGGGCTCGAAATAAACTTGTTGACGTCGAGCATATATCTGGAATTATCTATTGTGATAAAACATATCTCCTCACCCGTTATTGAATTGACAAGCACCTTGGGTTTATAATCCGTGAGATTGAATCGTTCGCGTTTACGAAAAGTTATATTATGTCCATCGCGTTCCTTCACATAAAAGAACCACCATTTATCATATCCTGCCGAACGTTCGTGCTCGGGCTTGTCGACAATATAATCACGATTAAATTCAAATTTCTTTGCCATAATTGATTCATATTTTAGAATTACAGTGGTAATATAGAAACTATTGAGAAAAAATTCAAAAATCGGGGTAACTTTTTTCAAAATCTTTGCATCACTTACATAAAGCCACTGTTTTTCAACAGATTATGTATAATAGCACTATTACAAAAACTAACTTCTCAAGAACCATTCACCCTACTCCTTTGTTATTTGGGGAAAGCATACAAAATATCCCAAGAGAATGAACAAAAGAGTATTTACGCTTTTATCAATCGCGTTCGCCTGGCTCTCCACTGCGACTGCACAAGAGAGTATCCTTGCCGAACCGCTACCGCAAAAATGGCCCGATGAAGAGGAGTTATTTCTACCCACAACAGCCAACGACGACAAGTGGTGGCACATATTCTGCGACTCACGTCTTGACTCCCTCATTGCCGAGGCTACAGAGGGTAATTTCGGCCTTATCGCAGCAATAGAGAATATACGCAGTGCAAAGGCGCAGTGGCGTCAGGCACAGGCGCTTATGTTGCCATCGCTTGACCTTGACGCAGGGTGGCAACGGGGACGCACAAGCGGAAATATAAAATCGACAGGCGATGAGGCTGTATACAGCGGATATTTCGATGCAGCGGCAAGCGTCAGTTGGCAGGTCGACCTTTTCGGGAAACTATACAAACAGTCGCTCTCGCAGAAAGGACTTTACAATGCAAGCAAAGAGGAGTACCGCAATGTACTCGTCGCGTTATATGCCAATGTTGCAACAGGATATTTCTCTCTCGTACAGAGCCTTACGCAGTTAGAGGTGCTTAACGAGAATGCAGCCTCGCAACGCGAAATAATGAATATAGTAGAGGTGCGCTACAACAGCGGCCTTGCATCTAAATTAGATGTCGCACAGGCACGCTCGGTATACTATAGTACCCTTGCAGCCATCCCCCCTGCCGAGGGAGCTGTGCAGCAGTATCGCAACTCATTGGCAGTGCTATTGGGACGCTATCCACAGGAGTTCTACGGTTGGCCGCAAAGCACCCCACCCCTTCCGCAAATTGTAGCGCCTATCAGCGTTGGAGTACCTGCCGCCCTGTTACGCCGTCGTCCCGACGTACGTGCAGCAGAATACCGCATAGAGTCGTATGCGCAGCAATTAGGAGCATCGAAACGCGAATGGTTGCCCACATTCTACCTCAACGGCTCCATAGGATTTTCGTCGAGCGAGCTGAAGCATCTGCCGCGCGAGCGCAGTATGACGTGGCAGATAGCCCCCTCACTTACGTGGAATCTTTTTGACGGAGGACGAAGCACCAATACTACCCGAGAAGCACAAGCTGCCCTCGACCAAAGCATTGCGCAATTCAACTCAACAGTACTTACTGCAATGCAAGAGGTAGAGAACGCAATGGCACTCTATCGCAACTCGATAAAACAGATAGTGGCACTGCGCGAGACAGTAAACCAATGCGAAGAGACACTGCGCCTGTCGCTCGACCTATACAAGCAAGGACTCACGCAGTTCCAGAATGTGCTCGATGCACAACGCACACTGCTCAGTTACAGGAACAATCTCGTAGAGGCAAAAGGGAACTCTCTGAAAGCCCTTGTGCAGCTATACGAAGCATTGGGCGGTGGATGGTAACAAATAGTAACCTCAAATATCTATATACAGATGAACAGAATAGTAGTAACAGCAGTTGCAGTAATAACACTCACAGCCTGCACACCAAAGAGCAGCAGTACCCCTGCGGTGGCGCCTCCGATAGCAGTAGAGAGTCCGCAGATGCGCAACGTCACCCTCACCCGCGAATATCCCGGTTACCTCTCGGCCGAGGCAACAGTATCCATCGTCGGACGTGTCAACGGCACACTCATAAGCAAGAACTACACTCCCGGACAGAGGGTAAAAAGCGGCGACCTGCTTTTTGTCATAGACCCCACCACATACGAAAATGCTGTCACACAGGCCGAGGCCGAGCTAAACAGCGCGGAAGCCAATCTCGACTATGCCATAAACAACTACGAGAGAATGTTGGAGGCGGTAAAAAGCGATGCTGTCAGCCGCATCGAAGTGATAAAAGCCGAGACCTCGGTAGCCACATACAAAGCACAGGTAAACAATGCACGTGCAGCCCTCTCCACTGCAAGAAAGAATCTGGGTTACTGCCACATTCGTGCTCCGCACGACGGGATAATGAGCCTCTCGGAGTTATCTACGGGAAGCTACATTGCAGGTGCCGCAAGCCCCGTCGAACTGGGGAAACTATACAAAGACGATTATATGTATGCCTATTTCGATGTAACCGACAACCAATGGCTTCGACAGCAACAGCGAAAAGAAGAGGTGGGCAAAGAGGAGCAGATAACATTCACTTTGGGCGAGGACCGATATTTTACGCGCAATGCCAAAATGGATTATCTATCGCCCGACGTAAGGACAAGCACCGGAACCCTGCGCGTAAGAGCCACTCTTCCCAACAACGACCATTTTCTTAAGCCGGGAAGCTACATAAGCGTCATACTGCCATACGAGACTCTCTCGGACGCTATTCTTGTGCGCGACGCAGCCATTGGCACCGACCAGACGGGAAATTTCCTTTACGTGGTCAGCGACTCGAACACTGTAGAGTACCGCCACATAGAGCAGGGAAACATTGTCGACGATACCCTGTGCATCATACGCAGCGGCATTTCGCCCAAGGAGCGCTACGTCAGCAAAGCACTTATAAAAGTACGTAACGGGATGAGAATAACACCCGTATCGGAGAACTAATACACCACCCCATCGCCCCCCTTGTATTATGGATTTCAGCAAATTTTTCATCTACCGCCCAATATTCGCAACAGTACTATCGCTGCTGCTGTTGGTGGGTGGTCTTGTAGCCCTCTTTGTACTGCCTATAGACCAATACCCATCGATAACCCCACCCACTGTACAGGTAACCGCCGTCTACCCCGGTGCCAATGCCGAGACAATAGCACAAACGGTAGGTATACCCATAGAGCAGCAGATAAACGGTGTGGACAATATGATATATATGAGCTCTACTTCATCATCCTCGGGCACATATAATCTCACCGTTACATTCGAAGTCGGTACCGATATTGATATGGCAACCGTTCTTGTTCAGAACAGAGTGAACATTGCCCTTAACTCGCTGCCAAGCGAGGTGACGCAGCAGGGTGTTACGGTGCAAAAGCAGTCGTCGAACATAGTGCTGTTCATAACCCTTACCGGCGACTCCATTTACGACCAGCTCTATTTGTCGAACTATGCACAGCTGAATCTTGTCGACCGTCTCACACGTACCCCGGGAGTGGGTGCGGTAAACGTTATGGGAGCAGGAAAATACTCAATGCGTGTGTGGCTCGACCCCGAAGCTATGCGCATACGCGGTATCTCCCCCTCGGAGGTCTATGCAGCCATAAGCAAACAGAATATAGCTGTATCGGCAGGTTATGTGGGGCAGACGCTTGGAAAAGGTGCCGACAATGCTTTTCAATATACGCTTAATGTGCAGGGACGACTACGCACCGCCCAAGAGTTTGCCGATATTGTGATACGCAACGACGGGGTAGATATGCTACGCTTGGGCGACGTTGCGAAAATAGAAATTGGCAGCGAGACATACAGTTCCTCATCGCGTCTAAAAGGAAAGCCCACCGCAGCCCTTGCCGTCTATCAGCTACCGGGAAGCAGTTCGCTTGCCGTCTCTAAGGCGGTACGGGAACGTATGGAGGAACTTTCGCAGAATTTCCCGCCCAATATGCAGTATCAGATTGCATTGGACACCACCGACGTTGTACGCAGCTCTATCGAGGAGGTTCTTTACACCCTGTTCGAGACAACAGCATTGGTTATATTGGTAATTTTCCTGTTTCTGCAAAATTGGCGTGCCACACTTATCCCCTGCCTCACTATCCCTGTGTCGCTCATTGGAACATTGGCAGTAATGGAGCTTTTAGGATTTTCCATAAACACCCTTACACTCTTTGGTCTTGTGCTTGCCATTGCCATTGTGGTTGACGACGCTATTATTGTTGTGGAGAATGTTACCCGAATAATTGACACCGAGGGGCTGCCACCACGCGAAGCCACCGACAAGGCGATGAGCGAGATTTCCGGGCCTATAATAGGTGTTGTACTTGTGATGATGGCAGTATTCTTGCCAACCACAATGATTAGCGGAATATCGGGGCAGCTCTACAAACAGTTTGCACTTACTATAGCCGCATCGACACTGCTCAGCGGATTCAACTCACTGACCCTTACCCCTGCCCTCTGCGCCATTATGCTGCGCCCCACAAGGGTAAACGAGCACAAAGGAGTTATTTTGCGAGGGTTCGACAAGATGTACGATGCCATTCAGCGCACATACGACCGCTGTGTCGAATGGCTGCTGCGTAAGCCTGCTGTTGCTGCCATAAGCTTTGCGGCATTTGCTATTCTCGCAGCGGTGATGTTCGTAAAGTGGCCATCTACCTTTATCCCCGAAGAGGACGACGGATATATGATTATATCGGTTCAACTACCCCCTGCCGCCTCGCTTGCACGCACCGAGAAAGTTGCCTCTAAAATAGAAAAAATCCTTGACAGCTACCCCGAGGTAAAGACCAATATTGCCATCAGCGGATTCAGCATACTGAACAATGGCGAACAGAGCAATGCAGCCGCTATTTTCGTGGTGCTGCGCGACTGGAGCGAGCGCAAAGGCAAGGGGCAGAAAGCTGCAGATATTGTAGAGCGCTTCAACCGTCAGGCATACGTAGAGATAGAGGAGGCGCAATGCTTTGCCATCGTCCCGCCTGCAATCCCCGGAATAGGCAATGTAGGAGGTCTGCAACTGCAACTCGAGGACCGTAAGGCGCTTGGTACGGGCGAGATGCAAAAAGCAGTACAAGCACTTATCGAGGAGAGCGGCAGCTACCCTGCAATAGCCTCAATGACAAGCTCTTTCGAAGCAAATGTACCGCAATACAAAATAAACATTAACCGCGATAAGGCCATCAGTATGGGACTCGACATAAGCGCTGTACTCTCGACCCTGAGTTATTATATGGGTTCGGTATATGTAAACGACTTTACAATGCTGGGACGTATATGGCAGGTAAAAATGTCAGCAGGCGAGAAGAACCAGAAGATGATTGACGACGTTCTCGCCCTGAGCCTTGCCAACAGCAGTGGCGAAATGGTGCCTTTCAGCAGCTTCATCGAAATTGAGGAAATTCTTGGCGTCGACCAGTTGGGACGATACAATATGTATAACAGCGCCTCGGTCACCTGTAACACCGCTCCCGGATACAGCTCGAGCGAGCTTATGGAGAGCATCTCCGAGGCTTTTCGAAGTAGTATGGGTAATGAGTTTGGCTACGAGTGGACGGGAGTGGCATTTCAGGAGGAGAGTGCCGGTTCGACAACCACCATTATTCTTGCTTTAGCACTTTTGGTTGCCTATTTGGTGCTTGCTGCACAATACGAAAGTTGGACAAGCCCTGTGGCAGCAGTCACAGGCGTACCAATCGCCCTGTTGGGTGCCATAATGGGTTGCGCAATTATGGATATTCCTGTGAGCATATACACACAGATTGGAATTATCCTGCTCATAGCCCTCAGCGCCAAGAACGGTATTCTCATCGTTGAGTTTGCCCGCGACTTTCGCGCATCGGGCAACGATATTCGTCACAGTGCCGCCGAGGCGGGACACGTACGTCTGCGCCCTATTCTGATGACCTCTTTTGCTTTTGTCCTGGGAGTAATGCCACTGCTTTTTGCAGGAGGTGCAGGCGCCGCAGCCCGTCTCTCATTGGGCGCAGCTGTTGTATTCGGAATGTTGGTAAATACAGTGATTGCCACACTTTATGTACCCAACTGGTACGAGTGGATGCAGACACTGCAAGAGCGACTCTTATCCGGCAACAGAAAGAAATAGACATCGCGTGTCATACTGAGCATAGCGAAGTATCTGATAAACATTTAGTTGATGTATTCAGACTCTTAACTTTGTTCAGAATGACACGCCTAAAAGAAACATTACGATATAATATCGTATCACTACAACACAATATTATTCCGTAAAATACAATATTACCACATCCGTCTATCCCAAAGCCCATCCTCCGACCACTCGCGTCTTTCCGGTGCCCCAGCGACAACATTATCTTCGGGGTTATCGGGTGTATCGAACGATGTGGCTATGATATGTTCCAGATTACACTCTACAAAGTAAAAATCAGGTGCAAAATACTTTTTCATATTACTTTCTTCTTGATACAAATATTTTCTTCTTTCCCACAACATAAACACCTGTCGGCAATTCACTTAACGAAGAGGTTGCATCAACATTCTTAAATACAATATTACCGTCTACCGAATAGACATCCACCTTATCGTCATCTTTAGTAATACCATTTACAAGAGTATGAGAACCCGAAGAATGATTTACTTTCAACTCCCTACCGAGTTTAACACCGCCTGGCACCACTATATAGGAACGAAAAGGCATAACCTTAGCATTTATACCAACCAATACAAAATTGCCATTTGAAGCATCAAAAACATAATACTTTAAATTGGAGCTACTATTAAGCATTGTAGTACTATAAACACCCAACATTGCTATATCGCCCACTTCCACCTCGGTAGACGATACTGTGGTCTCTATACCATTTATGGCTACATTGGTAAAAGGAGTCATATCCTTGCTACACTTTATTATATACGGAGTATTAGCAAGCATCTCATCCACCTCTTCAAATGTTATGCTACCGGTTTTAATATCAAACGATGATAGTTTCTCGATAATCACTCCGGCATCTTTCAATTGTTGCACTTTTTCCGAAGAAAGAGTAAAAGGCAGACAAACAGTCGACCAATATCCCGCCTTGAAAGCTCTGTCAAAAGAGGCCGTGCTACAATCTATAGGCTGAGGAACATACAAATTATACTCACCGTCGTACAGCGAAAACTTGTTACAAGAGAATCCATCGTTACATTCCACTATGTTTCCATCTATTTTTTCGGCATTAAACTTTGTTCCGCTTTTCACAAAAGACAAAGCATTCTTATTGGGAAATACTATCTTACCCCCGATACTGTCGGCACCCGAAATATCGATACCGACAAAATCCTTATTCACCGATAACCCATCACCAATCGAGGCTGCGACCCAAGAGGGTATATAACCCGAAAGTGCACTCAAATCAATCGATGATTCTTTAGTAAACGGTTCTTCTCCGACATAACAATACGACGAAGAATTCGGTGTCTTTATGTCATAATTTCCATTTACTGTAAGTACGGTTGAACGCACATAAATGGGGTGTATACCCTCGGGAAAATCGGTATCGGTAAGATAATAGGCGCGTAGCACCTCGCCACTATTACCTTCTATACGGTCGGCCTCAGTGGTTATAACGATTACGCGCCACCAACCATCGTCCTGCAATTTATAGTTCACAATGTGTTTAAAATTCTTTACACCACCTCGTCCGATAGTATGCGGACAGCGATCACCCAACTCAAAAGGATTAAGACCACCTGTATCATCAAGAGTCATCCCCTCGGGTAAAAGAATATCAAACTGAAAAGCCCATATATCGGCTGTAGCGTTGTTCATTGATATACTGAACGACAATCCATCGGCCGATGTTGCACCCGGCTCTGCCTTAAATGGCACAACCTGCAACATATCCTCGGCACTAACAAAGAGTGCCGAGAATAACATTACTACCGTTATCAATATCTTGTTCATAGATAATCAAATTACATTAATAATCACTCATCGAGTACGACCTCAACAATACCCATTGCATCGGTTACATTAAATGTCTCATCATCGTTCATATCCGAGACCTCCTCGATAAACACCTCGGTTTCCTCTTTTAGAACGTGTGTAACAAGGTTCATTACATCGGTAACGTTAACCACATTATCTCCATTTGTATCACCACGCTTATAAATAGCAATACGGCCGTTACGGGTAGATACTGTCAGACGCTCACCGTCGGGTTCAACAACCGACACCTGATTAATCTTGGTACGTTCCGAAAGTCCTGTTGCATAGTCATCGGGCACTTTCACCTTAAAAAGCAATAGTTCGGTGTTACCATCGGCAATCTTACCACCTATCAGTGAGAACACGTAACAAGTATCATCTACCACAGAACACGATACATTGTATCCTCGTGCCTTATCATTGACATAAACCTCGTCAATATTGGGTTTCAAGTCAAGAGGGAACGTTAACTGGAAAGTCATATCGCACAACGTATCCAAACTTGTGAGATAAAGAGGAATATCCAGAATATCTCCAGGTTTTCCAATCACAGTCATCATATAAAAGGCATACTTATTTTTCTCGGGCATCTGCGGCTCACTCGGGTTATAAGGATTAAACTCAAAGAGTGCCACAAAGTGAATATTTTCCTTACCCATTGTATATGAGAACTGCGGCAACGACGTATATAGTGTATCGGACACATACCAACCAATAAAACGATAACCGGTATTGGCTGTAGCTGTGATAGTCGCACTTTTACCTTCGAGCAGCCTTTTAGAAGATGTCGACACCGTTCCACCATCTTCGGTGCTCACAGTGATATTATGGTGCAGAATAGGGTCGGAAGGCTCCGAAGGACTCGACGGTTCAAATACGAACCTAAAATGAGCAGTCAGAGTCTCATTGGCAGCAGTTGTTTTATATGTAAACGTACGGCTTGTAGAGACAGTATCACCTGCCGAATTCGACCAATAGTCGAATACATAATCTGTTTCGCACGATGCGCTTACACTTACATTCTTTCCTACCTGATATTTTCCGCCTCCACTGACACTACCACCCTTCTCGGCTGCAAGTGTAAGACGATAGTACAATATCGTAGATGGGTCTTGCGGTTCAGATGGACTTGACGGGTTGAACACAAATTTAAAATGTGCAATAAGAGTCTCGTCGCCATCACCTTTCTTAAAGTTAAAAGAGGCTGCCGAGGAGACTGTATTACCCTTCTCATCAGTCCATTTTTCGAATACATAACCCGATGCTGCCGAGACACGCAGTCCTACTGTTGTTTCGGGAACATAGCGTCCTGCACCGTAAACAGTTCCTCCCGCAGCTGGAGAAGCCTTCAGAGTAAGTTTACGTGGCGCAACGCCAGGTTCGGCAGGATTGGCCGGGTTGAAATCCTGTCCCAACATTGCAATGCTGCACAGCAGCATTGCAAATAGGGAGAAATATCTGATTCGTCTCATAGCGCAGATGTTTTACTTTACAATAACCTTAACCGCACCTGCATTGGTACGCACGATGTATGTACCGGCAGAGACTGTAAGAGTATCATTGCCACCTATTTCGGCAACAGTGCGTCCGTCGGCAGCTATGATTGTTACGGTACCCTCGGCACCACTAACGCAAATAGAACCATCGGCTGCAACAATGCTTATACCAACCTCCTCGAGGTTTGCGACATCGGTTGTCGCGGGAGCCATTGTAACACCAAGAACAAAGCGATCGGTATAGTTGCCCGCATCGGCAGTGAAAGTATAGTCGCCATCGGCAAAATTATGTGTTATGCCTGTTGCTTTATCAAACAGCACAACTTCGCGTACATCGCTGCGTTTAATCGAGAATGTATGTTTGCCATCGTGTTTCAATACCACACCAAGTTGTACATTACCACCGCTGTAGGGACGCTCATTTATTGCATACTCGGTGCCATCGCCACCAATAGTATATAGTTGCGGACAATCGCCCTCGGTAGCAAAGAACTTACTTGCATCGAACAGAGTCTCATACTCCATAGACGCAGCATCGTTGAATACCACACGTGTACGATCGTTAAACTCGCCATACGACAGTAGAACATCTACCAACTGACGGTTCATTGCGTTTGAGTTAACAGATGGTGCACTCTGCTGGTTTATAATCTCACTTGTCAACTGTCTGCCGGTCTCGGGGAATGAAATTGAATTCACATTCTCGGGACACTGCACAAAGAAGGCCTCGTTGGGTGCAATTGCATAGTCATCGTCAATAATTGAGTAGGCATTATACTTTTTGTTGCAGACATCGTAAGTGGTAATTGGCGCAACAAAATTAAGCGCGTGGATATTGTACCAACATTGCCACGGGTTACCAACAAGATTCCATCCGCGGTTCGCCGCCTTGTCAGCGGGGTTAGCAGCAAGTGCCTTTACAAACTCCTCATTAGAGACCACATTCTGCTTGCTTGCATTGTCAAGGGCAGCAAATGTAAGCCAACAATTAGCGCTTGTCTGTACAATAAATCCTGTACCCGCGAGAATGACAGCATCCGCAGCATAGTTTTTCCAATTACCCGATGCACCATTTGCAGCACGTGTTGCACCATCGTAATAACGGAATACACACTTTGTACCCTCTACACTCGGTATAACCTCGCTAATCTTAAAGTCAAAGGGAAGCGATACAAAATACCAATATTTTCCTGTTACGTAATAGTCGTGTTTATATTGGCCTATAATTTTTGTTGCATCATTGTTAACAAGAATGCGTGCATACTCATCATCACCTCTGCCATTATAATAGTTGTACGATACTGTGTATAATGTATCGAACAACTGCGCAGCATCGCCATTAAGTTTTATAGAACCCGTTCTGTTTATTGTAAGGTTTGGTTTTCCATCGAAACGCTCACGTGTATTCATTATAAGGTCGTTATTCAATGTCCAGTTCTTAACATCACCGGTGTTAAAGCCCTCGATTTTGTAATTATACCAATACTCGTCCAATTTATATGAGTTAACAAGGAAAGAAGGCACCTTAATTACTACATCTTTGGGGCAATTCGACAGGAAGCTTGACTTACCATCACCACCAACCACTGTGGGCGATTTAAGGACTAATGTTTTAAGATTAGAACAATGTCTTATAATAGAACTACCCGGATTGAATGATGCCTCGTAATAAGATGTTGGGAACTCGGCATAAACAAGTTTATCGCAATCATAAAACGCTTCGGCGTAAACGTTTACCCCCTCGTAAATAAACAGAGAATCTACTGCACAACCTTTAAATGCTCTATTAGAAATTTTTTTCAACGATTTAGGGATTCGCGGGTTAAATAACAACGCACTGCTAAAAGCTTCAGAAGAAATATCGGTTATTCCCTCGTGCAACTCAAATGTGTTAAGATGGTTACAGTAATAAAAGCAGTAAGTAGGTACATAGGTCATCCCTTTGGGGTAATGCACCGTCGTTAATAAATAGCAATACATAAAAGCATTGTCACCTATCGATGTTATGCTATCGGGTAATAGCGCCTCACTTAGCATTGCTTTGTAGAAAGCATCTTTCCCAATACTTTTTAATGTTTTAGGGAAATTCATCTTTTGCACATAAGAATAATTAAAAGCATCTTCACCTATCTCTTCCAATGAATCGGGCAAAACTACTTCGTGTAAAAATTTACAATGTCCTGAGTAATTATCAAACTGTTTTTCCGGAATCGAAGTTACAAGAGCCTCACTAAGGTCTATAGAATAAAGTCCTGTCATCATAGTAACCTTCGCCCAATCGTCGTCGTTCATTTTTCCATTAATCTTTATACGACGTACATCCTTTATATGGTCGACATTATACAACACCTCGGTACCAAGACTACCGGGCTCCAATAGATTAACCTCGAAATATGGAGTCTTTTCGATACCTATATCATATATATATCCATAATCATAATTATAACTCGATGATGTATAAATATATCTCCATTCAATTGTATGCTTACCGGGAGATAGCTTATCGAAATAGCGAGAGTATTGATAACCACATTGCTCATTTGTCATACCTTTTGCTATCTCACGTACTTTTACGCCATCGACATATACCTCGGCCGCCATTCCGTATTGACTATATAACATATATGAGATTGTAGCATCTACGTCATTCGCCACTTGCGCCTTTAAGCTATATGTACCCGGGGAATCAGGTCTAATATATATATTATCGGAATAGCTGCCTGTGGTTCCGGAAACTTTCCATTTATTCTCGGCATCATTTACAAAGAAGATAGGATAATCGCTCCACTCGCGGCTCACATACTCAGAAGATAGCAACAGACCTCCTTCTATATTATCGGCAGCTTCTTTCAACAGTTCGGTAGTGCTTGCCGGGTCTTTATATACCTTCTCGAAATTATCAACTGTATAAAAGTAGGTATCCGTGGTTTGAAGTGCATCGTAAAGACGACGCTTTGCTATATAATATTCGGCAGCATCCTTCTCTATGAATTTCCAAGTGATGTTACCCTCGGTGAGATTGGGAACAATTCGGTCATTTGTTGCGTCTGCAGCGTAGCCTACAAACTCATTCTCCTTATAGTAACTTGTATTTGCAGGGGCACGCTGTATCTTATAAGAGGAAGCATTGCCTGTTATTGTATAATAGCACTCTCTGTCTAATGACGATTGAGTAGACATAGAAGAAGATTGGGCATAAATATAATACTTACTTTCGCTTATTTGCAGTGTATATGACCCATCGGTTTTCTCTTTTACATCTATTGCAATAGCATTTCTATACTCGCCCAACCCGGGATAGCTTGTACCGGTGGTACTACGTGTAAGAAACTTATCGGTTCCTATATTATAAAGATAATAGGTTTTACCGCTCTCCACTGTTGCTGATGTGGGGAAAGTTGGTGCTGTGCGCTCGGCGGCCCAAGCTTGTGTAAACAGCAAAAGACTTGTCACTACAATGACAAGGTAACGTTTGATTTTGTCCATAATTCTTGTTTTTGGTGAAATAATAAGGTTTGTTACAACCGTTTACAGGTTGCTTAATTCAAAAATTGGCGGTTTTTGATTGGTAAAAAACAAGAAGGACGTAAATTGTCCGCTAATAGCCTATCGACCAACCAGGTACCGCCAAGTAACCTTCCACCCAATAAGCAGGAACAATCTACGCCCAACGTTGGACGCAGACTCTTATCTTGCTTATTCTCGGTGTGAAATTGGCGGTTTCAGTTGGTGAGAACAAGAAGCAAAAGTCTTAATATTCCGAATAAAGAACAAACACGTTAAAAGAAAAAAAGTTCTTTACCCTAAATATAA
Organism: Bacteroidaceae bacterium; assembly: GCA_017938245.1. Lineage (GTDB taxonomy): Bacteria > Bacteroidota > Bacteroidia > Bacteroidales > Bacteroidaceae > HGM04593. The sequence continues at coordinate 46,793 of JAGBBX010000024.1, forward strand.
GTGTATGTATTTACGTTCTTCTTAAAGAGCAAACCTCTATAGAAGCCTGTCTCTAAAAAACATAATAACTGTCTGTTTCGTAAATTGCTGTTTTAATGTTAAACTTTTTGATACTTATATTACTTATATTCTAAAAAATACTGTTTCATTTGTCTTTGCAGCATCTGTCATTTCGAACGAAGTGAGAAATCTAATCAACACATTCTGAATGACAAACTCAGCATCACATCTGCCGCAAACGGACGTTAAACATCTCTATCTCTTTTGAGTTCCCTCACACAAGGTTCGGGATGACATATTACCGAATCAACATATATCATTACTTTTATATTTCATCATCTGTCATTTCGAACGAAGTGAGAAATCTAATCACTACATTCAGAATGACAAACTCGGTTCTAAGAAATAACTAATCGAACCATTCCATCTCTTCTGCTAAATCTTTTTTCTGTGGATTTACTGAAGCTATAAGGTTCTCTTTTTTTGCTCTATTCCACCCTTTCAATTCTTTCTCACGCTTTATGGCATCTTCTATAAATTTATATTCCTCATAATAAATAAGGTAATGACATCTATACTTCTTTGTAAAGCCCTCAATTACACCTGTTTTATGCTCCACATACCTGCGATACAAATCATTTGTCACACCTATGTACAAAACAGTGCGCGTTCTGTTTGACATAATATACACCCAATATCGATGAACATTAATCATAATAGGCTTTATAGCATTTCATTTTTTGCCATTTTAAACGCAGTAAGAGATTCTTCGCTACGCTCAGAATGACAAACATAGCCAAACTTGTCATTTCGAACAAAGTGAGAAATCTAATCAACACGTTCTGAATGACAAATTACACTCATTCTATATGTTAAGAAAGAAGTAATTATTTTGCAAATATAAGAATCATATTTTAAATAATCAGAGTTTTTCAAGAATATAATTATCTTGCAACATTCTCAACTGACGAACTTAACTCAAAATATTGCAAGAATTACCGGTAACAATATTAAAAAGCATATAAGATTTCTCATATTCGTTCGAAATGACATTGACTTATAAGTCTCATTTAGAGTTAAGTTACTATATATTCTTCGTTTTCTAAAACTTAAATGGTTCGATGCGCAAAGTTGTCTTTGACGGCTGAATAACAACACCCACAAGAATAGAAGCATAGAGCGACCATTTACCCGATTCTATCATAAGATCATTGACACAGCAAAACTCAATGATATGCTTTCCCGCAACTGTTCCCATTAAATATGGATAGCATTATAATTAGAACATTATAATTAGAAATCTTTAATAAGCAAAAAAAATCTTAATCACTTTTATTTACAACACATAATAATTACCTTTGCGAATATATAACACAAACACCGATAAAACCGTATGAGAGCAATACTATCTTCACTGTTTCTTCTGTTATTGGCACTGCCGGCAGCTGCACAGAATAATGTCGACGAGACTGCCAAGAGAGCCCTTGTTATGGGTCGAACACTAGTCCCCGAGTATGTCTATATGCATTTCGACAATACAGCCTACTATCTTGGCGAGACGATGTGGTTCAAGGCATATGTAACAAGTGGAAACAGCGACAAGACAAGCACACTGAGCAAAGTTCTCTACGTGGAGCTTGTGGCACCCGAGGGCTACGTGGTTGAAACAAAAAAGTATAAACTCGACGATAGCGGCAGTTGCAACGGTGAATTTGAACTTAACCCGCTGCTTCTCTCGGGATATTACGAGGTTCGTGCCTACACACGATATATGCTGAACCGAAACAGCGAGGCCGTATTCAGCCGTGTGTTTCCCATTTTCGACAAGGTAAATGCCAATAATTGGGATTTTAAGAATATGCTCGACCGCAAACGTGGTTTTATGTATCGTGGCGAGTGGGTCAATTCGGAACTTCCCGAGTGCACAATCACATTTTTCCCCGAGGGAGGTCATCTTGTGAGTGGTATCACAACACGTGTTGCATACGAACTTCGCGCCATAGATGGGGTATTCGGCAACGACACCGTAACCATTCTTAAGGATGGGAAACCTCTGCTGACAACCGTTCCCACACACAATGGCAAAGGCTATTTCGAGATAACTCCCGAAGCAAAGAGTAAATACACCGCTCAAGTATACAGCACCAACAAAAAGGGTAAAAGAGAGCGTTTCCGCTTCGACCTGCCCAAGATTGAGGCGGTCGGTGTAGGAATTAATGTTACACAAGATGCTGCTAACGTAACCATCAAAATAAGCAACAACGACAAGGAGAGTGGCGAGTTGGGCTTTGCACTGCTCCATCGCGGCACTATGGGTTTCTACAAAAAACTGCCTGCCGAGCAAAGCGAACACACATTCACTCTACCCAAAAGCGGTCTTTTGGAGGGTGTCACACGTGCTGTAGTATTCAGCGATGAGATTCCTCTTGCCGAGCGTCAGTTCTTTGTAATGCACGCCCAACTGCAAAAGAATGACCGCCAAACAGTAAAACTGAATGTAAAAGGCAATAACTACAATATAAATAACCTAACCCCTAAAAGGCACGAAAAGATAACCATCAGCATAGAGCGCGAAGATGGCAAGCCTATCGATAGCAATGTACAATTCTCGCTATCGGTAACCGATGCCGCAGGCAATCAATCGACATCTTGGGATTATAATATGTATAGTTATCTGCTGTTGGGCTCGGAACTTAAGGGCTATATCCCCGATGCCTCACAATATTTCGTGCCCGAGAACAAGAATAGAGACGAGCAGCTCGACCTGCTTATGCTCACTCACGGATGGACATCATACGACTGGAACAAACTAATACAGATAAAGATGTCGCAGCTGCAACCCATAGAGCGAGGAATAACACTAAAGGGTACTCTCTACCAGAAGAGCCGCGAGGATGGGCCCGGGCGATACAGCAAAGTAAACATTAAGCCTTCTAAATTCAACCTGACAAGCTTGCAATTCTCCTACGACAACAAGGTTGCCGAGCAAGAGGAGTTCCGTACCGACTCGACGGGTTCGTTTACCCTGGAGTTGGACGATTTCTACGGCAGGCGCGTAGGCAAACTAATCCCCACCGATAACTATCGTCACACCGACAATGTGTGGTATGCTTTCTCTCTGGACCGTTACTACTCGCCCAAATTCCGACTCTACGACTATTGGGAGAGGAATTTAGGAGAATCGGTCGAGGAGCCTGTTAACGACAGCCTTATCAGACTGAACCCCTTTGAATATATGTTGGGACCATTGGAGGTTGTAACTGCAAAGAAAGAGGTACGCAACGGACGTCCGCCTCACAGCGAGATGCGTTTCGACTATCTTGACGAGTGGGAGTATGCACAGGATATAACATACCTTAAAGACGGCACCGCCAGTGACGAGCTGTACGACCTTGCCATCCACGAGGATTATATGAACGAGATTACCGATATTGAGTCGACCGATGTTGTAGAAGAGAACAGTAACCTCGAAGAGGATGAAGCAACGAATAACGGCCTCGACCCTGCCGAGCACCTCGAGAATCAGACTGCCGACATTTTCGACAATCAACGCCCATCGGGTATATATGTCATAGACGGCAGCAAATCGGATCACGGAAAGTATCTCGGCAATATGTATTTCCCCGGTAAATTAGACAATACAAAATATATGGGTACTACGGAACAGAGCTACAAAAACACACTCACCGCCGAGGATGTTGTGCGCAGTGCAATGTACCGTCACAACTACAACTGGGCCTATTGGGTGCAACTAATGGTAGTCCTGGGCGATTACGATCCATATAAAGTTCCTGCACCCGACACCGAGTATTACAAAGGAAAAGACCCAGAGAAGATGGTTCGTTTCAAGGAAATAGTGATACGCAGCGACGAAAAGACAAGAAAGCAGTTCGAGAACACAAGTGTCTCTTGGGGACGCAAGACAAGTTCACTGAACAATAAAGAGCCGTTCACACGATTCTATTTAGGATTCCTATCGCAAAGCTACCTTATTGCACGCGAGGGGGTAGACAACGCCCCTATGCCCGAGGTATTCCTCAGAGAACTTAAATCGGGACAGATAACCAGCGGTGGCGGACAGTCGGCACCATTCAACCCTAATTATGTAGCCTGCCTCATCCCTCAAAAAGAGAGCGACGGCGATCTTATAACACCCGACTTCTCCAATATGAGCGCAGCACGCTATACATCAATCCAGGGATATAACAAGAGCAAACAGTTCTACTCGCCCGACTACGGCAAGATGAAGCCCGATGCACAGAACAACGACTACCGTCGCACACTCCTTTGGATACCCACCATAAAAGCCGAGAACGGCAAGATAAAGGCCGAACTATATAACAGCAGCTACTGCGATGCCATAAAAGTAAACGTCGACGGAGTAGACGGCAACACATTCTACAGCAACAGCAATATGCTCACACGCACGATGGAGCAGAGGGCCACAGATGTGCAAACACCTACGCAGCAAGAGAACAGCGCACCACAGAAGATTCAATACAGCAAAGAGGATGAGCAAGCGCTCAAAGAGAGGTGCGAGCTTGGTGATATAATGTATAATCAGCAAAAATATACAGGAGCAATAAAAATATATGCCGAACTGTTGCAGTATAACTACCCGCCTGCAATGCACAAGATTGGATTATGCCACATACACGGTCGCGGACTGGCAAAGAATATTGATAAAGCGATGGAATTCCTCACTCTTGCTGCCGAGTATGGTAACGGTGAATCGATGTTTACTCTTGCCGAAATATATCATAGCTACTACGGGAAGAGAGACGCGAGAAAGGCTACTGAGTGGTTAAAACGTGCCGAGGAGTGCGCTCAAAGCGACATTCTTGCCAAAGTAGCCTACCACTATTACAATGGCACCATAGTAGAGAAGGATACCGTAAAAGCAATTAAATTATTCCGCGCAACGGCAATAGCCGGCAATGCCGACGGACAATATATGTATGGCAGATATATGCTGCAACAGGGCATTGCGAGCGAGAAAGAGATTGGCACACCTATTGAGAGCATAAAGCGTGCAGCAGCGCAATCGCACACCGAAGCTATGTTATTTATGATGCGCCACCACTACAATGCTCAAGAGCATAAAGCGGCATACAGTTGGGCCAACAAACTGCATCAGATAGGTGTAAAAGAGGGTACGCTGCATCTTGCCGAGTGCTACGAAAAGGGATTGGGAGTGAAACGCGACAAGCGCCTTGCCGAAGATTTAAGGCGCGAAGCGAAATAAAGGAAATACGGCAGCGAAAATAGACGGCACTCGCTGAAAAAAATATTCAAGCAAGCTTGATATTTTTCGCTCGTTTGAATGAATCTTTGCGGCAAGCCGCGAAAATAGACGGCACTCGCTAAAAAAAATATTCAAGCAAGCTTGATATTTTTCGCTCGTTTGTAACTATCTTTGCAACGATGAAAGGACAAAAAAAGATAAATAACAATACAGAAAAGTTCCTCTTAGGTGAGGAACTACTCTCCGAAGCAGCGGCAGCTCTATTTGAAGAACCTGCCAGAATAGCTCGTGATATATCACCCGAGGAGGCATTGGAATTCGAGGAACTACACAATATTGTATCTTCGGGCGCATATTCGTACAAAGGCGATGACACTCTTTCCATCGCAGCTGAAGATGAAACACCCTACGGTGAAGATGAATAGAATTTAATTTATTCATTATAGATAACGGGCGATTGAAAATCTCCCCTACACGTGAAGTGGGGTTGTTTCTCAATCGCCCGAATATTTTTCGCTAATGATATACAATGGTTTATGATACAAACTCGTTCAATTCGAGCCAACGCATTGTCTTTTCGTCGATAAGATTCATCACCTCGGCAATTCGCTGCGACTTTTGCATAAGAGTGGCATTATCGAGCGTACCACTGCACATATCCTGTTCTATTTGCGCCTTTTCCTCCTCTAATTGTGTAATCTCACCCTCGAGTGCCTCATACTCGCGCTGTTCTTTGAATGTGAGTTTGCGTTTACCGCCATCGTCGCGTCGCGATGCCTTTGGTTGGCTGTTTTTGACAGCCCGCTCGGCCTCGGCTTTTGCTGCCGCTGCACGCTCTTCGTCGCGCCAATCGCGATAATCGGTGTAGTTACCCGGAAAATCTTTTATATCACCATTGCCATTAAAGACGAAAATGTGGTCTACAACACGGTCCATAAAATAGCGGTCGTGGCTAACCACAATAACGCATCCCTTGAACTCGCGCAGATACTCTTCGAGAATCTGCAATGTGTCAATATCGAGGTCGTTGGTAGGCTCGTCGAGGACAAGGAAATTGGGATTCGCCATAAGTACCGTACAAAGATAGAGACGGCGTTTCTCTCCTCCACTTAGTTTATAAACATAGCTATACTGCTTCTCGGGTGAGAAGAGAAAATGTTGCAGGAACTGCGATGCAGTGAGCATACGATTGCCAACAGGGATAACCTCGGCAATGGCTTTTACAACGTCAATCACCTTCATCTGCTCGTTGAACGAGAGTCCCTCCTGGCTGTAGTATCCCCATTTTACCGTCTCGCCAACCTCTATTATACCACTGTCGGGAGCAACACGACCAAGAAGCATCTTGATAAAAGTAGATTTTCCCGTGCCGTTATTTCCTACAATACCCAATTTCTCGTATCGCGAGAATGTATAGTAAAAGTCGTGGGTGATAACCTTGTCGCCAAAAGCCTTCTCAAGAGCTTTCATCACAAAAATCTTACTACCGATATACTGCGATTTTATCTCGAGCGACACGCTTGAATCGTCGCGCATTGCAGCCGCCTTCTCCTGTAGTTTATAAAAAGCCTCTATACGGTATTTTGCCTTATGGGCACGCGCCTGCGGTTGCCGACGCATCCAATCGAGTTCGGTGCGCAGAAGATTTCGCGCACGCGCTGTCTCGGCAGCAAGATTCTCAAGACGCTCTTCGCGACGCTGTAGAAAATAGCTGTAATTACCCTTATAACGATAGATGCGACAATCGTCAATCTCTATTATCTCGTTACATACACGGTCGAGAAAGTAGCGATCGTGCGTTACCATAAGGAGGCTGCCTGTGAAACGCGACAGATAATCCTCGAGCCACTCTACCATCTCCATATCCAAGTGGTTGGTAGGCTCGTCGAGTATCATTATATCCGGTTGTTCTATTAATACCGATGCAAGTGCTATGCGTTTCTTCTGCCCTCCCGACAATTCTGTTACAGGCTGTGAGAAATTAGTAATCTTCAGCATCTGAAGCACCTGCTTGGCACGATTCTCATAATCCCACGCCTCGAGACGGTCCATCTCCTCTATAAGATGATGCAACTGACGCTCGTCGCCATCGGCAAGCGCTTTCTCGTAACGTGCTATGAGCTGCGACTTTTCGCTATTGCGACGCAAACAAGCATCTATCACCGTTAGTCCATCCTGAAAATCGGGTTCTTGTTCAAGGTAACCTACTGTAACACCGCTTCGTAATGTTATCTTACCCTCATCAGCTGTATCTTCACCGGCTATAATCTTAAGCAAAGTACTTTTTCCTTTACCATTGCGCGCAATGAGTCCAATACGCTGACGTTCCTCAATCGCAAACGAAATATCGCTGAAGAGTACTAAGTCACCAAAACTCTTGGCAAGCCCCTCTATCTGTAAATCTATCATTCTATTTTCTTTATAGTTGCGCGAAGATAGTGATTTTTAACGCTGCACCCAACAGAGAATATAAAAAAGTATTACTGTCCGATAAAAATAGAATAATCCCAAAAAGTGCTATTGACGGAGCCTTTCTCCTACTTTTCGTCGGCACGAAAAGTAGGAGAAAAATAACAATGAAAGGCTATGATTCGGGCGATTAGAAATCGCCCCTACTCTCAATGAAAAGTAATGAATATCAATGATTTACCGCGGACTGTAGGGGCGATTTTTAATCGCCCGCAACCGAGGCAATGAGAAAAGGCTGAATTTAGCAAACAAGCCTAAATGAGAGACTGAAAAAGTTTTACCAGACACCAATAATAAAAAAGAGAAAGCAGGGTAACCTTTTTTTGATTACCCTGCCTAATATAAGAATATGTTTCTTATTTTCTTTCTCCACGACGTTCACCACGTTCACGTCTTTGGTCTCTATTCTCACCCCAGCTGCGACGACGCTTCTCTTGCTCCTCGCTGTATTTAAGATACTTCTCGTATTGCTCGGGCTTTAGAATCTCCTTCATCTGTGCATCTTTTACAGCCTTGCGCTGTTTCATCACCTCGCGGCGAGCCTGCATCTGCTCCTCGGTAGGACGCTGACGCTCAATCTTTTTGCCACTCTTACGAGCCTCCTCCATACGAGCACGACGCACCTTCATACTATCCTGCATAGCAACAGCATCGGAGTAATTCATTATATACACAAGCTGAAACTGCACACTATCGAGCCCTACAACATTGCTAAGTTGCTGAGTCTGCATCAGTGCCACCTGTTCAGGATTAAACTCGCGCTGCCGGCCACGACCTCTATTCTCCTGTGCCGATAATGTAATAGCCATCAACGCTACCAACACAAACAATAAATTTCTTTTCATAACAGTCTGATATTTAAGTTTATAAATAGTAGTTCCTTTGCAAACTACGGTTCCCACTAAACTAGTAAGAACCGTAGACACCAAACATTGGAAAAATAACAAGTAAGACAATTATAAACCTCGTCTCAATTATATGACTGCAAAAAGTATAAAAAGTCAAATAACAAACATTAATTTTAACATTTTTTTACAAACAAACCATTCCATCGACCATTCTCACCGTTCTATCGGTGACAGATGCAAGCCCCTCGTCGTGCGTTACGATGAGAAAAGTCTGGTTAAAACGGTCGCGAAGTTCAAAGAAAAGTCTATGCAGTTCCTCTTTATTGCGACTGTCTAGACTTCCCGACGGCTCGTCGGCAAGGACCACATCGGGACGGTTTATAAGAGCACGAGCTACCGCCACACGCTGATTCTCACCTCCCGACATCTCGGACGGTTTATGATGCGCCCGCTCGGCAAGACCCATAAGATTAAGCAGTTCCATAGCATCTTTTGTAGCCTGCGAAAGAGAGCGACCCGCTATGAGCGCAGGAATTGTTATATTTTCGAGTGCAGTAAACTCGGGCAGCAACTGATGAAACTGAAAAACGAACCCTATATGAGTATTGCGAAACTTTGCAAGCTGCGTCGAACTCATAGCAGCTATATTATCTCCATTAAAGCATATTGTGCCGCTATCGGGCCGGTCAAGAGCGCCAATCAACTGTAAAAGAGTTGTTTTTCCTGCACCACTGGGCCCGACGATGCTTATTACCTCGCCTTTATTAACAGTTAGGTCGACACCGCGAAGCACCTGCAAAGAGCCGAAACTTTTTTTCAAATTGCGAACCTCAATCATATATTACGAATTACATATTCTGTAAGATAGCAACCGAATGTTGCCGTAAAATATCCCAACGAGCCAATAATTGGCTTTCCGCCTTGTGGATTGGGACGAATGGCCTCTTTTATTGGAGGCTCCATACTGAATACCACCGGCAGTTTATATTGTCCTCTCCACTGACGTAACAGACGACGAAGATTCTTTGCCAACGTACACTGCTCACTCTTCCACAAATCACCTATGCGTATAAGTGACAAATCGCACTTGGCACCGGCACCCATACTCGAAACAATTTTTATTCCACGCTCCCAACAGCCACACACAAGCGCAGCCTTTGAGTCGAGCGAATCAATGGCATCGACAACAAAATCGTATTGCACGCTGTCGAGCAGCTCATCGATATTTCCAGGCTCTATAAACTCCTGTCGCACCGAGAGTACAACCTCGGGGTTAATAGCTCTCAGTCTCTCGGCTACAACCTTGCATTTAGGCTCGCCAACGGTTGAGTGCAATGCAGGCATCTGACGGTTTATATTGGTAACGTCAACCACGTCGGCATCGACAAGGGTGAAGCGCCCCACCCCGGAGCGACACAACATTTCGGCAGCCCAAGAACCTACACCGCCCAAGCCCACAATAAGGATATGCGCCGAGGATAAACGAGCGCTTTTCTCACCACCCAAAATCAAATTGCCACGCTGTAACCAATGATTATCCATATAAACTGTCAATTTATCGGCGAATTTACAAAAAAATCGACTAATTCGCAGTATATATACAATTTTTCTTATAATTTTGCACAACTTTTCAGAAACAGAATAGAATATACAAAATAATACAAGAAAATGAGAATTGCTATTGTTGGTGTAAGCGGCGCAGTGGGCCAGGAGTTTCTGCGTGTGCTTGACGAGAGAAATTTCCCTTTTGACGAGCTTCTGCTTTTTGGTTCGGCACGCAGTGCAGGACAGGTTTACAATTTCCGTGGAGTTGACTACACAGTAAAGGAGCTTAAGCACAACGACGATTTTAAGGGTGTCGACTATGCCTTTGTATCGGCCGGCGGCGGTGTTTCAAAAGATTTTGCCGAGACAATAACCAAGCACGGTGCAATAATGATTGACAACTCAAGCGCATTCCGTATGGACAGCGATGTACCCCTTGTTGTTCCCGAGGTAAATCCCACCGATGCATACGACACTCCCCGCAATATTATCGCCAACCCCAACTGCACCACAATACAGATGGTAGTAGCGCTTAAGGCAATTGAAAATCTTTCGCACATCAAGCGCGTACACTCATCGACTTACCAGGCAGCCAGCGGTGCAGGAGCATCGGCAATGGCCGAGCTTTACGAGCAGTACCGTCAGGTGCTTGCAGGCGAGGAGCCCACAGTTGAGAAGTTCGCCTATCAGTTGGCATTCAACGTAATACCTCAGATTGATGTATTTACCGAAAACGGCTACACAAAAGAGGAGATGAAGATGTTCAACGAGACACGCAAAATTATGCACAGCGACATTGCTGTCAGCGCAACCTGTGTGCGTGTACCCGCCCTGCGTTCACACTCGCAGGCATTGTGGATTGAGACCGAGGAGCCTCTTACAGTAGAGCAGGTTCGCGAGGCAATCGCAAACGGCGAGGGGCTTGTACTTATGGACAACCCCGAAAAGAAAGAGTATCCTATGCCCCTCTTCCTCTCGGGTAAAGACCCCGTTTATGCAGGACGTATCCGCAAAGACCTCACAAACCCCAACGGAATAAGTATGTGGATTGTAGGCGACCAGATTAAGAAGGGTGCAGCACTGAACGCAGTTCAGATTGCCGAGTTCCTCATCAATAATCCCAAGAAATAAGAGATAATACTCATATACACACAATAAAAAATGTTCAGCACACACAATGCTGAACATTTTTTATTTGTCACAAGAGAAATCTACTCCGCACCACGATATTTTCCCTCATCCTTATCCTCGAGCATACTAAGATACGACTGATAGCGCGACGGTGCAATCCTACCCTCTTCAAGCGCCTCAAGGACAGCGCATCCCGGCTCGTGCGTATGAGTGCAGTTGCCATATCTACAACCGGCCGACAGTTCAAAAAACTCCACAAAGTAGTGAGCTATTTCCTCGGTATCCATATTATAGGAGCCGAACCCTTTCACTCCCGGAGTATCAACAAGATAACTATCGGGCATAAGCTCGAACATCTGTGTATAGGTAGTGGTGTGCATACCCGTATCGTGTATATGCGAAATTTCGCCCACCTTTGCCGCCACCGACGGAGAGATAGCATTCACAAGACTCGACTTTCCCACTCCCGAATTTCCGGCCAGTAGCGACACCTTTCCACGCATCATATTACATAGTTCCTCTATCCCCACACCGCTTGTCGCCGACACTTTTAGGCAACTATACCCTATGCTTTCGTATAGCGCCACAAGATAGTCTAGTTCCTCGTTCTCTTGCTCACCGTAGAGGTCTATTTTATTAAAGACCAATACAACAGGAACGCGATATGCCTCGGCCGAAGCAAGAAAGCGGTCGATGAAAGTGGTCGATGTAACAGGGTGGTTTATTGTCACCACAAGAAAACAGAGGTCTAGGTTAGCCGCTAAAATGTGTGACTGTTTCGAGAGGTTCGATGCTTTACGTACAATATAGTTCTTACGAGGCATAATACCGACGATATACGCCGTACCATCCTCGCGGACGCTTATTTCGACATAATCGCCCACTGCCACAGGGTTGGTGCTTTTTATTCCTTTCAGTCGGAAATTGCCCTTTACTCTGCACTCTATTACCTCGCCATTGGCGCAGCGAACATCGTATACGCTGCCCGAACTTTTTATTACGGTACCTTGCACGTTGCGGCCGTTTATACAGTCATAATCTCTTTCTCCTTATCGGCAAAGAGCTCCTCGGCTTTCTTTATGAATTTATCGTGAATCTTCTGCAATTTCTCCTCGCCGTCCTTAGCTACATCCTCGGGAGTACCATCTTTCACCGATTTTTTAAGTGTATCTATAGTATCGCGACGAGCATTACGGATACTAATCTTTGCAGTCTCGAGTTCGCGTGCACACTGCTTTACAAGCTGCTGACGACGCTCTCCTGTGAGGGGAGGAATAGCCACGATGATAACCTCGCCATTGTTGGCAGGCATAATACCTACGGGAGAGTCGATAATTGCCTTCTCAATAGCACTGAACATACTTTTGTCCCAGGGTTTGATTGAGATTGTACGCAGGTCGGGGGTAGTTATTGTAGCAACATTATTAATAGGAACCTCGGAACCATACGAGTTTACACGTACACAGTCGAGCAGGTGAGGATTGGCCTTTCCAGCGCGTATATGTGAATACTCCTCCTCGAGGTGCATAATAGCAAGCTCCATCATCTCTTCGGCCTCGCCGAGACATACTTTTACGTCTAACATAATATTTCAGTTTAAGTTTATAAACAGTTTACCGCGAAGATAGTGACTAACAAACAAGAGCGGCAAAGACACTCTGCCATTTCACTGCGAGTGCAGGCTATTTTCGCGCTTTACCGCAAAGATAAACACAAACGGCGAATAATATAAAATTTTCAGCAATATTTTATACAGAGACTATACATATTCTGTATAAATATATCAATAGTTGAGAAAAAAATATACATTTGCAATTGCACAACAACCAACTTCGCCCAAATATTGTTTTATCAGAAAAAAGGAGGTAATTATGAGCGGCAAGATATCACAGAACCATTTAGTGAGAGTTTTCAACGGAAATCTATGGCAGGCCGAGATAGTACAGGGCCTTCTTCAGTCGAATCATATAAAATGTATGATTGAGAATGACACCCTATCGGCCGTTACATCGCCATACGCAACATTAGGCGGCGATGTGTGGGTACTTGTGAACGAGCACGACGAGGAAGCTGCTGCGCTTCTCATAAAGGACAATCGTTTAGAGTGTAACCCGTTTAATTAGACCAAAATAAAAAGGACACCCAAAAAAAGGTGTCCTTTTATTTCTACGCGACAAGCGCAACCATTAGCCCTTAATCTCCTTGATACGAGCCTTCTTACCTGTGAGGGCACGAAGATAATAGAGCTTAGCGCGACGAACGCGACCACGCTTGTTGACTGTGATGCTGTCGATAGAGGGTGAGTTCAAGGGGAAGATACGCTCAACGCCTACTGTACCCGACATCTTACGTACAGTGAAACGTTTCTCGTTTCCGTGACCTGCAATCTTGATAACAACACCGCGGTACATCTGGATACGCTCCTTTGTTCCCTCGATAATCTTGTAAGCTACTGTGATTGTATCACCGGGGTGAAACTCCATCTCGCGCTGTACATCTGTAGCAAATGCTTCTTTAGCAACCTTAATTAAATCCATTTTTACGATTTTTTAAATTGTTGTTTCTCCTACGCAACATATCAAGTTACTCTTCCTTGACAGCGATTACGCCGGAAGCGGATGCAAAGATAGCTCTTTTTTTCTTAACGCATTAAAAAAGTTGAGGATATTTTTCCTTAAGCCGCGAAATTTTAACCATTAAAGCTATTTTAGCACTGTAAATTAGCACATATTTAATAAGAAAATGTAAATTTGAAGCCTAAATACGAAATTATGAAGATAGAGAAGATTATACTAATCATTTTTCTTACGGCACAACTGTTTGTTACCTCTTGTCATAGAGAGTACTGCATTAAAAATATCGATGGGTGCACAATAGCCGTCACCGAAGAGCCAATAGAGAGTATCCCTGCCAACATCATAGAACACATCAAAAGAGGTGAGAAGAGTGTCGACAGCATTAAATCGCCTGTAATAGGTCACGCACTGACAACGATGACAGTAGAGGCACCCGAAAGTTCGCTGATGAACTTTGCCGCCGACGCACTGCGCGAGCAGGCCCAAAGACACACCCGCCAGAGGATAGACGTTGCCATAACCAACAAAGGAGGTCTGCGCAGCGAAATTACCGAGGGCGCCATAACATTTGGCGACATTTACAACGTATTTCCTTTTGAGAACAGACTTGTACTTATAACCCTTAACGGTGAGCAGATGCTGCGTCTCTTCTCCGAAATCGCCAAAGAGGGAGGAGAGCCCATAAGCGGCGCACGTATGGAGATAATAGGGTATCCCGACAATCCTCGTTGCGGACGAGTGAAAATAGGAGGCAAAGAGATTCCGACCGACAAAGAGGAGCAGCTGAAACGAGAATATCGCATAGCTACCAGCGACTACCTTGCACAAGGTAACGACGGACTGACAACACTTGCCGAGGGATATAACAAGAAAGAGTACACCATCACACTGCGCGACCTTATGATAGAGTATATTGCAAGACATCACAAAAGAACAAAAGGGGTAAGCGCACACAAAGATGGACGAGTAAAACTTATTGACGCAACCGATAAATAACAGCATATAAAAATGAGACAGATATATTTAATGGCATTGATGGCTCTCCTTGTGTGCGGTTGCCAAGAGAGGATAGCCGACAAGATAACCATTCTGCACACCAACGACACCCACAGCCACGTAGAGCCCGAGAAAAACCGAGGCGGGGGACTGATGAATCGTGCCGCACTGATAGAGCGTGAAAAAAAGCTCGCAGGCACCGAGAACACGCTGCTACTCGATTGTGGCGACTTTTCACAAGGCTCACTCTATTACAATGTATTCAAAGGAGCCTTCGAGATAGACGCAATGAACATCCTGGGCTACAATGCCGGCACAATTGGTAATCACGAATTCGATTTCGGGTTAGAAAACCTCGCAAAATTGGTAAAACGAGCGCAATTCCCCATCGTTTGTGCCAATCTCGATTTTACAGGCACAGTTTGTGAGGGCCTTATCCCACCCTATATCAGCACAGAGTGCGGAGGAATAAAGATAGGAATATTCGGTCTATCGCCCAAGCTCGAAGGCCTTGTACTCAAAGAAAATTATCAAGGCGTAGAATACCGTTCACCCATTGAGGCTGCACAAGTGTGTGCCGACACACTCAGAAAAGAGGGTTGCACTCTCATCATCTGCCTATCGCATCTTGGATGGAATATCCCGGGTACGATAAACGACAGGCAGTTGGCAGCCGAGACAAGCGGAATAGATATTATCCTCGGCGGACACTCGCACGACCTATTCGAAGAACCTATACGCCTCAAAAACAAAGAGGGAAAAGAGGTTGTAATTCAGCAAGCAGGAAAATACGGACGAAACATCGGCAAAATAACAATAGAATCAGGAGAAAAGCCCGATTAGCCGAAGAATTGTTTAAATTACGTTAAAAACAGCTTTTTTCGTTCTATTTATAGTATCTTCGCAGCTATATTTGAAATTTTTAACCTTAGATAATTAAACTAATGAAAAAGAACCTTACAATCGCAACGATAGCATTGGCAGCAATGGCATCGTGCACAAACCAGCCTGTGGGTTACACCATCAATGGAACTGTTGCCGACTCTACACTCAACGGCAAGACAATCTACCTTATCGATATCAACACCGAGGAGCAGCCAAGCGACTCGGCAGTTATCACAAACAACGCATACACATTCACCTCGCAAGAGGCTCTCGCAACTCCCTGTATCAAGAGGGTATTTATGGGTCGCGCAGGTCAGAATGTCATTATCGACAATGGCGCTGTAGTAAATATAAAGACAGGTGAATACCCCACCGACAACGGTGGTCTTAACGACAAGAATGCAGCACTTATGAATAGTGTCAGCGAAAAATCGAAGCAGTTACGTGAGACATACGGTGCTCTTATGCAGGCAGGTGTAAGCGCCGACTCAATCCGCACAGTCCTCACAGCCGAGCAGGATAAGATTATGGCTCTTTACACAACTGCCATCGAAGAGAACAAAGATAATATCTTTGGTGCATTAGTATTTGCTATGACAGCAGGCGACTACAACAGCGTCGAGGAACTTGACTCTGCTGCTGCAAATGTAAAATATGCAGACGTTTTCAAGCAGGTAACAGAGCAGCGAGAGTCGCTTAAAGCTCTTGAGGCAACAAAAGAGGGCGCAATGTTCACCGATTTTGCAGGTAAGAACATAGATGGAACAGCTGCCAAGCTTTCGGATTATGTAGGCAAAGGCAAATATGTTCTTGTAGATTTCTGGGCATCTTGGTGCGGTCCCTGTCGTGGTGAGATTCCTAACCTCGTTGAGCTTCAGAAAAAGTTTGGAGGCAAGAACTTTACCGTTCTTGGTGTAAACGTATGGGATCAGGAGGCCGAATTCAAGAAGGCACTCGAGAGCGAGGGTATCAACTATCCACAACTTTATGCTTCGGACAACCAAGATGCAACAACAATCTACGGCATAAAGGGTATTCCTCAGATTATGCTCTTTGGCCCCGATGGTACAATTGTTAAACGCAACCTTCGCGGCGAGGCTATGAAGAAATTCGTTGCCGAGCAGCTGGCAAAGTAATCTTCGATAGACAACAGAATAAATATGAGGCAGAAAGCGCGCTTTCTGCCTCATATTTTATTATATGGAAAAGATTATCACTCTTTCTCACCAAAGCAAAGGTCACCGGCATCGCCCAACCCCGGAACAATATAATAATGTTCGTTCAACTGTGGGTCTACTGCTGCACAATAGAGGATTACATCCTCGGGAAAATTATTTGCAACATATTCAACAGCATATTGGCTGGCAATAACCGAGGCAAGAATAACCTTTGACGGCACACCTTTTGTACACAATGCCTTATAGCTAAGCTCGGCACTGCTACCCGTTGCCAACATTGTATCGACAAGAAGAAGAGTCTTACCTTCGAGACGGGGAGCGGCAAGATACTCTATCTTAACATCGAAATGGGTTTCGTCGATATACTCTCTATATGCCGAGACAAAGGCATTCTCGGCATCATCAAAGATATTATGAAAGCCCGTATGCAATGGGAGTCCTGCTCTTAGAATAGTTGCCAATACCACTTTGTCGAGCGGCACATTCTGCTCCGAATCGGCAAGAGGAGTCTTTACCGTAGAGGTACCATACTGCAACTCTTTGCTTATTTCGTATGCCATAATCTCGCCTATACGCTCGACATTTCTGCGAAAACGCATACTGTCACCCTGAACATTCACATCACGAAGTTCGGAAACGAACTTATTCAAGATTGTATTATTCTTGGAAAGGTCTACAATTTTCATAGTTTTACTATTTTTACCGTTTTTACCTGTGCGAATATATGCAAACTTATTGAAATTAACATAAAAGCAGGCTCACATTTTTTCCTTTTTATAATCCGCAAAACGAAGCGTTTCGCCTTTTTTGAACGAACCGCTCATTTTTTCAAAACGAAATGTACCTTTGAGGGTATCCCCCTTTTTCAAAAAATTTTCGACTGGCTTACGCCAGTATTCAACAATTAAAACGGCGTTGGAATGGTGTTCCAACGCCGTTCGTTTTTCGCTTTGTCGCTTCGCTCCCGCTATGCTACTTCGGCTATCGCCTTGTAGGCTTCGACGCTTTGCGCTCTCTCGATTTTGCCGCGGAAGGCCAGGCGCGACCCGATATACGTGTACGAGTTCGAAGCATCGTGATACGCATTCGCGAACGACACACCGCCATGCGAGAGCGCGGTGCTGTCGCCACGATAAACCACACGGCTAACTGACCCCGCATAGTAATACTTGTCGCAGTAGTAAGTGGTCTCACTACCAGTCAATGTTCCGACTGGTATGATGTCCATATACTTGCCGTGAGCTACAGCTGTGGTAAACTGGTCTGAACCCGTCTTCGCTTTGACTTTGCGGGTCGTGCCGTCTGGCATTACAATATACCACTTATGATCTACTGAACCCTCATTGACTGACACATTGTCCATCATATCGTACTTGTGACCATAGATATCCTCATAGCCCAAGCAGTTCACATTGTTTATCTGCACATAGGAGCCGTTTTCCTCATACCACGCATAGGTGGTCTTGTTGTTCGGGTTGACGGTATCCTTCATGCCCAACATTGCCGTGCCGCCTGTCTTGCGGGCATTGGTGTCCTGACCGTGACCGCACTGCGCCTGGCTGTTGCGTCTGCCATACTTGGCAAAGAACAGGTTGGCTATATCTCGGTGCATATCATAGTCTATCTGCTGCATTCCGCGTGCCTGGCTGTAATAATGGAAGTCCGTCCAGTTCATACTTGCGGCGGTCGAACCTCCCGTGATACAACTGCGGAGCTTTGTGCCTACGATAGAACTACCGAACACTGCGGTGAAGCACTCTTCGTGCTCTACCCAATCAGGCTCCATATCTTCAATCCTGTCACTGTTAGACAGCACAACCTTGTCGAACTCAGCGGTTCGATAAACAGTGAAGTGCAATTCTGTGGCTCCTGCTGGCACATCATATATGAGATACATTCCGTTCTCAAACTTAACCGACAAAGATGATACGACCACATTGTCGAGGACATTACCCTCCGAGTCCGTAAAGATTGAACCCATAAGGTTTGTACCGACCACTGACGGGAAGCGGACACGCTTGAAGCCCGACACCTCCACACGGCACACGGCATAATTGCTGTCGGTCGCATAAGAGTTGGCAAGCGTTCCCTTGCCTGTCATTATCTTGTACTTGTCCTTATAGTCGCCCGCATCGGTTATATCCTGGAGTGTCAGGACTGTCGCCTCGGGCACATCGGGCATCGCCTTGTTGGTACTGTAGCAACTGTAGTTCTTGCCGTTCAGATAGTCATTGATACCTTTGAACCAGTAATGGGGCTCAAACATCATCACATCGCCCTCGCTACCGTCAAGCATTGCAGGGGTACAGTTGGTTGTCTTCTCTGCGTCTGCATAATAGTTCGAGTTCTCATCGTGCAATGGGAAGTAGGTCATCACGCCGTCCTTGTTGTTCGCCGTAGTCTCAACCCCTGCAATGGTTATATTGCGTGTGGTCGGTTTGGTGGTAACTTTGGCAAGGCAACGGAAACGCTGCTTCAGGATGGCTTTGATATGACCGCTCGGCACGTAGTCATTGCCATAGGCACAACCCGTTTGGTTGTCGGGGTTGCTCACATTGTCATCTGCAGATACGTTCTCATCGAACTCGATCATCGTGTACTGCGGTTGCATAATGTTCAACTCTGGGTAACGTGACTTGTACTCGGCATACACTTCATCATCAAGGTAGACGGTGAGCTGGTATGAGCCGACAAGGGCACAAGTGTCCACAGCATTGCCGTTCGCATCGATACCGCCCAAATGCTTGTATCTCGCAAGGAAACTCTCATCGCCAGTCATATTGACACCTGTAATACGGACACGCTTCACATTGGCACAACGGGCAAGGATATTCTCCCAATCCAGATTCGGGCACTCGGCAAAGCGGAAGGTCTCAATCGAGTCGTAACCCTCTACAAGCAAACCGCTGTTGTCGAGTTTTGGCAGATATTCCAGACGCAGGGCGGTGAGGGTTGCTGGTAACACAGCTTCACGCAACGGAGCACCTTCAGCAAACACAACACTTTGGGCTTCTGTTCCACCTGCATTCATCACCTCGAGGCGTGTCTGGTTGGAGAAGTTCAACTCCGAAGAGGAAAGCGTGCCTGTCCTGGCATTCTTCTGACCGTTCAGATTTACCTCACGAAGTTGTCGGCACTGGTCAAGGACAGCACACCAACCCGATGCACCGCCGCCTGTCGTACTCAAGTCCAGGTACTGGAGATTGGTACACTTGTTCAGGTTCACGTCACCCGTCAGATTATCTGCCACGCCTCGCATATCAAGCCTCTTGGCTCGGCTGGCTCCATATACTCGTATCGGGTCATTGACTGTGAACGCATCGCTGAAGGTAAGCGTCACCTCCTCACCCTTCTCCGCCCTTTGGGACGGCTGTATCGATGGGGAGTTGTTGGTACCATAGCCGAAGTAATACACCTCGTTGGCGGTCACCACTATCGTATTGGCTGCCTCCGTTGCAGTACGGGCAAGGTACATATCGATGTTGTCCGAACGGTAACTGCCCGTTTCGTATTTAGCATCGAGCAGGGCATATCGGTTGCGTATGGTATGAATACGATGATGCTTACGGCTGCCGTGCAAAGCGTATATATGCGGGTACTTGGTCAGCGTTCCCTTCACATCAACGCCCTCAAGCATCGGCTTGATATACTTCCATTCGCCCGACTTGTTGTACTGGCGTGCCGACCAGTTGCCCATCTGCTCCTCATTCAGCACCTGAAGTACTCGCTCGGGGGTCATAACCTCACGCAAAGCGGCTGCATCAGACTTCAGTTCCGCTTCAAAGTTGGCAAGGATAAGACACCAGAACATACTTGCATAGCCCTCGAAGGCGTATTTGCTCTTTTCTGCGTCCCAGGTCTCACGGTCCACATCGTACTTGTAGGCAAGGAAGCAGTCGTTTCGCACAAGGTAGGCGGTATCGCCATCGTAGAACAGAATATACCACACCTCGCCGTCAAAGGTTATCCAGATCATATTCTTCACACGCTGGTCGAAGCAGGTGTTGTAGTCTGTGAACACATAGAAGGTACGCATCCAGCGCGTGTTGAAATACATCGAAGCCTCGTTCTTGAACTTCTCGCTCTTGAACGATGATATATCCTTGAAGTTGACCGTATCCGCATCGGCTGGCACACAATCACGCACCCAACGCCACAGACGCATGATAGCCTCCTTCTGGTAACTGTTAGCCTCTTTCTCGTCCTTAGCGGTGTTGGGGTTAGACCACACAGTATCCTTTGGATAATTGAACTCCAGGGCGTTCTCAAACTCTCTGTCAAACTGCGACTCTATATCCTCGTCAACCTGGAACAAACCCAATTTCTGGGAGTTGTTCAGGAACTCAAGACTGATAACCTTGCTCTCATCGATACCTGCGACACCTTCAAAACCGACAACAGGAGCCCAGCCTGACTTGTCGTTGTTGAAGTTGTACTGACCGTGGTATGTCGGCTTCTCATCGATGGACTCTGCCGAGAACATATCGCACGGCCAACCGTTGATGGCAGTGCGGATTGTATTGTTTATCTCCTGTGGCGGGGTGAACAGGCCTATCTCCTTGAAGCAGTCATTGAACAGCTTGGCAAGACCTGTGTTGTGTGTCATTGAACTATCCGAATAGTCACACTTCGGGTTGGCAACCTTGACAGCAGGGTCTCCAGGGACAACTGGCATTTTCAACGAATCCTGCTTTACGCCGTTAATCCAAAGCTCAGGCTCAACACCCTTGGCAAAATAGATGCGGTAGTTCTTGCGGGCATACTTGGTTGAAGAAGTTCCCTGAATGCGGACATATACATTCTTCAGGATGATTTCACCACCCCAAGGCGGATATATGTACACATCGGCAAGGAAGTTGGTGTCCTTGTTGTTCTCGGCATTTATCTCATCAAGACCGCCCTTGCGGACTATCAAGATAACACCCTTGCCCTTCTTGCGGATCTTCTCAATATCGATACCGAGACCTTCATCATCCAGCACGTCATTCTTGTCTGCAAGGTCTGCCATCTCCTCCGCCGTAGGACGGTCTACGATATGGTTGCCTAACTCATCATCATCGGATATGGCTTCGTTATATATACGCACAATGCGGACTTCAACATCGGCAAAACTGCTGTCAATGGTAATGCCTTGTGGGGTGTCCTGGAGGAAGTTGTCGGCTTCAGCGTAGATGTCCGCCTTGCTTCGCTCTCCATCGATATAGAGCTCCATCAGCCTGCCGTCAGCACGCTTGCCCACTACAAACGCCACCTTCAGCCACTCCTCTGAAGCGAACTCCATGCCGACACCGACATTGGTGACAACTTCGTTGCCGTCCTCATCGGTCACGGTCTTTGTCGAGCCTGTGTACATCGAGGCCTTCTCCGCAGTAATCTGGAATCCCTTTGGTCCAGACATACAGGTAACGACATCGCCCTCGCGGTCAACCACATTGGAAACCTTAAACTCAAGTTCGATGGAGCATCCCGTAGAGGCGGCATCCGTTGCGAATGGCTTGTAATCGATATGCGCCTTTGCACCGTTACGCAAGATGAGCGACTCCCCAGTCCAACCGCTCGACTTCCAGTCCACACCTTCGAAGGTCGTTTGAACACCGTTAGAACTCCATACTGCGGGGTTCTCCTCATCATTGCTGCGACCTGCAGCATTCAGCTTCAGAACCATTCCGTAAGTGGTCTCACCGATATTCACGCTGCTCTCCGTCACATTGATATGGAACAGGTATTCCGTTTCCCCGCACTTGAACATCATCTCGTTTGTGCCCTGGGTGGTAAAACGGTTCTTGTATGTCTGGCTGGTGCGTGCCACGCTAACGGTGGTACTCTTCACATCACCGTTGTACACATCCATCTTGGCTGGGGTGGTGTTCGGATCATAGGCTACATACTCAAAGGAGAGCTGTGCATACTGCCCAACCTCAAGTGTCGGGGTCAGGTGTGTGTCCGTAAAAATACGGCCATCGGCAAAACGGAGCTTCGTACCGATGAGCGGAACGTCCGCACCGCTCTTGAAAATGTCGATGTAGATACTTTCACTCTTCAGGACAAGACCAGTAGCCGCTTCCATCTCCGCCACCATCTGGATTGTATGTCGGCCAAATGACAACCCCGTCATCGATATGCCGAAACTGCCGTTGGTGGTACCGCTTCGGGTAACGGTGGCGGTATTGTACTGCACACCGTCAAGATATACGGTAATGACCTTTGTTCCCGAACCGCTGACTGCATAGGGGATATTCACGGTGTCATAAACTCCATAACCACCGTTCGCAATGGAGTTGGCGAGATTGTAGGAACTTGTCAGGGAGAGGGCAACAACTTTCACCGACACATAACTCTGCTTGGTCTGTGTCTTACCCGTTCCAGGATCTATCGTGGTGGCGCGGACATAAATGTCTGTGGTACCTACCTGCAGGTATTTGGAGAGGTCAAGCGTATAAGTACCTTTGCTCACATCCTGAATGGTATTGCTGTATATGGTCGATGAGCCATACTTCATCGACACCTCTATGGTAGCCTTCTGTCCTGTGGTCACGCCTTTGTCATCGCCACTGCTATACTGGTGGTCATAGGTATAGGAAAGCTTAGAGTTGCCTCCCTGCTTGATAATGGTGTTATCTACGGAAGCATTCAGCACAATCTTCGTGGTACTCGCATCACCGCTGCCACCGCCACTACCTGCAGGAATATCGACAGCCGCAATCTCAGCACCGCTCTTGTTGGTAAGGGCAAGGCGGACACTGCTCTCGTCATCGTTGACCTCGGCGCTCATGCCGAATACCGTATTGGCTTCAATCTCGTTCAACTTACCTGTTACGGCAGAGTTCTGCACGGGGTTGGTGCTGTTCGCATCGAGCGTCTCATCGACCTCCACCTCGTTGATGGTGATGTTGACATTGCCCGTTGCGTCTGGATTCTGAACCGTCCCATTTACGGTGACAGTCTTTATGGTACCAGCACCTCCGAAATCCTCCCAGCTTGCTTCCGCATCCCAACTGCCAATGTCGGTACCGACAAACTGCTTGGTCTCCCACTTGCCCTGTGACACCTCATAGGTTATGGTGCGACCCTTGGCACGCATCTTCTCCTCCACAACTACAATGGCGGTGGCAAGGGTGTAGAATCCGTTCGCAAGCGGATATGCCTCAGTGACATTGATTGTGTTACCGCCACCGCTGCCGCTAAACTCGACAATAGTACCCTCTTCGGAGTTCCATACATAACCGACCGCCCCGAACAAATAGATTTTATCCTTGTGAATCACGGTGTGGGCATCGTCACTGAAGAACTGGGTTGCCTTATCCCAGAACACATAGTATCCTCCACTACAGAGAGCGGCAAAGACGTTCAGGGCTTTAACAAAAACAACGCTCTCGGCCGAAGCTGGCGCCTCACCGTCAATAATGGTCGCATCATCAACGAAACCGTCAAATCTTACTGTTGCCCCTTTCAGGGCTGCCAATGCCGTTGACTCGTGGGTCGCAACGACCTGGAATGCCTCTTCTGTTGCTGAGCGGGCATCACTTGTCGCCCGTTCTGCCTCGAGGGCTGCCTGCCCTGCATTATCCGCCGCCTCATTTGCTGATTGCGCTGCAGTCTCGGCTGTGGTTGCCGCCGTAGTCGCCTTTGTCGCTGCCGCATTAGCCGTTTTTGCTGCATCTTCAGCTGGTTTGCGCAACAAGGACACAGGCGCACTTACAACCTCCTCGCCACGCATTGCGGGAAGACTGTTTATGCCGTCCAGGCTATCCACAACTGGAAGCTCGTCAACACTCTGCGATTCCGCCTTGATGGCGTTAATCAATTCCTGTTTTTCTGCATTCGTCAGTGCCATAGTTATTCTGTTTTAGATGTTACACCAATTGCAGCCAAAAGACTGTCAATGATATTGGGACGGCAGAAATGCTCCGCAACTTTGATTATCAATGACACCTCAGCATCATTATATTCTTCACACCCTTGGCTATCGTATATTTTGAATGCCAATCTATGAGCTGCTATCCCATTCGCATTTACATATAGGAGGTTGGCGAAACTCTCCCTCATATCGCCAGTTTGCCGTTCTTTACGGCTGATGTCGGTAAAAACCGAAAATTCTTTGAAGTTCAACTTTGCCATATCGTCATTGTTAATGGTTACCAATCTCTCGGATGTTTATATTGAACCCAACAACCTGACTGCGTGTTGTTGGTTAAGTCCCTATGAAAAACATATTCTGCAGCATCGCCAGCTGAAGACAAATCATCAGGAGAAGAATTCGTATAATGAGAACCCTGGTCAGAATGTATATATGATTCTTTCTTTATCTCATCATAGGTCATTGATGTACTATTCCATTCACGGTGATAACTATAACCTGGTTTTATATTGACCTTCTTCCCGTTCAAATTCTTAATCTTGACAACATGCCCATCATCATATACTTGCATTTCAGGGAGGGTTATTGTGATTTCCTCCGTATTTATACATGCAACAGAACATATAGTTCGTCCAAGTGTAGTGGTTGTAGAAACAGCACCTGTCCTAACAGCCAATCCAGATATGTGCCCGCCAAGCATACTGATTGCAACATTATCGCTTGCACCTCGAGCAGAAACCAACATTGTATAATTAGCTCCAAATCCCCATTGGTCACTCTCGTCCTCATTTTCAAAACGGGCAACCCCACGTAATCCTGAAGAAGTAGGAAGGATATTGCCACCAATGCCAGCAAAACAATTGTGCTCATCGTTACGAAAGATAATATATGCGTCATTGGTAAATGACCCATCCTCGTTGCTGTTGGTCAAACCAGTACCACTAATACGGAATCCTCCGATGACCCCACTTGCCGCTTGTATGCTACCGTCCTCCAAAATCTTGAAATAATCGTTGGCTGTAACCAAACCCTCAAAAACTATGTTAGAGGCTCTTATCTTCACTCCCTCCTGGCTTGCACCGACAAACGACTTCAGATTACCTTCCCCATCGATGGCATACATACCCGTCACCTTCGAGGTCGTAATAAGCCCCGTTTCCTCAAGTAAGGCTTCGTCCTTGTCATAAACAGCCGCTGAAATCTTAACCAACCGCTCGGACTGCTCAAGCAGAGTCTTGTACTGATAGGTGAACGCTTCCACCTTGTCGGTACTCAACACGAGCATATAAAGGTAAATGTCACCCGTGAACGACAGTTTGAAGTCACCTGTTCCATTCCAAAGACCGCTGCAGGTGTACTGCTTATACAGCCCATCGGTTGATTGGAGCTGCTCCTCGATATTCAGGGAGTCAAACTCCACGAAGCCCGTCTTATCCACATTCTCAAACGCGACCTTGAGCGTGCCTGGTTCTGCACATCGATAGAAGAAGGACAGGTACACTGGCAAGGCAGTTTTCAAACCATCAGAGGTAACGCCCATTTCTGGTATCACACGAAGATTGTCATACTTCTGGAGGATGTACTTGTTGCGGATACGGACCACAACACGCCCGTTGTCCGTGGTAACGCTTGCGCTGTTACCCTTCTTTGACAGGACATTCTTGTTCGCCCATATCCACTTGTTGCCGACAAGGAAGAATACCATCTCGTTCTCTGTGGTCCACTTATCCATACCGTCAGCGAATGCGGCATTGTTCAGATATCCGTTCTCACCGAGGAAGTCCTGGCGTATGCCCGTTACGGCTGCTTCAATCTTTCCCTCGGTTATCTCGAACATCGTCTCCACATCCATATTGCGGTTGGCAAGAATAAATGTACCACGTAGGAAGGCATTGTCACTATATAAACCGTCCCCGTGGGGTTGCTTGTCTGCAGGGAACATCGTATCACTGATACCGTCAAGGTTTCCGAACCTCGCACGGAGGCAGCCTTCAAAGCTCTTTGAGCTGACACCGTTCATCACATCGATACGGGGTTGGCCGTCTTCAGTGGCGGATATGAGAACAAGGTTCTGGCGTGCCGTATTCTCGCTGTTACCCATCAGCACACATTCGTCACCAACCTCTGGGGGTGTCCCTGCAAACTCATCAATTGGTACCAGGATAGAGTTGTCCTGCACATCTGCGACCTCTACCCAATAACCCTTTGTAGTTCCATTGGCGAACACCTGACAGCGTAC
The DNA here is from genome assembly GCA_017938245.1 of Bacteroidaceae bacterium. Lineage (GTDB taxonomy): Bacteria > Bacteroidota > Bacteroidia > Bacteroidales > Bacteroidaceae > HGM04593. The sequence continues at coordinate 73,763 of JAGBBX010000024.1, forward strand.
AAGGTCGTGAATCTGGAACTGGTTGTCCTGCTCAAAGGTTATGCAATAATAGCCCTCCAACTCTTCAACCGTCTTTATCTTTCCATTGGCAGCGGAAACAACGATTTGACCACCGACACTGCGGATACGCTCAACGAGAAGTTCAAGCACAACCATCGTCTGCCTAACCGTAAGCTTGTCGATAGTAAGATGTATCAACCCGTTCGCATCTCGCCACAGACGGTATCCGCTACCAAGCAAGCCGTCCACGAACTGCCCTGCACCACGCAAGGTGTCTGTTATAACCTCCTTGTGCTGCACGCTGTCTGTTTTGCGGACGGGCTGGTCAAGGTAGTCATCGAACTGCCGCTTGTCCCACATATCGGCATTGTCAGCTTCTTTGGCGTGCGCCGCTTCATCCGCATATCCCGCCTTTATCTTTTCAGTAACAGACTCCTCGGCATCGTCGGTCCTGTGCCGTAAATACAGATAGCCGTCATCATCCATTGACTGGGCATCAAGCACCGCCATATTGTTATGCGTATGCCCGTCACCGTCAGAACCACCCGAAGACACCACATTGATTGTTCCGCCACCACCTCCCGACTGGGTGGCACTGCGACGGCGTTTGCTTCGTGGCAAAGCTTCGCGCAAGGTGGTTATCACACTAAATTCCTTCTTTGCCATACTAACTGAATTCAATTCCTTCGTAATTGTCTGCGGATAGTTCCGCCATAGTTATCTCACTGCTGTCCTGTAACAGGTTCTGGACCTCCGACAACAGGATATATTTACCCGAAGAGCTCGCATCGGTGTGGATCTTCAGGTCAGGAAGAAGGCGCACCGTTCCCGACAGGGTATTATGACGCGAACCGTACTGGCTGTAAACCGTTCCGATAAGCAGCCTCTCAAGCCTGTCCTCCACCCCTGCGCGGTAGAATGTCTGGTATGCCTTGTAAGTCGAGTCCATAACAAGACCTCGGGCCGATGGCGACCAGGTCTTTCCAAGAGTGCCGAGAATGGTGTCAATGGTCAGCTCTTCCTTTGCCGCCTTGTTTATCCAGGCGGTGTCCTCTATATCGTCCAATGAAATGTCGGTACCGTTACTGTTGACCAGCGTAACAGTTGGAGTCTGATACATCAGCCAACGGGCACGGGAATAGATGTCCTTCTCCTCCCGCTTGTAGTCAAACTGGTAGATGCCCCTGCCAATATGAAGCTCGAGGAATCCGCCATTGTATGGGGGAAGGTCTATGAACTCACCGTCGCCCATCGCCTTCCATTTTTTAGGAAGCCCGCCACGGTAATAGCCGATTATGGGCTTGTTCTTGCTCCATCCTCCGAACCCCGTCTTACTCTTGCGGTTGTCCCAATCATAATAGCAGAGCCACATACAGCCCCATTTGCCCGCACCCGACACCCACTTGCTGTTTGCCGCAGTATGCTTGTAGCCGTCCAAATCAATGACTCCGCTGTTCTCGTAGTGGTACAGGATTTTGCCACTGGCATCTTTCAGATAAAGCATAACGGGGACATACCCCACATTACACCAGTCGTTAAGACGTTCCCAGTTCCCGCTTTCATTCTTTCCTGAAGCATCTTCAAAAGGATTGTAACGGACATCAAACAGCAAATCAAGGGTTACCTTCAGCTTGAAGGATGTACGCTTATAACTTACATAACCCAGGAATGAGGGCTTCGTTGAAATGATAGGCACGGAAGTACATACGCCATTGTTGCGGGCTTTGACAAAAGAGTTCAACAGGTTCTGGGAGTAGTTCGTCTTTCCATTGCCTTTATACCCCCATATAACACCTGCTTCGTCATTGCCGCTGAAATCACTGTCGATACGGTAATACTTGGCTCCATTGGCAAGAGTCATCGGCAGATCATCCTGATCGCCCACAACGATTCGGAACCCGTCTGCCGCATTGTCCCAATCATAATCCATCAGATACTTTCGGGTAGCCTCTTTGTCTGGCAGCACATTGTCGTGCTCCAGCTCTGTATTCACAAGCTTGGCATCAGCGTATGGGGAGAAGGTGACCTTCACGTTGTTGTACACGACATCCACACCCAGATAGGCATCATCGCCCTTCCACCATACTTCCTCCGTATCCATGTCACTGTACACGGCATTCATATCAAATATATACAGATATCCCCCCTTCTGAACCATACGGAGGGCAAAGGGGCGCAGGACTTCATCGAGGACTTCTCGCATTGTCATCGCCTCGCCGTCTTCATCATAGAAGTTATCGTTCAGCACATAGAGGGACGAGAAGTTTATTGCACTACCGTATTGGGAGGTCTTCGTGCTGATGAACTTCTGCACCCCGTTGTATTTTATGCCCATTGCGGCGATGCAGGTATCTATGACATCCTGAATGGTGCAGACCCCCGTCTTGCTCCACTTCACACGGTCAAGGACTGCAAAATCGGAGAAGGAGAATGTCACATCATAGTCCGTCTTCTCCGAATAGGGTTCCTCGTAAAGCTCCGTATCAAGCTGGCCCGACCAATACAGCTTGCCGTTCCTGTAAACATCGGCACGCATCGTGCCTACCTCAATGGAATAGAGGTTTATGAACTGTCGGTCTTTCAGACTCTGCAGGGTAAGTGTCAGACACGAGCCTTGCACTGGTTCCAGCTTGTCAACCTCATTCCACTCAATTTCAACGGGGGTGTCATAGGCGAACTTAACCTCCTGCGACGAAGCAAATGATGTATCACTGGACAGGATGTCCACGCGATACAGCACACCGTCCACACTGCGGAATGACCCCGTATATATTACCTGCATTGCCATTATTCTGTTCTCTTTTGGATTCGTTCTGTCTTTTGTAAAATTCCCTTCAGCACTCGGCCATCGATAACAAACTCAACCTTGCCGCCTCCCGTTCCTCCTTCAAGCCCTATAATGGACTTCAATTTATCAAGAGGGGCTACTACTTCAGGGTTGTTGGAAGCACCTGCATACTCTCCGAAGATACCCAACGTAGGACCATAGGCGATACCGCCATCCGCGAATTTGGGGATGGAAGCTACGGCAGCACCTACCGCTGCCATACTTGCGGCGAGGGCTATCAGGTTGTAAGGGAACGGCACTGTCTGGGACTGTGCAGCTGCTCCCGAGAACGCTTGTGCGATGTTACCTCCGATAACCGAAGCTAACGCTGGCATCGCCTGTGCGACTGCAGTCAGGATATTGGCACCATAAGAGAGCCAAGCCCCTGCACCTTCTCCAACGACACCAGACAACGAACCCATAAGCGAACTCAAGTTACCCATTGCCCCTGTAAGCAGGTCGCCCTTGCTATTCGTAGAGGTGATGACCTTCTCATACTTCTTCCACGAGCCAAGCAGACCTTCAACCTCCTTGCGCTGGTCATCTCCCAACGGGTTCTTCGTATCATCAAGCATACGCTGCAACTGGCGGATGCGTGACTTCACGGTCTCAAGTCCGACCATCTCCAGCTTCATCTGCAGACCATTGCCCGTCAGTGCATCCAACTCGGCAATTTCCTGCTGCATGGACGGGATATCGGTCAGGCTCTTCAATGCATCCCGCTTTGCCTCCAGTGCCTGGATTGTTCTCTGTATGTTCACAATCTCAGTGGCGGTAGCATTTTTCTGCTGATTGCTGTAATAGGTTATGGCATTGTCAAGCTCCGATATGGTATCAAGGGTTGATATATCGCCTGGAGCATTCATTGCCGCCAATGTCGCATCCCATTCGCCACGCAGACGCTTCAGATCGTTTATCCACTTCTGCACTTCTGCACGCTCTGTCCCTGTTGTACGCTGAAGCTTCGCCTCATAATAGGACAGCTCGGCGTTCAGCTGTTCGTATGTGGTTATCTGGTCAATGCCTACTTCTGTGTGCGCACTATCTTCTAATGCCGTTCTAAGGGCGTTCAAACGCGCTATCTCGGCATCAATGCCAGCAAGATTTTCTGCAGTGGCGGTAGTACGCAGCGACTGTTGGTACTCCAGTTCCGCATCAATAGCCTGGAGTGTATTCAATTCCTCGGGGCGATTGGCTGCAGCCCATTGCCGCTCGATAACAGTCTGGGCATCCTTGTATGCCTTGATCTTCTTATGGAGCAAGGCTATGGTTTCCGTCTCTGTGGGCTTGGTTTCCTGAAGCTTCTTCTCATAGTAAGAGACAGCATCTGCAAGTTCCTTGTATGTTGTCGGATTGGCTACAGGCTTTTGCTCTGCCGTAGTCTTTCCCGTTTTGCCCTTACCTGAGCCTGTAGCATTGAAATCAATCTTGACCTCCTTGTTCTTCTTCTTGGCTTCGGTATTGGCTTCTATTGATTTGGTCTGCTGGTCCAAGGTCGTTGCCGCTTCTTTTGCCGATGCGTCATCCTTGATACCGAAGAACTTCTTCACCCATTCCCAGGCTTTTTTTATGACGGCACTTGCCTTCTCGAAGGCTGCTACAAGGAAATCCCATACGGCAGAAGCCACTTCCTTGACTGCTCCCCAGACCTTGTCACAGATATTGCGGAACCCTTCAAAATTATTGTAGGCATAAATGACTCCTGCCACCAACGCTCCGATGGCGGCGATGACAAGCCCGATGGGGTTTGCCGTTAGTACCAGGTTCAACACCTTTTGAACACCTGTCCATACGGCAGTGGCTGCAGAGGCTGCTTTTGTCGCCACATTCTGGAGAATGGTGCTGCCAGTCAATTTTACCACAACCTGGTTCAGTGTTGTCATTCCCGAATAGGCACTCTTCATCATCGTACCCATCAGGGCTATGGCATCGGCATTCTCCATTGCGAGGGCAGTGTACGGTGCCATAGAACCGAGCATCTCCGTAAAGCCTATCTTGATATTGTCCACCGATGCACGGAGCTCCTGCATACGCTGGGCAGTGGTTGCCGTTCTAACCGCTGCCTGTTCCTCGGCAACGGCGGTACCCGTAAGCTGGGCAGTCATCTCATCCACTGCTGAAGCGTTCTGGATAAGGAACTGCGCTGCAGCAATGTTTTCCATACCGAAGACTTTTGACAGATAGGTCGCATCGGAAAGTTTGGGCTTCAGTGCCTCCAGGGCTGTGCCCAACGAGGTTTCGCCCAAGTCAATTCCCAGCTCTGTGTTAAGCTTCAGTATTATATTGCGTAAAGCGGTACCCGCCTCGCTTCCCTTGAGGTTTGCTTGTGAGAGGATTTCCAAAGCTCCTGCAGTGGATTCCACATCCAAGCCCATAGCGGAAGCGGCAGCACCCACCACCTTGAACGACTGCGAGAGATCTTCTATCTCCGCAGCACCGTATTTTGATCCAGCAGCAAGAACATTGATAACGCGGTCCGCTGCTTCAGCCCCGAGACCGAACTGGTTGATTGTTCCCGCAAGAGCGTTTGCCGCTCCATCAAGGCTCATACCCGAGGCGTGCGCCAGCGTGATGGACTTCTCCTCGAGCTTATTCAAGCCGTCAATGCCGATTTTCGATATTTCAATTTGAGAGGCAAGCAAAGAATAGGCACGGGCTGCGGCATCAGCACCCAAGCCCGACTCCTTACCGAAACGGCGGCTGTTGGCCTCAAGTCCCTCCAGTTCCTCACCCACGATACCCGTAATGGAGCTCAAATCTGCCATTGACTGTCCGAAACTCATACCAGTTTCGGTTGCACTGGCGAACTGTGCCCCGAGCCGTTCCGCTACCTGCAGCATAGCGTTGAAGTTCGGCATCTCGAGCTTGCCAAGGGCAGACTGGAACTGCTGCATCTTCGTCTGCGTCTTGTCAACATCGGTCTGAAGGTCATTGAACGCACCAGTGATCTTCTTCACCATTGCGGAGACCTTATCCTTCAACTCTACTATAAATGACACTGATTTCATATCGCTCTGTTTATTTGTTACGGCTAACGCAAACCAAATCTGCGTTTTGCCTTTTCATATCTGGCATTGACCTCCTCGCGTGTTTCCTCACGCCTTTCGGTCTTTACCTCCTGCTTCTCCCATGGGAACTCCATAATATCTGTAGGGCGGAGTTTCTTCTTGCTGTAAGGCTGGAGGGAACACAGGCACGACATCCTCACACGCTCCCACTCGCCACGCTCAAGGCGTTCCCGTCCTCCGTTCCAGGCATCAAAGGTCGCCTTGAACTCAGAAGGGGTGCATCGTTCAAAGTCTTGCATACTCATTCCGATACACCCCAACGCTATTCCCATAAGTGCTTCTATGCCTCCTGACTCTACTTCATCGGAGTGTCCGCTGTTTTTTTTTGAGTCTCCTGAACATCACCGAAGAACTCCGTGAAGTCCTCAGGCTCGAGCATATCGACAAACCTGTCAAATGCGATGTCAAATTCGACCCCGTCAGCATTACAAGCACTCTTCACGCAACACCAGACGAACATCAACATAAGGTCAACATCTGCCTGGTTCACTTCGCGGATGTCCTTGCCACTCTCACGCTTGAAGCGCACCATCGCACCCATTGTCACTCGGCAAGGGTACTCCTGTCCCTTAATCTTAATCTTCTTCATAAGTTACGCATTAAGGTTATGACTGGGTGGTTGTAGCAGTCTCGCTCAAGCCGTTGCTGCCGTCCACCTTCTTGACCTCGCCCGAGTTCTCCAGCTGGACGCTGTACTTGGAGTCATCGCCCGCCTGACCGTCAAGATCCAGAGAGGTAATGATATACTTGCCAGCGTAACCGCCCGTGGTCTTGCCAGTACGCTTGTCACCGTCACGCAGAGAATATGCTGCATCTACGGGATCACCCTTCAGCATCAACTCCTTCAGCTGGTCGTAGGTCGGAGTTTCGGCGTCGCCGTCGGTAAGCACACAGCCGTCAGCGGATATGCTCTCGCTGAAGCTCTTTACATACTTCTCCTTCCATTTGCCAGAGGAAGCCTCTTTTGTAATACGCTCACCAGTCTCAACCGATGTGCTGACCTTACAGCCAGTGCTGAAACCGAGAGCCTTGCCACCGACACTAAGGATAAGGTCGGTACCGTCCAATACGCTTTTTGCTACTTCGCTCATATCTTTTTGAATTTGAGTTTTACAATGATTGTTAGTAATATGCCGATGACTACACCGACAAGAAATGATATTAACGCCGTTTTAACAGGATTCGAACGCTGTTCCTTCTCCTCCTGAACAAGGCTCTGCAGACCTTCGTATGCCTCCTTGTAGGTCATGGCCATCGTCTCATAATATTCGCATTGCCTTTTCAGACTGTCGCAAATGGCATAGACGATAATTGTGTCCCGCTTGTATTGCACTACGGCATTGGCCTGACCGCTCTTGGCACGGTACTCTGCCTTATGGGGAAGCTTACGGAGGCTGTCTATCGGTATCTCCAGCATCACCTGTGACTGCGGTACCGTCACCGTCTCGATCTTCCTCACTTCGTATCGTAGGCTGTCCTCGGATTCCTGCACCTCGTTCGATACGCTCTGGGAGCTCACCTTTCGGGAGGTCGCGCAACCTGTAAAGGACAGGGCAATCATCAGAATGCTTACAACTGTTAGCATCACCGATAGCCTTGCGGAGCCTTGCCATTTCACGCTTGGTAGCACCGAACTCCTTTTTGGTCTCCCGTAACTCTTCTCGTGTCTCATGCAATTCCTTTTTAAGCGGTTCTACAATGTTTTCTATCAAAATACGGGTGGCGTGTTCAGCGTTGTCAATACGCACTGACTCAGCTTCAGCCTTTGCCCTCTCCGCTTCAGCCTTCGCCTGTTCCGCCTTGGCATTCGCCTCGCGGACCGTCGCCTTGAGCGTCAACACACCGATAAGAAGTGCCAACACCCCGCCGCCCAGTATGTAATTGAGTATTTCGCTGAACTCCATATCCACTCGTTTTATTGGTTAATCCCTATGGTCTTCAACCAAGCCTGTACATCAAAGCTGGGGCAACCCTTTGCTGCTACCTCCCCGTGTCCTATGATGCGGACTTTGGGGAATCGCCGATGGAAATCCTTTACATAGGTTTCCAAAGCCAGCTTCTGTTCTTTGGTGCGTGTATCCTTCGTAGTCTTGCCATCGGCTGCCACGCCGCCGACATACACGATGTGTCGGCTGATTGAGTTGTAACCTTTGGCTCCGTTGGTAATCTCCCAAGGATCAACATTCGCATCCTCATTGTTGGCGACAAGGCGTTCCACCTCGCCGTCAAGATGTATCAGGTCGGTATATCCCACCTGCGACCAGCCACGCCCACCCTTGCATACAGGGTTAGTGTGCCATGCTCGTATCTCATCAGACGATACTTCACGGCCTGGTGGCGTGGCGGTGCAGTGAAGGACTAAATACTTCAGCTTCGCCATTAAGCGGTAGCCTTGTAGCCGCTTCTCATCACGACACCTGCGTCGGCCTTCTTGAACATACAGATGAAGTAGTGACGGAAGTTGACCTTGTTACGCTGATACTCGGGGTCGTTCTCGGCAGCACTCCAGTACATCTTGGTTGAACCTGTAGCCTTGAACACTCGCTTGGTGTAGAATGCGAACGAACACTGGAACTCACCTGCAGATGCAGTGGCACCAACGGCTTTCTTCTCACCGCCTGTAGTGTAATACGGGTTGTTGCCGAAGGTATAGATGTCGAAACCATACATACGGGCAACCGTACCCTCACCACGATTGATGTTGTACTGCTCCTTGAAATTCTGGTCTGCCTCCAAGAGGTCGTTCACATGGTCAGGACAAAGTACCAGACGGCGGCTGTCAACAGGCACCTTCAGATTGTCGAGGGCTCGCTTCATTGCCACAAGGTCGGCTGGGGTAAGTTTCAATCGGCCCGTTGCTTCGTCCCTTGCTCCCGTAGTAGTCAGCACAGGAGTCTTGGCGGTATGTGAAGTCGCACACAATGCGTGAGCAGCCTTGGCAAACTTACTGTCATTGATAGCATTCGAATGGCTCTCCTTCACACGGGAAATCTTGTCATAACTGATTGCGTACAGCTCATCATCGGTGACAGGGGTGACCTTTGTCTGGAACTTGTCAAGGCTGATGGTGATGTCTGCATCATCCAGGTTCTGGAGAGGAATAGGATATGTGGTATTGTTCACCAATACATCAGGGTCAACACCCACATCAACCAGATGGATGACATCATTATCCACCAACGAGGAGTTGTCGGGGATACCGTCCAACCACGAACCCACAAGGAACTCGCGGAGGGCTTTCACTATCTCACCCGTCCAAATCTCCTTCAGTACACCAGCACGCATCACACCCGAAGGCATTGCAGTGCTGACAACGGCGGAAAGGGCATTCATACCAAGGGCTCCAGCCACAGGGCTAATGCCGACAACCGCACCGAACGCTGCTCCTGTAAATGCGTTGAACAGGAGAGCCATAAGCATTGAAATCATTGCTTTCATTGTCTTCTTGTTTTTATTGGTTTGTACTCTGTTAATCCTCAATCTCGCACTCGATGCCGTACTCAGCCTTGTAAAGACGCTTGTACTCGGCAACATTCTTCTCACGAAGTTCCAGGATCTTGTCTGCAGGGACCTCGCTCAGCTTCGAATAGGTTACGGGAGTGCCTGTAGGGGCTCCGCCCTGATGGCCGATTGTCTGGCTCAACTTAACCTGGGGAGTCATTGCCGCGAGAATGTTCTGCAACTCCTCAAGTCCGACCTTCTTGCCGAGCTCGACAAACTGCTCCTTCTTGTCGGCAGCCAGGCGTTTCTCACCGACAGCCTTGTCCACTGCATTGGTAATACGCTCGAGGGTGAGCGTGTCATTGTTCTTCTTGAGGTCTGCGTTCTCCGCCTTGGCGGTCTTCAACTCCTCAATGGCTGCATTGATAGCAGCCTCGTCTGCCGTCTCGGGCAAGCCTAACGATAAGGCTAATTTTTTCTGATCCATTTGCTCTGGGTTTTGAAAGTTGTTGTTATTAAGTAATGGCAAAGGACACTCTCCGTCCTTGCCGAGCGTGATACGCTTTCCGTCCTTTTGTAACACGATGGCATCGTCATTGGCACCGATATCCACAAGAGACACCTCAAAGAGTTTGCTCTTGGTGATGGTCGGGCAAGTCTGACCTTGCACAAGGTGCTGCTTGTCATCGCTGAGTTCCAGAATGTCGATGCCGACACTGACCATACGGAGGCTTCCGAACTCATACTGTTTCTTGCATCGCTTCGAGAGTTCCGAGGCGCAGTCGAACATCAGTTCCCCCGTCACTTCATCATTCTCAACCTTCAGGTCCTTAACATACCCGATGACTTGTCCGCGCTCGTGCTGATAAAGCAGTACAGGGTTTCGGCAGTACTGCTCGACATTCATGCCCGATGTCAGCACGCGCGTTCCGTAACTGTTCAGGCTGTCGTTTGAAATTCGTACTCGTTTGCTCATATATTTATTTTTTCAAATAAATGGAAAGGGGCGTTTTTGCCCGTTTGCGATGCAATATTAGCCCGTCTTTTTGACCCTGCCAAAATAGTGTGAAACGGTTGCACACTTCTATGAAACCATTGCACACTATTTTGGCAAACCCGCTGAAACACCGCAACTTTGCACCAGTTGTTCAACATTTAACTTTTCATATATGACAAAGGCAGAAATGGAAAAAAAGAAATCGTTGGCACGCTCTCTATACCTGGCAGGTATGGAGCAGACCGAGATTGCGGATAAGGTCGGGGTATCGCGTGTCACCGTATCAAAGTGGAGTACAGCCGATGGCTGGAAGGAGGCAAGAGCGGCAAAGCAGATTTCGCGCCCCGAGTTGGTAAACAAACTTCTGCTTACCATAGACACGCTCATCGAGCAGGTACACAAATCGGAGGACCCGACTATGATTGCAGGGCTCGGGGACAAGCTCGCCAAACTCTCATCGGTCATAGAGAAACTCGACAAGAAGGCTAACGTCGTGGATGCCATTGAGGTGTTTATGGCATTCTCCCGCTGGATGGAGTACCGTTCACAGACTGACCCCGAAATCACTCCCGAACTGCTCAAGGCTATCAACAAGTACCAGGACAAGTATCTCATCGAGTCGATGGGCGCAAATACATTGAAGTAGTATGGCTGGACTCAGTGAATTAAAGAAGAGTTATGCCGAATGGCAGGAACACTGCAAACGGGTCCAGTCCCTCACAGACCTGTCCTCATTGGTAAATGAAACGCCATCACAGAAGGACAAGCGTATCAGACGGCTGCAGAAGGACTATGCCGCATTCTGCGAATACTACTTTCCGCACTTCCTGACCTTACGGGACAAGACTACGGGAGAGGTGATCCGAACCGTTCACAACGCACCGTTCCATAACAGTGCCGCACTCAAGGTCAAGAACACCCCGAACCTGAAGGCTGTATTCAAGTGGCCGCGAGGACACGCCAAATCAACTCACTTTGACATATTCCTTCCCCTGTGGCTGATGTTCCAACCCAAGAGACTTATCAATGTGATGGTGGTTGTCGGCAAGTCCGAGGAGAGTGCCATAGGTCTGTTGTCCGACATCCAGGCAGAGCTGGAATTCAACCAGCGCATTATCGCCGACTTCGGGGGGCAGAAGGCTGTCGGCAACTGGCAGGAGGGGCAATTCGTCACGCAGTCCGATGTGGCGTTCTTTGCCCGTGGTCGCGGTCAGTCACCCCGTGGTTTGAGGTACAAGGAGGCACGACCTGACTACATCGTTATCGATGACTTGGATGATGATGAGCTTTGCCGCAACGAGAAGCGTGTTCACGATCTGACCGATTGGGTGAAAGAAGCCCTGTTCGGTGCGCTTGATGTGGGTCGTGGTCGCTTCATTATGGTGGGAAACCTCATATCTAAGAACTCGGTGCTGGCGAACATTGCAGCCACAAAGGGCGTGTATGTGTCCGAAATCAAGGCTGTGGACAAAGACGGCGAACCCGTATGGAAAGAGAAGTGGACCAAGGAGGAGGCAGAGGAGGCAGCAGCCTTTATGGGCTACCGCTCCTGGCAGAAGGAGATGATGCACAACCCTATCAAGGACGGAACCATCTTCCGCCACGAATGGATACGCTACAAGAAGGTGCTGCCACTACACAAGTACGAGATGCTTGTATGCTATACCGACCCTTCGTTCAAGTCCACGACAGCAAACGACTACAAGGCTTCACGCCTATGGGGTAAGATTGGCAACGAGCTCCACCTTATTGACTGCTATGTGCGCCAGGATACTGTTTCGGGAATGGTGCGATGGTTATACAACCTGCACGAGAGTATGCCCGAAAATGTGTCCGTCAGATTCTTTATGGAGGCGAACTTCATGCAGGACATCATTCTGGATGAGTTCACCACCGAAGGCAACATACGCGGATATCAGCTGCCCATCCTCCCTGACAAACGGAAGAAACCCGAGAAAATACAGCGTATCGAAGCGATATCCCCGTTGTGGGAACGCGGTTTCGTATTCTATAACGAAGCTCTGAAGGACACTCCAGATATGCAGGTGGGCATAGAACAGACACTCGCCCTGGAGCGTGGCAGCCGTGTTCACGATGATGCGCCCGATGCAGACGAAGGGGCTATATGGTATCTGCAGCGCAATACAAGACAAGAGAGTTTCAAACCGATGTTCGGGGCCCGCCCGACATCTAAAAATATATGGTAGTATGATTCAGTTTATCAAGAGACTTATTTTCGCTTGGAAGTACAAGCGTGCCGTAAAGAAGGCTATCAAACTCGCAAAGCTCACAGGCTTGCGGTATTTCGTGGTGTATATGAACGGAAGTCTGAAGGTCGCGCCCAAAAAGACCTTCAAGGAACTCATCGCCAAGAAACGGTTCCGCAGGGGTACGACCATACAGGACATTGAGAAGTCCGCCCTGTTCATAACCAAATAGGAAGGAGGCCGTATGTTCATCACAGAGGAAGACTACAAGGTTGTCATCGGGGACGCTGCACTCAAGGTCATCACCCAGACGGATGAAGCCAACCGCGCCAATGCAGAGGCAGAAGCCATCGAAGAGATGTCAGGATACCTGCGCCCCAAATATGACTGCACGGCTGCATTCGCTACAGAAGGAGAACAGCGCAACCGCCAACTGGTAATGTACGCCTGTGACATTGCACTCTACCACATGGTATCGGCGATGCCGCAGAAAATGGGTTCAGAGATACGAAAGGAACGCTACGAGCGTGCCATCAAATGGTTGGAAGGTGTACAGGCTGGAAAGATTATCCCAGACCTGCCACTCGCCACAGATGAGGAGGGCAACACCTCGGGAGGCACGACACTGTTCAGTTCACAACCACAACTTCATCACACCTGGTAACTATGGGATTCAAGGATTTAATTATGGGCTTCTCCCCAAAGCCTGACAACATCATACACACGCCCCATGGGGATTTTATTCTCGCCAAGGGAGACAAGAGGAGCGTGCGGAAGGTCATCATCGACCTGCAGAAGACTACCGATGCCCTGACCCGTCAGGATATGCAGGACTGGCGTCACGCCTGGCAGCTGGCTATCAATGTGGATAACCCCAACAGGCAACGCCTTTATGACATCTACCGCGATGCGCTCGTGGATCTTCACCTGTCGGGCTGTATCGAGCAGCGAAAGGGATTCGTAATGTCACGCTCGTTCAAGTTAGTCGATGCCAAAGGAAAGGAGAACGAGGAAGCGAAACACTTCTTTGAGCAGTCCTGGTTCAAGCAGCTGCTCAAGTATGCGCTCGACTCCATCTATTGGGGGCACTCGCTCATTGAGCTGGGGGACATCACGACTGACGGAGACGGCTGTATCTGCTACAGCGGGGTAACCCTGTTGCCACGAAAGCACGTCATTCCTGAATATGGGCGCGTGGTACCACAGCTCGGCATGGACTGGACTTCTGGAACGGAGTACCGAGAACCGCCGTTCACGGACTGGCTCATCGAGGCTGGTCTGCCCGATGATTTGGGTCTGCTCCTCAAGGCTGCCACACAGACCATCGCCAAGAAGAATATGCTCGCCTTCTGGGATACCTTCGGAGAGATCTTCGGTATGCCTATGCGTATTGCCAGGACAACATCCCGAGACCCGAAGGAACACGCCCAGCTGATGAGTATGCTTGACGCTTCAGGAACAAAGCTCTCCATGGTGACAACCACCGAAACGGAGATAGAGTTCAAGGAGACCGCCAAAGGCGATGCCTACAATGTATATAACCAGCGTGTGGACCGTGCCAACTCGGAGCTCTCAAAGCTCATCATCGGTCAGACAATGACCATCGAGGACGGCAGCAGCCTCTCACAATCACAGACGCACCTCGAGGTGTTCGAGAACCTGGTGGAGAGTGACCGCGACATGCTGCGCGACATCGTGAACAACCAGCTCATACCTCGTATGGTGAAGCACGGTTTCCCCATCAAGGGGCTTCGCTTCGAATGGGACGATGCGGTGGACTATACTCCCGAGCAGCAGGTGGCATACGAGACTATGATTGCGGACCGCTATGAGGTGGACCCGACATACTTTGCCGAGAAGTACAGTATGCCTGTAGGGGAACGCCGCCAGGCGACACCCGTCGCCCCTGCTCCTGATGACAACGATGATGAAGGCAACGACCCGACAGGGGGAGACGAAGACGGCAACAAGCCGAAAGGCAAGCAAAAGAACGCCCACCGTTTTTTCGACTAAGCCCCACTGACTATGTGGGGCTGCACCAAAGGTATGCAACACTGCTTGAGGGGCAACCGCTTGACTTTATCGCTGGGCGTAAGGAGGAAGAGGAGAAGATACGCACCCAACTGTCGGAGCTCTTTGACGGGATGATGCAAACGCTGTTCCGTCAGCAGGGGGCTCACCTCGACATAGAGGTTCTGGAGACTCCCAAAATGCAGGAGTTCATAGAAGCACACGCTTCGGTGCTTGACTCGTCTTTCAAGAAGGTGAAGATGTCCGACCTTATGCGCCGTAGGCTCACACGCTCAAACTATATCTTCTCGGGAATGAAGACCTTCCACGAGCTGAACGAGGCGTTCCCCTCCCTGCTCGACGAGGACGGCAGCCGAAAACCGTTCGAACGCTTTTTGAACGATGTTCGAAAGATAGACGAGAAGTACAACGGCAACTATCTGCGTGCGGAGTACAACTTCGTGGTCTCCTCGGCTGAAATGGCTGCCCGCTGGGAGGGCTTTATGGAAGACGGGGACCGTTACCACCTCCAGTACAGAACTGCCAACGACGGCAAGGTACGCCCCGAACACGCCGCGATGCACGGGATAACGCTCCCGCCTTCAGACTCGTTCTGGGAGGAGTTCTACCCACCCAACGGCTGGAACTGCCGATGCACGGTCATACAGGTACGCAAGTCAAAGCACCCTGCAACTGACCACGAGGAGGCTATGGCACTCGGGGAACTCGCCACAGGCAGGGACTCCAAAGGCATCTTCCGTTTCAATCCTGGCAAAGAGGGAAAGAGCGTGCCCGACTACAACCCCTACACGATACGCAAGTGCAAGAGCTGCGACATCGCCAAGGGTAAACTGAATACCGCAAAGCCGTTCATTCCAGAGAATGAGATGTGTGCTGCGTGCAAGCTCATCAGGGCACAGTTGGAGGACAACATCGGAGCATCAAGACGAATAGTCAGATACAACGAGGAGGAATGGGAAAGAACTTATATCTCCCCTAATGACAACGGGCTTGTCGCCACACAGTGGGAGCGCATCGCCGAATCGGAGGCAAGCAACTCCGAGCGTCAGAAGTTCGTCAAGGAGATGCGCATGTGCAAGGTGTTGGCCGACAACGGGCACGATGTGGAATATCTGCAGGGAGTAAACCGCCCAGCTGGTCAGACATACGACATCCGTATGGACGGCATAAAAGCCGACTTGAAGTGTATTACTGGCGGTGCTGGCAATATAGTCAAGTACATAAAAAAGGCCTTGACGAAGCAAGGCGGTGAAGCGGTTATTCTGGAACTTCCGAATAGTCCTGGTGTAGAGTTCTACGAGGCATTGGCTGAAGCAAGAAGAAAATGCAGAGGCCGTATTTTATTCTACATTCATGATGACAATGTCCTGAAAGAGGTAAAATAAAAATGGGACACCCATCGATGCCCCGTTGGCGGTACACGGTCACTGACCCTGTCCCTACACATTGCTGTGCACTGCAAAGATACAAACATTTTTTCAAATCCAAGCAATATGAACAAAATTATTTCATTTCTGAAAGAAAGCAACCGCTACAAACACCTTATCGGAGGCTTCTTTGTAGGGTTGCTTGCCTTGACACCCTGGACCGCTATTTATGCGGCTGCAGTAGCTGCTTCTTGCCTTGAACTCAAGGACAAGCTCAAAGGCTGCTACTGGGACTGGCTTGACTGGATCCTGACTGTTGTCGGCGGTGGAATTGCTGCCATTATTTGGTTGTTCCTGTAGCCGACATTCTCGGAGTTCGTGTTTATTCAGTACCTTTGTAGCCGAATTGGTGGAGTTCCCCATAAGCCGTGTGGTTTATCGTGGCAACAACAACGCGAACTCGAATGGCGGTGTGTCGTACGCGAATGCGAATAACGATGCTTCGAACTCGAACACGAATATCGGGTCGCGCCTGGCAAACAACCAAAGTATTTATATCGGCGTACAACACCGAGGATGTATCCTCACCGTCGTGCCGAGGGGAGCAAGCCACAGCAACAGCAGTCACAGACTGGAAAGCTGAAAAATTAAACGGACGGGTAGAGTTTGGTAGGTCCTGACGGATTCGAAGAACTTGGACCCAAGGAAGGAAGGCAACAGCCTCAAACTAACAGTATGCGAAGAGAAGGTTACATCATCAAGGAGATTGTGGACTACTCCAATATGGCGGAGTCGTTCAACCAGGTACTCCGTGGCAAAAAGCGGAAACGCTGCCGCCAGGGGCGTTATCTTCTTGCGCATCGGGAGGAGGTCATTCAGGAACTGACCAACCAGATTGCCGACGGCTCATTCAAAGTGAGCGGATATCGGGAGAGGGAGATTGTGGAGGGTGGCAAGCTCCGCCGTATTCAGGTTCTCTCTATGAAAGACCGTATCGCCGTTCACGCCATAATGGCAGTGGTCGACAGGCACCTGAAGAAGCGGTTCATACGCACGACCTCCGCAAGTATCGAGGGACGGGGAATGCACGACCTGATGAAGTACATTCGCCGTGACTTACAAGAAGACCCCGAAGGAACACAGTACTGCTACAAGTTCGACATCTCAAAGTTCTATGAGAATGTGAAGCAGGACTTCGTTATGTACTGCGTCCGCAGGGTGTTCAAGGACAAGACGCTCATCAACCTGCTCGACGGGTTTGTCCGAATGATGCCTGACGGTATCAGTATCGGGCTCCGCTCATCACAGGGACTGGGCAACCTCTTATTGTCTGTCTATTTAGACCATTATCTGAAGGACAGGTACGGAGTCCGTCATTTCTACCGCTATTGTGATGACGGGGTCGTACTCGGTAACGCGAAATCGGAACTGTGGGAGATTCGTGATGCCGTCCACGAACAGCTGGAGCAAATCGACCTCAAGGTGAAAGCCAACGAGCGTGTGTTCCCAGTGGACGAGGGCATTGACTTCCTGGGATATGTCATCTATCCCGACCATGTGCGACTACGCAAGCGCATTAAGCAGAAGTTCGCCCGAAAGATGCACGAGGTAAAAAGTAGAAAAAGGCGGCGTGTTTTGATAGCAAGCTTCTACGGAATGGCAAAGCACGCCAACTGTATAATGTTGTTTAATAAATTAACAGGCAAAGAAATGAAATCATTTAAGGATTTGAATGTCGCTTACAAGCCCGAAGACGGCAAGAAGCGATTTGCGGGTGCGGTGGTAAGCATCCGCGAGTTGGTGAACCTGCCCATCGTAGTAAAAGACTTCGAGACTGGAGTGAAGACCAGCCAGGGCGAAGACCGCTGTGTCGTTGCCATCGAGGTGAACGGTGAGCAGAAGAAGTTCTTCACCAATTCAGAGGAGATGAAGAACATCCTCCAACAAGTGAGTGAAATGCCCGATGGCTTCCCCTTCGAAACCACCATCAAGTCGGAGACCTTCGGCAAAGGTAGAACAAAGTACGTCTTCACTTAGACGCACGCAACATTTCAATGTATGAGAAGAATTGAAGGCTCTGCAGGGGTCAAACTGATAGAATGTACACACCCTGCAAAAAACAGATGGCATATCCGTTGGGATGTGCAGGAGAACGAGGACGGCTCGGCTACCTACATGGAGGAGGAGTTCAACCACCGACCTACTGAAGACGAGATAAAGAAGACCGTTGTCGACTGGATCAACGCCCAGACGGACGAGGCTATATTGTCAGGCTTCGAGTGGAACGGCATGCGTGTATGGTTGTCTGGAGAGAACCAGTTCAACTATAAGGCAGCGCACGACCTCGCACACCAAATGCCTGAAGCAGCCCTGCCTGTAAAGTTCAAGTTCGGCACGGACGATGAACCTTGCTATCACACATTCCAGACCGTGGAAGAACTGACGGACTTCTATGTGCAATCAATCAAGTATATTCAGGGGAAACTGGATATCGGTTGGGACAAAAAGGACGCTTTCAGTTTGGACTCATACCGAGTGTAGAACAACCCTTTGGGGGAGGGAATAAAAAAAGCCCCCAGCCTGTTAATCAGTCGTCTCACTTACTTATTAACACCACACCCGAAGAAGGCGGGACTGGGGGCTATATACCCTCATTCGCCTTTTTCGGGTGACTTTTTTGTGGTGTGCCGAAGCACATAAATAAGTGAGACGGTGCAAAGATAGTAAAATTTTTGCGTATGAAAGTAATTGAGATACTAAACTTGAACAAAGAGCTGCTAAAAAACTTTCAAAAGGCAGGCATAAGGATGGACGATGTGCAATATATCGACCTTTTTAACGAGTACCTGGCACTGGTCACTCGAGGGGAGAAAGTCTCCTATATCGTGGCGACTCTCGCCGACAAGTACTCCGTCAGCGAACGCAAGGTGTACGACCTGATTAAACGCTTCAAAAGCGACTGCAATCTGCTTGCAGTGTAATCTGCAGGGCTATGCCGTAAGCTTCGGAATTGCCGTACTACCTTTGCATACCATTTCAAATGTACGGCTATGAACAAGTATCATCAAATCCTGCACAAGGTGCTTGCATCGGGCAAGAACCAGACGAACAAGAAGGGGAACATCCGCTACTTGCTCAACGAACAACTGTCATTAACGCCAGCCGACCTGCTCGACATCTTCGAGGGGCACGGCATAGCACGCAAGAAGCTCCGCTCCGAACTCCAGCTGTTTATGCAAGGGGAGCGCAATGTGGAGAAGTACCGCGATGCTGGTATCAACTGGTGGGACTACTGCGGTTCCATCCTCGTAAACTCTTATCCAACCTACTTCGAGAAGCTGCCGCCTCTCATTGAGAAAATCAACAGAGAGAAGCGAAGCAGCAAAAACTATGTGCTGTTCCTCGGGGCGACAAACGCCGAGAGCAACCAGGCACCCTGCTTGAGTCTGGTACAGTTCCAGATCGACGAGGGCGAACTGGTGGTGTCAGCATACCAGCGCAGCTCCGATGCCAACCTCGGACTCCCTGCAGATATTTACCACCTCTATCTTATGGCACGACAGATAGACCTGCCTTTGAAATCAATCACGCTGTTCCTTGGTAATGTTCACATATACCAAAACAACATAGAGAAGACCGAGTCGCTGCTGGAAGGCAACGACAATGTAAAATTTGAATTAAACACATAAATGAGAAAAAACTATCTGTCAGCCCCACTGCCATTCGTGGGGCAAAAGCGTATGTTCGCACGCGAATTCATCAAGGTTCTTGAGCAATATCCCGAAGACACCGTTTTTGTGGATCTGTTCGGCGGTTCGGGCTTGTTGTCCCACATCGCCAAGTGCCAGAAGCCAAATGCCACCGTCGTATATAATGACTTCGACAACTACCGCCTTCGCCTGGAGAACATACCCCGAACCAATGTCCTACTCGCTGACCTGCGTGCCATCGTGGGCGATATGCCG
This sequence comes from Bacteroidaceae bacterium, assembly GCA_017938245.1. Taxonomy (GTDB): domain Bacteria; phylum Bacteroidota; class Bacteroidia; order Bacteroidales; family Bacteroidaceae; genus HGM04593. The sequence goes on from JAGBBX010000024.1 coordinate 93,666, forward strand.
AAACACAGCTGCATCAAAGGGGAGAAGCGAGACCTCATATTTGCCCGTCTGGAACAGGAAGAGCGAGAGTATGGTTATATAGACTTCATCACCGTATCCTCCGCTCTTATGTTCTCGATGAAGTACAAACTGAGCATTCCCGAAATGAAAAAGGAGGCCCTCTACAACAACATACGCAAGGCGGACTATCCTCCATCGGCGGACTACCTCGAGGGTATCACCATCGTCTCGGCTGACTACAAGGAGGTATTCAGGCAGTACAAGGACACCCCGAACGTGGTGTTCCTGGTTGACCCGCCATACTTGAGTACCGAGGTCGGGACATACAGCATGTATTGGAAACTGGCGGACTACCTCGATGTGCTTACCATCCTGGCAGGACATCAGTTCATTTACTTCACCTCAAACAAGTCCTCCGTCGTAGAACTCTGCGACTGGCTCGGCAAGAACCAGACCGTGGGCAACCCGTTCAAGAACTGCCGCAAGGTGGAATTCAACGCAACAATGAACTACAATGCCCACTATACGGATATGATGTTCTACACCCAGAAGGAAGAACAACATCGCATCGCCGCCTAAAGGCGTTTTAACGCCGTTCTAACGCAACAAAAAGAGCGTCCCAAGCAAATAGCCAAGGACGCTCTTTTCGCGTGGATATGGGCTAAATATGCCGCACACCGCGCAACCTGTAAACCTCTACGCTTTCCACAATCTCCTCGTGGTCGTGATTCGTGTAGGTTTCCGCCAAATGCAGGGCGTGGAACTTCTCTCCAGCAAGCCCATCGATGACCTTCTGTATCTTCTCTGAATAGTCGAATACTGCCAACGCTGCATCCTGGTCTGAACTGCCGTCTGCAGCAGAACCTTTCCAGTCGGTCACGATGTGAAGCTTCACAAGTCCAGTGCCACGCTGGGTCTTGCCACCCGTAGTCTGCTCCCAGGTTATCGGGCAAATCTCGATAAATACTGCAGGGCGTTCCCAAGCCTCCTCCTGCTCGATGAACTCCACATTGCGGTTCCACAAGTCTATGTGCTTAATCTCTCCATCGCCTATGCTTCTCAACTTCTCGCACAGGGCTTTGTATAACTCTGTTCTCATACCTTGAAATCGTGATTGAAATACTCTGTCAAATTCTCCTCTATAATCTCACGCACCGACTGCTCAACTTCGGGGGAGTGCCCCAGGAACTGACGGCGCGGGATCTTGATTGTGCTGCCGACCTTCATCAGAGCGAGGTGCATCCAAAACTCGGCTTCAGCACTCAACTGGATGGTGCGCTTGTCGTTTCTCCGCTCCCCGTTCTTCTTTCGTCCGAATGAACCTGTGGAGGAGTAATACTTCGCCCAGAAGAACCGCTTCATCTTAGCGGTAACTGTTATCTCTCCACCCTCATTGTGGATTTCCGCGTGCGGTTCGTCCGAATAGAAAGTGATGCTGCTGTCTGTGGACTTACTGCGTATGCTCTTACGGAGACCGCCCGTATCAATCAAAATGGAGCCGCCAGGACGAGTCGGGCTCTTGCGCCTCTGCCATGCTTCCGAGAAGAAGCCCTGCCGCTCAAAATTGCGGTCAAACTCATCTGACAACTCCACCCGAATATCTTTGAGGATATTGCGGAAAACCTGTTTCATGTCATTGTTCGCCATAGTCAAAATCTAAAAACATCTGCACATCACCTGGCACCTCATTTTTAGGCTCACACGAGGCGTGAAGTATGTTGTAGAAGGTTCGTTCGGATATACCATAAACAGGATATACGAACCTGCGCCATATCTCGCGGTTAGGAAGCCCGCGTTTGGCATGCTCATCGTATATCCTATTTATATCTGTCACTCTCTTTTGATAACTTACTCCACGCCTCTTGGCCATAGGTTAGTTCTGATTATCGGTTTACACGTTTAGGGGCTGAAGGGTTGTATGGACGTATGTCATAAGTGATTTTTGCACTGACTGTCACACGCCCAGTTCCGCCGCATTGGTCACATACCCATTCCTCCCCTGTATGGGGATCTCGCTCAATGCCTGTGCCGCGACACTTGCGGCACAGGGCTACTTTCGGTTGTTTTTCTACTTCCTGGATCATATCTTCAACTTTTAGGATTCTGTCATACCAAGCGGGATAGGTTTCCACATCCCGTTCTCGTTCTTGATTTCCGCACGGATGAACTTCTTGCTCACCTCGGGTTGATAACTCTCCTCGATGATGCGTACACCTTCAAGGAATCGTTCATCCCCAGTATCCTGCGCAACCTTTCGGAGCTGGACTATTCGGCTTGCCTTCAGTGTTCCTTTGGCATCACGAGCCAACAGACGGAACACCATGTTCACCAATGCCTCGGTCTTCTCATCATTGGCAAGGCTGGAGATGTACTCCTTCACAATGGCAATACCATCTTCAACTGTATCACGGTACCCATCGGTCACATACACACCAATGGTGATGCGTTTGTTGCCTTCGCTGTTGGTGAAGGTGTGGCTGCGCTGATCATCCTTGACCTTCGTCTTGAACAACTCGCTCTTCATCTCAAGTATGGTCTTGAAGTTATCCATTACCTGAGCCTTGCTGTTCTTGATGTCTCCGCTTATCGCCAACAGGATAGGAATACAACGCTCTATCTCCTCATCAACGAGGTCGCGGTACTGCTCACGCTCTGCCTGTGCCTTGGCTTCAGCAGCCTTTTTTTCTTGGTCTCTTTTGAAGGCAGCGAACTGTGCTTGCTCTTCAGCCGTCATTTCAACGGTGGTGGTTTTGTTCTCGTTCATAGTGGTAGTATGTTAATCTAACTTCTTGAATAACGAATTCATTGCGTTGCTACAGTTTTCACGTTCATTGAACGCTGCATAGAGCACTGCAAGTGCAATCTCAAAAAGGGTGTCGGCTGTTACCTTTCCCAAAAGAAGGGGGGCTACAAGCATTACCTTCACTAACTTAGCGATGTATCCGCCTACTGCTTTCAAATTCTGTTTCATTGTCTTAAATTTTATTGGTTGTCATTTTCGTAATCCTGCATCTCGCAATAGTCATCGATTGACATTGCTTCGTATTGGGCGTATGCCCAGTCTGCGAGTTCGCTGAAGAACTGTGCAGCTTCGTCCCGTTCCATACCGAGGGACGCTTCGGTTGCCTGTTGCTTCAGGGCTTTCAGTTTGTTGTCCATAGTCTTAACATAAATGGGGGTTACCGCCTATCGGGATGAAGTAGGTAATCTCGCCCGTTGGTTGAACTTCCTTTTTCTGTTTCAGTCCCCCTTTGCGCTGGATGGCACGAAGCTTCTCCGAAAGCGCATCGAGTTCTTCAATGGTCAGGCGTCCGAAGACCTTGCCCGAAATTCGCTGGTCCTGGCAGAAGGCATTGATACGCGTCCAGTCGGTGGTATCAATTCCCAACTTCTGCATCAGCTTCAGACAAAGGCTGCGTTTCTTCTTCTGCTCATCTTTGCGACCTGTCAAACGCTCAATAGCCTCACAACAGGCTTCATACTCTGTCCTGGTCATCTCTCGGAGGCTGTCGGTTCTGTTCCAGGTCCACTGCCTCACGAGGTCACGCTTCATATCTTCTCGATCACCACTACATGGCAACAGATTGAACGATGCATAAAAGCGTGCGAAATTGGTTACCTCCTGTGCCATAACTTTACATTGCTTTTACTTGATCCTCTACTGTAACCACAGCCCCAGCAACAAACATTGCAAGCATCTCTTGTGGTGTTACCCCCAGCGAGGCAAATGAGTCACTTTTCAATATCACATCTTCCGAGGTCATAACTTCCCAAGCTTTCTCCACATCGTCCCTGTCGTGGGAACTCGTTCCAAGCAGGAAGAGGACATTGTCATAATCCTTACGGTCAAATTCAAAGACCACTCTTACTTTCTGATTGTCTGCCATAATCATTCTCCTTTCGATAATTGAAATCTTGTTGCCATTACTTGCTTGTTGCACTCTGGGCAGCACTCGCCCCCGTGCTTCACTGGGTGCGGGTTGTGCCCGTAGCCTGAATGTATCTCGCCACAGATGCAGCATACATATTCACGGCTTGACTTCTGCCCCTCGAACATCACCTTGATGCCGCAACTGCTTGCCACATCAAGCTCCAGCTTCGCGCCCTTTGAGAGTTCCCAGCCGTTGAGCATATAGATGTAGTCACAGCCCACGAGCAAAGCAATGTCTGCCTTCATGTGCGCCATCCAATGGGCCTCTGCAGGGACACCGTTCTCAAAGGGGTTCACAGGTTCAAAGCCCTGCTCCTTCAATCGGAGAGCAGCTGCTTCAAATGTAGCCCGTCGCTCTTCCATTCCGTAGTGGGCTATCGCACCACTGATGTAAACTTTCTTCTTCATCTCACTCTATTGTTAGTTGAACATTAAAATTGAATTCCTTACATAGTCGCCTTATCTGTATGACCTTCATCGGGTCCTTGTCGTAGGCGAAGTATATCTCTCTTGCCTTGGTGTTGCACCGAACTCCCTTCTTGCGTAGCCTATACAGGAGATTCGTCCGCCGTTTCAGTCTCGGGTCCATCGTTTAGCGTATTATAAACTTCAACTTCCTTCTCTTCCCAGATGCTGTAATAAGCACCCACTTGACCAGCATATCGTCCTTGGCAATAGGCTCGATAACCTTGCGTGCGAACTTTCACACCAGCCTTATACTTCAGCCTGATTGCTGGTTTGCCGAGGGGCTTACCTTTGTCCTCCTGGCTGATGAAGATGAATGTCTTCTTCGGGAAGCGTTCTATGAGTTCTGCGGTAAGTTTATATTCCCAACCAGCTTCATAAGCCTCTTGATAACTATCGACTATGATAAACTTGGCACTTTTGGGCTTTGCCAGTCGTTTGCCCAGCTCTTCTATATCGCCATCAGTTATGATGCGGAAAGAGCCTTGGACCTCGTTCATCTTGAAACGCTCGAGACGCTTCTGCATAGACAATCCGACACCTTCCTCAAGAGAGACATACAGCACGGAGCCGATACCACAAAGCATCTTGGCAAGCTGCATCACGAAGGAACTCTTACCGCTGGCACTGGGTCCAGTGATGAACCAGGTATCACCCTGTTCAGGCTCTCCGAACACCTCTTTCCACTTGCCTGTAAACGGCAGCACCTTGTGGTTTATGCTTGCAACATCCTTCGGACTGTATGCTCTCTTTGCCATCGCTTACGCCATTTTCAGTTTCTCAATCTCCGTATATACACGGCGGAGTCCACCGTTAGTCTTACGCACAAGGGTAGCGATATCGGTTCCTGCAGGGGCATTCACCTTCGCCACGGCACAAGCCTGGTCCTTCAGGAACTTCTCACGCTCCTTGCCATCATCGGGTGTCACCTTGCTGTATCTGTCACCGTAACGGCTCAACATCTCGGTGTAGCCCACCTTCTGGTGCTCTATCGAGCGTTCAATCTTCGCCTTCAGGCCATCGGCACCCATCATATACCAGGCGCAACATCTCTCGGTAGCGTTCCACAAGGCTTTGAGCTCAAGGAACGCCTCATACTGAAGGTCGCCAGCTTCATCAAGAATGATAAGGGGAGTTTCGATAGAACGGAGATAGTACACAAGATCCTCGTAAACATCACTGTATCTGCCGTTGCTGTTCACGCCAAACTCACTGGCTATCTTACGCACCAGCTTCAGCTTTGTCTTCACCTGTGAGCAGTCCACATAGATTGCGTTACGGTGTCCTTGTACATAGTAGCGTGCGGTGAAGGTCTTGCCGATATTCGGTATATCGCAAAGGATAGCACTCAAGCCGCTCTGCTGGCAAGCCTCCAACTGTATAGTGATAAAGTCGAAGGTGGCAGTCTTGGCAGCTTTCCACTCCATACCGCCTCGGAGGTTTACACCCAGACGGCGGGCAATGGTTATCCAGTTGGCATCGCTCAACGCCTTGTCGGTCTGACCGTTCTTGATGGCACTGTAAACCGAGGTAGAGATACCCAACGAAGCAGCGTGCTTCGCATCGCTCGGGTAGTTTGCACGGTTGGCTGCTATCGCCTCCAATATCCGTTTCTTGTTGTCTGCTGTAATCATTGTCTCAAACTTATTTTAATGTTATTCTAATGCTGTTCTAAAGGGATTCCAACGCACTTGGGACGTGGTAAGTAACCGCCTCTTCTGGTTCGCCCAGGGTCGGGAGCTCCAGAGCTTCAACCGCCACCTCGATAGGCTGCTCCACCTTTGCCACCCCTACAGGGACAATGGCATTGCGGTTCACATAGCCGTTGAAGTCCGCTATCTTCTTCTGCTGGGCAACGAATATCTCCCTGTCCTCATCCGTCTGTTCGGCATCGGCTGTGTTGAAAGTGCCGACATCCTCGAGCTTGTCAATCAGGCGGTCACTCTGGAAGATATACACATCGGTCACCTCACCCTCATCATTGGTCAGATAATAGGCATCCACCTTCCAGTTGTTGGGTTCCAGTTTTTCAATGACCTCGGTCTTGCTCAACCACCAGTCCTTATAAGCCACCTTGCAGTAGCTGTTACGGCGTATGGTTGTCGGTACCCGTTCACCGATGAAACGTGCCCATACAGACTTATCCATTGGCTGGAGGGTCGGGTTCATATTCGCCTCAAGAACCTGCCAGCGTGTCATACCTGGATACTTCTTCTGGTTAGGGTGCAGGGAGTGGTTGAACTCCTGAATGTCGCGCATATCGTCAGCGATCAATTCATCCCAGGTGTAATACTGCTTATCCTCGTAGGTGTCGTTTGCCGCATCAAACACCTTCTTCGACTCGGTACGGTAGGCACGGCCTTTGGCATAGAAGCGACCAATACCGAGGTGGTTCTTGTGCTCAATGCTACGCTTCTTCGCTCCGTTCAAAGGCTCGGCATACTTCTCCTGCGAGTTCATAGGAGCACAGAAGCGGACGAACGGGAACAACACTCCAGCCTTGAGGAAGCTGTCACGCCATTGGCTCATAAGGTGGTTCTCAACCTCCACCTGTGCAGGACAACCCCAACCGTGGCGTTCTATCAATCGGAACATCGAGCGGAAGCAGTCTGTCACCAGGTCCACATTCTTGTAGCGGTTGTAGGCAAAGCCCACCACGCACTGGCTTGCCACATCGTAGGCGTAGTATGCTTTCGGGCGGATCTTTGTGTCTGCCAGCTTACGGGGAAGGTCGCGGTCATCGAATGACACTTTCGAGAATGAGAACTCAGGAGCGTGGCGGTGAACGTGTGGCATCTGCTCGTGCATAAAGGTCGTGTACGACATCTGTTTCTGGTCTATCAGCACACGGTTCTTCGGCATATTCAGATAGTTCGTGATGGTGCTTTCGCTGAGTGACATTGGTTCGCCGTTCTTGTCGGTCCACTCATCAGGATTGAGAAGCTCGCCTGTCTCATAGTCCCACACCTCCAGTTCGCCGCATACGAAAGAGTTGTACATCTCCCAGACGCTGGTGTTGAACGGCTTGTTGGGGAGTACCGCAATCGAAAGGATAAGACGCTCGGTCTTGTGGTCAACCTTACGGCGGCTCTGGTTGCCGAACTTGCCACTGATAAGGCAAGCATAGCCCTGTGCCTGGTACTCGTTCACCTTCTTGCGGAAACGGAGCATACTTGTAGGCAGGGTGTGGTTGGTCTTCATTCTGTAGCCTTCCACCGCCTGGGACATCATCGACCAGTCATACTTCAGTCCCATCGTCTTATGTATCGCCTTGGCGTTGTTGTATAAGCGAATGCAAGCGTTCAGCACACTGGCGTTGGCAACATACTCGGCTACATGGGCATCGGTGGCGTGGTCGTGTCCGCACTTGTTTCTCCAGTCAGCAAAATAGGCTACGGCTGCCTGGTCTATCTCATAGTTGGCATCCAACCAGGCAAGCAGCACCTCAAGAGACGGGTCGGGATACAAGGCTTTCACCTTATCCTTGTAAGTATCAGGGAGGCTGCTTACGGATACAAGGGCATAGTTGTTACTTGAGCCACCACCACGGCGTACCACATCGATGCGACCACGCGCTGCGAGTTGCTTATAGTTCGGAGTTGACATAATGCCCCCGTCTATAAGCTCACGCGCCGAAATGCAAAGTGTATTACCGTAGTATTCCATAAAGCCCTCCTTATCTCAAGGTCATCGCCCAGTTTTGGATTCCCTCAATGTCGTTAAGCATCACAACATCGTAGTGCCTAACCTTCAAGCCCTTGAAAAATACATCCCCTGAAGAATCATTCTTGCTGAACTCCAACATTGCCCCGTTTGGCAGATATTGGCGCATATAGTTATCGTGATCGTGGAATGTCTCAACTGACGGTTGCTTACTCATCAATATGCCATAGTTCGCATAAGCTGCTTTGCGGATCTTGCAAGCAAGTTCACTATCACTTTCAAAGGTTAAAGCCTTCCATATCATTACAGAAGTGCAGTTGAATACCTTCATCAATTTTTGACGGGTCTCCTTAGTTACATGAATGTATCGTCCCATATCTCACTTATTTAATTTCGTTAATAATCGGTTTTAAACTGCAACCATAGCAGGTTACAAGTTTGTTCTGCATCTCCTTCACAAACTCATCGGTTGCCTTGAATGTTACCCCTACACCTGGGGTGTGAGTAAACTCCTTGCCACGGACAATCAGATAGAAGCAAACCTTGTTGAGAGTACTCTTTGTTACGAATGTCTTTTCCATACCTCAGCTATTTAAGATTGTTTGCAATGTATGTGTGGTCTTCTGTATTGAAAGGCAAACCCAACTCCATTTTTCGGAGTACCACGTTACGATGTCCAATCAATGACACAGCCTTAAAGTAGAGTTCCTCACTATCATAATCACAAGCCTTCGTGATAAGGTAGTCGGCAATGTTCTCAATAACTTCTTGCTTCTGCTTGCACTGGAGTTCATAGTTTACGGCACGCACGTGAACATCTCTCAAAATTTCGCTTTCGCCATACTTCTTGAACTCTTCACAAAACTGATCCTTATCCATTGAGGTGTTCATATAAACCGCGTGGATGTAGTCAAACTGCTCAGGGGTAGGGGTGATTCCCGTTCTCTCTGTAAATTCCTTCTGTGTCATTGTCTCTCTTATTTATTGGTTCTAAAATTCGTTCAACTCGGCAAATTTTCGTATCTTTGGCCGCCGTTAATTGATTAACACGGTGCAAATATACAGAATATTCTGTAATCACAAAAATTATGAAGGAAAAAAATGCAGAAATTTCTGCAAGAATAGATGAAGTCATCTGTATCTTGCACACAAACCCCAATAAATTTGCTAATGCATTGGGGTACAGTAGGGCACAGACTATATATGATATACTGGAGGGAAAGTCTGCGCCAAGTTATGATTTTTTCAAGAGGTTTACAATGTCAGGATATTCTGTATTTATAAACCTTAGATGGCTACTTTCAGGAGAAGGTAATCCTATAGTGGAAGAAAGATACTTGGAATCAGATCTGCCAATCATAAAGGGGGAAATGACTCCAGAGGAAGCAGCTCAAAAACTAAAAGAAATAAAGGCAAAGAAGCAACAGCCAATAGCCAATAACCAAGACCCAATCATCAATCGAATACTTGAGTCAATGGACAAAAAGGATGCTATTATAAAAGAGCAAGCAGAGGAGATTGGACAACTGCGTGAGCGGATAGCCCAGCTTCAGCGTGAAAAAGGAAAAAATGCTTCGGATGCCCAGACTTCGGACATTGCAAATGTAGGGTAACACATCTTCGGATCATCTGGGGCGGTCGTAAGGACTCCCTGTAACGAAGCGTATGTACCCCGTACCCCCTAAATACCCCATATTAGGGTAGGGTACCCCCCTCTAATAACCACAAAACCCCGTAGAAACCGCATTCTAACGGGGTTTTTACATTGTTTGAACGCAAAAACCTATATCGCAAATGGGCAGTTTCCCCCACTCTACCCCTTCAAAATGGCAAGTTCCCTCCCCTCTATCCCCCCCCTCCAAAACCCCGAATGTGTAACCCCACTTTTTGAAAAATGTAACCCCACTTTGTAACCCCACCTGTAACCCCACCCCTAAAAATCGGGCATTTTTTGCCCCTCTACCCCACCCCACTCCAGCCGCCATTCAAAGCACGTTCGAACCCCATTCCAACAGAGCCAGCACAAAGCCCATAAAAGCCCCAAATACGCGCTCAAACCGCTTCACACAAGGGTTTTACCGTCTGCACACAAAAAAAGGCCGCAGGTGCAAACCCACAGCCTCATAGATGTAAACCAGACGCAAACCTGCGCCTCCGTTTATGCCGTCAAAATTAAACCGAAATTAAACCAATGTAAACGCTTCGTTTTGTGCCTCTCAACAGAGCAAACCAACCTAACCAACTGAAACACAAAGCAATTAACCCTCAAAAGGCTCTACCCTACATTATACACTTCGTTCTGTGCCCCGTATTTTAGACTCCTATTTTTAACAAAAACAAAAATTAGACAGTTTTTAACAAAATTACGTTTAAATATTAACAGTGAGCAAGTTAAGTATAATATACAAGTATATTACAATATTTAAATAGCGGCTTTTCACACTAATTAAAGAAAAATTTCTTTAATTATTTGAGAGTTTAAGTAAAAAGATATATCTTTGCATTCGGAAAACTTCGGCAACTTCAAAGGGGCATCCTTTTAATTGTCAGAGGGAGCATTTATCAAAAGTCAAAGGAGGGTATCTTTCGAACCTGCGAACAGGCTTCTTTCTAACTTTCAAAGGAGTATCCATTTTAGTGTTGCATCAAGTTTTTCCTTGTGACTAAAAATTGAATTTATTAACCAATAATTTTTTATTTAATTATGGCAACAATAGATCTTACCAAGTATGGTATTACCGGCGCAACAGAGGTAGTTTACAACCCCTCTTACGAGCAGCTTTTTGCTGAGGAGACAAAGCCGGGTCTCGAAGGTTATGAGGTTGGTCAGGAGACTGAGCTCGGTGCAGTGAACGTAATGACAGGTGTTTACACCGGCCGTTCACCCAAAGACAAATTCATCGTTAAGGATGCAACATCTGAGAACACTGTATGGTGGACATCTGAGGAGTACAAGAACGACAACAAGCCCGTTACAACCGAGACTTGGAATGTTCTTAAAGATATTGCAACAAAGGAGCTCTCGAACAAGAGACTTTTCGTTGTTGACGCTTTCTGCGGTGCTAACGCAGCTACACGTCTGAAGGTACGTTTCATTATGGAGGTTGCTTGGCAGGCTCACTTCGTTAAGAATATGTTCATCCGTCCCACAGAGGAGGAGTTGGCATCATTCGGCGAGCCCGACTTCGTAGTTTACAACGCATCTAAGGCTACTGTTCCCAACTATGCAGAGCTTGGTCTTAACTCTGAGACAGCAGTTGTATTCAACCTCACAACACGTGAGCAGGTTATCCTCAACACCTGGTACGGTGGTGAGATGAAGAAGGGTATGTTCTCTATGATGAACTACTACCTCCCCCTCCAGGGCATCGCTTCAATGCACTGCTCGGCTAACACAAATGAGAAGGGCGAGACAGCTATCTTCTTCGGTCTCTCAGGTACAGGAAAGACTACTCTTTCTACCGACCCCAAGCGTATGCTTATCGGTGACGACGAGCACGGCTGGGACGACGACTGCGTATTCAACTTCGAGGGTGGTTGCTATGCAAAGGTTATCAACCTCGACAAGGAGAGCGAGCCCGATATCTACAATGCTATCCGTCGCGACGCACTTTTGGAGAACGTAACAGTTGACGCTGAGGGCAAGATTAACTTCGCCGACAAGAGCGTAACCGAGAACACTCGTGTATCTTACCCCATCAACCACATTAACAACATCGTTAAGCCCGTTTCTAAGGCTCCCGCTGCCAAGAAGGTTATCTTCCTCTCGGCCGATGCATTTGGTGTACTTCCTCCCGTATCAATCCTCTCACCCGAGCAGACACAGTACTACTTCCTCAGCGGCTTCACCGCTAAGTTGGCAGGTACAGAGCGCGGTATCACAGAGCCCACTCCTACATTCTCGGCTTGCTTCGGTGCTGCATTCCTGAGCTTGCACCCCACAAAGTATGGTGAGGAGCTCGTTAAGAAGATGGAGGCTAACGGCGCTAAGGCTTACCTCGTGAACACTGGTTGGAACGGTACAGGCAAGCGTATCTCTATCAAGGATACACGTGGTATCATCGACGCTATCCTCGATGGCTCAATCGACAAGGCTCCTACAAAGACTATTCCTTTCTTCGACTTTGTAGTACCCACAGAGCTTCCCGGTGTTGACCCCGCTATCCTCGATCCTCGCGATACATACGCCGAGGCCTCTGAGTGGGAGGTTAAGGCTAAGGATCTCGCAGGTCGCTTCATCAAGAACTTCGCTAAGTACACAGGTAACGAGGCTGGTAAGGCTCTTGTTGCAGCAGGTCCCCAGCTCTAATTAAGCAATAGTTTAAATTAGATAATTCAGGCATCGGCTCCTTTTGGAGTCGATGCTTTTTTATACCAAATTTCTTCATCTGATAAATAATAACTACTTTTGCGATAAATTGCGAAGAACACCGTATGCCAAGCCAAGAGACTAAGAATTTTATTGCAGCACACCGCAACGATGATATACGTTCGCTTGCCCTGCAAGCGAAACGCTACCCCGATGTTGATATGCGTGAGGCTGTAACGCAAATAGAAGGATGGCAACTTGCCAAAGAGAAACTACCCGAGTGGGCAGCAACGGAGGGATTGCTCTACCCTCCCCGACTATCAATGGAGCAGTGCTCGTCGCAGGCTACAGCATTGTACAAAGCAAGAATCGCAAGTGGAAATCAGTTGGCCGATATCACAGGAGGGTTTGGAATTGATTGCAGCTATCTGGCGCAGAGATTCGAAAAAGCAATATATATCGAACGTAACAAAACACTTTGCGACATTTCACGACATAATTTCGGATTGTTAGGATTAGACAAGATAGAGATTATAAATGGGCAGAGCGAAGAGCTATTAGAACAGCTTCCACATTGCAGCTGGATATATGCCGACCCTGCTCGACGCGACAGCAGCGGCGGAAAGGTGGTTGCTCTTGCCGACTGTGAGCCTAACATTCCACTACTCGAGGAGAGACTTATGAGCAAGTGTGACAAAGCTATGATAAAATGTTCACCGATGCTCGATATTACCGCCGCCTGCCGCGAGTTGAAGCACGTCGGTGAGATTCACGTTGTAGCCGTTAATAACGAGTGTAAAGAGTTACTATTTATACTATCCAATGAAGCATCACCCTCAATCCCCATTCACTGTATAAACATTCTAAAAGAGGGGTCACAGAGTTTCTGCTGCACGATGGGAGAAAGCTACTGCACAGCGTATGCCGAGAGTATCGGAGAATATCTGTACGAACCTAATGCAGCAATACAGAAAGCCGGATGCAACGATGCACTCACACAATCATTCGGAATAGAGAAACTGCACCCTAACAGTCAGCTTTTCACATCATCGAAACACTTAAAAGAGTTTCCCGGAAGGTCGTTCATAGTTGAGGGAGTAAGCCGCTTCTCGAAAGGTGAGATTAAAAGTCTGCTTAACGGCATTAAAAAAGCCAATATAACCATACGTAATTTCCCCGACACAGTACAGGGACTGCGTAAACGGCTAAAAATAGGCGAAGGTGGCGACACATATATATTTGCCACCACCCTCTATAATGGAGAAAAAGTTTTAATAAAATGCCGCAAGCCCTAAGTTGCGGGAACATAGTTCACATTCAGTGTGTAGAAAGTGTTACGCTCGAATGTAAATGCAGGCAGAATGAATTTCATTGAACCGCCATTCGCATCAAAAAGTTCGACACTCCACTCATCATCTCCAAACTCCACAGGCAATAGAGCCATAAAGAGTGTCGTGGGCGTTGTATTTAGCGATACACCATTGCAATCGAGGGTTATATTCTTGCCCGTTGTATCTCCCATCTTATAATTTGCAGTTGTCACATCCACAAGCAGATCTCCTGTCACAGGCTTAACACCGGACGTGAGCACAATACTCGATATTGTAACGTCGACAGGCGAAGACAAACTGAAACGTATAAAACTACACACATTCTTGAATGTAAAGGATGTTGTACTGACATTTCCCACCTCTGCCACCATTGGAACCCCATTGGGAATAGAGTTCACTACAGCTTTCTGCCTTGCAGGAAATATTGTACTGACAGTATCATTATCGATAAGTGCTGCCGATTTATTATATGGATACAGCGCCACGTTGGTATAGGAGAAGCCTTCATCGTCGGTTGTGCCTCCAATGATAAATTTTCCCTCAACTATAAATTTAGCGCTTCTACCCTTAGGTGTACCATATATAACCGCACAGTTCATAATGTCGCCGCCAAGAAAAACGCTCAGCGAATCGTTTGTATCCCAAAATATACTTCTACCATCATTGTCCAGCGTTGTTCGTGTCGATGAGGTAAAATCCTCGACCTCGGCATCAATAACATAAGGCACATACGATGGGGTAAATTCCTCGTCGCTACTGCAACCCGTAGCTATAAACGCAACAAGCGTTAATATAAAACCAACTTTTTTCATAATGACATCTTTTAATTATCCCAAATATTGCCCCACGAACTACGGCTGTTCTGCTTACTTGTGGGAATATTGCCACCATTCTCCAACTGTTCGCTCGAAGCTGCAATCATACTCACACATTCACACTCTACCGTATCTATGGTAGGTTTCAAATACTCTTTTTTCATACTCGCTATTTTCTCTTTTAGTTGTTTATACAAGAAATATAACAAACATAAAAGAAAAAAGTTCCACCCACAGACTTTACTGTGAGTGGAACATATATGGTATGAACCGCTTTACAATGTTACTTCTTACGTTTTTTCAACAGAACAGCATCGATATTACGTTCCTGAAGTAATTCATACGCCTTTAAGAAGTTATCATCCTTGGTATTGATTATCTGCATATACTCGCTCATATCCCAAAGGTCGCGGGCCAGCAACGCCTTCATCTGTAGCGAGAGCATAGGAATAGAACGCTGATACTCCTCGTCGCCACCTTCGAGTTTTACACTGTCGCGCTCGGCCATACTGCGCAGACGTCCGAGAAGAGCCTCATCGACCACAAAATCCTTAACAAATTTCTGCATAGTAGGATAGTTCTTCTGTAGAGTCTCGCGATTATCATCGAGGTAGCGCAATGTAGTCTGTAACATTGTTCCCCGACGCACAATATCTCGATGATACTTTGTATATTTATTTGTATCGAGCGGAACAAAATAGTCGGGCATAATACCTCCACCACCATAGACCGTGCGTCCCAGGCGTTTTGTTGTCATTTTTAGAGAATCGGGGAAGTGAATACTATCGGCAGTAACCAGTTCGCCGCGGTTGTATCGTTCCATAAGGTCGTTACCATAGCTTATAGAGTCACCATAAGGCTTTTGTATATTGCGTCCCGACGGTGTATAATAACGTGCTATGGTCAATCGTATCATAGCACCATCGGGCAGATTAAATGCTCGTTGCACCAATCCCTTTCCGAATGAGCGACGACCTACTACAACGCCTCTATCCCAATCCTGTATGGCGCCTGCGAGAATCTCCGATGCCGATGCCGATGTCTCGTCTATAATCACCGCAACCTTTCCATCGACGAAACGTCCTCCGCCCTCGGCAAGGTATTCGTAGCGTGGAAATACCCGGCCCTCGGTATATACCACCAACTGACCTCGTTCAAGGAACTCGTTTGCAATATCTACTGCAGCCTGCAAGAATCCACCGCCATTCCCCTGCAGGTCGAGGATAAGATTCTTCATTCCTCTTTTCTTCAACGAATCGAGTTTCGTTACAAATTCGTGATGCGTGGTAGCTGCAAAAGAGTTTATATGTATATAACCGACCTTTTTATCTACCATATATGCAGCATCGACACTATAGGTATTTATCTTGTCACGAATAAGGTTAAAGAGAATAGGAGCCGATAGTCCGCGACGCATCACCTCTAACTTAACCGAAGAGCCTTTCGGACCACGCAGACGTTTCATAATCTCTCCTCTATCCATCTTAACACCTGCTATTGCAGTATCGTTGACAGTAACTATTCTGTCACCGGCCAGGATACCGGCCTTCTCTGATGGACCATTCAATGTTGTCTGAATAACAAAAAGGGTATCATCAACAATATTAAACTGTATTCCTATACCCTCGAAGTTTCCGCGCATAGCCTCATTAATACTCTTCACCTCGTCGGGTGTAGAGTAGGTAGAGTGAGGATCAAGTTCTTTTAGCATTGCCTTTATTCCCGCCTCTACAATCTTCGGTTCGTCTACTTCATCGACATAATAGCGAGTTATCATACTCTCGGAGAGGAGCAGTTTGGTCAACTGCTCGGGGAGCCCCTGTCCCTGCTCTTGCGCTCTTACAACTGTAAATGGCAGCAGTAACAGAGCGAGCATATATACTATCGTTTTTCTCATCTTTTATACTATTTCTTAAAAATTATATCTGTTTTATGGTAACATATCACTCACATCCTTGCCGTAGTTCATTAGCTCGCGTACCACACTGCTGCTTATCGAGGCATACTGCGGTTCACTTATCAGAAGAACCGTTTCTATACCGCTTATTTGTCGGTTCACATCGGCAAGTTCGCGTTCATACTCAAAGTCCTTTACACTGCGTACACCGCGCAACAGGCAGTCGACACCCACCTCTTTTGCAAAGTGAACAGTGAGTCCATCGTATGCCACAGCCTCGACGCGCGGTTCGTCGGCATACAATCGACGAAGAACCTCTACCCTCTCGTCTGTACTATACTTAGCCCGCTTGTCCGAGTTACGTCCCACAGCTATTATAACACGAGAAAACAGTTGCAAGGCACGCTGTACTATGCGATGGTGCCCAATGGTAAAGGGGTCGAACGTGCCGGCAAAGAGCACACACTTTCCATTATTCATCATTAGCCTTATCCTCCTCTACAACAAGATTATCGATAATAAAATTCTGACGTTCCATTGTGTTCTTACCCATATAATAGCTGAGAAGGTCGTCGACTTTATCGTCCTTGTGCATTGTGACACGCTCGAGACGCATATCCTCTCCTATAAAAGTGCGGAACTCATCGGGAGAAATCTCTCCAAGACCTTTGAATCGGGTAATCTCGGGATTTGGCGAGAGTTTCTCTATTGCCGCAATACGCTCCTCCTCGGTGTAGCAATATATAGTCTCAAAATCGCCTTTTCCTTTTTGCTCTGCCTTTTTTCCTCGCACATTCTTGCGTTTATTGCGCACGCGGAAAAGCGGTGTCTGTAGAATATATACGTGACCTTTCTTTATGAGTTCGGGGAAGAACTGCAAGAAGAATGTTATCAGCAGCAGGCGAATGTGCATACCATCGACATCGGCATCGGTTGCAACAATTACTTTATTGTAACGTAATCCTTCGAGACCATCCTCGATATTCAACGCGGCTTGTAGCAGATTAAACTCGTCGTTTTTATACACTACTGCACGGCTCATACCGTAGCTGTTAAGAGGTTTTCCGCGCAAGCTGAATACAGCCTGAGTATTTGCGTCGCGACTCTTTGTGATTGAACCGCTAGCCGAGTCACCCTCGGTAATAAATATACTGCTCTCATCGACACGGTCGCCCTTAGGGTCGTTATAGTGTATGCGGCAGTCGCGCAGTTTACGGTTATGCAGACTCACCTTCTTTGCCTTCTCTCGTGCCTGCTTTGTGAGTCCTGCAAGCTCTTTGCGCTCCTTTTCCGATGCAGTAATCTTTGCAAGCATCGCTTCGCTTATATCGGGATTGCGATGCAGAAAGTTATCGAGTTCCACCTTTACAAAGTCGCCGATAAACTTCTTCACACTGGTGCTGTTCTCGTCGGGAGCAATGCGCAGAGAACCTAACTTCACCTTTGTCTGACTCTCGAATACCGGTTCTTGAATATTTATAGCTATTGCCGCCACAATGCCATTGCGTATATCGCTATACTCGAAATTTTTTGCAGTGAAGAAGTCGTGAATGGTAGATGCCACCAACTCCTTGAATGCACTCTGATGAGTACCTCCCTGCGAAGTGTGCTGTCCGTTCACAAACGAGTAATACTCCTCGCCATATTGCGCTGCGTGAGTAAAGGCAATCTCTATATCCTCACCCTTGAGGTGTATTATAGGATATAGACTCTCGGCAGTCATATTATCGGTGAGCAGGTCGGCCAGACCGTTACGCGAGATAATACGTCTACCATTGAACATTATTATGAGTCCTGTATTCAGATAGGTGTAGTTACGTAGCATCGTCTCGACAAATGCCGCACGATACTCGTAATTCTTGAACAGTTTGCCATCGGGAGTAAAAGAGACATATGTACCGTTCTCTTCGTTGCTATTCTCGGTGACATCCGACACAAGCACTCCCTGTGCAAAAGAGGCTTTGCGCACAACACCCTCTCGATAGCTGCGCACCTCGAAACGGGCACTCATTGCGTTTACCGCTTTAAGACCCACACCATTCAGTCCGACCGACTTTTTAAATGCCTTATCGTCGTACTTAGCACCGGTATTCAGTTTACTCACTGCATCAATCATAGCACCCTGAGGGATACCTCGACCATAGTCACGCACCGTCACCGAGTGATTCTCCTCGATATCTACTTCGATGCGACGTCCTGCTCCCATCTTGAATTCATCGATACAGTTGTCTATCACCTCTTTTAAAAGCACATATACTCCATCGTCGCTCTGTGAGCCATCGCCCAACTTTCCGATATACATACCGGGTCGCAGACGGATGTGCTCCATATCATTCAGGTGGCGTATATTATCTTCGGTATACGCCGTCTGCTCCTGGGGCTGCTCGGCCCCGTTGAAAAGTACCTCTTCGTCCATTAGCGTAGCTCTTTTTTATATGCCCTGCGGCGTTTATGTTGTTCCTTCTCGAACATCTCCCACTGCGATTGAATTTTCACATTTGTCTCGAGCTCGGGGTTACTCTCTATATCAACAACACCCATCTCGATATATCGCGGCAGAAGGTCATTTATTATCAATGCGTTTACACCCTTGCTCTGATACTCGGGTTTTACTGCCATCAGCAAAAAGTCGAGTCTTTTGGGACGACGCTCGAAAAGCGGCTTCAAGAAATGTATCCATCCGAAGGGGAAGAGTCGTCCACCCGACTTTTGCAATGCCGTAGCGTATGATGTAAGGCTGACACCTATTCCCACAAGATTATCCTCTGCATCGGCTACAAGCGAGATAAGTCTAAGGTCTATCAATGGCAGATATGAGTCTATAAACTGCTTTATCTGCCCCTCGCTAAGCGGTGAATATCCATACAAAGGCGAGTATGCCTCGTTGACAAGTTCAAAAAGCGCCTTACCGTATCTCTTGGCAAGAGCACGACGCGAACTACACTTTACAACGTGCAGTTTATAGCGTTTGGCAACAAGCGCCGACAAGCGCTCTGCCTTCTCCCAGTTCTTCTCGGGAACCTTAAAAAGATACTCTACCCAATCGACATCCTTATCGTAACCCAAACGCTCTAAGTGCTGACTATAGTAGGGGTAGTTGTATATTGTCGCCATTGTACTCACTCGGTCGAATCCATCGATAAGCAACCCCTCGGGGTCGAAATCGGTAAAGCCAAGAGGGCCTTGAACCTCGTTCATACCTCTCTCGCGCCCCCAAGCCTCGACAGTTTCAAACAATTTGGCCGAAACCTCCTCGTCATCGATAAAATCTATCCAGCCGAAGCGCACGGCACGTACACCCCACTTCTCATTTGCTCTGTTGTTTATTATTGCCGCCACGCGACCTACTATTTCATCGTCTTTATAGGCAAGGAAACAATCGGCATCGCAGAACTCAAATGCAGCATTCTTCTCTTTATCGAGTGTAACGAGCATATCCTCGTAAAGGTCGGGGACAAAATAGGGATTTCCCTTGTATAGTTCACATTTAAAGCGTATGAAACTCTTTAGTTGCTTCTTGGTTGTAACTTTTACTATTTTTACAGACATCTTGTCGTACTTTGCTATTAGGTTTGTAAAAATATAAAATCTTTACGAAAAAAACAAATCAAGCATTCATTATAAGATAAACCGTATATGCAATATAAACAGTTACAAGCAACAGACCCTCGATTCGTGTAATTACAGCCTTACCGCCGAATTTTGTTACCATATATATGAGCAACGACGAGAAGAGAAGGACATAAAAATCGATAGGACTGAATCCGGCAAGACTGATTGGTGTAATTGTTGCACTACATCCCAATATAAAGAATATATTCAGAATATTACTTCCAAGCACATTGCCCAACGCAATACCTACATTACCTTTTCGCGCAGCATTCACCGATACTGCAAGCTCGGGCAGTGAGCTTCCTGCCGATACTATTGTAATACCGATGACAGCCTCGGATAGTCCGCACATACGGGCAATTTCGGTTGCTCCATCCACAAACAGATTACCACCGAGAATGAGCCCTGCAAGACCACCTACGATAAATATAAGAGCTTTACCCAATGTAATAGGCACATCGCCCTCACCATCCTCGCCTTCATTTGTTATAGAGAAGGTATAGCGTATAAATATCATAAGAAAACAGAGCAGCAGTAATCCTCCGTTCCGAGTTATAAAACCACCATCGGCCTCGCCATAAAGAATATTTCCCGATACAAGGATAAGTGCCACCGTTGCCAGCAGATTAAAAGGAATCTCACGAGTCAGCATCTTTGCACTGAAGAAAATAGGCGTTATAAGAGCTGTTGTTCCCAAGATAAACATTCCATTGAAGATATTGCTACCTATAACATTTCCCAAAGAAATGCCGGCACTACCTTTCAAAGATGCGCTAAGGCTGATTACAAGTTCGGGGAGCGAGGTGCCTAATGCCACAATGGTAAGTCCGATTACCAACTCACTGATACCGAAGCGACGTGCAATACCCGAGGCACCTTTTGTAAGCCAATCAGCGCCAAGGATAACAAGCACTATTCCTATAACAAAATAAACAATCGAAAGTATCATTATATCGTTTTTTAAGCTCCTCGGCCTTACAGGGATATTCCAATAAGGCCGAGGTTGTTATATAATTTATTTTACCAGAACTTTCTTTCCACCGATAATATAGATTCCGGGAGATACGATGCGTTCAATTCTGCGTCCTGTAAGATCGAAGATTACAGATACATCACTCTGACTATTTACATACTCAATATTTGTTGTTCCGTCGTCGAAACGCAGGCTTGCAGAGTTCTGCGCTGCAACAGGAAGCGCGCTCAATGGCAGATAGGCCTTGTTTGCATTATTAAGGAACTTGCCATCGCTCATTTTTGCCTTGTAGAACCCAACGCTGCCATCAATAATTCCAAGAACATAAGCCTCCTCTTCGACCATCGTTTCTTTTACACTTCCCGTTAGCATATTATTCGAGAAATCGGCAGTGGCATTGCTGCTTGTCAAGTAGAAGAGATGCTCGCCTTCGCCTTTGAGGACAAGTCCTGTACTATCAGGAACAACACCCTCGACCTGTGTCAGAGATACATAAGACTCTTTCGCATCTGTTACAATATATGCCTCTACTGTAGAAGGAATCAGAGTTTTATGTCCCAAATAGAGTGTAGAGTAACCTGCCGCAGAAACGTTATGATACATACCGGTGCCGTTGACTTTGGTATTCTTAAGACCTGCCACACCAAAATATTTCATCAATGTTGCAGTAAGAACAACTCTCTTTTTAAGATTGTTGGGACAATCCTGAAGATTTAACGCGCCACGAACACCGTTATCGGGCAACTGAACAACAAGACACTTTGTATAATCGGTCTCATCGGCATCGTCGGCAATCAATATGTTCGAGGTTACAATCTCTCCCGATGCCGAGAATACACAATTAGCACCATCGGTTCCCAAATTAGTTCCACCAACATAACCTACAATGTAGCCTGTTATTACCGCGGGAATCTCCTCGCCGTCGACATAACATTCGAGAGCATCGGCAACCGAACCCTCGACCGACGGAGCTACTTTTTTGTATATTGCTGTTGCCACATCACTCTCGACACCATCGACTACTGCAATAGCCTTCACTGTGGTTGTTTCATCGAGTATTATTGCCGAAGAGTATGGGGTACTCTCGGCTGTGGGTTCGCTGCCATCTAAAGTGTAGTAGATAACACCCTCGACAGCAGAAATTTCCAAGCTCATTGTAGGATAGAACTTGTTACCACCTGCTACGCTGAATGTAGGCGCTGCGGGCTTCGCCTGCTCCTCACCTGTAGAGAAAGTAACGGTTAATGCATCCAAACGAACCTGCCCCCCACTCAAACTTGCTATTGTAAATGTAGTGCTTGCAGGGGTTATATTCACCGTAACCTTATCGCCCGAAGCCGAAGCTGCGTTTCCGATGGAGTTTGCCAATGCTGTTGCATAGTCTTCAGAGCTACAATCGAACTCTATTTTAGAGATTGCACGTGCCACCTCAATTGTTATGCTCGAGCCCTTATAACATCTTGCGGGATTTGCGTAATCGGCAACATCATTAGTAGAAGAGCCCTTGTCATTGGTAAATGTTATACCATTCTGTGCCCACACCTGCTGCGATGTGCTATACGAAGCACGCTGAGCTTTATCGGCAAAAGATAACGTTGCCGAAGTAGCCTCGGGGTCTACAGCTGCATTTTTTGTATATTTAGCCTCTACAATATCGCTTTGGTTACCCTCGGCATCCTGTGCATAGGCATATACAGTTGTAGTCTCTGTGATGACAATTGCAGCGATATATTTGCTATAGTTCTCGCCATCGGTCGAGTAATATATATCATCGTCGGCATTTATTGTAACAGTGAGATTCTCTTCAAAAATTGTTCCGTCGGCAGGCGAAAAGGTAGGTTCAACAACATCGACAGGCTCGGGAGTCTCACCACCTGCACCACCATCGGGCGTATATGTAACTGTTATCGACTTAATGTATATTGCTTTTGAAGATGTCTGAGTATAAGAAAAGAGAATTTCTCCCGAAGCCGAACCCTGAAAGGTATACTCAGTTGCTGTTGTTGTGAGGCTTATTGCGTCACCAAATTGTGTTCCACCGACAGAAACGGCAAGATTTGCATTTACCGAGCTTGCGCCCGATGTATTAACAACAATCTTGGTAATTCTGCCCTCGATGCCCGATGTCGAAAGTGTCAAACTCTTGTAAGGCTTACTACCCGAACCTAATTGTTGCCCTTTTGTTCCATCGTAGCCCCAATAGCCACCATTACCTGCCAAAGTCCAATCGACACCGTTTAGTGTTTGCGTTCCGTTTGCCGAGAACTGTTTAGCGGTAAAAGTATAAGTATACTCCTCGGCGTGCAGGCCAAAAAACACCAGCATTGAGCATAGGATAGATAAAAATATCTTTTTCATTGTTTCTTTTGTTTGTGTGTTTTGTTTTTAGTTATAGCATATTCTGTTTTTTCATCTCCTCGGCTACGGTAAGCAGTTCATTGTACCACTCCTTGCCGAATCTTTCGATAAGCGGTTCTTTAAGAAACTCGTACGCACGGATTCCTTTGCGTCGTCCTGCCACCTGTGCAGTGCGACACACGTCCCACTTATGAAAATTCACTGCGGTGAGGTCGCCCACTTTACTAAGGCGCGCAGGATAAAGATAGCAAGATATTGGTTTACGCCACGCAGTGCGACCTTCGTTATAAGCCTTCTCGATGAGACAGATACAACAACCATTCTCGTCGCGCGAAGCAAAGACACAATCCTTGCCATTCACTATAGAGGTCACAAGGTCGCCGTCGCGGTCGCAATATACCACACCCTGTTCTTCGACTACAGCACGAGCCTCGGTGGTCATCTCGCTTTCAACTATTGGCAAAGCCTCTTCGAGTTTCTCTACCTCGTCCATTGCAACGGGAGCGCCTGCATCACCCTCGACACAGCATATACCCTTACAATGAGAGGGGTTACAACAGAAATATTCCTGAAACATTGCGAACGAAACTATCGCGTCGCCTATCTGTACCATAAAGTTTTTAATTACTTATTTATAGGCAGTTAAACCACCTTGAATAGATTACTGTATCACTTTTCTTAGAAACTGTTTAAATTTATATCATTATTTTTTTATAAATCAAAAATTAAGCAGTTTTTTATTGTTTCCAAGTATCGGCAAGAGGATGCACCGATTTTTGTCGGTGCATCCTCTTTGGTTTATCAAAGTCTATCTTATTCTATTTCTATGAAATCAGATGAGGCAGTTTCCTGTCATATCAGTGGGAGTCTCAAGACCCATAATCTTAAGAATTGTGGGAGCAACATCGGCAAGGATACCATCCTTGATGGTTGCCTCTTTATTCTCGGTTACATATACGCAGGGTACAGGATTCAACGAGTGAGCTGTATTGGGCGAACCGTCGGCATTAACTGCGTTGTCGGCATTTCCGTGGTCGGCAATGATGATTGACTCGTATCCGTGCGACTTAGCAGCCTCGATAACATCCTTAAGACAAGCGTCAACAGCTGTAACAGCCTTCTCGATAGCGCTGTAGATACCTGTGTGACCAACCATATCGCCGTTAGCAAAGTTTACAACGATAAAATCGTATTTCTCGCTGTCTATCTCGGCAACGAGTTTATCCTTTACCTCGTATGCGCTCATCTCGGGCTGCAAGTCGTATGTTGCCACCTTGGGTGAGGGAACAAGGATGCGCTCCTCGCCATCGTAAGGAGTCTCGCGACCACCGTTGAAGAAGAATGTCACGTGTGCATACTTCTCGGTCTCGGCAATGTGCAACTGCTTCAAACCCTGCTTAGATACATACTCGCCAAGAGTATTCTCGACATTCTCTTTATCGAACAAGATGTAAACACCTTTGAAGTTTGCATCGTAGGGAGTCATACAGTAGTATTGCAAGCCGGGGATTGTATGCATACCTGCCTCGGGCATATCCTGCTGTGTAAGAACAACGGTAAGCTCCTTTGCGCGGTCGTTACGATAGTTGAAGAAGATGACAGCATCGCCCTCGCCAATGCGTCCGTCCATTGTGCTGTTTACGATAGGCTTAACAAACTCGTCGGTAATGCCCTCGGCATACGACTCGTTCATTGCTGCAACCATATTATCGGCTTTCTTGCCCTCGCCACTAACCAACAGGTCGTAAGCAATCTTTACGCGCTCCCAACGTTTGTCGCGATCCATTGCATAGTAACGGCCGATGATGGTAGCAATATTCATATTCTTATCGGTGAGCTGTTGAATGAAGCCTGCACCGCTCTTGGGGTCGGTGTCACGACCATCCATAAAGCAGTGTACGTATGTCTCTTTTACGCCTGCCTCAACTGCCATATTGTAGATTGCCTCGAGGTGTTCCAAAGAACTGTGAACACCACCATCCGAAGCAAGACCCATAAAGTGCAGTTTCTTGCCATTTGTCTTTGCATACTCTACGGCTGCCACCAACTGAGGATTCTGTTTGATTGAACCATCGGCTATTGCACGGTTAATCTTCAAGAGGTCCTGATAAACGACTCTACCGCCACCGATGTTAAGGTGACCAACCTCGCTATTACCCATCTGACCTGCAGGCAGACCGACATTTTCGCCACTCGCCTGAAGCTGAGAATTGGGATAGTTGCTTACCAAATAGTCCCAATAAGGAGTGGGAGTACTGAAAATAACATCACCTTTACTATGGTTGCCAATACCCCAACCATCCAAAATTACCAAAAGTGCTTTCTTGCTCATAAAGTTTATATTTAATAATTATCATCTTTCTAAAAAAACACCTGCGAAGATAGTGCAAATATTCGAATTATTGCGGCAGTACGATAAAAAAACGGGCGTCATTATTTAATTTATGCTAAATAGCGTAGTTTTTTAGCAAAAAGCACTGCCCTCCTCTTAAAAAAACACTATTTTTGCCGATTATTTTAAACGATGACTATGGAGCACCCGTTACATCTTTTCAAATTTTGTCCGCGATGCGGAAGCGCTCATTTTAAAGTAAACGACTTTAAGTCGAAGCGATGCGACGATTGTGGATTTGTATTCTATTTTAACCCACTATCGGCCACCGTAGCACTTATACTCGACAGCAACAACCGACTATTGGTGGCACGTCGTGCCAAAGAGCCTGCAAAAGGGACACTCGACCTGCCTGGAGGCTTTGCCGATAGTTTCGAAACCGCCGAGGAGGGTGTGGCACGCGAGGTAAAGGAGGAGACGGGACTCACTGTAGTATCGACCGAGTATCTCTTCTCGCTTCCCAACATTTACATCTACTCGGGATTCGAGGAGCACACACTCGACCTCTTTTTCCTTTGTCGTGTAGAGGAGAGCAAAGAACTTTCTGCAGCCGACGATGTCGATGCGCTACAGTGGATTCCCATAGATGAGATTGAGCCCGAGAAGTTCGGATTGCAATCGATAAGCAAGGGAGTAGCGAGATTCAAGAATATGACAATGAAAAATATAAAACCATAATATGAAGAAAAAAATAGCCATTCTAATGCTTGCCTGTCTTGGAATAGCCGCACAGGCACAAAACACAATCTCGAGCAACAATAACGGTTGGTTGCTGAAAGAGAGCAGCCGACTGATTGACGAGAAGGAGTATCCCACCACACTGACTCTGCTCTCGCGCATAGAGCGCACTACGCTCAATGCCATCGAGCGTCAAGAGGCCGACTATATGCGTGCAATAGCCACTTTCGAGACAAACAGCCTCGAAGGACGTGCCCTTATGCTGCAATATCTTGCCGACTACCCCGAGAGTGCAAAGAAAGATATTCTATCGGCATTCATTGGCGAGTCTTATTACTACTCACGTAATTTCGAGCAGGCATTCACTTGGTTCAAGAACTGCGACCGCGACCGTCTGGAGCCCAAAGAGAGAGAACGTGTTCAGCTGCACTATGCACTCACCCTGCAGGAATTTGGCGAAGCGCAAAACGCAGTCAACCTGCTTAATGCAATAAAAGTAAACGGAAAATTCTACCGCAGCGACGCTATTTTCCACCTTGCCGCCATCGACTATTATAACGAGCAGCTCGACCGTGCTTACGAGGAATTCAAATCAATTGAGATGGACGACAAATACTATCTCGACATTCCCTATTACCTTGCCGGAATCTACCTGAAGAAAGGAGAGAATGTTCGTGCCGAAAAACTCGCCAACCTTTTTTTGCAATATAACAGCGAGCTGAAACAAGGAACACCTATGCGCCATATTCTTGGAGCATCGCTCTACGCTCAAGGACGTTACAGCGAAGCAATAGCCCCCTTACAGGAGTATGTGCAACAATGTAATGAGCCTCAACGCATTGCCTGCTATCAGTTGGCAATGAGCCTTTTCAATACAGGGAAATACAACGAGGCGATACCTTTGTTCGACCGATGCACCAACGACGATGATGCAATAACACAAAATGCCTATCTGCATCTGGGTATTATAGAGACCAAGCTCAATGACATAGCAAAAGCACGTCTCTCATTCGAACAGGCTGCAGCTATGAATCACGACAGTAAGATACGCGAAGAGGCACTTTACAACTACGCTCTTTGCATACACCAGACACGCTACTCCCCCTTCGCCGAGAGCGTGAAGGTTTTTGAGCGCTTCCTTAACGAGTACCCAGACTCGCCCCACGTATCACAGGTCGAGAGCTATCTTGTCGAAGTTTATATGAATACACGCAACTACGACGTAGCCCTACAATCGATTGAGAAAATCAAACACCCCTCGGGCGAGATTCTAGGAGCAAAACAAAATATTCTCTACCGTCTGGGTGTTCAGTCGTTCATCGACAATAATATGCACGCTGCTATAGAGTATATGAACCGTTCATTGGCTCTTTCGCGCTACAGTCGAAACACACACAGCGACGCCCTCTATTGGCGAGGCGAGTCGTACTACCGCTTAGAGAACTATCAGGCAGCATCAAAAGACTATAAAGCAACCATCGCACTATCACAGAGAAACGCGGGCAATGCGTTATACGGTCTGGCATACACCGAGTTCCAACAAGAGGATTATGATAAGGCTGCCGAAACATTCGGACGTTTCTTGCAGAGTGCAACCACCTCCAAGGCCGAACAGCGCGCCGATGCCTATAACCGTTTAGGTGACTGTTATTTCTACAATCGCGACTACACAAAAGCCGACCGGTTCTATCAAAAGGCAGCCGAAACCGACCGTTCACATAGCGACTATGCCCTCTATCGCTCGGCTATAACACAAGGCCTCTCAAAGGATTATGCCGCAAAAATAAAGACTCTGAGCAATCTTATAGAGAATTATCCCGGCAGCAACTACACCGAGCAGGCTTTCTACGAGATAGGTCGTTCGCACGTTGCACTTGACAACAATACACAAGCCGTAAAGACATTTACCGAACTCATAAAGCGCTACCCCGAAAGTTCTCTTGCACGCCGTGCCGCTGCCGAGAGAGCAATCATATATAATCAGAATGGTGAACAGGAGAAAGCTATTGCAGCCTATAAGCAGATTATTGAAAAATATCCCCACAGCGAAGAGGCACGTATGGCCATACAAGACCTAAAGAACCTATATATAGAGAAAGGCAACATTAGAGAGTTCACCGAGTTTGCAGCATCGGCTCCCGGAATGAAAGCCGTTGAGAGCAACGAGCGAGATACCCTCACATATGCCGCAGCCGAGCGCATCTACAGCCGTCAGCGTTACAACGATGCACGCAAGGCCTTCAACGATTACATAGCCGAGTTCCCCGAAGGTTCATTCCTCCTCGATAGCCACTACTATCTTGGAGTAATATACTACAACGATAAGGCCACAAAAGAGGCTCTGAAACATTTCGAACAAGTGATACTCTTCCCCGACAACAAATATAGCGAGGACGCAATGGCTCTTGCTTCGGACATTCACTACCGCGCACAACGTTACGACCGTGCTATGGAACTATATAAGCAACTTGTAACAAAGACAAGCAACGAGGAACGTCGTCGCGCCTGCCGTATGAATATGATGCGCTGCGCAACAGCCCTCAGCCTCGACAGTGAGGCAATAGCAGCGGCAAGCGAATTGCTGAGTGCAGGCAATCTGTCGCCCGAATGGGAGCGCGAGGCACTGCACACACGCGCCAAAGCACAGCTTGCTCTGAACAACGGGAAAGAGGCTGTTGCCGACCTTACCAAACTCGCCGCTGACACACGCAGCAAACAGGGTGCCGAAGCAAAATATCTGTTGGCACAGTATCTCTTCGACAACAAGCAGTACGATAAGTGCGAAAAAGAGATTCTAAGCTACATCGAATCGAGCACTCCTCACGCCTACTGGTTAGCACGCAGTTTCGTGCTTCTCTCCGACCTTTATATGGCACAAGGACGCAATATGGAGGCCAAACAATACCTGCTGACGCTACAGAACAACTACAGCGACAATGACGATATTGCATCACGCATCAAAGAGCGTCTCCAAAAATTAACAACCGACAAAGAGACAGCAAAGTAAGCAGCAGCCTATTACCAAACTAATAGTTTAAGAAAGATTAAAGATGAAAAGATACACTATATTATCGGCAATTATGCTTGCCGCAAGCAACCTGTTTGCACAGAACGATACAATAGGAGCAGTAATTCAGGTAGAGAACAATTATGCGCCTGTGGTAGTCAAAGCCACTAAAATGGGATTTACACCGCAGATTGAGATTGCATCCGACCACGCTCCCCTGAACCTTATATTTTCCCAAAAAGGCGAGCCGTTCAAACGTTTCGTATCGCAACGCAATGTAAAGGATGTTCTTCCCACACAGGAGATGTGCCTGCCCGGATACGCCCGTTTAGGATACGGCACAGGCAACAATTTAGACCTTAAGGCCGCCTACCGATTTTCCTTTGGCAAACGCGACAGACTGACACTATTTGCATCAATGGATGGATATAACACCGACATCGATTACAACGATGAAGAGTGGCGTTCACGTTTCTACACAACAGAGATTAATGCCGACTACACACACAATTTCGACAATCTCACTTTAGGAGTAGAGGCCGATATTAAAAACAGCGTATTCAATTATATGCAGCCTATATTCTATGCCAACAATCTAAGAATGCCCGAGACAACAGACAAGCAGAACTGCGGCTATTACGCTCTTCTGCTAAAGGCTGCATCGAATACAATGGGAGCACTTTCGTACAAAGCATACGCAGGATTCACAATTAACAATCGCAAATATAGCGCGTCCATTGCCGAAAACATTGGCGAGACCCGACTGCGCGCGGGCGGCACAGTGCGTTACGAGCTTGCCCACGAGAATCTCCACAATCTTGGTGCAAACATCGACATTGACGGATTTATACATAACAGCGCACTAAAGCCGGAGGATGGTCCCGGAATACACGACAGATACAGCGACTATGCCCTCATTCGTTTGAATCCTTTCGGCAACCTGCGTTTCGGCGAGTGGAAAGGACGACTCGGAATACACGCCGACCTTGTAACCGCCAACAGTCCCTTCCTTGCCGTTGCTCCCGACATCAGAATAGAAGGCCCGTTGGCCCAGGGTATTTCACTGTATGCAGCTGCGACAGGTGGTCGTAAAGCTGCCTCTTTCGAGACACTGGATATCCTCTCGCCCTATTGGAACTATATTCCCGGAGTAAAGCAGCCCGCAACTGTGTATAATCTATGCGATATCTCAGCAGGAGTACGCACCACGATAGGAGCGCTATACACAAACATCTATGCAGGATTCTCGTACACTATCGACGACCTTATGCCCACTGCCGATGCCAAGACATCAATTTTATACACAAAGTTCATTCAAGACAACTCGCGTGACATTTATATAGGCATTGATGCCGGATACGACTTTGGCGGCATAGTGAACGTAGAGGGCAATATTCGTTACGACCGTTGGGGATGTAGCGATAACGACGACCTGCTTATGTATAAGCCTATGCTCACAGCAGGAATAAAGGCACGCGCACGAATAATAGAGGGACTATATGCCAACGTCGGATACACCTTCACCGGCTACACAAGTGGCAACGACGACCTTAAGATAGAAGACAAGAGCTATTTAGAGGCAAGAATAAGTTACCGCCTGCACAAACAGTTGAATCTATTCTTGCAAGGCAACAACCTACTGGACTGCGAGTACGAATTGTATCCCGGATGCCTTGCACAGGGAGCAAATGCGATGGTTGGAGCAAGTATCAACTTTTAATATGCAAAAAAATTACTCCTAATAAAATAATATATTATTTTAAGGTGTTGAAGCACTCATAGTGCCACTATTTTTTTAGTAAAATTAAGTTTGAGATACGAGAAACTTTCATACTTTTGCCCCAAAATTCAGAATATTATGCAAAAGAATTTAGTTATTGTAGAGTCGCCTGCAAAGGCAAAAACAATAGAAAAATTCCTTGGAAAAGAGTACAAGGTAATGTCGAGCTACGGACATATATGCGACCTTAAGAAGAAGGAATTCAGCATAAATGTCGACACATTCGAGCCCGAATATGAGATTCCGGTCGAGAAACAGAAATTGGTTGCTTCACTACGCAGCGAAGCACAGAAAGCCGACACTGTTTGGTTGGCATCCGATGAGGACCGCGAGGGAGAAGCCATCAGCTGGCACCTTTTCACAGTTCTCGGACTCGACCCACAAAAGACCAAGCGCATTGTATTCCACGAGATTACCAAGAGCGCCATTCTGAATGCAATAGAAAATCCGCGTGACATAGACACTAACCTTGTATATGCACAGCAGGCTCGCCGCGTCCTCGACCGCTTGGTTGGTTTCAAGCTCTCACCGGTGCTTTGGCGCAAGGTAAAACCCGCTCTCTCGGCAGGACGAGTACAGTCGGTGACAGTGCGCCTTATCGTCGAGCGCGAACGCGAGATTAACAATTTCGTAAGCGAATCGGGTTACAGGGTGACGGCTCTCTTCGAACTTCCCGACAATAACGGTGAGAAACGGGTGCTGCCCACCGAGCTATCGAAACGTTTTAAAACACACGAAGAGGCCGAGGAGTTTCTTAAATCGTGCATAGGCGCACATTTCTGCATCGATGATGTAAGCACAAAACCACTAAAGAAAAGTCCCGCAGCGCCTTTCACAACATCCACACTGCAACAGGAGGCAGCCCGCAAGTTGCATTTCACTGTATCACAAACAATGATGATAGCACAGCGCCTCTACGAGAGCGGATACATCACCTATATGCGTACCGACTCGGTTAACCTCTCTTCACTTTGCATAGGCTCGTGCAAGAAGGTCATCACCGATACATACGGAAGCGAATATCTGAAAACACGCAAATATTCGACAAGTTCAAAGGGTGCACAGGAGGCTCACGAGGCCATACGCCCAACTTATATGGAGAATAGTTCAATCGAGGGCAGCATCCCCGAGAAGCGTCTCTACGAGCTTATCTGGAAACGCACCATAGCATCACAGATGTCCGATGCACTTGTTGAAAAGACAACCGTAAATATTACCATAGAGGGACACGAAGAGAATTTCATTGCAACAGGCGAGGTAACAGTGTTCGACGGCTTCCTGCACGTCTATCGCGAATCGACCGACGATGAGACCAATGCCGACACTGCCGTATTGCCTGTAGTAAACAAGGGCGAGGCACTGACACCCGTAGAAATTACCGCCACCGAGCGATTCACACAGCATCCTCCCCGCTACACCGAGGCAAGCCTTGTACGTAAACTCGAGGAGTTGGGAATTGGCCGTCCCTCGACCTACGCTCCCACAATCAGCACCATCCAGCAACGCGAATATGTCGAGAAGGGCAATAAGACAGGTACAACACGTCAGTACGATATACTCACACTCAAAGGCAGCAAGATAAGCAAAAAGCACGGAAAAGAGACCGTAGGCGCCGAGAAACAGAAACTTATGCCCACCGATATCGGTATCGTAGTAAACGATTTCCTTTTGGAGTTCTTCCCCGAGATTATGGACTACAACTTCACTGCCACCGTAGAAAAGGACTTCGACGACATTGCCGATGGCAAGAAAGAGTGGGTAGGCCCCATTAGAGAGTTCTACTCCGATTTTGCGCCACAGATAGACAGTATCTTACAGACAAAGACCGAGCACAAGGTCGGCGAGCGCATTTTGGGTACCGACCCCGCGAGCGGTAAGCCCGTCTCGGTTAAAATTGGTCGTTTCGGCCCCATCGTACAGATTGGTTCGGCGAGCGACGAAGAAAAGCCTCGTTTTGCACAAATGAAGCCGGGGCAGACATTGGAGACAATAACCCTTGAGGAGGCACTCGACCTATTTGGTCTGCCACGCACATTGGGCGAGTATAACGGCGAAAGCGTAACCATCGGTGCGGGACGCTTCGGTCCCTACATAAAGATTGGCAGCGCATATATCTCACTACCCAAGAGCCACGACCCAATGACAGTGACATTGGAAGAGGCACAGCAACTGATAGACGAGAAACGTAAAGCCGATGCCGAGAAGATAATCAAGACATTTGATGAGGAGCCCGAGCTACAGGTTCTAAACGGTCGTTTCGGACCATATATATGCTACAAGAAGAGTAACTACAAACTCCCCAAAGGCATTGTACCCGCCGAGTTAAGCCTTGCCGAATGTATGGAAATTGTCCAAAAGCAGGACGAGGGTGGGAAACCTGCCACAAAGGGTCGTAAACGCTATACAAAGAAAGCAGAATGACACGTATTATTCTCATAGGATATATGGGTGCCGGCAAGACCACATTGGGACACGCCCTCGCCAAAAGATTGCAGTTGCAGTTCATCGACCTCGACCTTTACATCGAAGAGCGTTACCGCAAGACAATAGCCCGGATATTTGCAGAGAAAGGCGAAGAGGGATTCCGTCTTATAGAACAACGTATGCTGCACGAGGTAGCCGAGTTCGAGGACGTTATAATCTCGACCGGCGGAGGCACACCCTGTTTCTTCGACAATATCGACTATATGAACCGCCAGGGAGCAACAGTATTCCTTAATGTTCCCGTAGAGCGACTGTTCATAAGACTGAGTATCGCCCGTAACAAACGCCCGCTCATAAAAGAGAAGAGCGACGAAGAGTTGCGTACATTCATTATTGAGCAGCTTGCCAAGCGTACCCCCTATTACAGCAAAGCCACATACACCTTTGTGGCAGACAAACTAGAAGACCGCAGCCAGATTGACGAATCGGTAGATAAATTCATAAAAGAGATACCCATTTCGGACAACCCCGGGCACGGTTCATTACCCTGAGAAAAACACCATTTAATAACCGATTAACATTACAGTCAAATGAGAAAATGGCGCATTGAAGACTCGGAAGAGCTCTATAACATCAAAGGTTGGGGAGCATCCTATTTCAGCATCAACGAAGAGGGTAACGTTGCAGTAACCCCCAAAAAAGATGGAGTCGCAGTAGACCTGAAGCAGCTTATGGACGAGTTGCAACTAAGAGACGTAGCAGCACCTGTCCTTATCCGTTTTCCCGATATTCTTGACAACCGTATCGAAAAGATATCGAATTGTTTTAAGATTGCAGCCGAGGAGTACAAATATAAAGCCGAGAACTTTATTGTATATCCTATAAAGGTTAATCAGATGCGCCCCGTTGTCGAGGAGATTATGAGTCACGGCAAGAAGTACAATATCGGACTCGAAGCCGGCTCAAAGCCCGAACTTCACGCCGTTATTGCAATGAATGCCGACAGCGATTCACTCATTATATGTAACGGATACAAGGACGACAGCTACATCGAGCTTGCCCTTTTGGCACAGAAGATGGGTCGCCGCATTTTCCTTGTAGTCGAGAAATTGAACGAGCTGAAACGCATTGCCAAGATAGGCAAACGTCTGGGTGTACGCCCTAACATCGGTATACGCATTAAGCTGGCAAGTGAAGGCAGCGGTAAATGGGAAGAGAGCGGAGGAGACGCAAGCAAATTTGGTCTTACATCGAGTGAACTGCTCGAGGCGCTCGACATTCTCGAGAAATTCGACATAAAGGATTGCCTTAAACTTATACATTTTCACATAGGTAGTCAGGTGACACGCATACGCCACATTAAGACTGCATTGCGCGAGGCATCGCAATTCTATGTGCAACTGCGTAAACTGGGTTATGAGATTGAGTTCACCGATATTGGTGGCGGTCTTGGAGTAGACTACGATGGTACACGTTCGTCGAGTAGCGAGAGCAGTGTCAACTACTCGATACAGGAGTATGTCAACGACGCCATATTCACATTCGTCGACGCTGCCGACAAGAACAACATCCCTCACCCCAACATTATCACCGAGAGCGGACGCTCGGTATCGGCACACCACGCCATTTTGGTATTCGAGGTATTAGAGACAGCAGCTCTGCCACAGATGGACGAAGATTGGGAGGTAGCAGCCGGTGACCACGACCTTGCCAAAGAGCTATACAAAATATGGTGCGAGCTCGACCAGCGCACAATGCTCGAGGCGCTTCACGACGCACAACAGATACGCGAAGAGGCATTGGAGCTTTTCAGTCACGGTATCGTCGACCTAAAAACTCGCGCACAAATCGAGAGTATGTTCTGGAGCATAACACGCGAGACACAGGCACTTACAAAGAGTATGAAGCACGTGCCCGATGATTTTCGTAAGCTACCCAAGCTATTGGCCGACAAATATTTCTGTAATTTCTCATTATTCCAGAGCCTGCCCGACAGTTGGGGAATAGACCAGTTTTTCCCCATTATGCCCATACACCGATTGGACGAGCGCCCCGACCGCAGTTGCACCATTCAGGATATGACGTGCGACAGCGACGGTAAGATAACAGACTTTATCAATTACAGCAGTAAAGCCGATACACTAAAAGTACACCGAGTAAAATCGAACGAATCGTACTATCTTGGAGTGTTCCTCGTGGGTGCCTACCAAGAGATTCTTGGAGATATGCATAACCTCTTCGGCGACACCAATGCAGTGCATATCAGCGTCGACGAGAAGGGTTACAACATCGATAAAATTATTGATGGAGAGACTATTGCCGATGTACTCGACTATGTCCAGTACGATGCGCGCAAACTAGTGCGCACACTCGAGCGCTGGGTTACAAGTGCTGTCAAAGAGGGACGCATAAGCCTCGACGAGGGCAAAGAATTCCTTTCGAACTACCGTTCGGGACTATACGGATACACATATCTCGACTATTGATGAAACAGAAGATAACAGTAATAAAAGTAGGCGGTAAGATTGTCGAGGAGCAAGAGAGCCTCGACAATCTTCTTGACCGCTTCGCAGCCATCGAAGGATACAAAGTACTCATTCACGGCGGTGGTCGCTCGGCGACACGTATAGCCGAGTCATTGGGCATAGAGAGCCGTATGGTAGGCGGACGCCGCATCACCGATGCCGAGACACTGAAAGTAGTGACGATGGTGTACGGAGGCCTTGTGAACAAAAATATTGTTGCAGGACTGCAGGCACGCGGCGTAAACGCATTAGGACTCACAGGAGCCGACTGCAACGTGCTTCGTGCACATAAGCGCCCCGTTGGAGAGGTCGATTGGGGCTTTGTAGGCGACGTAGATAGCGCCGACGGAGCTATGCTTGCCAAGCTCATTGGCGAAGGCATTATACCTATTATGGCACCACTCACTCACGACGGCCAAGGCAACCTGCTGAACACCAATGCCGACACCATTGCATCGGAGACTGCGAAGGCACTCGCGCACTATTTCGACGTAACACTAACCTACTGTTTCGAGCATCCCGGAGTAATGCGCAACCCCGACGATGCAACAAGCCTCATCCCCCTCATCAACCGTGAGAACTACAAAGAACTTCTTGCCGACGGCACCATCAGCGGTGGTATGATACCCAAGATTGACAATGCCTTTGCAGCCCTCAAAGGAGGTGTTGGCAAAGTAATAATAACAAAGGCCGATGCCATTGACGGAGTATCGGGAACACACATTATCGAAAGATAATGCAAGAGAAAAAAAGCATATTAAAACATCCCATATTGGGAGAGGTTACCGTTATACGCAAGCCGCGCACCCGTAGAATAACCCTTAGGGTACGCGGCGGCACTATATGCGCCACACTACCATATATATGCCCTACAGCATTGTTAGAGGAGATATTAGACAATAATATCGAGAACTTGAAAAGGCAGGTTGCAGCAACTCGACAAAGAGTTATCGATTGGGATTTTACTCTTAAAAGCCCCTGTTTTTATCTGAAACTGCACCGCAGCAGCAACAATGACACACAAATTACCGGCGAAAATGGAGCATACATACTATCCTGCCCTGCAACAACAGATTTCTCGAACAGCGATACACAACAAAAGTTACGCAATGCCATAAAGGTTGCACTGAGGCACAGAGCAAAACTTATTTTGCCAAAGCGTCTTGCGCAGCTCGCAGCACACCACGAGATGAAATACAGCAATGTAAGTGTGCGCGACAGTCACTCGCGTTGGGGCAGTTGCAACACACGAGGTTCAATATCACTTAGCATCTATCTTGTACTGTTGCCAATAGAACTTATCGACTATGTACTAAGACACGAACTGTGTCACACTGTATATATGGACCATAGCCCGCAATTCTGGACATTGCTCGACAAACTTTGCGGGACATCATCAAAAGAGCTGCGCAATCAATTAAAAAGCTACCACACTGATTTTTAATTATTTCTTTAGCAGAACGGGGACAACATATCCGTTAAAAACTCATTGCCATAGACATTCCTGTTTATAGCAGTGTTAAAATTGCCCTTACAACACATTTTTTATCGGCACAATAGTTAAATAATCAATAATATTTATTTTCTTTGTAAATTATTTTTATAATGAGAATATTGTGCCTATTTGTGCAAACAAGTCCCATTCAAACCAAAGAGAAATCATTAACTATTTTATAATCAATATTTATGAAACTTAAAGCACTAACCTTTTTCGCACTTTTTTGTACACTGTTTAGTGTAGGTGCGAACGCACAACAGCCCGACTACTATGTAGCGCACGGTGCCGACGTAAAGATTACGCACTCGACCCACTACCCAAAGGCTGTAGGTATAGTAGGCACACAGAGCGAGCAGCAGATACTCGAAGGGATTGCTTCGGCACCCGGCTGCGCAGCCTACTTCGACAAGACATCTACAACATTCGACGTTAAGTCGGGCGATGTGGTAACTCCTCTCATAACCATCAATGGCGAATGGATGCACGGTTACGTTTATGTCGATTGGGACAACAGCAAGCAGTTCGATGTAAAACTCGAAGGAACAGGCCCTTACACACAGGGCGAGGGTAACGAGCTTATGTGCTGGTCGCTCTACGGACACAACACCGATGGTGACAGCGGTTGGAACAGCGACGGTACACGCCTTAATAGCGGCAATGTTCTTGCTCCTGGTTCGTTCAAAGTACCCGAGGGGCTTGCCGAGGGCTCTACCTATCGTATGCGTTACAAGGTAGAGTGGAACAGCATCGACCCCGCAGGCGAGGGCGATAAGTTTATCACCGACGGTGGTTCCATAATAGACGTAACACTTAGAATTTCGGGCACAGCCGAGGAGGTTGAACCCGAGGGCTACCCCATCGACGACTACAACGAGCCTCGCGTGGGAACAAAGCCCGATGCAGCCGAGTGGAGCATAATCCCCGATGGTCTGAACGCATCGTGGGCATCGCGCGACGTACACTACTCGCTTCACAAAGTGCCCCAGCTGACACAGAAAGACGAGGCAACTATCTATGCTTGGAAGGGAGAGCGCGCCAACATACAAGCTATTCTCTACAGCAAGAGCGATGAGGGAACACTCAGCGTACGTATGAGCGAATGGAAGAAGAACGGCACTGCAACAGGCATCAAGGATGCCGGCGAGGCACGCTTCGTAAACTACGTTATCACCGACGACTATGACGCTTGCGGTAACCATCCTATGACACTTCCCACCTGGCTTGTAGCCGATGTTATTGACCAGGATAAGCCCCACGCAGTGCCCGCAATGGAGACACGTCCCGTATGGTGCACAATAGAGGTACCTCGCGATGCCGAGACAGGACAATATACCAGCGAGCTTCAGATTGTGAACGAGGCCGGCGATGTTGTAAAGAGCCTTACACTGAATATAAACGTCGACAGCCACGCACTGCCCACCGTTGCCGAGCAGAAATTCCACCTCGATTTCTGGCAGCAGCCCTATGCTGTGAGCCGTTACTACGGTGTTGAGCGTTGGAGCAAAGAGCACCTCGATGCTCTGCGTCCTTATCTCGAGGCACTCGGTCGCGCAGGACAGCGCACCGTATCGGCAATAATGTTCTACGAGCCTTGGGGCGAGCAAACACACGAACCCGACCGTTTCGAGCCTATGGTTCAGACAACAAAGAAGAGCGATGGCTCTTGGGCATACGACTACACCATATTCGACAAATATGTTGAACTTTGCGCCGAGTATGGCATAGACAAGCAGATTAACTGTTTCAGTATGGTACCCTGGGATATGAGTTTCCGCTACTTCGATGAGGCAAGCAACAGCTATAAATATATCACCACAAGCACAAGCACAGCACAATACCGCGAGCTGTGGACAAATTTCTTAAAGGCATTTAAGAGCCACTTGCAGCAGAAAGGCTGGTTCGAAAAGACCAACATCGCAATGGACGAGCGTGCCGAGAGCGATATGCTCAACGCCTATAACATAGCCAACTCAATAGGCTTCAAGATGGCATTGGCAGGTAACTACCACTCGTCACTAAGCGACAAATTGCAGGATTTCTGCGTGGCATTGGGACAGGACAAACTCTTTACCGCTGCACAGATGGCCGACCGCAAGGCGAAGAACCGTATCACTACATTCTATACAAGTTGTGCCGACAGCGAGCCCAACATCTACACCAACTCCTACCCTGCCGAGGCAGCCTATCTGCCTATCTATGCAGCAGCAAATAACCTCGACGGCTATCTGCATTGGGCGTGGATAAACTGGGACGAGCATCCTCTCACCGACAGCCGCTACCGCAAGTTCGGTTCGGGCGACACATACTGCTACTACCCCGGTAACCGTTCAAGCGTACGTTTCGAGCGTCTCATCGAGGGTATCCATCAGTACGAGAAGGTACAGATTCTGCGTGAGGAGTATAAGAACAACAGCGAGAAAATCGCA
This sequence comes from Bacteroidaceae bacterium, assembly GCA_017938245.1. Taxonomy (GTDB): domain Bacteria; phylum Bacteroidota; class Bacteroidia; order Bacteroidales; family Bacteroidaceae; genus HGM04593. The sequence goes on from JAGBBX010000024.1 coordinate 133,750, forward strand.
GCACTCAACGCCCTTCTCAACCGTTTCACAAGCAGCGCCGTTGCAGGCGAGCAGTGTGCCGCTTGGGTTAACGACCTTGAGGCATTCCTTAACGGTCAGGAGGTAGAGATTCCCGTTGCAAAGGATGTAAAGACCGGATACTATCACCTTGTAAGCAAGGCAACATCACGTAACGAGCATCTCTACAACAACGCACTACTCAGCGGAAACGGATTGCGTTTCACACTGCAGGCAAACGAGATTATACCCACCAACAACGGTATATGGCACGTTACCGTAAACGAGGGCAGCAGCAAGATTGGTATCAAGAACGGCGACGGTAATCCTCTGGTGGCAGGAACCAATTGGGGCGGCTCAATCGCAGGCAGCTACAAAGAGCTCACAGTAGGTTCTACAGTAGATGTCGGCGAGTTCCGCTATTACTTCTTCAGCGAGGCTATCAACTGCACCAACGGCGGTGCCAATTTCAAGGTTGGCGGTGTCGACTTTGTCACTACCTGGACCGATGGTGCTACAGCCGACGACAATATGTGGCGTTTCGAGGCTGTTGACGTCGAGGGCGCCAACATCTACAATGTGGTAATAGAGGGAGAGCACGACGCCTACGTGACATACACACACGATGGCACAAGCGAATACGCCTTTAATGGTGGATTCTTCATCACTCCCAATAAGATTGCAGCCGAAAACCTTAAAGTTGCCATTGTCGATAATACCATTAACGGTGCCGACATCACTGTTAAGGATGGAACTATCACAATCAGCAATATCAAGGCAGCCGCAGCGCCCAAGAAGCAAGACCTCTTTAACACCAGCAACGGCGACGGTGTTATTCCTCCCTATCGTATTCCGGGTATCACAACAGCAAGCAATGGTCGACTTATAGCAGCAGCTGCACGCCTTGTGTGTGGAACCGACCCCGGCTACGGACAGGTTGACGTTGTATGCCGCATAAGCGACGATAATGGCGAGAACTGGAGCGATATGATTGACGTTGCTGTTGGTACAGGACGTACATCGGCCACAAAGAACTATTTCGACACTGCATTTGGCGACCCGGCAATAGTTGCCGACCGCACAAGTGACGAGGTTATTATCCTTGCTGTAGCAGGATGTACCGTATACGGTAATTCAAACACCACACGCAAGAACCCCAACCTCATCGGCATCATACGCAGTAAGGACAATGGCGAGACTTGGGAGAAGCCCATCGATATTACCGAGAGCATCTACAGCCTATTCGACAAAGGTAATCCCATCCAAGCTGCATTTGTCGGTGGAGGTAAGATATTCCAGAGCCGTCTGATAAAGAAAGACAAATACTACCGCATTTACGCAGCCCTGTGTGCACGTCCCAATGGAAACCGCGTTGTATACTCCGATGACTTTGGTGCTACCTGGCACGCTCTTGGTGGAGCCTCGGCACTTCCTGCAACAGGTGGTGACGAGCCCAAATGCGAGGAACTTCCCGATGGCCGCGTTATCCTTTCGAGCCGCGTAGGTGGTGGACGCATCTATAACATCTACACCTACAGCAACGCTCTCGAGGGCGAGGGTAGCTGGGAGAGCGCTGTCAAGAGCAGCTTCGACGGAGCAGGACACACACCCGGTGGCAACTCGACCAACGGCGAGATTCTCATTGTTCCCGTTGTTCGCAACAGCGACAGCAAAGAGATGTATCTTGCACTGCAGTCGCTCCCCACAGGTAGCGGACGTACCAACGTAGGTATCTACTACAAAGAGCTTACCGAAGTCGACGACATTGCCAAGACATCGTACTTTGCAACAGGCTGGAACGGATATTTCGAGGTGAGCAAGACCTCATCGGCATACAGTTCAATGGACCTTCAGGCCGACAACAGAATTGGTTTTATCTATGAGGAGACACTCACAGGATTCGGCAAGCGCAACAACCCCGTATCGACAAGTTTCCCAACCGGTGCCGGACAACACAACTTCGACGGCTTCGACAACATTTACGTTGCCTACGAGCTTGAGTATATCACAGGCGGTGCCTACAGCATAAAGAGAGACGTTGACCGTCGTGCCTATTTGCAGAGCTATTTTAGCGAAATAGTAAAGAGCGCCGAAGTATCGGAGGAGCAGAAAGCAATCGTCAACGAGGCTGTCAATGCCCTCAGCGCCGACCCCACCACCGAAGAGATTGACTACATCTACTATCTTCTTGCAGGAGGCGGAGCACCCGATAAATGGGACGGCAAAGTGGTAACACTCACTAACGTTCAGAAGAGTGGCAAGGAGTATGCACTTTATATCGATGATAACAGCACACTCAACATCAGCTCAAAATCGGCAGCTGAACTTAGCAATGCGGCAAAATTCCTTTGCAAGAAAGAGAATAGTGGTAAATACAGCCTCTATAACAAAGAGAAACAGTTGTATGCCATCTGGCGCGCAGGCAAGAACTACGGTTACAATAACAACAGCGGTACCCTTGCCGAGTATAATGCCACCTACTGCGACTGGAGCTTCAACGACGGCAGCACCTCTATCGACAACACCTACTACATTGTCAACAAAAGAAGCGACGGTACCACCGACGGTTCTATCATAATTATGGCAGCAGGCACATTCGATGCGTGGTCCAACTCTGTAGGTCTCAGCGACAACTACAGTAACCTTTTCCGCATCGACATTGTAGAGGATGGAACAGGTATTGCCGATGTAACAGTCGAGAATGGCAATAATGTTATTTACGACCTTCAGGGACGCAAGGTTCAGCAACCCGGTAAAGGAATTTATATCGTAAATGGCAAAAAGGTAATGATTAGATAATCCATACCGCATATAATAACAATCGAGGTCGTGTCACGTGGCACGACCTCGATTGTTATTTCCGGCCGATTAATCATCCTCTTCAACCTCCAATAAGCCTCGGATAAAGGTTGCAATGCGACTCACTGCCGCGGGCGACGACTCATCGGCAGCAGGAATAATTAAAGCACTGCTAAAATGGTTGAGGTAGTTCTTATAAGCAGGAGTATCAATATCCGACTCGAAGAACAGTGTATGAGCATTCTTAATACTACCCTGATGGAGTTTCCCTTCGAGCAATCGGTACTCTATCACCATCTGACGGGTAATAGTAAGAAACTCCTTTTTTCCCGCATTACACAGTTCTATTCTCGCTTTACACTCTTTCTGAGGAATCATACTGTCGAGAATGTTACTTGTATCGAAACAGGGATTTATCAGCACCTTTGGAATATCAGCCATATAAGCTATCTCCTGTGCGGCAATAGTGGCGGCAGTGCCGTGCGCTACAATAATATCGGGTCTGAGAGCATCTAAAGACGATAATAGTCTAATCTCATCCACGCCATTATTTGGGCCTTTGGGCAGAGTACGATACATACAATAGAAGTCGGTATTCAGTTCCTCGACAATAGAGGTTAACAGCCTATCCTCACTTCCTGCAAACAGGTCGCCGAGAAATAAGATGTGTTTCCTTTTATCCCTCTCAATTTTGTATTCAAGCGGCATTCTCATAACACTCACATTTTTGTATTATGACACTAATATAGAAACTATTGGAGAAAAATTCAAAAAATAGGGAGTATTTTTTATTATTGGTGTCCGGTAAAACTTTTTCAGTCACTCATTTAGGCTTAAAATTGCTTTTTACTAAACTTACAGACATTATTTTAAATTTTAAATGATATAATTGATTGATAAAAGAAAAAGTTTTTATATTTGCATCTGTAATTCGGATTTTCAAGCAAAACGAGTAATTGCAATTCGGATTTTCAAGCATATTTAGAAGCAAACAACTAATTTGTATACCAATTATGTATAAACGTATTATTGATATTAAAAATCGTCTGGACGATGCAAATTTCTTGTTAGGAGCACGCCAGACAGGCAAATCTACTCTTTTGAAGGAGCTGTTTCCCGATACTATCTATTACGACCTGTTGAACACCGATATTAGAAAAAGATTTCAAAAGAACCCCGAACTACTTCGAGAAATGCTTCAGAATAAACCGGCGGGGACCTTAGTAATAATCGATGAAATCCCAAAGGTTCCTGAACTGCTTGATGAGGTTCATTGGCTTATGACAAACAACGATATAAGGTTTATTCTTTGTGGGTCAAGCGCAAGAAAATTGAAAAAGCAGTCATCCAACACTCTTGGAGGAAGAGCAATACCTATGTTCTTTTATCCATTGGTAAGTGCCGAGATTCCCGATTTCGACATATACAGGGCTATTCAGAACGGAATGATTCCTCGCCATTATATAATAGAAAACGCAACAAGACGCTTAAAGGCATACGTTGATATTTTTTTAAAGGAAGAAATAAAGGAAGAAGCACTGGTTAGGAACATCGTTTCATTCGAACGTTTTTTGGAAGTTGCTGCAATATGCGATGGCGAGATACTGAATTACGAGAATATAGCAACCGACTGCGGTGTGTCTGCAAAAACTGTTGCAGCCTATTTCCAGATACTATACGACACCCTGGTTGGGTACGAAATTCCTGCATACACCAAGCATATTAAGAGAAAATTAGTGCAGGCTCCACGCTTCTACTACTTCGATATTGGTGTTGTAAACTATCTGCTGGGCAGAACGAACCTTAAACGCGGTACCGATGAATTCGGGCACGCCTTTGAACATCTGGTCATTCAAGAGATTGTCGCATATTTGGGCTATACTGAATCAACAGAAAAACTTTCCTATTGGCGAACATACACAGGTATAGAGGTCGACGCCATAATAGGTGATGCCCGTATAGCTATTGAAATCAAATCAACTGATGAGGTCCAAACCAAACATAAAAAGAATCTTAAGACATTCGCCGAAGAACATCCCAACGCAAGAAAAATCATCGTTTCGTTAGACAAAATGACTCGTGAAGCAAATGGAATAGAGATGATTTATGTGCTTGATTTCTTTAAGATGCTTTGGAGCGGACAAATAATCTAACACCAAAAGCAATGAGAGAGAACCGATTAGTTTCAGTTCTCTCTTCTTCTATTACCAGCCTGGGTGAAGTTGTTGACCGGGATTTAGTTCAACATTCCTTTGGTGTTTCCACTCCTTAACTTTCTTCTGATATTCTATGTAACGAGGAACCGTAGACTCTACCCATTTGAGATTGTCACTATTAAAGTTGGTCGGGTTGTTATCCTTGTGGAGTATTACAGGGGATTTTAAGCTGAATTTCTCTCCATTAACATAACCGACAGCAGCCATTAGGTCGTCCACAAAGAGGTGTCCAGACATTTTGTTGGGGTCAGATACGTGAGGAAGTGGTGTCCGGTAAAACTTTTTCAGTCACTCATTTAGGTTTACTTTAGTATTTTTGAGATAAATCTCGAAAATAGACTGCACTCGCTTTGAAAAATATTGAAGTAAACTTCATATTTCTCGCTCGTTTGTTTGTATTTTTGAGGTAAAAGTGGCAATATTAGCTTCGTCAATAGCACTTTTTGGGATTATTCAATTTCTATCGAACAGTGATAATTTTTTACACACCGTCTTTGGTCTTTAATTATTTTTTTGAATATCGCACCTGTTCGTAAATACAATTATTCTCTATAAGCCGTTGTTTGCTTTTGTAGTTCGGACTTATAAGGTCGAGTGAGTCTCTATAATAGATAGTATTTATACTGCCAAGATTAAAAAGCATATTACACAGATTGTCGGTGAGAAACGGACGTTCTACCGCCCCCTTAATAGCCTCAACAGTGGTTGGATTTTTTAATATATACTCATCGGAGCACCACACCATAAAGGGAACCTCATACTGATATTTCAATTTCTCGGCAGTCATAGGCCCGTGGTCTCGGCCATATCGTTTTCTGTAACTATACACCTCCTCACCGTGGTCTGAGAAATAGATTAAAACAGTATTACTCTCTTTAAAAGTATTGATAATCTCTTTCAGAACATAATCGTTATACAATGTCGCATTATCGTATGACGCTATATATGCTTTTTTATCTTCATCTAAATAGGGTTCATCTCTTTTAATACTATCCGCTGTAAAAAGAGAGAAGCCATCCTCGGGGAAACGCATAAAAGCATCGTGATGCTGCCCCATCAGATGGAATACTATGAGATTATAATCATCGACCGACAGTTCTACTTCGGCATTAAAAGAATCTATTAACTCTTTATCGTATCTATGCGACCCACCATTTATCCTTGTATACGTCTTCTCACACAACTCGGGATGAAACAAAAAGGAGTTGAGAGTAAAGGTATATGTTGTTCCTTTATCGCTATCCAACTGATTGTCCCAATAATAGACATTATATCCCGCCTTCTTGAATATAGAAAGGAAATTAGGATAGTTACACCACAATTCTCTATCACTGCTATTGTTGCAGCATAATATATTTTTCATTGCAAGGCTTGTGGTATTTACCGATGATATTACATCGTTAAAAAGGAATAATCGCCCTGCTTCCTGCTCGGCTTTCAGATGCGGAGTAGTCTCGAGGGGATAACCATAAAGCCAGGAGTGGTGCTTTATGTACGATTCTCCAATAACAACAACTATATTTATTGGTTGCTCGGCTGTTGTAAATGCCTCATCATTATACGACTGCTTGTTTTTCTGTACATACTTTTGCAAGCCTTCACCCATCTTTTTTATTGTGATAAAAGAGGTATATATCGATGAGATAGGGTCTTTGGGTGAGCTGAATTCAACTTCTTCGGCCGACTCGACATTATATATATCATAATATGCTCGTGTACGGTATATACCTATAAGCAAGCCTGGTACCACCGCAAACAACGATGCTATCATACAAAAACGAGGAACCACTTTAAGTCTCTTTTTAACATAATACCATAGTGCCTCAAAAATGATAATAGCAAGAATATTTAACGCCAAGTTCTGTAAGGTAGGAATTATTGCACTCGACAGTATATATTGGTTTATAAACTCGGTAGATTCGCTACCCGTAGTCTCGGCGAGCAAAGTAATACAGGTGGCGTTAATCTGCATATAGAAATTCGAGAACAGAAAAACCGATATTACTTTGAATATAAGAGGAAATATATAAAAAACTGTCTTTACAGCTATTCTACCCCTGCTCGATTTTATCGATGATATTATCGCTGCTCCAATATATGCAAAGAGAAACAGCAGGGCTGTATCGCTATAGTTACGAAGATTTTCAATGAAGAATCTATGCCCCGCCATCAGTATAACGAAGAGGCATATATATGGTAACTCATAACAAAAAGGATAGGTTAATTTGGATAAAAAAGTCAAAAAAACATTTTCCTTATTTCTAATACCTGTTTCACAGATATCTTTCATAGTTAATAGATACTAAAAATATTAAAACTCAAAAAAGATGAAATTCCTTACGAGAAATTGACAAAGCCCACTCTTCTATCTCAACAATCATTGTCAATTATATAAAATAGCAAAAAGAGCCAACCAAAAATTACTTTTTAGTCGCCCTTTTTGTCTCATTCGTGCGCCTGATAGGACTCGAACCTACACGTCGCAAAACACCAGATCCTAAGTCTGGCGCGTCTACCAATTTCGCCACAGGCGCGTGTCGTAGCCATCTTTTATACTCCATAAAAGGCAACCCTTATAGACGCTTGCTTCATAAAAGCACCGCGAAGATAGTGTTTTTTTTTCAATTATCGCTACTTTTATCCTTATTTTTTTCGTAAAAATCGAATATATATGCACAAGCGGCCTCAATCATAGTATCCCGTCCACTGTTCCAGTCGTCACTTGTGATGTGCACAAGGGTATCGGGTTCAATACCAAACTCGGTTATCGTCTGCTCTTTATCCAGAATGGGACAGGCCGAGAATCGTACTCCCCAACCATTAGGCAGAGTGCTGTTTAGCGGCATTCCACTACCGCCACCAGTCTTATCGCCCATAATAAGTACGTGCGGAAGTTCACGCATAAGCATAACAAAATAGTTTGCCGAACTGAATACTCCTCTATTGGTAAGAACAACAGTAGGACGCAGCCATATTGCACCGTCACCCTGCTCAAGGTGAATGGGACGAGGTGCCGATAAGTCGCTGTGCCCGGTGCCCGTCTTATGCTGTATATAGCCACAATGCACCTTTTCTTTGGTAAAATGCGAAGCAAGCTGCTCGGCCGAGGTGAGCATACCACCACCATTATTACGAATATCGACAATCATTCCTTTACAGTGCGAGAGGGCAAGCATCATTGCCGTCAGATTGCTATCGCCGAACATCGAGGAGAAGCTACCCACGTAGACATATCCGATAGAGTCTTGTACCGAGGTATACATAATGCCATTATTCACTCGAAAATTATCGGCAAGATAGTTCCGCTGAATAGAGTCGCTGAAATTTATCGGATAGTGCAGTTTCCAATCCCAATAAAATGTAGTACCATATTCCGATGTAAGGTTCACGTGTCCGTCACGCAGTTCGCGCAGCATCTCGCCCATAAGGTCGAACATTGCACTGTTGGTAGTCACAAGTTCGGCTTTTGGACGATACTTATGATACACAGCATCCCAATCGAGACCAAACTCCTTGTTACTATAATCGAAAAAGCAGTAACGTTGGTCAATGATATTCCATAGAGCATCGAAATTTCCCGTCAACGAGTTATCGAACTTATCCTCCTCGACACACCCTACGAACGCAAAAAGCATCAACAGAGCTGTTATATGTGATAATATCTTTTTCATCTTATTCGAGGCGTATTTAGTAGGGTGAACAGGCCTTTATAGGGTCGTTATTCTTTACCTTATATATAGTGCGACTGAATCCTAAAGCAAATGAGTGGCTATACAGATGTGTACGCAGGCTATTCACACGCGACTGGTAGAGGTCGGCAATATAAGCGACACGCAGGGTATTACGACCTACGGGAACATCCAGCGAGAGGGTGTGTCGCCACGAAGGAGAGTTCACCGGGTTTGAGAATTTCACAATACCATCGGTGTCGCCAAGACCGAATATCTCGTAATAGGACTGCCCGAACTGTGGAGAGAACATTATCCCTGCCAACGGCACATCAATCTGCCAACGGGCAATACACTCGCGTTCGGCAACAGAAAAACGGTATATAGCCATTGTCGAGGCTGCCAATGCAGTACGCAGTTTAACCGATACGAGGTTATTGCCATTCGACGGGATGTAAAGCACACCGCCTGCCATCTGTATCTGCGCACCTGCCAACAACTGCAGACGCTCCCCCACCCTGAAAGTGTGATAGCCGCTCCAACTGCGACTAAGAAGGATTGTCAGTTGCGAGGTGCTATGCAACGAAGTCAGCCCCAAGAGTCCATCGGTAACCGTCTGAAATTTCCAATCGTAACTGCCTGTATGCGCCTTGCGCATTGTCTCGTGATTGAGATAAACAGCTGCACCCGTGTAGTTGTACCCCGAGAGATAGGTATCGAGATTATTGAGCAGAGAAACACCGTAGAGTGTGCTGCGCACACTCACACGGTAGGGATTAATATTGTCTGTTTTAATATCTTCCTGTGCACGCAATGCCGCCGACGACAGCATCAGCAGGGCAAGCAGCAATACACACACAATATTATTGTTCTTCTTCATCGAAGAGGGTCGGTTGCAGGGTTGTAACATTATCCGAAGTATTTTCCTCGTCGGCACCATCGACCGGCTCGGGTTCCACCGGTACACGTGTAGGTTCAAGCTCTATTATCTCGTCTATGGTGTATGTCGTCAGGCGCTTACCACGTGCCTTATAGCTCTTCACCGCTATAAACTCGTCGGTCTCTATCACCAACGGTTCACGGAACGAGTCGTCTCCACCGAACATAACCTGTATACGTGGATAAGGAGTCTCGGAGAACCATACAAGGCGATTCTCTTTGTTATCGCCAAAACAGTTCTGTTTACGCGCGCTTGCATCTAAAGTAAATCTCTTCAGATAGGGATAATTCTGTTGCGACGCATCGTACAGGATAGCCGTCCACACCTTTGAGGGGTCGTACTTCTCTATTCTTAGAATGTTATCCTCGTAGTGATTGTTCAGGTCGATGGGGCTTAAATAGAAATCGCCGTTATCGAGAACAACAAGTATCTTATCGTCGTTGTGGAACTCACCAAGATACTCGCCGTGATTATCGAAGTTTATTCTAAGAATATCGCGGTCGAACCACACCTGTCGGCCTCCAAGCGTAGAACTTCCGTGACGTTTCAGAGTAACGCGATGCACCTCGTTCTTAGTGAGAATATTACCCATCGACTGACGGCCTTTGATTGCAATGTCGCTGAAATCGCGTTCAATGATTGTATTTCGCAGACGGGGGTTGGGGCGTAGCATCACCTTAATTACCTCAGCCTCACCATTGGGATTGGATGAGAAATAGACCACCTTAGAGCCCGGCGAGCCTTGTGTGAGGTCGTACTCTTTGTCTCGTGTCATACCCGTTGCTGCGAATCGCTTTATATAGTAGATACCTTTTGCACCGTCGCGGTAGACTACGTTGTAAATTGTACGTTTATCGTTCTTCTTAAAGACATCGATATGAATGATATTCTTACCCACAAAAAGTTTCTCGCACACCTTTACAATCTTATATTTTCCATCCTTATAGAAGAGGATTACATCGTCGATGTCCGAACAGTTGTTTACAAACTCGTCTTTCTTCAACGAAGTGCCAATGAACCCCTCGGCGCGGTTGATGTATAGTTTCTGATTGGCCTCTACCACCTTTGCCGCCACAATTGTATCGAGGTTGCGAATCTCGGTCAGACGCGGGTAGCGCTCACCATATTTCTCTTTAAGTTTAGTGAACCAGCGTTTGGTCACAGCCACCATATTCGATAGTTCTTTGTCTATTGCTGCCACCTCGTCCTTTAGGCGCGCGATAAGTTCTTCGGCCTTCTCTTTGTTGAAACGCAGGATACGCGCCATCTTTATCTCCATAAGACGCAGGAGATCGTCACGAGTTATCTCGCGGATGAAATTGGGCTTATATGGTTCCAGTCGCAGGTCGATATGCGCAAGCACTGTGTCCATATCCTTTGCCTGCTCGAATTCTCGGTCTTTATATATACGCTCTTCTATAAAAATACTTTCGAGAGATGCAAAATGCAGTTGTTCCAGCAACTCGCCCTTGCGAATCTCGAGTTCGCGACGCAAAAGTTCTTTGGTGTTATCGACCGAGCGACGCAGAATCTCGCTTACAGTAATAAATACCGGTGTGCGGTTGTCAATTACACAGCAACAGGGAGTTATGCTTATCTCGCAGTCGGTAAAGGCATACAAGGCATCTATTGTTTTGTCGGACGATACGCCGGGAGCAAGATGCACAAGAATCTCTACCTTGTCCGAGGTATTGTCGTCGACACGACGCACCTTCATCTTGCCATTTTCCACAGCCTTTAGGATAGACTCAATAATCATCGGAGTAGTCTTTCCGTAAGGTATCTCGGTGATTGCAAGAGTCTTATTATCCTCGAGTTTCGATATTTTTGCCCTTATGCGCACACGTCCCGTACGGTCGCCATCGTGGTAGCGCGAGACGTCTATGCTGCCACCCGTCTGAAAATCGGGGTACAGAGTAAACTCCTCGCCACTAAGGTAAGAGATTGCAGCGTCGCACACCTCGCAAAAGTTATGTGGCAAAATTCTTGACGACAAACCAACGGCAATACCCTCGACACCGTGAACCAGCAGCAACGGGAATTTCACAGGCAGCGTGATTGGTTCTTTGTTACGACCGTCGTACGACAGTTTCCACTCGGTGGTTTTTGGATTAAAGACCACGTCGTGGGCAAAGCGCGAGAGGCGCGCCTCGATGTAACGGGGAGCCGCTGCCGAATCACCTGTGAGTATATTACCCCAGTTTCCCTGACAGTCGATGAGATAATCCTTCTGGCCCAACTGCACAAGCGCACCGCCTATAGAGGCGTCACCGTGTGGGTGATACTGCATCGTATATCCCACCACATTGGCAACTTTGTTGTATCGGCCATCATCAAGCTCACGCATTGCGTGCAGAATACGACGCTGGACAGGTTTCAGTCCATCATAGAGGTGTGGCACCGCACGTTCAAGAATTACGTATGAGGCATAGTCAAGGAACCAATTCTGGTACATTCCCGTCAATTTGTGTGTAGGCGACGAGTCCTGCGGCGGCACATAGTTACTGTGTCCGCCTGCTGCCTCATCACCCATTTGAGGTTCGTTGTCCAACTCCTCGATGTTATCTTCGTATTCGTTATTGTCTATCATAAGAGAGCCTATTTTGCATATTTTACCGCAAATTTAAGGTTTTTCCCAAAAAAAATGCTTTACTTTGCGCAAAATTTATAATTTAATATACAAACAGTTACTATAATGGCTCAGGAAGATGTATTTAAGAAAGTGGTAGCCCACTGCAAAGAGTATGGTTTTGTGTTTCCATCGAGTGACATTTACGATGGTCTCGGTGCGGTTTACGACTATGGTCAGATGGGCGTAGAGCTCAAGAACAACATAAAGAACTACTGGTGGCAGAGTATGGTGCTTCTGCACGACAATATAGTTGGAATAGACTCGGCAATCTTTATGCACCCCACTATTTGGAAGGCATCGGGACACGTCGATGCATTCAACGACCCCCTCATCGACAACCGCGACTCGAAGAAGCGCTACCGTGCCGATGTTCTTATCGAGGAGCAGATTGCTAAATATGAGGACAAGATGGAGAAAGAGGCTGCAAAGGCTGCAAAGCGTTTCGGAGATTCTTTCAACCGCGAGCTTTTTATGGAGACCAACCCCAAAGTGCTTGCCGAGAAAGCAAAGCGCGATGCTCTGCAGGAGCGTTTCGCAAAGGCTCTGAACGATATGAACCTCGAAGAGCTTCGTCAGATTATCATCGACGAAGAGATTGTTTGTCCTATTTCGGGTACACGCAACTGGACCGAGGTTCGTCAGTTCAATCTGATGTTCTCGACCGAGATGGGCTCTACAGCCGATGGAGCGATGAAAGTATATCTGCGTCCCGAGACAGCACAGGGTATCTTTGTCAACTATCTGAACGTGCAAAAGACCGGTCGTATGCGTATCCCCTTCGGAATTGCACAGATTGGTAAGGCTTTCCGTAACGAGATTGTGGCACGTCAGTTCATTTTCCGTATGCGCGAATTCGAGCAGATGGAGATGCAGTTCTTCGTACGCCCCGGTAGCGAGCTCGAGTGGTTCAACAAATGGAAAGAGACACGTTTGGCTTGGCACAAGGCACTTGGATTCGGCGACGAGGCTTACCGTTTCCACGACCACGAGAAGCTGGCACACTATGCCAACGCTGCCACCGACATCGAGTTCCGTATGCCATTCGGTTTCAAGGAGGTAGAGGGTATCCACTCGCGCACCAACTTCGACCTTTCACAGCACGAGAAATTCTCGGGTAAGAACATCAAATATTTCGACCCCGAGACAAACGAAAGCTACGTTCCCTACGTAATTGAGACCTCTATCGGTGTCGACCGTATGTTCCTGAGCGTAATGTGTGCATCGTACTGCGAGGAGAAACTCGAGAATGGAGAGACACGTGTTGTACTGCGTCTGCCCGCCGCACTCGCTCCTGTGAAATTGGCAGTGCTTCCCCTTGTAAAGAAAGATGGTCTGCCCGAGAAAGCACGTGAGATTATGAACCAGCTGAAGTTCAGCTTCAACTGCTACTACGAGGAGAAAGATTCTATCGGCAAGCGCTACCGCCGTATGGACGCAATCGGTACTCCCTACTGCGTTACCATCGACCACCAGACATTAGAGGATGGAATGGTTACTCTGCGCGAGCGTGATACAATGGAGCAGCGTCGTGTTGCTATCAGCGACCTTGAGGGTATCATCCGCGACAATGTAACCATCACTTCGGTGTTGAAGAAACTTTCATAAAAGAGAGATAAAATGAGATTATCCGACATAAAAATATTATTGCTTGCATTGGTTGCAGCCTTGACATTTACCGCCTGCGACGAGACCGAAGAGGTCGGCGAATTCGACAACTGGCAGAAACGCAACGAGGCATACATCGACTCCATAGCAAAGGTGGCGCGCACCAATGCCGACGGCGATTGGAAGGTATTCCTTGCATACGGTCTGGTTGACTCGCTGCAATGGAGCAACCAATACTATGTCTACTGTCACATCATCGAAGAGGGCGAGGGCAACGAAATGCCGATGTTCAACGACACGGTGCTTGTGAACTACCGTGGCCGTCTTATCCCCACAAAGAGCTACGACCTCGGTTACATATTCGACGAGTCGTTTACAGGTGCTCTTGACCCCGAGACCGATGTCCCCACAAAACTGAATCTCGCAGGATGCGTTCGTGGTTGGACTACTGCAATGACACAGATGGTAAAGGGAGATATTTGGCGCGTATACATCCCCTCGGAGCTTGGATACGGCCAAAGCGGACAGGGTGCAATCCCCGGATACTCGACACTTGTATTTGATATGAACCTCATCGACTTTGAGCGTATAGGAACACCCATAAACTAAGAGGAGAGTATGGATACAATTAAAGACGGACAGCTGCAGATTGAGCTGAAAGAGGAGGTTGCCGAGGGCATCTATGCCAACCTTGCCATAATAGCACACTCGAGTTCGGAGTTTGTAACCGACTTTGTGCGTCTGATGCCCGGTGTGGCAAAGGCACAGGTAAAGTCGCGCATAATAATGACACCCGAGCACGCCAAGCGCCTTATGTTTGCCCTGCAAGACAATATACACCGTTACGAATCGCAGTTTGGCGAGATAAAACTACCCGAACAGCGTCCCACAGCATATCCCAATATGGGTGGATTCAAGGGAGAAGCTTAAAACGTATCGGATATAAGACACAACAAGCAAAGACTGTATCGATATTGCTTTATCGGTACAGTCTTGTAGTTTTAAGCATCCAATATAAGAAAAACTTTTTTAGAAATTTAAACTGATTCTAACTACAAAATGGAACAAGGAAACGAAAAACAGACGGGATTGCACGAGAATGCTTTCCGTCCATTAAAAGAGGGCGAGGAGTACAAGCCGCTTATGTCGCCCGACAAGGTATACCCCGAAGTGAACCTTTGGTCGGTATCCTGGGGAATCGCAATGGCAGTACTGTTCTCGGCTGCTGCTGCCTATTTAGGACTTAAGGTTGGCCAGGTATTCGAGGCTGCAATTCCCATTGCAATCATTGCAGTAGGTGTTTCAAGCGCAACAAAGCGTAAAGGTGCCCTTGGCGAGAATGTAATAATACAGTCTATCGGCGCCTGCTCGGGAGTAATTGTTGCCGGTGCAATATTCACTCTGCCTGCACTGTATATCCTACAGAGCAAATACCCCGAGATGACAGTAAACTTTATGCAGATGTTCATCAGTTCGCTATTGGGTGGTGTGCTTGGAATTCTGTTCCTTATCCCCTTCCGCAAATATTTTGTCAGCGACAAGCACGGTGAATATCCCTTCCCCGAGGCAACAGCAAGTACACAGGTACTGGTATCGGGCGAGAAGGGAGGCAGTCAGGCATTACCTCTGCTAATCGCAGGACTTATTGGCGGTTTATACGACTTTATTGTGGCTACATTCGGTTGGTGGAACGAGAATTTCACCACACGTGTATGCACTTGGGGCGAGACGCTTGCCGACAAAGCAAAGATAGTGCTGAAGATTAACACCGGTGCAGCAGTGCTTGGACTGGGTTATATCATCGGTCTTAAATATGCTATCATAATCTGCGCAGGCTCGCTTGCAGTGTGGTTGCTCATTGTCCCCGGAATGAACCTCTTCTTTGGCTGTGAGGTACTGAATGCTTGGGATCCCGGCATAACAGAGACTGTATCAGAGATGTCACCCGAAGCTATATTCAAGAATTACGCAAAGAGCATCGGTATCGGTGGTATTGCAATGGCCGGTATCATTGGAATCTTTAAATCTTGGGGCATAATAAAGAGTGCGGTAGGACTTGCTTCTCGCGAAATGGGCGGCAAGAAGTCGAATGTAGAGGTAAAGCGTACACAGCGCGACCTGCCGATGAAGATAATAGCATTCGGCTCAATATTCACACTGTTGCTTGTGCTGCTGTTCTTCTACTTCGATGTAATGCAGGGTAATCTTCTGCACAGTGTTGTAGCCATTCTTTTGGTTGCCGTTATCTCGTTCCTCTTCACAACTGTTGCAGCAAATGCAATTGCCATTGTAGGCTCTAACCCTGTATCGGGAATGACACTTATGACACTAATCCTTGCATCGGTGGTAATGGTAGCAGTGGGATTGAAGGGTACAACAGGTATGGTGGCTGCTCTTGTAATGGGTGGTGTTGTTTGTACAGCACTCTCAATGGCAGGTGGTTTCATCACCGACCTTAAGATTGGATATTGGTTGGGTTCTACACCTGCCAAGCAACAGACCTGGAAGTTCTTAGGTACCCTTGTATCGGCTGCGACAGTAGGCGGTGTGATTATGATTCTTAATAAGACATACGGATTTACAGGCGATGAGCTTGCTGCCCCTCAGGCACACGCTATGGCAGCCGTGATAGACCCGCTGATGAATGGTGTGGGTGCACCCTGGTTGCTCTACGGTATTGGTGCAGTGCTTGCATTGGTGCTAACATATTTCAACATTCCCGCGTTGGCGTTTGCATTGGGTATGTTCATTCCTCTTGAGCTGAACCTCCCTCTCCTTGTCGGTGGTGCTATTAACTGGTACGTGACAACACGCAGCAGCGATGCTAAGCTAAACAGCGAAAGAGGCGAGAAAGGAACCCTGCTTGCATCGGGATTCATTGCCGGTGGTGCCCTTATGGGTGTCGTAAGTGCCGCAATGCGCTTCGGTGGAATCAATCTTATAAATGAGGGTTGGTTGGCCAATCCCTGGAGCGAGGTGCTCTCTCTCGCAGTGTATCTGCTACTTATCGTATATCTTGTAAAAGCAAGTATGAAGGTAAGATAAGAATTGACATTTTAATAAACAAAAGACAGGCAATCGATAAAAAAAACGATTGCCTGCTTTTTTGTTTCATTTATTTGTCAGATAACAAGAAATATATACCCCAATGTCGCCACACTTATCAGAAGCCACAACAGTACTCCCTGTGCAAAAGCCTTTAATCCGACACTTTTAAGAACATCCTTAGAGAGCGAAGCACCGATAAAGAACATTGTCAGAGTGAGACATTTACGTGCCACGCTGTTTATTGTAGTACCTATTGCAGGATAGTCGCTCAGGAGATATGTATTAACAATCATCGCAAGCACAAACAAAAGTATAAACCAGGGAATCGCAATCTTTTTTCCTTTACTTTTGAATATAACCGCCGAAAATAGCGCTACAGGGATAATCCACAAAGCACGTGTCAGTTTCACTGTTGTCGCAACCTCTAATGCCACCTCGCTATAAGCAGCACCTGCACCTACCACCGAACTTGTATCGTGAATGGCTATTGCCGCCCACAATCCAAACTGTTGGTCGCTCATACCAAGTGCGTGACCTATGGCAGGGAATATGAAAAGAGCAACAGCATTAAGTATAAATACCGTTCCAAGCGCCACCGATATTTCGCTATCCTTTGCCTTTAACACCGGCGCAACAGCTGCAATGGCGCTTCCACCACAGATAGCCGTACCCGAGCTTATAAGATAAGATGTATTGCGGTCGACACCCAGCAGTTTGCGTCCTATGAACCAGCCTATGGCAAGAGTACCAAACACCGAAACAATGGTAAACATCATACCTTCACTACCCGATGCCAACGATGCTTGCAGGTTCATTCCGAATCCCAATCCCACTATTGAATATTGCAGAAGCATCTTCGACATTTTCTTATTGAACGCAGGAAAAGGCTGTCCGCACAAGAGAGCGAACAAAAGTCCCAGAAACAGCACAAACGGAGGGGTGAGCCAAGCACCTACACCCTCGAAACCGGGTACAAGAGAGATAAAAAGACCGATGGCGATGATGGCAATATTTGCCACATAAAGCCATTTTGAATAGAGAACCAACATATATACTATTACTTTTTCTTCTTATTAGGATTGGCGGGGAACCACCCCTTCTCGACCCTCTTTTTCTGTTCAAAAACCTCACCGATACTCCAAAATGAAGAGAAGGCAACAACCCCCAACAGTATCGAGAGCATAAGATTCTCGACCAACAGCGATGCAACAATGGCTATAATACCACCGAACAAGAAAAGCCACCAGCTCTTTACGCCAATATAATACTCGGCTTTAATAACCAGAGGATGAAAAAGCCCAATCACCAGAAATGTTGCAATACCTATTATAATTCCTTGAAAATTAAGTTCCATAAATTTAGTGCGTCATTATAAATAATATGCAAAATTAGTGCGTCGCACATAAAAGAGCAAAAAATAATTTGTAAAATAAAGTCGGTTAATATATTTTTGCATTCAGGTAGTTGTTCAAATGGAGTCTATAAATAAAGAGCACCACTAACCACCACTTATTTTAAAAGAATCTTCTATTTGTTTATTTACACTTTTAGTATATCTTTGCAATTAGTAAATATCGAAATAACACTGCAACATCATTTATTTATAAATAATATGTGCCTATGAAATAATCCGGAACAAAAGACATAAGATAAAAAAGCGTTAGCTTTATTCTTGCTTATCGAAATTCGCCAAAATTAAGAAAGCCACAAGAGTAAAAGTTGATGCTCACGTCAGTTTGGCGTGGGCTTTTACTCGTATATGTGGCTAAGGTGTTTGGCGATACCTCGATAAGCGTAGACGAAGTTTAAGTCCGCGCTTTTTTATTGTCTGAACCTCAAGCCTTGGACTTAAAAAAAACAAATATTACCAATTTTCAAAATTTGACAGAATATGAAAAAAAATCTATTTATCTTATGTACATTGTTCTTATCTTTCAATGTATCTTCTTATGCACAAGTCTTAATAAGTAATAACTCTTCTACAGTTACAACAAGTAATCAAAACCAGAACATTCAATACGTTGTATCCAACAACGACAACAAGCCAAAGGCCGGAATAGGATTTGAATACCTATTCATTGAGGACGGATGGGGATGGGCCGTAAATTGGCTACCTATCGACAATTGGTTCCTGAATTATTCTATGAACTATGGCGACACAAATGATTACATCAAGACAAATAAGGCTTGGAAGCTTGCTACAGGCTACAACGGCAGATATTGGTTTAATGACCACATTTATCTTGATGGAGCTATTGGCATTGAATGGTGGAACAGTACTTTAAAATTTGACGGAGAAGATAGCAATTCCGAAAGTGAATTAGCATTAATGTTTGCTCCCAAAATAGGACTGAATCTCGGAAGTAATATTTGTGTGAATATTGGTTACCGATGGGACTTTAATAAGTTTAAATTCGATAGTGATTATATACACGACTATTGTACCGTAGGTCTTATGTTCGCTTTCTAAAAGTGTAAGTCTTGTAAAATCGCGCAACTTATCCACTTAAGAAAAAGGAATTTAACTAAAAACACATTACAATGAACACAACAGAAAAGATAAACCTGTTAAGGTTATTTGCTTTTATTACAGCTATACTTTGTACTATGAATGTTCAATCACAAGATATTCTGGTAAAAAGAAGTGGTGGTGAGCTCCAAGTGAAAGTTTTAAAAATATCTTCAGAAGTAATAGAATACAAGAAATGGAGTAATCAAGATGGACCTACCTACACTCTCGCAACCTCCGAAGTCAATATGATTAAATACGAAAATGGAGAGCAGGACGTATTTAATTCTGACACCTCGGCCGAGGTATCAGAGGATAGCACAACAACTGCAGTTGAAAAGAATTCAAAAGGACATATACGAGCTACCCCCGCTGCAAACAATCAAAGTTTGATTGATGAATATAATAATGAGATACACACGTATATAGCTAAAGGAGAACCTAAAAACAAAAAAGCGAGAAGTGCAATAGGCACTTTAGGAGTTACTGCTGCCTCTATCCTATCTACCAATGAAATAGAAATTACACTCAGACAGGCTACTGAAGCCGAGAGTAGTAGATTCCTTACAAATGAACAGGTAGGCGATAGAGGGGAATTTTCAAATATGTATGTGTATTGGTCTTATGTAATAAAATTTGTAATAGAAATAACTAATAAGACATCTGAGAACATTTATATTGACAAAACATCTTGCTCAAGGACTTCAGCGGATGGAAAGATTAAAAATTTTTACAATCCCAATAAACTAGTAATAGTAAATGGCGGCGCTGCAAATGAGATACAAGACTCGCCCTTATTAGTTATTCCTCCAAAAGGAAAAGTTTTGCTCTCTAAGGACGATTTCATTCGAATTGATAAAGAAAAAGATGTTGTTACAGGAGTAGCTGAATGGGTAAACCTTACTTTACCAAACCTTCATATGAATCAGTATCAACAATTTGGAGAGGAAGACAATCCTAATAAATGGAGATACAATATTTCATATTCAAAGACAGAAGATTGCAAGAACTGCTATTATGTAGATTTCGGTGTTTATTTAAAAGATGTTCTTGGTTCAAAAACAACAACCGGAACTTATTTGAAGAATTTGGACGATCATTTCCAATCGCGCACAAATAAAACGATTGTAGTTTCAGATTGGTCGCTTGAAATATTATGGCAATAATTATAATAAGTTTCGAGACACTAATTATAAGTAATCTAAGGTAAAGAAAAAGATTACAATTTATGATAAATCGGAGGGGTACAAAGTACTCCTCCGATATATTTATCTACATTTCCCTAGTATTTTTTGTGAATTCAGCGAATATAGCACATAAAAGAGCAAAAAATAATTTGTAAAATAAAGTCGGTTAATATATTTTTGCATTTAGGTAGTTATTCAAGAGGAGTCTGAGATTACAAAAATAGTTTTACCGGAATATGGTTCCTCATTTATCAAACTTGCAAACAACAATAATTTAAATAAGCAATTATGGGTATTCTAAAAAATTATCTTAAGGTAGCGGCGCTTGCAATGCTTGCACTTGCCCCTGCAACAACACAGGCACAGGAGTATGTACCTTCGCCCGAGAACCTCGAAGCGCGTAAAGTATTTCAGGAGAACCGTTTCGGTATCTTCATCCACTGGGGAATATATAGTATGTTCGCACAAGGCGAATGGTATTTGCAAAATTTCCCCATCGACAAGTACGAGTATGCAAAGGCAGCCGATGCATTCTACCCCCACCGTTTCAATGCAAAAGAGTGGGTGTCGGCAATAAAGGCATCGGGAGCAAAATATATCTGCTTCACCACACGTCACCACGACAGTTTCTCGATGTGGGACACTCAGCAGAGCGACTATAACATTGTAGATGCTACCCCATTCAAACGCGACGTTCTTAAGGAGCTTGCCGACGAGTGCCGGCGTCAAGGTATAAAGTTGCACCTATACTACTCGCACATCGATTGGGCTCGCGACGACTATCCTTTGGGACGCACCGGACGTCAGGTTATCGGACGAGTAAAGGAGAATGAGAATTGGCCTCAGTACTACGACTTTATGAACAAACAGCTTACCGAGCTTCTCACCAACTATGGCCCCATCGGAGCTATCTGGTTCGACGGTAAGTGGGACCGCGACCAAGACAGCGTTCCCTTCGACTGGCAACTGAAAGAGCAGTACGAGATGATTCATCGTCTGCAACCTGCCTGCCTCATTGGTAACAACCACCACGATGTAACCAACCCCGGCGAGGATATTCAGATTTTCGAGCGCGACATACCGGGTGAGAACAGCGCCGGACTCTCGGGACAGGAGATTAGCCGTCTACCTCTTGAGACCTGTCAGACTATGAATGGAATGTGGGGTTATAAACTCGTTGACCAGAACTACAAGAGCACCGAGACACTTATCCGCTACCTTGTAAGCACGGCAGGTAAGGGCGCCAACCTTCTTCTCAACGTAGGTCCCCAGCCCAACGGACAACTGCCGGCAACTGCTGTAGAGCGTCTCAAAGAGATGGGAGAGTGGATGAATGCCAACGGTGAGACTGTTTACGGAACAACCGCAGGCGATATTCCTGCACAGGAGTGGGGAGTAACCACACGCAAGGGTAACCGCCTGTTCGTTCACATCTTCGACCTTAAAGAGAGCGAGCTTCTGCTGCCACTCACCTGCAAGGTAAAGAAAGTATTCAAATATGCCGACAAGCAGCCCGTTAAGTTCAAAAAGACAAAAGAGGGCGTAAAACTTATGCTTGGCGAGGTTCCCGAGGGTACCGACTATATTATTGAGTTAATCACAAAGTAAGTTAACCAAGATATTTGCATATTGCCCGTTTGTTCTATTTTTACAATAGCAACAGAGGCAATATGCAAATTCTTTTTAAACGACGATAGAACAATGAAAAGAGTACTCGAAGTATGTGCAGGCAGTGTGCAGAGCGCCATTGCTGCACGCGACGGAGGCGCTGCACGTGTGGAATTGTGTGCTGCTCTTGAGGTTGGCGGAGTAACCCCGTCGGCAGGGCTTATGCGCGAAGTTCGCAAGGTCGAGGGAATAGCTATGCACGTACTTATACGTCCGCGAGGAGGCGATTTTCTCTACGACGAGAGCGAGACAGCGTGTATGGTGCAGGATATTATCACTGCACGCGAATGTGGCGCCGACGGTGTTGTAATTGGTGCACTCACAGCCGATGGTGACATCGACACCGCAGTGTGTCGTCGCTTGGTCGAGGCAGCAGGAGATATGAACGTAACCTTCCACCGAGCATTTGATATGTGTCGTAACCCGATGCAGGCGCTCGAAGATATTATTGCTCTTGGGTGTAACAGGATACTCACCTCGGGACAAGCAGCAACAGCACTCACAGGAACAGGACTTTTAAAAGAGCTTGTCGAGGCGGCAGGCGACCGACTTAAGATTATGCCCGGATGCGGAGTGAATGCACAAAATGCCGCTGCCATCTTAGACGCCTGCGGAGCTCGGGAGATTCACGCCTCGGCACGTAAGAGCATAGGCAGCGGAATGCGTTTCCGCCACAGCGGAGTGAGTATGGGCAACCCCGACAGCGACGAATTTGCCCGTAAAGAGACCGACGAACAAGAGGTAAGAGCAATCGTAAACAGCATAGCATAATGGAGACAATAAAAGAGAGAATACTGCGCGAGGGACGCAGCCTCGAGGGCGGCATACTTAAAGTAGACGGTTTTATGAACCATCAGGTAGACACTAATTTCATTATGGAGGTTGCAAAAGAGTTTGCACAGCGCTTCCGTGATTGCGAGATTGACAAAGTAATTACCATTGAGGCAAGCGGTATTCCCCCTGCCCTTATGGTAGCGCATCTGTTAGGCGTACCAATGATATATGCCAAGAAAAAACAACCCGATACGATGAGCAACGCAATCACAGTAGAAGTTTTTTCTTATACCAAGAACGAGCCCAGCGTAGTCTCCTTAAGCCGCGACTATCTGCATAAGGGCGACAAGGTGCTTTTTATCGACGATTTTCTGGCAAACGGAAATGCCGCAGGCGGAATTATGTATCTTATTGAGCAGGCGGGAGCCGAGCTTGTAGGAATGGGATTTATAATAGAAAAAGCATTCCAACCGGGTGGCGACTATCTGAGAGGAAAAGGCATCAGAGTAGAGTCGTTGGCAAAAATAGATACTCTTGACGAGTACGAGACAAAGCCAATATAAGAAGTGGAAATACCAAAGTAAACTTTGTATTTCGCTCGTTTATTCGTAAATTAACAATAGTTGATTGACTTTGGCACTCGCAGGAAATACCAAAGTAAACTTTGTATTTCGCTCGTTTATTCGTAAATTAACAATAGTTGATTGACTTTGGCACTCGCAGGAAATACCAAAGTAAACTTTGTATTTCGCTCGTTTATTCGTAAATTTGCACCTCGAACACAAATAACTAAGTAAAAATAATATTTATGGATATAACATCAACAATTAAGTATATCGGTGTTAAAGACAATGACATCGACCTTTTCGAGGGACAATATCGTGTACCGAAGGGGGTCTTGTATAATTCATACGTTATTTTCGATGAGAAAATAGCAATTATGGATACAGCAGATGCACGCAAGGGTGCAGAATGGTGGAATAATCTTACCTCGACTCTTGATGGTCGCACTCCCGACTACCTTGTGGTACAACATATGGAACCCGACCACTCATCGCTCATTGCCGAGGTTATGGAGCGCTTCCCCTCGCTGAAAGTCGTTGCCTCGGCTATTGCCATTAAGATGATGCCTCAATTCTTTAGTGAGCCCGATTTTCAGTCGCGCACAATAACGGTAAAGGGGGGTGACACACTCTGTCTCGGCAGTCGCGAACTTACTTTTGTGGCGGCGCCTATGGTGCATTGGCCCGAGGTGATTCTATCATACGACAATAAGGAGAAGGTACTCTTCTCGGCCGATGCCTTCGGAACATTTGGCGAGACAATCGAAGAGGGATGGAACGATGAGGCACGTCGCTACTACCTTAATATCGTTGGTAAATATGGTACACAGGTGCAGACACTGTTAAAGAAAGCTGCTACGCTGGATATTGCCACTATATGCCCTCTTCACGGCCCGGTTCTTAAGGAGAATCTTGGTCGCTATATTGCGCTTTATGATACCTGGAGCAGCTATCGTCCCGAGACCGAGGGGGTATTTGTTGCGTATGCCTCAATCTATGGCGGAACAGCAGAGGTAGCACTAAAGATTGCCGATACATTGCGCAGCTTAGGGGTAGAGATAATCACCGCCGACCTTGCCCGTTGCGACGCGTCGCAGGCTCTTGCCGACGCATTCCGTATGAGCCGTATGGTGCTCTGCGCTTCGTCATACGATGCAGGAGTATTCCCCCCTATGCATCACTTCCTGCATCATCTTAAGATGAAAAATTTCCAGAATCGTCGTGTGGCGCTTGTCGAGAACGGTTCTTGGGCACCCACTGCAGGACGAGTAATGCGTTCTATGCTCGAGGAGATGAAGAATATCGAGATTGTGGAGCCTGTTGTTACTATAAAATCGCGAATGAAGGCCGAGGATGCCGAGGCCATCGAGGCTCTTGTTAAGAGTATACAGTAAATTCTGATAAACGAAACGTTGCACAAAAAAATCAGTTACGGTCGTAACTGATTTTTTTGTGGAGCATACGAGAGTCGAACTCGTCACCTTTTGACTGCCAGTCAAACGCTCTAGCCGGATGAGCTAATGCCCCTGCCGTTATTTCTGCTGCAAATGTAACATATTTTTTAGAAAACAAGTGTATGGGCCGACATTTTTTTTCGACAACATAAAGATTACGACAAGCAGCACCACATCAAGAAGATTAATGCTAATAAAAAAACCGCAGCGCAAATTATCTTGTCGCTGCGGTTTAATCGGGTTTCTCTTTTAGAACTTCACCTCGGGAGCCTTGGATGCACCCTCCTCGGCCTCGAAGTAGGGACGTTTCTCGAATCCGAACATTCCTGCTAGCAAATTGCGGGGAAAAGTGCGTATAGCTGTGTTATAGCTCTTTGCGGCCTCATTGAAATTACGACGCTCCACGCTGATACGATTCTCGGTACCCTCTAATTGTGCCTGCAACTCAAGAAAATTCTGATTGGCCTTAAGGTCGGGGTAGTTCTCGGTTATTGCCAACAGACGACCAAGAGCAGCACCTACCTCGCCCTGTGCCTTTTGGTAGGCCTGTAGTTTCTCAGGGGTAAGGTCATCGGCACTAACAGTCATCTGTGTAGCACGTGTACGCGCCGTTACAACAGCATCAAGTGTCTCTTTCTCGTGTGAAGCATAACCTTTTACTGTGTTTACCAGGTTAGGGATAAGGTCGGCACGACGCTGATACTGATTCTCGACATTGCTCCAAGCGGTACCTACACCCTCATCCATCTTCACCAAGCCATTGTAAGAGGTAACAGCCCATATAATCGCTACTACAGCGACTACGATAATAATAATTGTTGATTTTTTCATCGTTATAAATTTAATAGTTTAAGAATTATCCATTAGAAACGCGAGCCTGCACCACCACCGCCAAAGCTGCCGCCACCAAAGCTGCCACCGCTGAAACCACCGCCGCCTCGACCGAAGCCACCGCCACTAATTCCACCACCACGCGGCCCGCGATAATTTGGGTCGACCGAGGTTGTCTTGGTCACAAATGTGTGCCCACATTCCCCACAACAATAGGTTACATCGTGTATAATATATCCGTTCGAGCGTCCCGAAATAATAGAGTTCACTCGTCTCAAATTCTTTTTCCTGCATTTAGGACAACGACCCGCAGCCCAAACTGCATAGCACGCAAGGGCGATGCCGAGTAGCATAATAACCCCAAAGAAATAAATCGGAAACATATCATCCTCTTCGGGCAGCGCCTCCATTGAGCCATCAAGAACTGCTACTACCGCCTTCATTCCCTCAAGCATACCTCGGTTCCAATCATCATTGCCGAAGTGTTCGACCATATATTGCGACTGTATGCGCTTGCAGATGGCATCGGGGAGCACACCCTCGAGACCATATCCGGTAGCAAACTGTACGCAACGTTCATCGGTAGAGAGCAGTACCACAAGGCCATTATCGCGACCCTTCTCGCCCACTCCATTTTCCTGTCCCAGACGATGGGCAAAGTCGAAACAATCACCACCTTCGATACCCGTCACCACTGCCACGAGCACTTGAATACCGGTCTTCTCCTCGAGGGTAAACAGAGCGCTATCTATTGAGTCGACAACTGCCGCCGACAAGATATTGTCGGGGTTACTTACATAACGCGTACGGTCTTGCAGATGAACAAGAGGAATCTCGCTAACCTTGTACTCACGTGCCCCTACTCCTGCGACGCAAAAGAGCGCAAGCACAACTGTAAAAAATAATCTTTTTATCATCAAATTCTTATAATTCTGATGCATTTTCGTCCGACAGACGTGTATAGTCCAACGGAGTGAAATTGCTCAATATCCACACAACATCCTCAATATTGTTATACCGGATAGCAGCTTCGCACACTTTCTCGAACAAAGCCTCAGCTTCTCCTTCATTGCTTTTGAACAGCGGCGTATCAAGAATTCCGTAACGCTCTATAAAAATGGTCTCTGCGCTCTCGGGATCGATATAGGGTTCTTCCCAAGTGCTCCAGCTGTGATACATACAGGCAAGTACAATGCTGTCTGTTATACAATCGTCCATAGCAAGCAGCCACTCTTTATCCTCGGAGTGCAGAAAACGCATATAAGAGATATCGTACAGAAATGCAGACTTCACAAGATAATTATGTATCTTTTTACCGCTACGCACATAATCTAAAATAGCCTTAACACACTCATCAGGGTCGGCGACCGCCTGCGACACTGTAAACAGATGCCTGTATTCTTCAGAAGCCCCATCGGCCAGATAGCGCAGGAAGAAATCCAATTCTTCCCATTCGTACTCGCCATCCAATGCCCTGCATTGCTCAACAACACAAAAAGCATCTTCGCAGTTGTCATCGGTGTAGTAGCAAATAAGGAGCATACCGGGCAGCTTACGGCTTACCGTTGTGATAATCTCATCGCACCTGCTTCTCTCGCCACGCTTTTCGAAAGTCCAACTGATGGTCTGAGCAGCATCGTCTCTTTCGAGCTTATACCCGTGAGAAGAAAGCAACGGAGCAAAAGTATCGACCATCTCATTATACCTCACTGCATTGTCGGTATATACATACATTGTAGAAGGCTCCTTTGCATAGGAATTGACTGAATGCATAGCATTAATATTTATTTGTATTCGGCTGCAATATTAATGTTGCAGCCGAATACCTTTTTATTAATAAACATTACATCTTATTCAATCCGTTGCGGAAGCCATTGACCATTTTGGCACTCTCCTTAGAGATTTTTGTAAGGTCGATGCTCTTAAGCAGTTTTTCGAGCTTTGCAACGCGACTGTTATTGCCTTTTGCCTTAGCCTCGTCCATAAGAATCTTATATTTCTCGAACTGCTGGATACCCTGTACCATACGCTCCCAACGTACCGAACTTATGCTGAAGGGGTAGACAATATATGTATCACCTGCGGGCCAAGAGATAAAGCGAGAGTCCTTCTCGGCATCCTCTGTCCAGCTGTTATATGCCCAACGCAAATAGCCATCAAGGTCTTTAGCAAGAGCCTCAAGAGCAATAAACTCGGCATCGGCGGGGGCGGTAAATGTAAAGACATTGGGATACTCGGCCGAGCAACAGGTGTAATAGGTGCTTATCTTACCCTCGGCACGACGGCGTGCAAGAAGCTCGGGAGTATAGGCCTTGTAAGCCTCAATGTCGAGGCAGTAGTCGGTAATGTCGGCCTCAATCTCGGGGTGATAGTTACCTGCCATTGAGATTTTCATTCCGGGAGCATACTCCTTAATTACCTTAATGGCAGCCTGCATCTGCTGGAGGCTGCGCTCATCCATAGAGATAAAGGTCTTGTCGAACCAGCCTTTCTCTTTAAGGTGTGCTGCGAAAGCCTTCAACATTCCACCCCAAAACTCGCTGTAAGCCTTCTCACCCGGAGCACATTTCATCTCCTTGTGACTGTCGGTAGCCTGGTCGTAGTAGCGGAACGCAAGACGCCAGGGAATCATCGAGAAGCAGGTAATCTCCTTGTCGATGCCGCAATCCATCATAAACTCAACCCAACGGTCGAACACGGTAAAGTCGTACCACCAAGAGCCATCGGCCTTGCGTACCCACGTTACCATACTGCCAAAGGGGTCGAAAGTCTGTCCGTTCCAGGGCTTGTGTGTAAGGGTAGCTGTGATGACCTTCTGACCGCCGGCTGCCAATTTCTCCATATAGGGGCGGAGAAGCTCGAAATGCTTTTCCGACCACGGTTCTACATTGTGAACACGTGCCACTGCGTATGGATTCTGCCAGAAATCGAGATGGAAACGCCACTCCGTAGGCGCAGGAAGTGTGCGGTTTAGCACCTTTACACTATAGCTGTTCTTCAGAGTCTTTCCGTTGGCCGTAACAGTTACACTACCTGTATAGGTTCCGGGCTTAACAGCCTGAGGAACCTCTACTGTGAGCCACAATCCGCGAGATGTGTTTGCTGCGAGAAGTGTGGTATCCTCGCAGGTGATGCGGTCGGCCGAGAGGTTCTCGCCGTAAGCATCTACAGCGTGGCGTCCGCAACCCGTGAAACGGTCGGTGATAACCGGCTGAACAAAGCCACCCACCACATTGGAGGCCGGGATAACATTCTTACCACATTTAAGGTCGCTGAACGAGTATGTCACCTGAGCATCCTCGCCTGCATTGCTCACAAGAAGCTGGAAGTTGACACGCTCACCGCGCCACGCAGCGGTGCTGTTTACTCCTGTTGTCTTAATCTCGGCTCCCGCCTCAACCGGGTAACGTGTATCGGTGTTACCCCACTTTGCCTTCACCTGTGCCGAAAGCGGCATTGCAATCACGGCAAAAGCCATTGCCGCAAAAAAATGTCGTAGTTTCATTTTACTTTTATTTAATTGTTAATCAATATTATTTCACCTCAATCTCGAATGTGCTTGCGGGAAGCCCCTCTTCATTAATCATATTGGCAGTTGTATAGGGTTTCCATCCGTAGCGCAAGCGAATCGCAGAATCTTTTATTATAATTTTGTTGCCTTCGATGACAATTTTACTATTAGGAACCTCGGAAAAAGAACCGTCCTCACCTGCAATCTCTAATCCGCGCAACGGCTTACCGTCGCTTGTCTTTATCTCTTTTGCGCAGCTAAACTCAATTACAGTCTTTCCTTTAACCACTTTGGCGCTCACAGGTGTCGGGCCGTGATGTATTACGTGACTCATATTATATGTTTCGGCAAGCGCAAGACGTGCGAGACGCTCACCAACAGGCGCTTTCTCCTTAGGATGAACATCACTTGGATGACCTTTGTCACTTGATACAGCAAAGTCGCAGTAAGGAATATCCTGTGCCAGACGACGCTGCGAGTCGCGGAAATGTGGCCACGAAGGGCGGTTGATGCTCGACAGCTGCACGAAGTAGAAAGGCATCCCGGGGTTGTTCCACGCGCTGCGCCAGCTATCGACAAGTGTTCTGAAGATTACCTCGTGGAGCTCTATATTATGAGCATTCGACTCGCCCTGGTACCATATTGCACCCTTTATAGGATAAGAGACTATGGGCGCAATTCCCGTCTCATAAAGATAGCAAGGTTCGTAGGGATGACGCTGCAATCGATTACTGCTTTTTGCAATATTCTTGCCGGCGCGTCCGCGACACCAATCCTGAATCATATCGTTCTCACGCCAATTATAGAGAATATCTACAAGCACGGGGTTAAATTCAAGAGTCTTACGGTCGATGAATGACTCGGCAGGGGCACCGCCCACAGCATTGCATATAAGACCTACGGGAACACCCAATGAGTCGGCAAGCATAGCACCGAAATGGTACGCCACAGCCGAAAAATCCGATACATTCTTTTCGTTCTGCATCTGCCACTCGGTGGGAAGATAATAGTCGTGACGGTTCAATCGCACAAGGTCTATACTGTCCCACTCGACATTATCTGTTACGACACGTGGCTTCATATTGTAGAGACGAATATCCTTTCCGTTTACATTCGCAAGACTTTTTCCTTTGTGCGAACTCTCCTTAACCATAAAAGCCATATTCGACTGTCCCGAGCAAAGCCACACTTCGCCAACAACAATATTCTCGAGAACTTTTTTCTCTTTTTCACATTCGACCACCATTTTCAGGCTCTTTCCATCTGCCTTCATAGGGTCGAACGAGACTCTCCAGCTACCATCGTCAAGCGCTTTGGCAGTTCTTTTCTGTTTGCCTAACTTAACAACGACCTTGCTGCCGGCATTTGCTGTTCCCTCGACAACGAAAGGTTTGTCACGCTGAATGACCATATTGCTGCTGTAGATTGCAGGAAGCGACAATCCGCCAAAATCATCGGTTATTGCCGAATAGACCTGACGCGCAAGAATCTCGGCACCCTCGGCATTGGGATGAAGCGCATCGGGCATAAGGTCGGGACGGCTATAGAGATAGCGGCTGAGGTCTATCAGTTCGAGACTCTTGTACTCTGCTATTTTGCTTATTTGCTCCTGAATTTGCCAATACCAATCGCGTGTGCCGCTCTTGAAACGACGATGCCAATGGAAGATAGGTGACATTCGACAAACGATAACTTTTGGATTGCCATCGGGATGCACCTTGCGGAAGCTGTCGATAATGGCTGTGTAATCGCCCCGAAACTCATCGCGATGGTTTGGCCAATTACGAGGGTCGGTATCGTTAAGTCCCAAATGGATAACAACAATATCGGGACGAAAATCGAGCGCAGCCTTATACTCGGGCAAATTTATGTAAGGACGATGTCCTTTGCTCAAAAGCGTCGCACCCGAGTGCCCAAAATTACGTACCTCGTAACCTTCGCCCAACATCTGCTGAAGGCGTGTGGGGTAAGAGGTCTCTGCCGGGTTCTTGTGACCGTAACCAAACGTAACACTATTACCTACACAGGCTACTTTTATAACCTCGGTTTTCTCCTGTGAAATAAGGAACAGAGGAGAAAGAAGAGCTATACAAAAGAGTAATACTTTCTTAATCATCGGTATAAAGTTAGAGTTTCTTATAAAAAACAGGGTGTGCCGGGTATTACTGCACAATGCACAAAAATATGCAAAAAAGTATTTCACTCCAAGCTTGGAGTGAAATACTTTTACCTATCTTAAAAGAAGCTCTTTACTTGCCCTTTACACCTGCGAAAACAAACTCTCCGCGAGTCATATCGGCCTCGAAAGCAAGAGACTCACCATCGCAGATACCTGCGATGTAATAGAAAGCAAAAGCCTCCATTGGAATAAACTCCTCGCCCATACGCACAAGAGGAACAAACGTCTCCTCGCAAGCAAAATGAATCTCACCATCAAGAACCTCGCAAGGAATAGCCTCGAGTTTTATATCTACCGTCACAGGCATATTCTCGGCAAAGCGAGCCGAGTAGATGCAGAGGTCTACAGCAGTAAAATCCTCGTTAGGAAGAAGTTCACAGCGTACCGCCTCATTTACAAAAGGAACCTCGGAACCGGCGGCAAGCACAGTCATTGCACCGCTGAACTCACCCTCGGCCGAGCCCTCCTCGCTTTCCTCGTCATCGCCACTGCTCAACGCGCCATCGAACACAAGTTCACCCATTGCCATTATGGCTTTCAGATGCATTGACGACGCTGTAGCATTGCCCTGCAATTGCTCTATTTTGTAATCTTCGGCAGGAAGCGACATTCCACCCATTGACATAACAGGGGTCAAATCGCGACCCAAGAACTCGACCATACCCTCTTTAAGATTACAGGGTACATTCTCCAGTATAATATCCATCTTGGGCATAGCCGCTGCGAAAGTAACCCCTTTGAGGATAATATCACAACTGTTCGACTCGGTATTGTACTTATACTCGCATTTTACAGTGAATGTTGTCTCGCCTAACTGAAGGTCACCTTTATAAACAGCCTCGGTTACAGCAGGTTCGAACACCTGTTTGTCATCGTCGTCGCTCGAGCAAGCCGACAAAAGCGCCAACATTGCAAAAAGCGGAAATAAAAGAAGTTTTTTCATAATTATAATATTGTTAAAGGTTTAAATGCAAAGATACACCTGCTTGAAAAGGCTTTCCTTGCGCAAAAAAGTTATTACCAATAGATTTAAAATAGAACGTATTATATTTTTCGTTTAAAAGATTCTTACCCCAAAGCGACGCACCGAAATGTCCTTTCTCCCAACTAAGCGATGCCGACCAAAGACCATAGAATGGTTGCGAGAGAGTATTATCCTCGTTCCAATAGATGCGTCCTACCCCATTCCAGCCAATGTTAAGCACAAGAAAATTTGCAAAGTTGCGTGCAACAGGAATGTTATAAGCTATATTTGCCGAGAGTGTCTCGCGCGGTGCCAATGGCAAATAGTTGCCCGAGAAATCATCGCTACCGCTTTTATAGCTACGGAACGTGGCGTAGGCACATCCGTAGGCTGCATCCAGTGTAAATCGACCAACAGAGTAACGCAGCGAGAATTCTCCACCGTAACTATGTGAACGACCTGCATTGGACATCATACGCCCTGTAGAAAGTCCTTTGGGAAACACTGTCAACTGTTGGTCGCGACAATCGATAAAGAAGAGCGCAGCAGCCAAGGAGAGGCTGCCATCATCAAGCGGCGAGAGGTGTGTGCCAAACTCATACGTCCAATTAGTCTCGGGGCGGTAGACGGTAGACGATGCATCAATATCGGATTTATTTCCCATTATATCGTTCGATAGTTTTTCTTTAAGAATATCGGAAAAGAGTTGCGTATTGTATCCACCGGCCTTAAATCCCTTACTTACCGTTGCATAGACATTACCCCAACTACCCGAATACATTGCCGAGAGACGTGGCATCACCTCGAATGCCGACTTATCCTCACAGCCCTTGAAAATACTCTCGAGTTCGCGATACTCAGTGGCACTGCGACGATATTTGTAGAATACACGAGCATAACTGTTGTAATCCATTCTATAATGCTCGTAATCGACACGTACCCCGGCCGAAAGAGAGAAATTGCCGAATTTCCAATTAAGCCTACCATACAATGCACTACCATATGTAGGCATTGTAAACTTATCCTCTATAGGAAACGACGGGTCGCGAAACTGAAGATGAAAATCGGGACCTGCAAGATGGAAGAAATTCTCATTGGCATTCTTTACGATAAGATTCTCAATACCATACTCTTTAAACGTAACAGGAGCATCAAGGTTGATATGTTTATAGAATGCAAACATACCCAAAAGCCAGTCAAGAGCCTTATCCTCGGACGATTTCACCACAATCTCCTGAGTGAAGCTGTGCTCCTTCTGATACTGCCCCAATGTAAAATAATCGAGCGGAAGAAAGTCGTTGTCTATGCGCATACGGTCGTTGATAAAGCTGTATCCCGTAGTAGAAGAGAAGGTAAAATCATCGAAGGTTCGCTTTATCGTAAAGCCATCGCTCACACTCAGACGACGGTAGCTGCAGGCATCGTTATAGGCAACGGGAGCCGGCTCGTCGGTCGACGGGCTGTAGAGACGATAGCCCCAACCACCCTCATCGACATATCCAAGAGCGAGTGTATTATCCATCATCCAACCCTCGGCAGAACGATACGAGTGTCTTATACGCGCCGAGACGTTATCTCCCCCATCGCATTTCTCGCCTCGCTCCTTATTATCAAAAAATCCGTCGCTGTGACTATAATACAGACCTGCCGACCAGCCAAAGTTACGACTCTTTGCCGCATAGTGCGAGGCCTTTATCTTTATATTATTGGCTGTACCATACTCTAATGTAAGGCGCTTACCCTGAAAGCTTAACGGCGAGAGCGTCTGCACATTTACGACCCCTCCTATACTGTTACGTCCGAAGAGCGTACTTTGCGCACCGCGCACTATCTGTATTCGGGAAACATCAAAAAAGTCGAAGTCGTAGTTATTCTTGTTCATAACAGGTGCCCCATCGACCAACATAGCAACCACCGGTTGGTCGATACGCGACCCAAAGCCACGT
This sequence comes from Bacteroidaceae bacterium, assembly GCA_017938245.1. Classification (GTDB taxonomy): domain Bacteria; phylum Bacteroidota; class Bacteroidia; order Bacteroidales; family Bacteroidaceae; genus HGM04593. The sequence continues at coordinate 168,241 of JAGBBX010000024.1, forward strand.
ACATATATCGACGAAGTCATTCGTGAGCCATAATCGGGTTGATAGAAGTTAGGTGCCACAGCCGAAAGTTCTTTTAATGAAACAATGTGCCTATTCTCGAGATCTACACGACCAAGCGAAGTCGAAGAATAGGAACCACGCACCTCATCATCCATTTTTAACGAAGCAACAACATCGACTCCCTGCAACAGAACAGTATCAAGCAGTTCTGTAACAGGTGATATAAATAGCAAAAATATTATTAAAAGATTCACTAAGAAAATATCCTATACTTAAAAAACCTCGCGAAGATAGTTAAATAAAGCTACTGACACAAGAAACTATTGTTAAAGAAATTCAAAAAAAAGAGAACAGTTCATCACAAGCTATTAAAGCAAACGACAATGATTTTCATATTTTTAGAAACTTGTTCTATGCCATAAACAGGCTTATATGCTCTTTTACTAAAGATTAGGAAGAAAATAACCGTTAAAAAATTGTTTTTTTAAAAACTTATTCCATAAATTTGCGTACTTTAACTTTATACTGCATTGACTACACTGAATAAAACAATAACTAAAAATAACCCTAATTATGCTAAAATCCATTTTTAAAGCAGCGCTCGTTGCATCAGCAGTTGTATTGGCAACAGCCTGCACCGAGGAAATTGACAAGAGCAATCGCTACACATTTACCGAGGAGACTATGGCAGATTATCTCGAGAATCGTGAGGACCAGTTCTCGAGTCTAATCAAAATTTACAAACAGGCCAATATGATGGGTATTCTGCAAACATACGGCAACTACACTATGTTTGCACCCACAAACAAGGCTATTGAACGTTATCTTTTCGAGCAAGACAGTATCTGGAACGCAACAAAGGACAGCGAGAGACCAAAATGGACGGGTATAACCAGTCCCTACCTCGAGGATCTTACCGACTCAATGGCTGTGGAGTTTGCCAAGACCCACCTTGTACCAATGAGATTCGAGCTTGCCGAGATGAGTTCAGACGTTCTTGGTTCGCAGAACTACAACAACCGCTATCTTAACATATCTTATAAGGTTGAGAATGAGAACGTAGAGATTTATATCAACAACCAGGCGCGCATAGAGCTTGGCGACGAGTTGGTCGAGAATGGTGTTATCCACGTACTCGACAACGCTATCAGTTCGGCAGCAGATATGATTTGCGCTCAGCTTCAGAAGTACGAATACTTCTCTATCTTCAATGAGGCAATCAAAAAGACCAAATACGAGGATAAGCTTCAGGGCTACAAGGACGACAGCTACGACCTTGGTTTGGCACCTGCGATGTGTCACACACAGGGTGAGGGCAAGGGACGTTACCCCCATACAAAATACATTAAGTACACAATTTTCGCCGAGCCCGACAGTGTATTCTTTGCAAGAGGCATTTACGACTTTGCCGACCTTGAGGCATATGCTCAAAAGTGGTACGGAACAGAGGATATTGACGACTACACAAGCCCCAATAACGCCGTTAACCGTTTCGTAAGTTATCACATCCTCGACCGCGAGGTAGTATATGACAAATTGGTTATGTTCGAGAACTCAATGCATAATAACAGCGCTTTCAAGCAGGACATTGCGTGGATGGACAACCAAGACCGTTACGACTATTTCGGTACAATGTATAACAAACTCTTAAAGGTTCTTATGCCTTTGAGCAACACTACCGACAAGACAAAATCATCTAACATCTGGATTAACCCCAGTCGCCGCACAATCCCCGGAAATCAGGATATGCGCTATCACCTCGATATCAAGATTTACCGTCTCTCAGAGTTTAACGATATGAACAACGAATATAAAGGATTCAGCGGAAACTCACTCAACGGAACAATTCACCCCATCAACAAAATTCTCATCTATAATGAAGAGGAGATGCACGGCAATGTTCTTAACGAGAGAATGCGTTTCGACTTTGGAACACTGCTTCCCGAGCTTACCACAAACAATGTACGCTATGCACCCTGGCCCAATGCCGGTACAGTTTGCGGACACGGTGAGTACCAGATTCCCGAGGGTTATGCAAAGAACCTGAAGATTCTTAACGAGGACACATACGTATTCTATACAAGTCCCTATACTTGGGGTTGCAACTATCTGGGCGATGAGTTCTTGGCTGTTGGTAAGTACGACTTTGCATACAAACTACCTCCCGTACCCGCAGGAACATACGAGCTTCGTATAGGTTACACAGCATACGATATGCGTTCAATTACACAGTTCTATGTCGACAACAAGATTTGCGGTATCCCCGTAGACCTTAAGATTGGTGCCACCGATGCACGTATCGGTTGGTTGGCCGATGGTCCCGATGAGTCGGAGAACGAGGAGAACGACCGTGTAATGCGTAACCACGGTTATATGAAGGCCGGTAACAGCTTCACATCACAGTGGCAGAGTGGCGACGGCAAGAAGACTGCACGCAGCTACAGCAATGCCATCCGTAAGATTATCACTACAATGCGTGTAGATGGTGAGCATTGGGTACGTTTCAAGAAGGTAGACGATGTAAATGGTTCACAGATGAACCACGACTACATCGAGCTTGTACCTACATCAATTGTAAACTCGTATATTCCCGAGGACAGACTATAATCATTGAATCTATTATAGGCAGTTTCTGTAAAGCGCGCTTTACAGAAACTGCCTATTTATTTCCATAAGACAGAGCTTATTAAATCTTTTTAACTTATTTAAACACATTGTCACAAAAAAACGTGATATTTGATTGTATTTAACAAAAAAAGCACTAAGTTTGCAACAAGCAAAAGAGTGTATCTACTTTTAAACCAATAAATAGACTTATTTTAGAGTAAGGCGTGACTGAGAACTCTACTTAGGTAACGTTGGATAATGTGCTTTTTATCATATTTATCTAAGCAAGGCCATGTAAATCGCAGTAATGGCTCTACGTCTTATTATTTACATTGAACAGGCTGCAAAGAGCCACAGCCACAAAATCATTTTTATTATGAAAAAGTTTCTTTTACTTTTGTCAGTCATTATTTTAGCCTCTTGCGGTTCATCAAAAGTGGTCACAGAAGACGTTTCATCGAGAACAAAGCCCAAAGATTCATTACACGGTGCTGCTATTGAGCTGACACTATCGGAGCAAATGGCACTGGAAAGACCCGAGACACGCGCTTCGGGCGAAGGTCTATCATCAAGACTTGCTCAAGCCAAGATATATGCCGAAGGCCAGGCACGAGGAGCATTGGCACGTGCAATTTCATCAATAATTAAAACAGCATCCGAGGAGTCCGGTCTCGGTTGGGAGAAATATGCAGGTAACGGCAGTGAAGGCAACAGTGTTAACGACGAAGGTACAAAGTCACAAAACCAGACTCAGCAAATAGCAAATGAGCTTGTACAGAATGCAGTAGTTATACATCAAGATAATTTCGTTCAGCCCGACAGACGATACAAAGTATTTGTTTGCTTAGAGTATCGTGGAGATGCAAAGAGCATTGTAAATAAAATAAAGCAACAAATCCCCGATGAGGATAGAATGAAAATGGAATACGAGTTCCAGAAATTCGAAAAGAAGATTAACGAGGAATTAAGCAAACACGGAAAATAATCACGAAATGCACCGATTTATAATCACATCTATAATTTGTCTGCTTGGGTATAGTATATATGCCCAAGTAGACATTAAAGGGAATTCATTACACGGAATGGCTATTGAGCTGACACTATCGGAGCAGATGGCACTTGAAAGACCCGAGACACGCGCTTCGGGCGAAGGTGTAGCTGCAAGACTTGCACAAGCCAAGATATATGCCGAAGGTCAGGCACGAGGAGCATTGGCACGTGCAATTGCATCAATGATAAAAACAGCATCCGAGGAGTCCGGTCTCGGTTGGGAGAAGTATGCAAGTGACGGCGATGAAGGCAGCAGTGTCAGCGACGAAGGAACAAAGTCTGAAAACTCGACTCAGCAAATAGCAGAAGAGGTTGTACAGAATGCAGTAGTTATACAACAAGATAACTTCAGGCAGCCCGACAGACGATACAAGGTCTTTGTTTGCATTGAGTATCGTGGAGATGCAAAGAGCATTGTAAATAAAATAAAGCAACAAATCCCCGATGAGGATAGAATGAAAATGGAATACGAATTCCAGCAATTCGAAAAGAAAGTCAACGAGGAATTAAGCAAACACGGAAAATAATCACGAAATGCACCGATTTATAATTACATCTATAATTTGTCTGCTTGGGTATAGTATATATGCCCAAGTAGACATTAATAGAATAAAAAACGACAAATCTTATTATACCGGAGAAGGAGTGGGTGTCACAAAAGAGGAGGCCCACCAAAACGCTTTAGGCGAGATTGCACGACAGATACAGACAAATATACTATCTGCTTCTAAAGAGAAACACACCGACTCGGAGAAGAAAACAGACAACAATTCGAGTTTTACCTCGACACACGAGCAGGAATCTGAACTTGCAGCAGTGTCATCGGTATCTCTGCGAAATGTAGAGATGATGGAGCTATCGCCCGAACCCGAAGCAAAAGTATTCTGCTGGGTTCATAAAAGCGAAGTAGAGCGTATGTATGAAGAGAGAAAGAAAAAGGTTCTCGGATTCATAAAGACAGGAAAAACGGCCGAAAAATCATTACAAATAGACGACGCCCTGCGCTACTACTATTGGGCCTTAATGCTTAATAAGGGCCTAAACACCGAAATTGAAAATGATGGAGAGCAAATGAGTGCAAGTTCATTTGCCGAATATAAAATAAAGACACTTATAAAAAATCTTGTAATAACTGTAAATGAGTGTCAAAATATTGACAACCGCTACTATGTGAATGCCAATTTCAAATACTGCGGACACGATGTATCGAGTTTGCAGATTAAATATTTCGATGGACAATCGTACGTAGGACCACTATCGGTACGTGATGGCGCAGGTGAGTTAGAACTACTCAGCCACCCAAACAACAACAAGATAGATATAATGTATGAATATATGTTCAAGAAAGAGGGTGAGAGTTTCGACGATGACCTACGAGCTGTATTCAAAGGCAGTAAACCTATTATTATAAAAGAGGCCAAAAGCACTATGGCGGTTAACAGCGCTAAAAGCAATAAGAAATCGACCAATAAAAGTACAAATGCTGCAAGCCTTAATACTGCATCTGTCAGCGTTGCTCCGGTAGGCGAAACAACCGTAAAAGCCGAAAAGATAGTAACAAAAAAGCGAATAGAGATGAAAGTCGTAGAGGAAGACAAAGACTATCTCGAAGCGATGAAGAAAATAGAAGAGGCAATAAAGACAGACAACCCCAAAACAGCATACAGCCACTTCACCCCCGATGGATATAAGATGTTCGACACCCTGCTAAACAGAACAGGTAAAGTAGCCCTCTTCGGAGTAAGCCAGAACTACTCATTCATAGAGTGCAACGACAAAGTCATCGGACGTTTCTGCAAGGTGAGCATAAAATTCAAGAACGGAAAGAAGTTTATGGAGAACTTGGTATTCCGCTTCAACAACGAGAAGAAAATTGAATCGTTGGCATTTGCGCTGACAAAAAAGGCCGAAGATGATATTTTCAATGCCGACGCCAGCCTTTGGAAAGATGTATCAAGATATGCCATATTACAGTTTATGGAGGACTACCAGACGGCATACGCTCTGAAACGACTCGACTATATCGACAGAATATTCTCGGACGATGCCATAATAATCGTTGGCAGTATGCTGAAGCCTGCAAAACAGGCCAACTTAGAGGGAAGGCAGATTGATTTGGGAAACGATAATGTAGAATACCGACAAAGGACAAAATCGGAGTACTTAAACAAGCTTAAATCGCAATTCAAAGAGAGAGAATACATACACCTCACATTCGAAAATAACGAAATTCAGTTGGTAAATGCTCCTTATCGCGAGTTAGGAACCGTATTTGCAGTCCAGATAAGACAGTTATACAATTCGTCAAGCTACTCCGACCAGGGTTACCTGACTTTGGTATTCGATGCATCAAGAGAGTTGCCACTTATAGGAGTGAGACTATGGCAACCCGATAAAACCGAAATGATTAAAATTCAAGATTTTGTAAAGAAGTTCAAATTCTAATAAATAGAAGCTATGAAAAAACATCTGTTATTCTTGTTTATATTAGCTGCTACATTTTGTGCCACAGCACAAAGCAACTATCAGTCCCAAATAATTTTGGAGGATTTTAGAGAGGCACGCTCAACACCTAATGTAGAGAATTGGCCCAAAGATGCCAATGGAAATATGGATTGCGCACTTATACGTGTCTCCATAGAGAGCATACACCCCGACGAACTTTCAAAGATAACATTCAACTTCGACCAGAACACGCCTGCATATCCTCCTAAGGTAGTCTCGGAAGCAGGAGTTTCTATGGTGTATATATTCGTCACACCAAGTGATGAGCCTACATTTATTGAAGCTGTACTCGGGGACTATGGCAAGAGCAACAGAGTTACCATCCCCAAGTTAGGTGAGAGAAAGTGTTACAATGTACGACTCAGGAACAACAAGAGACTATCAATCAGTTTCAGCACCGAGCCGACAAACGCTATAGCACGAATCGAGACAGGAGAAAAGACAACTACTCCCGGAACAATAGCAAACGTACTCACAGGTAGACACTACGTTACATTATCGTTGAACGGCAAAACTCTGTTAAACGACACAATAAACGTAACAGAAAGCAGCACCCATTTTACATACGACCTTAGAACAAAGAAAAATGTAAAATTCTCGAGTACGCCATCGGGTACAAATATCTATATCGATGGTGAGCTAATAGGCAGCACCCCTGTTTCAAAAGAGCTTGCCTACGGTTCATATCAGGTCGAGGCACGTAAAAGCATCAATGAGACAGATATACGTACTATAAATATAAATGAGTACTCCGAGACAGATGTGCATTTGTCTCCTATGCAAAAGAAGACGCTCATAATATCGGCAACATACAAAAACAGCTCTGTAAAAGCGCCATTATATATCGACGACGAGTTATACAGCAAAAAAGAGGCAGCAGAGTATCGTGTAAGCCTTCCCATAAACAAGAAGTTCCATATGGAAATGCTGCACGGAGGATATAAAAAACGTCGTACGGTAAAAGTAAAAAAAGATATGTCGCCGGAACTTATCTTCAAAATAACCGACAAAAAAGAGTTTGTGTGGCCGTGGCAACGCGTATATGACGTACGTCCCTTTGGTATATACGTAGGATATGTAAGCAAAGAATGGTCGGTAAGCAGTGGCGATACCGATTACAACGGTGTACCACTTTGGGAAGCTATGGGTTACGATTCCGAAGGAAACATATTAAACGGCATCCAGGCAGGTTTCCAAATGCAGCCCTGTTTCTCGTGGGGCGGTGGTATCTACACAGGTGCTTTCCTCGAGTTCTACTACTCATCGAAGAAAGCTTCGGACAATCCCAACCATACCGCCTACAACAGCATATTCGACCGATACTCTGAATTGAGCCTTTACATACCGGCACATCTCTACTACCGATTGCCTTTTGCCGAGAAGGTGGCCCTTTCGCTACACGGAGGACTTGGATTCGATTGTGGAATATACAACAGATTCCACTGTTCCGAAGATAAGAACAAAGAACCATACGAAAATTTCTATGGCAAAGAATCTTTCCCCTCGCGACTCAATGTATCGGCCGAGGTTGGCGTAGGACTGCGCATCAAGGCAATACAGATTAATGCACAAATATCAAAAGGATTGACCAACAACGGTTACATTATAAACAGTAACGGAGACAAATTAGAAGCTGTTCAGAATAAGCTAAGAATAGGACTGACATATCTTATCTCGGGCGACTACTAATAATGTAATTATTTTATCATAAAGAGAAGTAATAACAAAACAAGAGCCTAATGCAATGAAAAAGTTACTATTTTTATCAATCATATTATTTGCCATCACACTTTCTGCACAAGAGAGCGGTTCGAATTTATTAAAATTGGGTACATTCACCGAAGTAAAGTCGGAGGCCGGAATGAAAAACCTTAGTACCGTATTCGAAACCGATTGGCCAAAAGATGAGATGACAGGAAGAAGCTGTGCCTGGATACGTCTTAAGTATGTTCATTTCCTAGAGAAAGAATTAAATGACCTGACTTTCAGTGGTCTGAATATCATTCGCCAAAGAATAGACAAATACAACCAAAACGAACAGACAATTTCTCTGTTCGTGGCACCTGTCGACGCAAATGACAACACATTTTTCGAGGTTAAACTTAATAATTTCGGTTCGAGTAACCGCATACGCAATTTCGAACTTAAAGAGAAAGGTATCTATGAGATTGTTCTGCAAAAGGAGAAAACCACTACAATTATCATCGATGCCAAGCCATCAAATGTAAAGGCACGTATCAACAGGGAGAAATATTCCGATTTGAACGGTAATATCGCGAATGTACCTCTTGGCAAGCACTATATCGAGTTGTTTTTGGGTAATACGCTCACAAAAACCGACTCAATCAGCGTTACCGAAGATAACATACGTTTCGAGTACGACCTTCGCAAGAAACGTAGAATAGAGTTCGTAAGCGACCCAACCGACTGTGAGATTCTGCTCGATGGCGTGTTGGTAGGTCACTCCCCTATCTCTATTGAGTTACCTCACGGTTCTTACCGAGTTGAAGCAAGAGTGAGTGCCAAGGAAAATGACATAAAAGACTTTACCGTAGACGAGTCACTACCCTCGGTCATAGAGTTAGAGCCTATACGCAAGAAGAGGATTTCGGTATCGGCAGTGTACGATAACCACAAAGTGCAAGCAAAGCTGAAAGTAAACGGACAGGTGGTAGATGAACTTAAAGATGCCTACACCCTTGACCTTCCTATTGGCAAAAAGGCAAATATAACTATGAGCTACGAGAATTCGAGTAAGACACGAGAAATTCTCATTCGCGAGAAGATGAATCCCAATCAGAGATTCACAATATCGGCGAAGAACAAATTCTTGTGGCCTTGGGAGAGATATTTCGATGACGCATCTTGGGGATTCACCGCCGGATACGTAAGTAAAGAATGGGTTTCTCGTGGCAATGGATACATCTATCACGGTAACGCAGCGTGGGGTCCCTTCCCCGAGTATGACACCGAGGGTGAACGTGTGAGCGGTATTCAAATGGGTTGGCAATACAACCCCTGCTACAATTTTGGTTTAGGTCTGCACACCGGTATCTTTGCCGAGATATATAAATCGAGTGTAAACAGCGAGATACCCCAAACAGGATACAACTCCTCTTTCAAGGAGATATCGTTATATGTTCCTGCACACCTGCTTTACCGATTCCCGCTGAGCGAAGAGACAGCATTATACCTGCACGGAGGATTAGGATTCGACTATGGACTTCTTGGTTTCTACTCGAATATCGACTGTAGCGCAAATAACTCGTACAGCAGCTACTATGGTGAGGATGGATTCCCCAACAGACTAAATATTTCGAGCGAGATAGGTTTTGGAGTACGCTTAAAGAGATTAATGCTCGATGTGCAATATTCTAAAGGTATAACAAACCACAAAGATATTCACTTCAGTTATTTCGACAACAAAAAACAGGAGGGCGTTAAAACCAGACAGAACAAGATTTCAATCTCGGCTGCATATATGTATGGAGGCGATTACGACACCGACTGGCTGTGGGAGAGCCTCGATGACGATTATCCCTGGGAGTTCACTGCGGCATACGTAAGAAAACAGTGGGTATCGCGCTATAAAGGTTCAAGATTCAAGGGTAACGCAATCTTTGGACAGTTCTACGATGCAAAAGTAAAGAATGAGTATCTGCACGGAGTACAGATGGGATTCGGATACAGCCCCGTTTGGAATCGTGGACTCGGCTTGCACACAGGTCTTTATTTTGAGCTTTATTTCTCGGGAACAAGTAACGAGTATGCACAATTGAGTAACGGTATCAAACTCGACAGTTACCTGGAAACAGCATTCTATATTCCTTTGCATATGACACTTTGGTTCCCATTGGGCGATGAATCGAGTGTGCAGCTACGTGGAGGTTTAGGTGTAGATATTGGTTGCAGCAGCGAATATACCGACGAGTATGACAGTAGCGTAGAATATGAATATGGCGAAGAGGGATTTGCCGAGCGTATGAACTACTCGGCCGAGCTTGGTCTTACACTGAAATTGGGACATTTTGGTCTCACATACCAGATGTCAAAAGGTTTGAATAACCACGAATCTATAATCTTCTCGGAGTTCGACGTTGAGGATAGAGAAAAAGTATATACATCACAGAACAAGTATACCATAGGTCTATCATATAATTGGTAATAAGCAATATGAGAGTTTTGACAAGATTGTTATGTCTATGCCTATGCTGCATAGCAACAAATATTTACGGTCAGGACCCCTTTGAAGAGTTCAAGAAAGCAAAGGAGCAAGAGTTTGCCAAATTTAAGTCCAAAGTCAATGAGGAGTATCAGAAGATGCGCCAGAAGATTGATTTGGAGTACTCTAATATGGTCAAGAAGAGTTGGCAGGAGTACAACTCGGTTGTAGGTGTAGAGGTGCCTAAGGAGCAACCTGTAAAGCCCATAGAATATGACAAGCAACGTCAAACACCTACCATTAACAAATTACCGATTAAAGAGGAAAAAATCATTGAAGAGAGAAGGGTGAAAGCACCCGACCCTATTGTACCTATTGAACCGATAAAAACACCTGAGAGAGAGACTATAAACCAATTTGGCATAGACTTCTATGGACTCGCTCTCTCTTTCGACTTAGGCAGTGAGCACCGTTTCACCCTTAACGATATCTCGGAAAACAGTATAGCAAAGGCGTGGAAGGCATTAAGCAACGATAAATACAGTAACGTCATTAAAAGTTGTATACACTACCGCGACGAGCATAAGTTATGCGATTGGGCCTATATTCAGATGCTGAACGAGCTTGCAACTGCCTTTTTTGGCAAACAGTGCAACGAGTCGACGCTGCTTGCAGCCTACTTATATGCACAATCGGGATATAAAATGCGCCTGGCAAAAAGCAACGAAACGTTGTATATGTTATATGCAAGCAAATATATAATATACTCGAAAAACTATTGGACAATAGACGGAGAGATGTACTATATGTACGGCAATGGCGCAAACAGAATAAATATCTGTAAAGCAAATTTCCCAAAGGAACAGCCATTATCAATGCAGATTAACCATAGTCAGAGCTTTGCAAAAAAGGATTCAAAACAGATACATCTGACAGGAACAGGAGTATCAGCAGGCATATATATAAATGAGAACCTCATAAACTTCTATAAGAACTACCCCTGTTCGGGAAACAAGGACGAGAAATGGAGTACATACGCCAACACCCCAATGAGCAAAGAGGTAAAAGCGCATTTGTATCCGGCACTGAAAGAGAGCATCAGCGGCAAAAGCGAGACAGAGGCCGCTAATTTGCTGCTGCACTTTGTGCAGACTGCTTTCGAATATGAGTACGACGATAAACTATGGGGAGGTGACAGAGTATTTTTCGCCGAAGAGACACTATATTACAAGTACTCCGATTGCGAAGACCGCTCGATACTCTTTGCACACCTTATAAAAGACCTGTTAGGGCTCGACGTAGTATTGCTTTACTATCCCGGGCATCTTGCAACAGCGGTAAAGTTCACAAACTACTCCAAAGGCGATTATCTGAATGTAGGTGGCAACAGATACACCGTATGCGACCCCACATACATAAATGCTCCCATTGGCAAAAGTATGCCTCAGTTTGTAAACAGTTCGGCAACAGTCATCAGACTTAAATAAAACCACTATGAGACAGTTCATTATTTTTATCGCGCTATTCATTGCCGGCAGTACTTATTGTATTGCTCAGAACGATGTCGAGAATGACTTTGAAAAATTCAAACGACAAAGAGAACAAGAGTATAAGGACTACGCAAAAGAGCAGAAGAAAAAGCAGGACGAACAGAGCGATGAGTTGCTGAATTTTCTGAAAATGTCAAAAGAGGAGTACGCTCTCTACGAGAAGCGTGCAATGGAGGAATATGCCAGATACGAAAAGAGAGCCAAAGAAGAGTACCAAAACTACGTAAACTCTATAAAAAAAATATGGGGTAACAACAATGTAGCAGACAATACAAAGGAAGAGTGGGTAGAGTATGGCAAAGACAACCGCTCACGCACCATTGTTGATTTCGAGAATGGAGACATTGTCGTTGAGGTTGCCATAAACCAAGACAAAGATAACAAGAAAGAGATTGACAAAGAGCTGGAGATTGCAGTAGAAAACCTTCTTAAAAGCAAGGGTAAGACCTGTCCCTACGAATCGACCGTAGATGTCTCAAAAGACCTCACAAAAAAACCTGTACTCGACAATCTCGTCGACTATTCCGAATATAGCAAGAATGGGGCAAAAATCAATGAGAACAACAAGAAAGAGTTAGCCAAGACCATTGTTAAACAGAGCACACCTCAGAAACAGACAATAGTAGGCGGTGACGGTGAGAAGCGTGTTGTAGCCAAGATAGAGATGAAAATGGTCCCTAACCGTCTCTCGAAGAATGCCGCACTTTACAAAGATATGGTACAGAGCAACTCCAACCGATTCAATATCGAGCAGCCGCTTATATATGCCATTATGGAACAGGAATCCAATTTCAACCCCTCGGCCACAAGTTGGGTGCCCGCATACGGTCTGATGCAGCTTGTACCCAAGTATGGTGGTTATGACGCCTATCTTTATGTATATAAGAGAGGATGGGTACCGACAAAGAGCTATCTGTACCAAGCCGATAAGAATATTGAATTGGGCACAGCTTATCTGAAAATTCTAATGAACCAGTTCTCAAAGGTTACCGATGCCGAGTGCCGTCGTTTGTGCGTAATTGCCAGCTACAACACAGGCGCCGGCAACGTCAGCCGTGCATTTACAGGAAAGACAAATGTAAATTCTGCAATAAAAATAATAAACACAATGAGCTACTCGCAACTTTACAAGCATCTTATAAGGAATCTTAATTCAAGTGAGGCACGCAATTACGTAAAAAAGGTTAGCGAGAGAAGAGATAAGTATATGAGGTAAGCAACATAACATACACAAAAACAGTAATGCCGACCACTATAAAGATGGTCGGCATTACTGTTTTTATATGCAGTTGCAAGTTACTTGCGTCTTATTCTTATCTGAAGAGCATTCTTTACGGGTTCGTCGTTTATAATCACAAGATAACCGCCACCGCCGGCACCTGTTATCTTATAACCCTTGACATTGTCCTTATACTCATTAATGGCTTTGACAAC
>JAGBBX010000002.1 GCA_017938245.1 Bacteroidaceae bacterium
AAAAGTAGGCAAAAGGCTCTGCGCACGAAAATCTTAACGTAAAATGCTCACGATGTTTTTTGGGTGCTGCGGAACTCGCTTCGCTCAAACATCCTCGCACTTAATCCAAAAAACATCTACCATTTTACTAATTTTCATACCGCGCACCAATGAACAACCATATAATTTTATGAAAAAGTGGGCTTGCTTTAGTATTTTTGAGGTAAAAGTGGCAATATCAGCTTCGTCAATAGCCATTTTTGGGATTATTCTATTTTTATCGGACAGTAATAATCCACAATAAAAAGCACTTTATAAATATTGCATTTTACATTTATTAATAAGCTAAAAAGGTACTATCTGCAAAATATCAAAGTAAATTTTGCTTATCTCGCTCGTTGTTCGTATATTTACCCCAAATAACCCTAAAAACAATGAAAAAATTCTACTTTACCCTTTTAGCCATTCTCGCATTAGGCTTTCAGTCGAGTGTGGCAGCCGAGAAAATCGGCCTTACATTTAACAGGGCAGGAACCGATGCCGCAAGTGTTACAATAAGCGTAGTCGACAAGAATGGCGCACCCATAGAGGGCGCTTCGGCCACCATTGAGTCGTCGCACGAGTTCAAGCCTAATGGTGGAAATGCCATCAACGAGAGCATTATATGTCCCAACATAAATGCTAACACAAGCCCCACCATTGAACTGACGGTGAGCATCAGCGAACTGCCCGAGGGATTTACATTCAACACCATAGGGCTTGACATTCACGCTCTTAACGGCGGTAGCAACTACCAAGAGAACAGCGACGGTGTGACACGTCAATGGAATGTAAATGTCGAGCAGGGAGCATCGGCCGATGCCCTTACACAGTTTGGTTCGCTCGACGACATTGACATTGCTGCAGGCGTAGGTCAGAGTAGTAGCGTACACAAAGTATGGCCCGTTGAGAGCGAGAGCGCGGTTAAGGCCGGCAACACAATAGTAGTAAAATTGACTATAACAAAGGGAACCACAAACGGCGGTTGTTTCTTTGGTCTTTCGGCTATTGAGTTTACCACATCCGATGACTCTTCAGAGCCCGACCCCGAACCTGAACCCGAACCCGAGCCTACTCCCGAGCCCGACGACAGCGAGGGTAAAGTCTATTACATACAGTGGAAAAACACCGGCACAAACTATATTACCGAGGGTGCCGACGGATATATGACCGTCGAGGGTAACGACGTTACAAAGGCGCAATTCTGGATGTTCATTCCAACCGACAAAGAGAACTGTTTCTACATAAAGAACACTGCCACAGGCAATTACATCGGCAGTTGCAACAAGACTCCATCGTCGGCATCGCGCATAACAACTACATCTACCCCCACCGAATATTATGTTGCAAAGACTGCGGCAACAAGCGGTGAGATTGCAGGATGCTACTATTTCAGCTCGACCGACTGCGCAAGCTACGACAAGGAGAATATAGGCCCCCGCGCCCTTAACAAGGACGGAGCCTCGAACTACGTAATCACTTGGCAGGCAGGTACATCACGTGTAGGCTCATATTGGAAACTCGTCGAGACCGAAGACCTGTATGAGATTCGTCCCTTTGACGCAAGCGCAGCCATTGGTTCAATAGGCACAAGCTACAACATCGAGGGAGCAAACGGCAAGAACGTAACTCTTGGCGAGGCAGCTCTTTCGATGAACGACGCCGATATATTCGACAACAACCAGGAGTGGTATTTTGTAGGCACAAACAATAGTACAGGCTGGGCAATAGCATCGGCTGCAATGCCCGCTACCGTAATTGGCATTGCCGACGGCAAAATAACCGCTGCCGAGGGACTCGACACACGTTGGAAGGTACAGGTAAGCAAAGAGCGCGACGGATATTTCTTCTTCACAAGCGGCACCGACACTCTTAAGATTGACGGCGAGAGCCTCTTCCGTTTCAACCGTCTGCGCAGTCTCTATGCCCGCAACAAGCAGATATATAACAACCCCTGTGGACGCGCCGGAAACAATTTTATCACAGAGCTTACACTCGGCGGCGAGGATGTTCTTGGAAACATCATCTATAAGAGCACCGCAAAGCCCTCGACCTGGCACATTGTATATGCTCACGACAAGGGAGAAGTTGCCATAGGCAAGAGCTTCGAGATATCGGCAACACTAAACAGCAATGCTGCTGCCGACCTTACAGCAAACTGCTATTTCGACTGGAACGGCGACGGTATCTTCGAGACAACCGTGCCTCTTACCATCAGCGGTAACAAATGCAGCGCAACAGCAAGCGTTCCCGAGTGGGCAGCAGAGAAGCAGAGCCGTATGCGTGTACGCATCAACAGCAACGGTCTCGACCTTGCCGAGGACGATGTTGTTGGATTCGTATACGACTTCCACATACGAGCAAGCGAAGCACAGAGCACACGCACCGTTACAGTTGCAGTAAACGACAAAACTCGCGGAACAGCCACCCTATCGACCGTTGCCGAGAGCTACGAATATGGTACCGAGCTCACCGCAGCAGCCACAACAATAGGTAATGCCACATTCGTCTGCTGGCGCGAGGAGGGTGTAATTGTATCTACCGATGCAAGCTACACATTCACAGTCGACCGCAACGTATCGTTAAAGGCATACTTCTCGCCCAACACCGACGAGTCGTCATTGGGAATAGCCGCAACACCCACAAACGAGGATATTACAATAGAGCAGAACGAGAACAGCATCGTTGCACACAGCAGCGCCGAGGTTCTCTCGATAGCCATATACACACCCGACGCAACCCTCGCCCTAAAGAGCAAAGGCAACACAGCCTCGACAAGCAACCTTAAAGAGGGCGTATATATTGTGATTGTAAACACACTCAAGGGCTATAAAAACAGCAAACTATACATAAGCAAATAAATAAAAACGAAGATATTATGGATAACAAACTAATTCTTTTCGGATGCGGACTGCTTGCCTCGGCAACAGTACAGGCACAGGAGGCACAGCGCCCCAACATTATATATATTATGTGTGACGACCTCGGATATGCCGATGTCGGTTGCTATGGACAGCAGTACATAAGCACACCCAACCTCGACCGTATGGCAGCCGAGGGTATGATGTTTACACAGGCATACGCAGGCAGCCCCGTAAGTGCCCCCTCGCGTGCATCGTTTATGACAGGACAGCACACAGGACACACCAAAGTGCGCGGAAACAAAGAGTATCGCATCGGTTCGGTGACATACGGCAAGACAACAGACCCCGTACAGACAGGACAGGAGCCATACGACCCCAACCACATAATCCTCCCCGAGATTATGAAGGACAACGGTTACACCACAGGTATGTTCGGTAAGTGGGCAGGCGGTTACGAGGGTTCTGTTTCTACCCCCGACAAACGAGGAATAGACGAATACTACGGCTTTATGTGTCAGTTCCAGGCACACCTCTACTACCCCAATTTCCTCAACGCCTACAGCCGCGCAGCAGGTGACACCGAGGTGCGCCGCGAACTATTAGAGAACAACATCGCATACGGAATGCACGGCGAGGAGTACAAGAACCGCAAAGACTACTCGGCCGACCTTATCCACCAACGTGCAATGGCGTGGATTGACAAACAAACAGCCGACCAACCCTTCTTTGGAATATTCACCTACACCCTGCCCCACGCCGAGCTTGCACAGCCCGAGGATAGCATTTTCAAGGCCTATCAGGGAACATTCTGCACCGAGAAGAGCTACGGTGGCGACGCAGGTTCGCGCTATAACCCCACCGACTGCGCACACCAGCAGTTTGCTGCAATGGTGACACGTCTCGATGCATACGTCGGCGAGGTACTCGACAAACTCAAAGAGAAGGGATTCGACAAGAACACACTCGTAATATTCACAAGCGACAACGGCCCCCACACCGAGGGCGGCGCCGACCCCGACTACTTCAACACCGAGAAACTGCTTCGTGGAACAAAACGCTCTACTACCGAGGGCGGTATACGCGTTCCCTTCATCGCCTGGTGGCCCGGACAGGTTGAGGCAGGCACAGTGAACGACCATCAGCTGGCATTCTACGACCTTATGCCCACATTCTGCGATGTTGCAGGCATCGAGAACTACGTCGAGCGCTACACAAACAAAAAACTTACAAACGACTATTTCGACGGTCTCTCATTCGCACCCACACTCTTGGGCAAGGGCGAGCAGGAGGCACACGAGTTCCTCTACTGGGAGTTCCACGAGACAAATATGATGGCACTGCGTATGGGTAACTGGAAGCTCGTCGTACAGAATGGTCAGTGCAGTCTCTACGACCTTGCAACCGACCTTCACGAAGATAAAAACCTCTCGGGCAAATATCCCGATGTATTAAAGAAGATGAAAGAGATTCTGCTTCGCGAACACACAAACAGTTCAATGTTCCAGGTTACCCTTCCCAAATAAGACGTTCAAAAAATAATTAAAGGATATCATCTATGAAAAAGAAAGGTATTTTACTATTGGCTTCTTTGGCCGCAGCACTGTTTTCGGCTTGCAATGGTAGTCAAGCACCCGCACCCGAGGCTGCCCAAAACGAAAGCATCGTCACCCTGTCGGGAAATGCGTATGTAACCGCAGGAGATAAAGCGTATATCGACGAGGACAACTGCGCTATACGCAACTGGAACGATAAAGAGAGTGTGATAAGTTTCTACTTCAGAACAAAAGAGAGTGGTAATATGAACATAGCACTGCAAGCAAAAGGTAACTCGAACATCGAGGTATCTTTGCTTGGCAAGAAGCAGAATGTCACCCTTAACAGCGACACCCTTTCACGCGTCGAGCTTGGCGGGTTCAAGGTTGAGAATCCCGGTTATATAAAGGTAGATATTCGCGGTGTGAAGATAAACAGCGGCTCGGACTTTGGTTCTGTTGCAGCCCTTTACGTTGGTGGTGACGTTGCACCTGTCGTTGCTGTTGCACCCGACTTCAGCACCCACTTCGGCCGACGCGGCCCATCGGTACACTTAGGCTACACACTTCCTGCCGGGGAGGATATCGAATGGTTCTACAACGAGCTTGTTGTTCCCGAGGAGGGTGATATACCCAGCAGCTACTATATGGCTTGCGGATTCGGTCAGGGTTACTTTGGTATGCAGAACAACACCCCACACAAAAGAAGAGTACTCTTCTCGGTGTGGAGTCCATACGAGACCGACAATGCTGCCGAGATTCCCGACTCTTTGCGCGTGGTACTTGTTAAGAAAGGAGCAGACGTAAAGGTTCAGGATTTTGGCAATGAAGGTTCGGGCGGACAGAGCTTTATGCATTATGACTGGAAGGCAGGTGAGCGTTGCCGTTTCCTTATGGGTATCAGACCCGACAAGAAGGGCAATACAGTATACACAGCCTATTTCTACGACAACAATAAGGGCAAATGGTCTCTTGTAGCCTCTTTCCGCCGTCCTAAAATCACAACTTGGTATACCAACGCGCACTCGTTCCTTGAGAACTTCAACCCTGTAATGGGATACATCAATCGAAAGGCATACTACAGTAATCAGTGGGCACGTACCACCGACGGCCGTTGGATTCCTGTTACAAAGGCTCGCTTCACCTGCGATGCAACAGGACATCAAGAGATGCGCCTCGACTATACAGGCGGCTCTGATGGCGAGAAATTCTTCCTCTCTATGGGTGGTTTCTTTGATGAGTACACTAAGTCGGGAACTCATTTCGAGCGCACAGGAAACACAACAGAGGCGCCTAAGATTGATTTCTCTAAGCTCGAATAAGAGCATACTATTCTGAATAAACAGGAATAAATTTAACCCGCCATTGAAGTGCACTTCAATGGCGGGTTAAATTTGTAGTCGGGAGTCGGACAAACGTAATTATTCTTGAGTCTCTTTTTCCCCGATGCCACTCCAGGGGTTAGGAACAGCCGGCTGCAAACGGTTGATAAGATACATAAGCGCTACGGCAGCCAACAAAGAGCCACCAATAACAGCAACCTTATCGGTCAATGACATTAAAGCCTCCTCCTCTTCGGCGCCCATAATCATTGTAATTACAGCAAGCGAATTATTCAGCACGTGACCAATAACAACAGGCATAAGACTGCAAGTACGATAATACATCCATCCAAAAACAAGACCCAGGCAGGTAGCATAGAAAATCTGAATGGGATTCATATGTATGAGACCGAAAATGATTGAAGCGACAATAATACCCACCATCGGATTATATTTTCGCATAAGATAACCCTGAATAGCGCCACGGAAAAGCACCTCTTCGAGGATAGGAGCAAGCACCGCAATACTTATACAACCCAAGAAGTTGTTAGAGACCTGCTGCATTACCTCGGCAAGTTCATCGGGTAATCCAAGTTCTTGCGCAAGGACGTTAAACGCAAACATCGCGGCAAAGACAAGCATAATACTAAGCAACATCACCTTGCCACTCACTTGACGGAAAGGCTGCTTTCCAAAAGAGAAATAACCCCAATACATTAGATGCCACAGCATTGCAGATGCCGCCATGAACAATCCGGCTGAAGTGGCCCACGCCATTCCACTCTTGGGAATAGCCGCCATTATAGCACTCACAATCTCCTCGGGATTTCCACTGGCAATTATTTCAACACTTACAGCACCACTCGCCACAACATAAACCAACAAAGCAATCATTGCAAGCACCGAGAAGATACCCTGATACAGCATATAATAGAGCGGCAATTTAACCACTCGCCACACTGTTGATAATAATTCATTAGAAGTGTTTGACATATTCTTTAAGTTTTAAATTAATAAGTTACTTTATCAATAGGATGTTCCCTCACTTACACACCTTACATCCGACTCTATTTGCGCACGCAGGTCGTCAAGCCCGGCAAAGCGGCGCTCGCCACGCAAACGTCTCACAAACTCCACAACAACAGGCTCGCCGTAGATATCGCCATCGAAGCCTATAATAAAGACCTCTATAGTGCGACTGCTGCCATTTACCGTTGGCTTGCATCCCACATTCATCACTCCGCGATAGCTCTGAAGGCGCACTTTTATCGTACACTCGTAAACACCATCGAGGGGCAGCAGTTGCAGCGGTTCCAAAAGCGAGATGTTCGCTGTAGGGAAACCCAAACGTCGACCCAATGCCTCGCCGTGAACGACACGCCCTTGCAATGAGTAGTTGCGTCCCAGCATACGTGCAGCAGCCTCTACATCGCCTGCAGCAAGCTCGCCACGCACACGCGAGGAACTTATTTTCTGTCCGTCGGGGGTATAAGGATGCAGCTGAACAACCTCGACACCCATCTCCCTGCCGTATTCTACGTACTGAGAAATTCCTTCACCCGTCTGTGGACGTCCGAAATGGTGGTCGTAACCGACAGCAAGCATACGTACTCCCAACCTCTGCAATAGAATATCGTGCATAAACTCCTCAGCCGTCAGCGAGGCCATAGCGTTGTCGAAAGGCAGTAGCAGGCAACGCTCTACCCCGGCACGTTCCAAAAGCGACAGCTTATCATCGGTAGAAGTAAGCAGAAAAGGAGCATCGCTTCCCGAGAATAGCAGACGCGGATGTCGGGCAAAGGTAACCACGGTAAGCGGCAGACCACGCGAAGCGGCAAGCTCTCGCGCCTCGGTAATCATAGCCAGGTGACCACGATGCACACCATCGAAAGAACCAACGGTTACTGCCGACGGGGTATTACCCAAACTATCTATATCGGTAAAAATCTCCATCACTCAAGAACAGGCAAAGAGTTCCAAGCACTGTTACGCTCCATAACAACAGCCTCTATGCCCAATGCACGAGCTGCATTACAGTTTTCCTCGGAATCGTCGAAGAAGATACAGTCGGCAGCTTCGACACCCTCGCTGCGCAATAGCGACTCGAAAATCTCGGGTTCGGGCTTACGCAGGTTCATCTCGAACGAGAGATACAGTTCATCGAAAAACTCACTTAATGGAGCACCCATAGTGTAACGGAAGAGACGCTCAATAGTCTCCCAATGCCCCTCATTTGTATTGCTGAGCATAACAACCCTGTTCCCCCTCTCGCGCAGAGTTTTTATATACTCCATCTTCTCGCGAGAAAAACTGCCCAGCATCATATTCCAAATATCGTGTATGCGCTCCTGCAACTCATCCTCGGGCAGAGCCTGCACACTCTGCGGCAGATATTGCGCTATATATGAGTAAAACTCGGCTGTAGAGACATCTCCTCGGTCGTAACGCTGAATCATATCATCCATAAGACAGCGTTTCTCGGTAAGAATAGAGGCATCCATTCCCAACGCCATAAGAGCGCCAAACGATCTATCTATAAAAATATCGAGCAGCACACCGCCCAAGTCAAAAATCAGAGTTCTATTTTTCATATCCATAAAGTATAAACAAACGTATATCTCTATTCAAACTGCGAAAGTAATCAAAAAAAATCTGTTTAAGAGTGTATATTCTAAAAAAAAACAGTAAACTTGCACGACCTTAAAAGTAAAGAAAATGGACATACTGCAAATTAAAGAGGTAAACAAGAGCTTTGCCAACCATAAGGCGCTCGACAATGTATCACTCACTATTCCGCAAGGTTCGATATACGGATTCCTGGGACCCAACGGCGCCGGTAAGACAACACTGTTGCGCATAATAAACCGTATAACCGCACCCGACAGCGGCGAGGTACTATTCGACGGACATCCCATTGCCCCCGATGATATATATCAAATAGGCTATATGCCCGAAGAGCGTGGACTATACAAAAAGATGAAAGTGGGCGAACAGGCGATATTCTTTGCCCGTCTGAAAGGACTATCACAAAGCGAAGCCACCAAACAACTGAAAGAGTGGTTCGAAAAATTCGAGATTAGTGATTGGTGGAACCGCAGCGTCGACGAGCTGTCAAAAGGAATGGCACAAAAGGTACAGTTTATAACCACCGTGCTACACAACCCCAAACTGCTTATCTTCGACGAGCCTTTCTCGGGCTTCGACCCCATAAATGCCAATCTGCTGAAAAGCGAGATTCTTGCACTGCGCGACAAGGGAGCGACCATTATCTTCTCGACACATAATATGTCGTCGGTCGAAGAGATATGCGACCATATAACCCTTATAAATAAATCGAAGAACATACTCTCGGGTAATGTCGACGAGATTCGTCGCCGTCACGGGGCCAATATCTTCGAGATTGACTACCGAGGAAGCGAAGAGCAACTACTCGGTGCTCTATCGGGGAAATGCGAGATAATGGAGAGCAACCCCGCCGTAACAGGATACAGCACCCTGAAAGTGTGCATCCCCGATAATGCTCAGGTGCGCGAAGTAATAGCAGCCGCAAACGAAAGCATCGAGCTGCGCTCGTTTCGCGAGCTTATTCCCTCGATGAACGATATATTCATCCGCGCCGTCAACGGAACATTATAACACCCTAAAAAGATAAAAAAAATGAAAAACAAGATTGGCATAATAATAGGTCGCGAATTCAATGAGCGCGTACGTAAAAAATCATTCATAATAACCACACTGCTCACCCCACTGCTTATAATAGGTCTTATGGTAGCCCCAACACTTCTAATGACCTACTCGAGCAGCGAGACAAAAAAGATTGCTGTAGTTGACGACAGCGGCATAATAGCCCCTCAGCTCTACAGCAACGAAGAGGTTCAGTTCGAGCATCTGCAATTACCCATAGAGACAGTGCGTCAACTGCCCCCGGAGGCCTATTTTGCCATACTGCATATATGCAACGACATAATGTCGAACCCCACCGCAGCCCGACTTTACACCGACACCTCGGTGGGAATGGGACTGGAAACAGGAATCTGCTCGCAGATAGAGAGAATAATAGAAGCCGAAAAACTAAAGAGCTATAATATCGAGAATATTCAACAAATTCTGGCACAGATAGAGACAAAAGTATCGCTACAGACATTCAAGTCGAGTGCCGACCAAGAAAAAGAAGAGTCGGCAACCTCCTCTATTGTTGCTACCGTAATAGCATACATACTAAGTTTTATGCTATATATGTTCCTTATTATATATGGTGCAATGGTAATGCAGTCGGTAATAGAGGAGAAGAACAACCGCGTACTCGAAGTGATGGTATCCTCGGTGCGTCCCTTCCAGATGATGCTTGGAAAAATCTTAGGTGTCGCCAGCGTTGCCGTCGTACAGATACTCACCTGGTTGGTTATAATACTCGTTGCCGGCGCTTTCCTTGTCCCCGCACTGCTGCCCGAAGATATTACCGCAGCAATAGCAATGATGCAACAGGGAGCCTCGGCAGGAGTGGCAGCCCCCGATGCCGACGTCGATCTCTTGCAGGCACTCCTCACCCTCACCGACATTGGCTATATTGCAAAGATTTTCGGCACACTGTTGCTGTTTATGGTAGGCGGATTCCTACTGTACGCTGCAATGTTCGCAGCAGTTGGCTCATCGGTAGACAACCCACAGGATGCACAACAGCTGCAACTACCCATCACATTGCCCATAATACTAGCTCTCATCATTATGATAAATGTGATATACGACCCCACATCCGAGATAGCCTTCTGGTTCTCTATGATACCATTCACATCACCCATTGTAATGATGGCACGCATCCCCTACGACATTCCTATGTGGGAGATTATAGTATCATTGATACTACTCTATGTCACCTTTGCCGTTACAGTGTGGGGAGCCGCCAAGATTTACCGCGTGGGAATACTTATGCACGGCAAAAAGCCCACTCTGAAAGAGTTATGGCGCTGGATGCGCTATAAATACTAAACGCAGGTTTTTATCGAGTAAATAGATAGTGACAATAAGTGAAACTGATGTTTTTTACAGGTTTCTCGGACAATTCATCCTATCCTCTCGAAAGAAAAACAGGATGTTTAACACATTTTTTGCATAAAAACTTGCAACGTAAAGTAAATTGCACTAACTTTGCATCGTATTTCAGAAAGAGATACTCGGGCTTTTAGCTCAGTTGGTTAGAGCAACAGACTCATAATCTGGAGGTCCTTGGTTCAAGCCCAAGATGGCCCACAAGTAAGGAAAGCGTTAATTGCAACAAAAACAAGCAGTTAGCGCTTTCTTGTCTTATTTTTGCAGTTCTACAGCGCTGAGGATTCTGTAATTCAGCTGTTTTTTAGGCAGGGTGGACAAAAAGTAGGATAAAACCTCTGTAATCATCTGATATACACATCTTTGCAAAGATTATCATTGATATGCTAAAAAAAATGCTTTTTTGTGGTTCTCCCAATGTAGTCAAGAATGCCTTAGTATTTTTGAAAAAATATTTATAGCAACCACTGATTGTATATAAATATATACATACTGCACTCATCTTAATCAAATGAGAAACAACATTGTTAACTAAATCAGATTAGGTGTAAACTAAAACAGTTCAGCAAAGAATTTTTACCTCCGAGGTAACTTACAGTTACACATATAATTAATGTTGTTTGGATATTATATTCTTGACAAAAGCCATAAACAATGGATTAGGATTAAGAACTGTTCCCGTGTATTCAGGATGAAACTGAACTCCCACATACCAACGACAGGTGGGTATTTCAACAATCTCGACCAAACCACTATCGGGATTTATACCCGTACACAACATTCCTGCCTGTTCGAATTGTTGGCGATAAGGGTTGCTGAATTCATAACGATGACGGTGTCGCTCTTCTATACGCGTTTTCCCGTATGCATCATAAGCTTTTGACCCGATTAACAAGTCACAAGAGTAGGCTCCCAGTCTCATCGTCCCACCTATTTGAGTGATACTCTTCTGCTCCTCCATCAAATCTATAACATTATAGGGTGTAGAAGGATTCATCTCACGGGAGTTGGCATTCTTCAGGCCTAACACATTACGGGCAAATTCAATGACCATCATCTGCATACCGAGACATATACCCAATGTGGGTATGTCGTGTGTACGGCAATATTCGGCAGCAATAATTTTCCCCTCGGTTCCACGCTGTCCGAATCCGGGACATATCACCACACCATCCATTGAGGAAAGATAATCTGCAATATTGCTACGCATAAGTTTCTCACTTTGAACAAAGTGCGTTCTCACTTTGCTGTCATTGTAGGTTGCGGCCTGTGACAAACATTCCAAAATAGATTTGTAGGCATCCTGCAAATCATATTTTCCAACAAGAGCTATGTCGATTTCTTTACTTGCTTGTTCTCGGCGACTTATAAAATCCTGCCAGTCGCCTAAATTCGGCACAGTATTACACGCTATGCCAAATTTACGAAGTATCACCGCATCCAAGTTCTGTTCAGCCATTTTGATGGGTACCTCATAAATGGTAGGCAAGTCAATGCTCTGAACCACACAATCCTTTTCGACATTGCAGAAATGTCCAACCTTGTCAAGCACTCCTCGTCCAAGTTCGCGGTCGGTTCTCAACACGAGTATATCGGGCTGAAGTCCGAGACCCTGTAACTCTTTAACAGAGTGTTGCGACGGTTTGGTTTTCAATTCACCCGCTGCGGCTATATAAGGGACATAAGTGAGATGAACACATACGGCATTATGTCCCAGCTCCCATTTAAGCTGTCGCATGGCTTCCAAGAATGGAAGTCCTTCAATATCTCCAACTGTACCTCCTATTTCGGTGATGATAAAATCGTAGTCTCCGACCGCTCCAAGTTGAAGCATTCTTCTTTTTATCTCATCAGTAATATGTGGAACAACCTGCACTGTTCGACCGAGATATTCGCCTTTACGTTCACGCTCAATTACTGTTTGATAAATCTTACCTGTTGTAACATTATTTGCCGACCCCGTCCGAATATCGGTAAAGCGTTCATAATGCCCTAAATCCAGGTCTGTTTCACATCCATCGCTCGTAACATAACACTCTCCGTGCTCGTATGGATTGAGCGTACCCGGATCGATATTGATGTACGGGTCGAATTTTTGAATAGTAATTTTATAACCACGAGCCAACAGTAATCGGCCTATTGAGGCTGCAATGATTCCTTTACCGAGGGAACTTGCTACACCGCCTGTTACGAATATATATTTGGATTGATTCATTGTGATTCTTTAAATTTGGGTTAAAATCTTTGTTACTTCCATTGACCAACCTTTTGCCACACGCGACTAACTGCTCAAAAGGTTGCTCGGTAGTCGTAAAAAACACAGTTTTTTACTCCCATTCTATTGTTGCAGGTGGCTTTGACGAGATGTCATAACATACCCGATTGATACCCTTCACATTGTTTATTATTTCGTTGCTCACCTGAGCAAGAAACTCGTATGGTAAGTGTGCCCAATCGGCAGACATCGCATCTGTGCTTGTCACGGCACGAAGTGCAACGGCCTGTTCGTATGTTCGTTCATCTCCCATCACACCGACACTTTGCACGGGTAGGAGTATGGTACCCGCCTGCCACACTTCGTCATATAGTGATTTTCCACCGGAAGATCTCCAACGATGCAGAGCAGATATGAAAATATCATCAGCATCTTGCAATATATGGATTTTTTCGCGAGTAACCTCCCCTAATACGCGGACAGCCAGTCCCGGTCCGGGGAAGGGGTGACGGGCTATCAAATGCTCGGGCATACCAAGTTGGCGTCCAACACGACGTACCTCATCTTTAAAGAGCCAACGTAATGGCTCACACAGTTTCAGCTGCATCTTCTCGGGCAATCCTCCCACATTGTGATGACTTTTTATTACTTTCCCTGTAATATTAAGGCTCTCTATGCAGTCGGGATATATTGTTCCTTGTGCCAACCAATGTACTCCCTCTATTTTGCGAGCCTCATCTTCAAATACCTCAATGAATTTTGCTCCTATAATTTTTCGTTTCTCCTCGGGTGAGGTGATTCCCTCCAATGCCGAAAAGAACCCCTCACCGGCATCAACTCCAACCACATTAAGCCCCAAACACTCATAATCACGCATTACACGCTCATATTCATTCTTACGTAGCAAACCGTGATTCACAAAGATGCAGGTTAGATTGTTGCCTATCGCTTTATTCAGCAGAACCGCAGCAACCGACGAATCAACACCTCCCGACAGACCGAGTATCACGCGGTCGTTTCGAAGTTGAGTTTTCAATGCCTCTACCGATGATTCAACAAAAGAGGCTGCGCTCCAATCTTGACGGCTGCCACAGATATCAACCACAAAATTTTTCAGCAATAACTTGCCTTGCTCTGAATGAAATGCCTCGGGATGAAACTGTACTCCCCACAATGTTCCATCTTCTGCTTGATAAGCTGCATATTTTACCTTATCGGTAGAGGCTATGACACGAAATTCTTCGGGTAATGCCGTAATGGTATCGCCGTGACTCATCCAAACTTGCGAGTCCTTGTGGAAGCCCCTAAAAAGAAGATTCTCGCGTTCAAAATATTGCAGTTTGGCCCTGCCGTATTCGCGTGAGTTGGTTGCTTCCACACTTCCTCCATAAAGCTGTGCCATAAATTGAGCGCCATAGCATATACCCAATATTGGGTAGCTACCTCGGATATCGGATAAATCAACCTTGAACGCATTTGGGTCATAGACGCTGTAAGGCGAGCCCGATAGTATTACGCCAATTATACCTTCATCATCACGCGGGAACTTATTATAAGGGACAATCTCGCAGAATGTATCAAGTTCCCTTAAGCGACGACCAATCAGCTGTGTCGTCTGTGAGCCAAAATCTAGAATTATAATTTTCTGCTGTGCCATATCTAACATCTGTTTTCATTTTCATATTCAGCCCAACTTTTGATGATAAGGTCATCTAACGACAATAGACAAAATGCACTAATGAATGCACTTGCAAGGCGGTCATTTGTTATCAATGGTATATTCAAGTCTACCGCCGCACGTCGTATCTGATAACCATTGTTCAATTCGCCTACGGTAAGGTCTTTAGGAATATTCACCACCATATCTATCTCTTTGCGATGAAGCATATCGATAGCCTGCGGTTGCCGTCTTTCGCTTGGCCAATATACCAATGTATTTTTTATACCGTTTTCGTTCAAGTACAGCGATGTTCCTCCTGTTGCATAAAGCGAATACCCCTTTTGTTGTAGTAGACGTGCAGCAGAGAGCATATCTGCCTTCTGCTTGGCATCACCCGTCGATAGGAGAATGTTCTTTTGAGGGATGCGATAACCGACCGACAACATCGCCTTCAGGATGGCGCACTGCGTATCCTCGCCAAGACAACCTACTTCACCTGTTGATGCCATATCCACGCCCAATACAGGATCGGCATTTTGCAGACGGTTGAACGAGAATTGACTGGCCTTGATACCAACATAATCCAAATCAAAAAGGCTTTTTGACGGTTTCTCTACTTTAATCCCTAACATTATTCGAGTTGCCAGCTCAATAAAATTCAGCTTAAGCACTTTGCTGACAAAGGGAAAAGAACGGGAAGCTCTCAGATTACACTCTATAACCTTTATATCGTTATCTCGTGCCAGGTATTGAATATTGAATGGGCCCGAAATAGCGAGTTCCTTAGCAATCTTGCGCGATATACGTTTTATTCTTCGTATGGTCTCTATATAAGTTTTCTGCGGCGGAAACTGAATAGTG
This sequence comes from Bacteroidaceae bacterium, assembly GCA_017938245.1. Taxonomy (GTDB): domain Bacteria; phylum Bacteroidota; class Bacteroidia; order Bacteroidales; family Bacteroidaceae; genus HGM04593. Next base: position 15,519 of record JAGBBX010000002.1, read on the forward strand.
GCATCACCCGAATGAACACCCGCAAATTCGATATGCTCGCTTATCGCGTAGGCAATAATCTCACCACTCTGTGCCACGGCATCCATTTCAATCTCTTTGGCATGTTCGATGAAACGACTTACCACAACAGGATGTTTCTGCGAGACATTGGCGGCCAATTTCAGAAAGCGACTCAGTTCGTCATTATTTGAACAGACATTCATCGCCGCACCCGAAAGCACATAAGATGGGCGTACAAGTACCGGAAAACCCACCTTATCTATAAATGCAGCAATGTCCTCCATTGAGGTTAAAGCTCTCCACTCGGGTTGGTCAACTCCTATTCTATCGAGCATTGCCGAGAATTTATCCCTATCTTCAGCGTTATCAATAGAAGCCGCACTTGTTCCAAGAATATGTACTCCCTGATTATCCAATCGCAATGCAAGATTGTTGGGTATTTGTCCTCCTGTGGCGACAATTACTCCGTGCGGATTCTCTTTCTCTATAATATCCATCACCCGCTCAAAAGTAAGTTCATCAAAATATAGCCTGTCGCAGATGTCATAATCGGTTGATACTGTTTCGGGATTATAGTTAATCATCACACTGCGATAACCCTCCCGGCGAATAGTGTTAAGAGCCTGAACACCGCACCAATCAAATTCTACTGACGACCCTATGCGATAGGCTCCCGAGCCGAGAACAATAACCGAGCGGTTGTCGCCTGCATACTCTACGTCATCTTCCGTTCCGGCGTATGTCAGATATAGATAGTTCGTTTGTGCAGGATACTCTGCGGCAAGAGTGTCAATTTGCTTAACTGCAGGAAGAATACCCAAGACTTTTCTATACGCTCGCACTTTCAGTACTCCTTGTTCCATTTCATCTTCACCGATGGCACGCGCTATCTGAAAATCGGAAAACCCTTGTCGTTTAGCCTTGTGTAGCAGAGCGGAGGGTACGGATTGCAGAGCGTTATAGGTGTGAAGCTCTTTTGAGGTCTTCATAATGTTCTGCAATTTATACAAGAACCATTTGTCTATTTTGGTCAATGAATGAATCTCATCCACAGTATAACCTGCACGCATAGCCTTACTGATAACGAATATTCGTTTGTCGGTAGGCTCACGAAGTGCTTTGTCAATATCGGTAATCTTCAGTTCCTTATTATCTACAAAGCCGTGCATTCCTTGCCCAATCATACGCAATCCTTTTTGGATTGCCTCCTCGAATGTTCGACCTATCGCCATCACCTCTCCGACCGATTTCATCGAGGAGCCTAATTCACGTTCCACGCCGTGGAATTTGCTCAAATCCCAGCGGGGTATTTTGCATACGACATAATCCAGTGCTGGCTCAAAGAATGCAGAAGTAGATTTTGTTACTGAATTCTTTAAGTCAAACAGCCCATATCCTAAGCCCAACTTTGCCGCCACAAAAGCCAACGGATAACCGGTAGCTTTCGATGCCAAGGCTGATGAGCGGCTCAGGCGTGCATTCACCTCTATAACCCGATAATCTTCTGATTCAGGGTCAAGGGCATATTGAACATTACACTCGCCAACAATATCGATGTGACGAATAATGCGAATGGCCAACTCACGCAATTTATGATATTCGCTATTGGATAGCGTTTGTGATGGTGCTACGACTATTGACTCGCCCGTATGAATCCCCAGCGGGTCGAAATTCTCCATATTGCACACTGTAATACAGTTGTCATAGCGGTCGCGGACAACTTCATATTCAATCTCTTTCCAACCCTTAAGACTCTTTTCCACTAAAACCTGTGATGAATATGAAAAGGCTTTTTCGCAGAGAGCATCCAGTTGCTGCTCATTATTGCAGAAACCCGAGCCGAGACCTCCCAACGCGTATGCCGCGCGGATGATAACAGGATACCCCAATTGTGAGGCAGCACGGTGTGCCTGCTCTATGTTGCAGACCGCTTCGCTACAAATTGTCTTGACACCAATTTCACCGAGACGTTGAACGAATTTCTCTCTATCCTCTGTATCGATAATGGCCTGCACGGGTGTTCCCAATACTTTTATGCCATATTGTTCCAAAACACCCCTTTTGTATAATTCAACGCCACAATTAAGCGCTGTCTGGCCACCAAAGGAGAGAAGAATGCCGTCGGGGCGCTCCTTTGCGATAACACGCTCGACAAAATAAGTAGTTATAGGCAAAAAATAGACATTGTCCGCTATCTCCTCTGAGGTTTGTACGGTAGCGATATTGGGATTGATAAGTACAGTTTCAATACCCTCTTCCTTCAATGCCTTCAGGGCTTGTGAACCCGAATAGTCAAATTCGCCGGCCTCCCCGATTTTTAGTGCACCGGAGCCTAAAAGCAGAACTTTCTTTACATTATATCGTGCCATCGTTATAACAATTTTATAAATTCATCAAAAAGGAACTCGGTGTCAGTAGGGCCGGCTGCGGCTTCGGGATGGAATTGAACCGAAAACCAGGGCTTGTTGCGGTGACGAATCCCCTCATTAGAGCCATCATTCATATTCTCAAATAGAGGAATCCATTCATCGCTGAGTGTTGAGCTGTCAACTGCATAACCGTGATTCTGGCTGGTGATGAAACATCGTTCGCTGCCGACCATTCTTACAGGTTGATTATGGCTTCTATGTCCATATTTTAGTTTATAAATGGTTGCACCACCCGCTTTTGCAAGAAGTTGATTTCCCATACAAATTCCAAAAATCGGTTTGTCTTTCAGCATCGCACGTCGGATATTATCTACCGTCATCCGGCAATTCTCAGGATTGCCCGGCCCATTAGAGATAAACAAACCATCATATTCTAATTCATTGAAATCATAATTCCAGGGTACTCTTATAATCTCGATACCACGCTTCTTCAGACAACGGATAATATTGGTCTTGACACCACAATCGACTAAGACAACACGTTTCCCTGCTCCTTCATTATAGCGGATAATATCCCGACAACTGACAGTGTCTACATAGTTGATGTCGCCATAATCCAAATTCAATGGTGCATCCTCAATCCCATCAATTTCAATCCGACCCATCATAACACCACGTTCGCGCAGTAATTTGGTAAGGGCGCGAGTGTCTACACCTGTTATGGCAGGTCGTTGTTCACGCTTTAGCCAATCGGCAAGACCCTCTTTTGCGCTCCAATGGCTGAATTCCTTGCTATAGTCGCCGACTATAAGAGCTTCGGCGTGTATATGCTCACTTTCCCACGAATCGCTTGCCGGAACACCGTAGTTGCCTACCAACGGATAGGTCAATATCATTATCTGACCGGCATACGATGGGTCGGTCAGACTCTCTGTATATCCGGTCATAGCCGTATTGAAGACGACTTCACCGCAGATGTTTTTATGGGCTCCAAAAGAGCAACCGCTGAAACGGGTACCATCATCAAGAATCAATGTTGCTTTTCTCATTTTCTATATAATCTATGAATGCTTTATTCAGAAGTTTCAATCCGCCAAGAGTGGGGTAATTACCGCTAAAGGACCAATCTCCTGTATGCTTAGGGCAAGCCTCGTGCAATCCCTCCAAAGTCTGATATATAATCTCGACATCGGCTTGTGTCGATTCGGGAGTCAGCAACTGAGCTATCTTGGTCGAAATCTGCTCATCTGCGAACGGCTCATAAATCGTTTTTACGTAATTCCGCATTTGTTCTTTGGGCAGATGCTCTTGTGCCTTACAACATTGATAGGTTTTCGTTATTATATCCTCACGGCCTTGCTCTTTGAGCAACTCTATTGCTGCACGAAAGGCTATGAATTGTTCCATACTCGACATATCTATGCCGTAATAGTCGGGATAACGCACCTGCGGCGATGAAGACACAATAACTATTTTACGGGGATGCAGACGGTCGAGTATTCCTATAATACTCTGTTTTAATGTAGTACCTCGGACAATGCTATCATCAATAATAACCAGATTATCAATATAAGACGTCAGACTTCCGTATGTTATATCATAGACGTGAGCGGCAAGGTCGTTGCGAGTGTTGCCTTCGGCAATAAAAGTACGCAACTTTATATCTTTTATGGCTACCTTCTCGCTACGTACACGCATAGAAAGGATATTCTCTAATTCATTATGGTCGGGATTATGTCCGAGAGCCTCTATTCTCTGTATCTTTAACCGATTCAGGTAATTATCCAACCCCTCAATCATCCCGTAAAATGCTATCTCGGCAGTATTGGGTATAAAGGAAAAGACAGTATGCTCAATGTCATAGTCAATGGCCTGCAAGATGGAAGGAATCAAATTCTTACCTAAACGCTTACGCTCATTGTAAATATCCTTATCGCTGCCGCGGGAGAAGTATATTCGTTCAAAAGAACAGGGTCGCAAATCTTTTTGCTCGTTTATCTGCGCCAAACACTTTTCACCCGATTTATTAAGTATTATTGCCTCGCCGGGTTGCAATTCGTGTATAGTTTCAATAGGGACATTTAGTGCAGTCTGGATTACCGGACGCTCCGAAGCAAGAACCATCACCTCGTTATCCATATAATAAAAAGCCGTACGTATGCCCCAAGGGTCGCGTACGGCAAAAGAGTCTCCGCTACCGGTTATGCCACAAATGACGTAACCTCCATCCCACTGAGGGCTTGATGTCTTCAACACATTTTGTATGTTGATTCTTTCTTCTATTTGTAAAGTCAGTTGCAGCCCTCTCCATCCTTCGTTACGGCACTCCTTGTAAAGTCTTTCAACCTCCCTATCGAGGCGATGGCCCATCTGTTCCAATATAATATATGTATCAGCATATTTGCGTGGATGCTGTCCCTCTGAGGTTATTTTGGTAAAAACCTCATCGACATTGGTCAGATTGAAATTTCCACAAACAGCGAGGTTCTTTGCCCTATAATTGTTTCGACGCAAAAAAGGATGAATATAATCCAGTCCGCTCCTTCCAGTGGTAGAGTATCGCAAGTGTCCCATATATAACTCCCCGGCAAATGGGAGAGTTTGTTCTGCCAAGAGGGCATCTTGCAGTTGCTCCTGCTTGAGGGAACGATAATTATCGTGTATCGTGTTGAATATCTCCGATATGGCATTTGTCCCGATGGCTCGCTCGCGGAACATATACTCCTCCCCCGATGAAGCATTGAGCTTTACGCAAGCCACGCCTGCACCCTCCTGGCCACGATTGTGCTGCTTCTCCATCAACAGATAGAGCTTATTAAGTCCCCACATCCAAGTTCCATACTTGCGTTTGTAGTACTCTAATGGCTTGAGTAACCGTACCATAGCCACACCGCATTCGTGTTTTAATTGTTCCATATCATATTAAATTATGATGCAAAATTACTTTATATGGCATAATCATATTCTCCAAAATAAATGTTTTGAAAAATCAAAATCGCCAAACTTTAATAATCAAAGTTTATTCCCATATTTTATTTGATTAATAAAGCAAAAAAATAATATTTAGTTAAACATTCCAAGGTAATCAATTTTATTCCTGAAATATCGAGGTGCAGATATTACAACTATTAATCTATCTCACTAATTTTGCAGCGTACTAATGATAATTCAGGCAGAAATGAAACAAAAAATAAACATATCATCAAAAAGATACTTAATCAAAGAGATTGGGTATGGATATGATGATGTTACTCCCTGTTTCTTTAAGGTGATTCTGCCTGATAGAATATTATAACACCCTAATACACCTGCGTATGGCACTTTTGAATGAATACTTTTTAGAGTTACCAAGCGATGATTTATTCTCGGATGTAGCGAAAAAAATCAATACATTCAAAGTCTTGCGCCCACATACGGAACTTATTGATTTAGGGATAAATGATGTTACCAGTCCTTTACCTTCATCTGTAATAGAGGCAATGCACAAGGCCGTTGATGATATGGCCGATTCTACAAGATTTCACGGATACGGTCCCGAGCAAGGATATGAATTTCTGAGAGATGCAATCATTAAAAACGATTTTAATACGCGGGGAATTCATTTGATGCCCAATGAGGTATTCATAAATGATGGAGTAAAGAGCGAAATAGGTAATATCGGTGACCTATTACGCAGTGACAATACAATCGGAGTCATAGATCCGATATATCCCGTCTATATTGAGAGCAATGCCATATCAGGACGTGCGGGAATATTTAACAAAGGTCGCTGGAGCAATGTCTGTTATCTGAATTGTAACGAAAGTAATGCCTTCACCCCAATGCCGCCGGAATTTCCGATAGACATAGTGTACTTATGCTCGCCCGACAATCCAACCGGAGCGGCATATAGTAAAGGACAACTCAAGAAATGGGTGGATTATGCAATCAAAAACAAAGCCTTGATACTTTTTGATGCATCGTATGAAGCATATATACAATCACCCGATATTCCACATTCCATATATGAAATTAGAGGAGCTAAGAAAGTTGCGATAGAACTCAGGAGTTTCTCCCGTACCGCCGGATTTACCGGATTACGATGTGGCTATACAATTATCCCCAAAGAACTGACAATACAGACTTTGGACGGGCGAAAGATTCAAATGAACACATTGTGGAGTCGCCGTCAAAGCATAAGATTCAATGGAGTGTCATACGTTACGCAATGTGCGGCTGCCGCGACATATTCTGAATTAGGAAAGAATCAACTGCGCCAGACAATAGAATTCTATATGGAAAATGTCCGTATGATGAGACGGATATTGTCTCCATTGAACTTAAAAATTTATGGAGGTGAGCATATACCGTATCTGTGGATTAAGATTCCCACTAAATCATCATCTTGGGAGTTTTTTGAATCAATGCTATATAGTGCCAAAGTAGTTTGCACTCCGGGTATTGTATTTGGGCCCGGTGGTGAAGGATATGTAAGATTAAGTGCATTTGCCAAGCGTGAAGATTGCAAGAATGCAGTCAAGAGGTTAAAAGATTGGTTGGAATAACACATAAATAGTCAGATGATGTCTGAGTTAAGATTTAATGTAGTAGAGAGTGCTTTCTATAAAAAAGCCGCCACAGTGGGAGTTCCTGAGGTACGACCAAGTGATTATTTCGGCAAATATGTTTTTGGTCGTGAGCAGATGTTCCATTATCTGAGTGCCGAAACATACACATCATTAGTTGATGTCATTGACAATGGTGCTGAACTTGACCGAAAAGTGGCCGATGAGGTTGCAGAAGGAATGCGTCGCTGGGCTGCGGAGTTGGGTGTTACACATTATACTCATTGGTTTCAGCCTCTTACAGAAGGGACTGCAGAAAAGCACGATTCTTTTTTCGACCCTGATGGTAGAGGAGGTCTGATTGAAGAGTTTTCAGGTAGGCTGCTCGTTCAGCAAGAGCCTGATGCATCATCTTTCCCAAACGGAGGCATTCGAAATACATTCGAGGCAAGAGGTTATTCGGCTTGGGACCCTTCGTCTCCTGTTTTTGTAGTAGATGACACATTGTGTATTCCGACCATATTCATTGCTTATACAGGTGAGGCTCTTGACTATAAAGCTCCTTTGCTACGTGCTTTGAGTGCCGTTAACAAAGCCGCTACCGATGTCTGCCATTTTTTCAATCCTGAAGTAAAAAAAGTACAAGCCTATTTAGGATGGGAGCAGGAATACTTTTTAGTTGATGAAGGGTTATACGCGGCACGCCCCGATCTGTTAATGACCGGGCGCACCCTTATGGGACACGAAGCGTCAAAGAACCAGCAGCTTGACGACCATTATTTTGGTGCAATTCCACAACGAGTGGCTGCTTTTATGAAAGATTTGGAAATACAGGCATTGCAGCTGGGTATTCCTGTTAAGACGCGACATAACGAGGTCGCACCTAATCAGTTTGAATTGGCTCCGGTCTTTGAAGAATGTAACCTTGCGGTAGATCATAATATGCTCCTGATGTCGCTGATGCGTAATGTAGCACGTAATCACGGATTCAGAGTCCTGTTGCACGAAAAGCCCTTTAAAGGAGTCAACGGTTCGGGAAAACATAACAATTGGTCGCTTGGCACCGACACCGGTATACTTCTTATGTCACCAGGAAAGACGGCTGAGGAGAACCTTCGATTTATAACATTTGTCGTGAATACCTTGATGGCTGTATATCATCATAATGGTTTGATTAAGGCTTCCATTATGAGTGCCGACAATGCCCACCGCTTAGGTGCAAATGAGGCGCCTCCTGCAATTATATCTTCATTTCTCGGTTCTCAATTATCTGAGGTGTTGAAGCATCTTGCTGAAAATGAGAGCGACGATGTCATATCTTTAAGCGGTAAGCAAGGAATGAAACTTGATATACCACAGATACCCGAGCTTATGATTGACAATACCGATCGCAACCGCACCTCGCCATTTGCATTTACCGGCAACCGCTTTGAATTCCGTGCCGTAGGATCTGCTGCGAACTGCGCCAGCGCAATGATTGCCCTTAACACTGCTGTGGCCGACCAATTGATTACATTCAAGAAAGATGTTGATACCCTTGTCGAAAGCGGAGAGCAAACTATGAAGGCCATTGTCAAAGTAATTCGTCGTTATATAAAAGAGTGTACTCCTATTTGCTTTGATGGTAATGGATACTCAGAGCAATGGAAAGAGGAGGCAGCTCGAAGAGGCTTGGATTGTGAAACAAGTTGCCCTGTTATTTTCGATAATTATCTAAAACCTGAAAGTGTTGCAATGTTCGAAAATACAGGAGTGATGACTCAAAAGGAATTAAAGGCTCGCAATGAGGTGAAATGGGAGATGTATACAAAGAAAATACAGATAGAGTCGCGAGTACTCGGCGATTTGGCAATGAATCACATCATTCCCGTCGCAACCGAGTATCAGAGCAAGCTTATTGACAATGTACATAAGATTATGGATATATATACATTAGAGGTTGCCGACAAACTTTCTATAGAAAACAAACGTTTGATAGAAGAAATTGCAGAGCATACTGTTTATATTACCGAGCACGTTAATGCTATGATTGAAGCGCGTAAACGTGCAAATAAAGTTTCAGATGAGAGAGAAAAGGCAATTGCCTATCACGATACAATTACTCCAATGTTGGAGCAGATTCGCTATCACATTGACAAACTAGAGTTCATTGTCGATAATCGAATGTGGCCCTTACCCAAATATAGAGAATTGCTATTTATTCGATAAATTCATAGGTGTTAGTTTTAAATATAAAGGTTAGTTAGGTTTCTTTGGTGGAAGGAAGGAGGCGTGTCTCCTTCCTTCTTGTAAAATTAAAGCAATTGCGGTAGAGCTCCAATTTATAATAAATGTAAGATGTCAAAAATAATAAGATTCACTAAAATGCACGGACTTGGCAATGATTATATCTATGTCAATTCTTCTTTATACCCTATAAACAACCCGTCGGAAACATCTATAAAATGGAGTAATCGCCATAAAGGGATTGGGGCAGATGGGTTGGTTTTAATCGGGGAAAGTATTGTAGCAGATTTTTCGATGCGAATATTCAATGCCGATGGTTCGGAAGCGATGATGTGTGGTAATGCCAGCCGTTGCATCGGCAAGTTTGTCTATGAAAACGCGCTGACAAGAAAGAGTGATATTTTACTTGAGACATTATCCGGTATTAAGCGTCTCATATTGCATCTTTCAGACAATAAGGTCGAGAGTGTAACCGTAGATATGGGCATCCCGTCGTTATCTAACTCTCAGCAAGTGGCAACAATAGACGGTTGTCTGCTGAAAAAAGAACTCAAGGTTAATGACTTAACCTATTATGGCACATACGTCTGCGTAGGGAATCCTCATCTTGTCATATTTGTAGAGGATGTGGAATCTGTTCCATTATCAGAGATTGGACCCATATTAGAGAATCATCAACTTTTTCCTCAAAAGACAAATGTAGAGTTTGCGGAAATAAAACCAGACGGAAGCATT
>JAGBBX010000025.1 GCA_017938245.1 Bacteroidaceae bacterium
CTTTGTGTATCAGTAGTTATCTCATTGGTGCAAAACAATAAAGAACTCTGAAATAGGAACGGTTGCCATCTCGTTACCCAATTTTCAAGCAACCCGAATAACCGTTTAATTCTAAGATAATTGCAAATTCTGCGATTTTTTGACAAAAAAACTTAATTTTGTTCTGCTAAATTTTAAAAAAAGTGTAGAACTTGTCAATATTCATTATTTTTATATAATATTGCGAAGGATAAACTAACTGTGTTAAATTTACTATGCAATGAAAAAATTATTAACATTATTATTTGCGCTGTTTGCACTAAGCTATGTGCAGGCTCAGGAGACGGAAAATAAGTGTGGCGACAATCTTACTTGGTCGTACGATGAGGCCACGAGTACTCTTACAATCGCGGGCGATGGTGCAATGTACGATTATTCTTCTATCTCAGAAACACCGTGGTATGGTGTTAAAAACGATATTAAAGCAGTTAAATTCACAGGCAGTCCTACGAATATTGGTAATTTTGCGTTCAATGATTGCTACTACATTACAAATGTCGTAATTCCGTCGAGTGTAACAAGTATCGGTGAGAGTGCATTTGCTGGTAGCGACATTGCAAGCCTCGAGATTCCTAATAGTGTGAAGAGTATCGGTGCTACAGCCTTTCAGCGTTGCCATCTTCTTGAAAGTGTTACTATTCCCGAGGGAGTAACAAGTATCGGTGAGGGTGCGTTCTCAAGTTGCTTTGGCCTAATAAGCGTAGGTGTACCGTCGACCGTAACAAGTTTTGGCGATGGTATATTTGAGCAATGTTATCTTCTTAAGAGTGTTACTATTGCTAAGGGTGTAACGAATATCGTTAATTATATGTTCAGTGGTTGTAAAGCACTTACAAACATAGATATACCGTCGAGTGTAACGAACATCGGTAATTATGCGCTGAGTGGTTGCAAAGCCCTTGAAAGCATTGAAATTCCTGCGACCGTAACAAGTATCGGCAAGGGTGCCTTTCGTAATTGCGGTCTTACAAGCGTCAAATTTCTTGCGAGTGTAACAAGCATTAGTGAGAATACGTTCTATGGTTGCACTGCTCTTACGAGCATAAAAATTCCCGAGGGGGTGACGAGCATCGGTAGTTATGCGCTGAGTGGTTGCACCAGCCTTACAAGCGTCGAAATTCCCGAGGGGGTAACAAGTATTGCAGAATATGCGCTGAGCGGTTGCAGTGCTCTTACAAGCATTGAAATTCCCGATGGAATGATAAATATTGATTCTCAGGCGTTTGCTGATTGCACAGGCCTTACAAGCATAAAATTATCGTCGAGCTTGACAAGCATCGGTAGTTATGCGCTGAGTGGTTGCACCAGCCTTACAAGCGTCGAAATTCCCGAGGGTGTAACAAGCATCGCCACTGGTGTGTTCAGCGGTTCTAACGCTCTTGTAAGCATTGTCGTTGATGAGAAAAATACAGTATATGATAGTAGAGAGAATTGTAACGCGATAATAGAGACAGCTACAAATACTCTTGTTGCGGGTTGCAACGCTACAACAATTCCCACGAGCGTAAAAAGTATTGCCGCGGGTGCGTTGAATGGTTTCACGAGTCTTACGAGCATAAAAATTCCCGATGGTGTGACGAGCATCGATAATTCTGCGTTTGCTGGTTGCACCGGCCTTACAAGCGTCGAAATTCCAAAGAGCGTAACGAGCATCGGTAATTATGCGTTTGATGGTTGCACCGGCCTTACAAGCGTCTCAATTTCAGATGGTGTAACGAGCATCGGTATTTACGCGTTCGGTGATTGCACCGGTCTTACAAGCATTGAAATACCGTCGAGTGTAACAAACATCGACTATGGTGCGTTTGCTGGTTGCACAGGCCTTACAAGCATCAAAATTCCCGCGAGTGTAACTAGTATAGGCGATGTTGCATTTTTTGGTTGTACGGGACTTGAAAGCATTGTTGTTGATGAGGAAAATACGGTCTATGATAGTCGCGATAATTGCAATGCAATAATAGAGACCGCTACAAACAAACTTATAAAAGGTTGCAACACTACAACAATCCCAACGAGTGTGACGAGTATCTACAAAGATGCACTGAGTCTATGCGCAGGTTTTGAAAGCATCACTATTCCCGAGAGTGTAACAAGCATTGGCGCTAACGCATTTTATGGTTGTACGGGACTTGAAAGCATCACTATTCCCGGGAGTGTGACAAGCATTGGTCCTAACACATTTTATGGTTGTACGGGCCTTACAAATGTTAAAATAGCGCAGGGGCTAAAAAGCATCAGTAACAGTATGTTCAATGGTTGCACGGGTCTTGTAGATATTGAAATTCCCAATGGGTTGACAACTATAGAGCATTATGCGTTCCAAAGATGCAGCAGCCTTACAAGCTTTAAAATCCCCGCGAGCGTAACGAGCATCGGCTCAAGTGTTTTCTATGGTTGCGATGCCATCAAGAGTATTATCTCGCTTGTTCCTGCCGATAATTTGTTTGTCCCCGGCGGTTTCTCTGGTATTGACAAGACTACTTGCGCTCTTTTTGTCCCCTCGGGTGCAAGTGAGAAGTATGCAGCTACAAACTACTGGAAAGATTTTAAAAATATTATCGAGATTGACGGGCAATGTGGCGATAATCTCTATTGGTCGTTCGACGAGGCTTCGGGGGTGCTCATAATTGGAGGTGTGGGGGCAATGAACGATTATTCGTCCTCGTCACGCGCACCGTGGTACGATAGTCGTGAAAATATTAAGGAGGTAAAAATCCTTTCGGATGTTACAAGCGTTGGCGCTAATGCGCTCAGTGGTTGCACCGCCATTAAGACTATAATATCTCTTACCGCTGCCGATAAGTTGCTTGCCCCGGGCAGTAGTGCCTTCGAGGGCGTTTCCAAAGAGAATTGTACTATTTATGTATCAAAAGGTTCAAAGAGTAAATATGCAACGACCGAGCAATGGAAGGATTTTGCCAATGTCGTAGAGTTTGAGGGGTGGTGCGGCGATGAACTTTATTGGGCACTCGACGATGAGACAGGCACGCTTAGTATATATGGCGAGGGTGCAATGTACGATTATGATTATAACTCAGATGCGCCGTGGTACAATAACCGTAAAAATATTAAAGCAATAAATTTTATTGGTGCCCCCACAAGCATCGGCAGTCGTGCGTTCTATTATTGCGAAAATTTTTCAAGCATCGAAATTCCCGAGACTGTAACAAGTATCGGTGATAATGCGTTCTCATATTGTTATTCCCTTTCGAGCGTCAATATTCCTGCGAGTGTAACGAGCATCGGTAAGAATGTGTTCTATACTTGCCACGGCATTGCAAGCATCGTTGTCGATGAGGAGAATACCGTATACGACAGTAGAGAGAATTGTAACGCGATAATAGAGACAGCTACAAATACTCTTAAAGTAGGTTGTTGGAGTACTGTTTTTCCCGAGGGTATAGTGAATATTGAGAATTATGCGCTCTATAACTGCTATGGTCTAAGAAATATTCATATTCCTGCGAGTGTGAAGAGTATCGGAGAGTTTGCATTCTATGTTTGCATTGGTGTTACAAGCATTGTTGTCGATGAGGGTAATACCGTATACGATAGTCGCGACAACTGTAACGGACTCATCGAGACCGCTACAAACAAACTTTTGTTGGGTTGTAAATTCACTGTAATTCCCGAGAGTGTGACGAGCATTGGCGATAGGCCTTTCTATGGTTGCAGTACTCTTACCGATATAACGATTCCCGCGAACATAACAAGCATTGGTGATTATGCGTTCTATAATTGCATTGCTCTTACAAATATTGTTTCGCACATTCCGGCCGAGGATTTATTCTCGGTTGCCAGCTGGACTTTTGGCGGTATCGATAAGGTTGCTTGCACTCTTTATGTTCCTTATGGCGCTAAAGAGGCATACGCTGCAACCGACGGCTGGAAAGATTTCACAAATATCGTCGAGGCTTACGAACTTACGGTGTCGGCAGCCGGATATGCCACAATGTATTTAGATAAGGCTGTGCAGATTCCCGAGGGTGTCGAGGCTTACATCGCCAACCGCGTCGAGGGCGATCGTTTGAAGATGCAGGCTCTCGAGGGTGTTATCCCTGCAAATACCGCAGTAATTATCAAAGCCGATGAGGGCACATATTTGTTCGCTTATAGCGATGAGTCGCCCGAGGCTATCAGTGATAATTTATTGAGAGGAACGCTTACCGACACTTACGTTAAACCTGCAAGTGCGCAGATTGCCTACGTTCTTTCTAATGTTGACGGCGTTGTTGGTATGTACCGCGCAAAATTAAATGCCGACGGCACGTTCAAGAACAATGCAAACAGGGCTTATATGTTGTTAAGCGAGCTTGGTGTGGGTGAGGGCGATCTTGACACAAGCAACCCCGGCTCTCAGCTGAGCAACAGCTACCGCTTCGACTTTAGCGGCACAACAGCCATTGAGGGCATCGATAGTGAACAAGGCGAGGCTGTTTATTACGACCTAAGCGGCCGCCGAGTGCTGAATCCTACAGGTGGTATTTACATTGTAAATGGGAAAAAGGTATATGTTAAATGAGAAAAACGATAAATAAGCCTGTTTGATTAGGCCGATAAACGTGCTATTAAAAAACGCCCCTGCCGTTCGTGGAAAATATTATAGTCCATTGCGTGTAGGGGCGATTTTTAAAGTCCTTAGGAAGAATATTTGCCGGTTTATCGGCTGCCTCGCTCCTTTACCTTGCGCAGAAGGTCGGACGAGAATAGAAAATCGTTTAATATCTTACTGTTCGAATCTAAAATATTATCCTTGTTGCCCTCCCATTCGAGCCTGCCATCGGCCAAGAAGATAATGTGGTCGCCGATGCCCATCACCGAGTTCATATCGTGTGTGTTTACTATTGTCGTTATGTGATACTCGGTGGTAATATCGTGGATGAGCTCGTCTATTATTAACGATGTCTGCGGGTCGAGGCCCGAGTTGGGCTCGTCGCAAAAGAGATATTTGGGTTCAAGGGCTATTGCGCGGGCAATGGCAGCACGTTTCTGCATACCGCCCGACAGCTCCTCGGGGCTTTTGTCCTGCGCCTCTAACAGATTAACTCTCTCCAAGCAGAAACGGGCACGTTTCAGCTTCTCCTCATAGCTCTTTGTCGAGAACATCTCGAGCGGGAACATTACATTCTCCAGCACACTCATTGAGTCGAACAACGCTGCATTCTGGAATAACATTCCCATCTCGCGACGCAGCAAAAGGCGCTCGCGTTTGCCGAATGTGAGAACATTGCGGTTGTCGTACAGCACTTTTCCGCTGTCGGGGATGAGCAACCCTACGATGCACTTAAGGAGCACTGTCTTTCCGGCACCGCTCTTACCTATAATAAGGTTTGTTTTGCCATTTTCGAATCGTGCACAGATGTTATTGAGTACTTTCTGTCCGACGAAACTTTTGCATATATTTTGTAACTCTATCATTGCATAAGAAGCTGTGTTAATACTATGTCGGCAAAGAGGATGAGCACGCTGCAACTGACAACCGCGTCGGTACTTGCCTTGCCAACCTCTATCGAGCCACCCTCGACGCTATAACCGTAGAATGATGCTACCGAGGAGATAATGTAGGCAAAGAACAGCGATTTTATGATACTGCACCATATATACCACTGCGAGAATTCATATTGAAGGCCTGTGGTAAGGTCGTCGGGGGTCATAATGCCTGTGAACATTCCAATGGCGTAGGCTCCTGCTATTCCTGCACCTATGCTGAAGATTACGAGCACGGGAATCATAGCTATAAGCGCCGTTATCTTGGGGAAAATGAGAAAGTTGGCCGAGTTTACTCCCATAATCTCCATCGCGTCAATCTGTTGTGTTACTCGCATAGTGCCAATCTCCGAGGTGATATTGGAGCCTACCTTGCCCGAGAGAATGAGACACATAATGGACGATGAGAATTCGAGGATGAGAATCTCGCGTGTGGCATATCCTACCACAAATTTTGGCATCCAGGCGCTCTCGATGTTCAGTTTCATCTGTATACATATAACTGCACCGATGAAAAAAGATATTAGTAGCACAATGGGTATAGAGTTTACTCCCAATTGGTAGAGTTCACGCAAAAACTGCTTGAAGAACATCTTCATACTCTGTGGGCGTGCAAATACTTTACGCATAAGCATAAGATATTTTCCGAATGTGCTTATTGAGTCTACAATAATCATTTTAATTGCTGTATTCACTGATTCAGTGCAAAGGTACTCTTTTATTGCCTAAATAAATGTTAATATTCGCGATACTTTTATGTTTTAAATTACAAAATGTGTCCCGATGGGCCGAAATTGTTGCTAATAAAGCAAAATTGCATTATCTTCGCCCTGTATAATGAATGTGTAACGATGGAGAACCCCAACGAAAATATTATGGTCGAGCCTCAGGATGGTATGGTGCTGCGCACCGAGGGGCTTGTAAAGCGATATGGTAAAAGAACTGTGGTAAACAATGTCTCGTTCAATGTGCGTCAGGGCGAGATTGTGGGCCTTTTAGGTCCTAATGGAGCAGGAAAGACCACTTCGTTTTATATGACTACGGGTCTTGTGGTACCTAATGGCGGCCGTATCTTTATGAACGACCTCGAGATTACCGATTATCCGGTGTATAAGCGTGCGCGAATCGGCATCGGTTATTTGGCTCAGGAGGCAAGTGTGTTCCGTAATATGAGCGTAGAGGATAATATAGCGTCTGTGCTCGAGCTTACGGGAAAGCCCAAAGAGTATCAGAAAGAGAAGCTCGAGAGTCTAATCGATGAGTTTCGTTTGCATAAGGTGCGCAAGAATCTTGGCAGCCGTCTCTCGGGTGGCGAACGCCGACGCACAGAGATTGCCCGTTGTCTTGCCATCGACCCAAAATTCATTATGCTTGATGAGCCCTTTGCAGGTGTCGACCCCATTGCGGTAGAGGATATTCAGTATATCGTGTGGAAACTGAAGGATAAAAATATAGGTATTCTTATTACCGACCACAATGTGCAAGAGACACTGAACATTACCGACCGTGCCTATCTGCTTTTCGAGGGACGCATCCTCTTCGAGGGAACCCCCGAGGTTCTTGCCGAGAACTCTATTGTGCGCGAGAAATATCTTGGTCGCGACTTTGTACTGCGCAAAAAAGAATTCCAAATAGACGAGGAGTAACGGTTTTCGTGTTTTGTAAACCTTGAATTATGCTTTTTTATTCACCCGTAATATCTAAGGCGGTGACTTTGTACGCCCCCTTAGATATTGCGGGACGTTTCTTTCTTGTCGGCTATTTTTCCTCTGTTGAATGAACAAATCTTTAAAATACTTGATTTTGTGCCCGAAAAGTTGTATTTTTGCAGGCCCTAATTTCGGCATAGAGTATATGGGTAGGTTTTTATCAGCTTTCTATGCAAGTAAAAAGGATTCATTAAGATTATAACTTAAAAAATATTATAATGGAATTTACATTGACAAATTTGGACGCAACCAGCGCGCGTTTGGTTGTGAAAGTGGTTGAGGCTGATTATTCGGCTCAGGTAGAGAAAACTCTTAAAAACTTCCGTCAAAAGGCTAATATTCCCGGTTTCCGTCCCGGAATGGTACCTATGGGTCTTATCAAGAAGCAGTATGGTACTGCTGTAAAGGCCGAGGAGATTAACAAAGTACTTCAGCAGAAGGTTTTTGAGTATATAAAGGAGAACAGCGTTGATATGTTGGGTGAGCCTCTTCCCATTGAGGAGCAGCAGAGTGCAATAGATTTCGTGAACGATAAGGAGTTTACCTTTGAGTTCGAGATTGCTCTTGCACCCAAGTTCGATGCTACACTCAGCGCCGAGGATAAGCTTCCCTACTATCGTATCCAGCCTACCGACGAGATGATTGACTCGCAGGTACAGAGCTATGCTCAGCGTTGTGGCGAGTACAAGCAGGTTGAGGTGTACGAGAATGGCGATATGCTCAAAGGTCATCTCGTTGAGGTTGCCGAGGGCGGTGTTGACGTGCGCGATGCAGTTCTTATGCCCTCTTATATGAAGAACGACGAGCAGAAGGCTCTCTTCGAGGGTGCAAAGGTTGACGATGTAATTACATTCAATCCCTTTACAGCATACGAGGGTAGCGAGGCCGAGCTCGCTTCTCTGCTTAAGGTCGAGAAGAACGAGGTTGCTGCTCACAATGGCGACTTTACATTCACTCTTACCGAGATTACACGCTTCGTGGCAAGCGAGATTAACCAGAATGTGTTTGATGCGGCATTCGGTAAGGATGTTGTGACAAACGAGGCCGATTTCCGCGCTAAGATTGCCGAGCAGTTTGTAGAGCGTTTCGAGGTTGAGAGCGATTATAAACTGCTTCTCGATACACGCAGCTATCTTACCGAGCGTATAGGCAAGATGGAGTATCCCGAGGCTCTCTTGCGTCGCATTATGGAGCTTAATCGCACCGAGAAGGATGCTGCTGTAACTGATGAGGAGTTCCAGAAGAGCCTCACAGAGCTCTCTTGGCATCTTATCAAGGGGCAGCTTGCCAAGAAGTTCGAGATTAAGGTGAACGACGAGGATGTACTTAACGTAGCAAAGGCTGCTACACGTGACCAGTTTATGCAGTATGGAATGGCAAATATTCCCGAGGACCTGCTCGAGAACTATGCCAAGGAGATGCTCAAGCAGGATAGAACACGTGAGGCACTTATCAATCGCGCTGTTGACGTTAAGCTCACTGCTGCCATTAAGGGTGTTGTAACTCTTAACGAAGAGACAATTTCTGTTGAGGATTTCAACAAAAAGGTGGCTTCAAACGATTAATTCTATAAAGAATACCAATAAAAGACCCCTCAACCCGACTGAAAAGTCGGGTTGGGAGGTCTGAATGTATAGTTAACCTTTAAAAAGCTGAGAGAATGGAGAGAGATGATTTTAAAAAATACGCAACCAAGCACCTCGGAATGAACAGTATGGTGCTTGACGATGTGATTAAGGCGCAGTCGCAGTATCTGAACCCTTATATCCTTGAGGAGCGTCAGCTTAATGTTACCCAGATGGATGTGTTCTCGCGTCTTATGATGGATAGAATTATTTTCCTGGGTACACAGATTGACGATTATACTGCAAATACACTTCAGGCACAGTTGCTCTACCTCGATTCGGTAGATAGCGGAAAGGATATCTCGATATATATTAACTCTCCCGGTGGCTCGGTATATGCAGGATTGGGTATCTACGATACGATGCAGTTTATCTCGAGTGATGTAGCTACCATTTGTACCGGTATGGCGGCAAGTATGGCAGCGGTGCTGTTGGTTGCCGGTGCCGAGGGTAAGCGCTCTGCGCTCACTCATAGCCGCGTGATGATTCATCAGCCTATGGGCGGTGTTCAGGGACAGGCGAGTGACATTGAAATTACTGCACGTGAGATTCAGAAACTTAAGAAAGAACTTTACACAATTATAGCCGACCACAGTCATCAGCCTTACGATAAGGTGTGGGCCGATGGAGACCGCGACTTCTGGATGACATCACAGGAGGCTATGGAGTATGGAATGATTGACCGTGTGTTAGCACGTAAGAAATAATATTAATGGCCGAAAAACACAATAAAAAACGTTGTAGCTTCTGCGGAAGAAGTGAAGATAAGGTCGAGATGCTTATGACCGGCATCGAAGGGTATATTTGTAATCACTGTGTAGAGCAGGCATACACAATTCTGCGCGATGAGCAGATGTTGCACTCCGAGTCACATTTTGAAATGACCGAGTTGCCTAAGCCGGTAGATATTAAGGCTTTCCTTGATAATTATGTAATTGGACAGGATGAGGCAAAATGTGCTCTTGCCGTATCGGTGTATAACCACTATAAGCGCCTTATGCAGAGTGGTAAGGACGATGATGTCGAGATTGAGAAGAGCAATATTATTATGGTGGGTAGCACAGGTACGGGTAAGACTCTGCTGGCACGTACCATAGCGCGTCTGCTGAAGGTTCCTTTTACCATTGTAGACGCCACCGTTCTCACCGAGGCGGGTTACGTAGGCGAGGACATCGAGAGTATTCTCACTCGCCTTTTGCAGGTTGCCGATTACAAGGTCGAGGAGGCCGAGCGAGGTATCGTTTTCATCGATGAAATCGACAAAATTGCACGAAAAAGCGATAATCCATCCATTACTCGCGACGTTAGTGGCGAGGGTGTTCAGCAGGGATTGTTGAAACTGCTCGAAGGTTCGGTTGTGAATGTTCCGCCACAAGGTGGACGCAAACACCCCGACCAGAAGATGATTCCTGTAAACACCAAGAATATACTTTTTATTTGCGGCGGAGCGTTTGATGGCATAGAGAAGAAGATTGCGCAACGACTGAATGCGCACGTTGTGGGATTCGACTCGGTGCAGAACAAACTTAATATCGACTCTAAGGATGTTATGAAGTATGTGACACCACAGGACTTGCGCTCTTTTGGTCTTATCCCCGAAATTGTAGGTCGACTGCCTATCCTCACTTCACTGCGTCCGCTTGATAGGAATGCTTTAAGAAATATCTTGACAGAGCCGAAGAACTCAATCATCAAGCAGTATCTTAAATTGATGGAGATGGACGGGGTGGAACTTACTTTCGAACCCGAGGTTCTCGACTTTATTGTCGACAAGGCTGTCGAATATAAGCTTGGTGCTCGCGGATTGCGCTCAATCGTAGAAACTATTATGATGGAGAAGATGTATGAGGTACCATCGGGTGACGATAAAACCTGTGTCATCACTAAAGATTATGCCGAAAAACAGCTGTCCAAGGGGCTGCCCGAAGGGGTTATGTACTCTTGATTTTGATATTCTGAACAGATAAAAATCCTCGATTGGGGATTTTTATCTGTTATATTACACACCTCTTTCGGTGTGTTTTTTTCTAAGACTGTTCTTGGTTGGTACATCGGGATGCTGTTTTGAACTGTTTTTTCGATATAAATGAAAAATATGTTTCAAAAAATTTGTAGGTTTCGTCTACTTGTTTATAACTTTGTTATCCAAATAGACTTTAATCAACTATAGTTTCTTAGTAAATGGCAAAGAAATTAAATTTAACCGACGTTCTTAAGAAGAATTTCGGATTCGACACATTCAAAGGTGACCAGGAGGCTGTTATAAAAAATCTGCTCAATGGTAAAGATGCCTTTGTGCTGATGCCGACCGGCGGAGGTAAATCGTTGTGTTATCAGTTGCCTTCGCTCATAATGGAGGGAACGGCAATCGTAATCTCTCCGCTCATCGCATTGATGAAGAATCAGGTAGATGCCATTAGAAACCTTAACGAGGAGGATGGCGTTGCCCATTTCTTGAACTCTTCTTTAACCAAACAGGCTATCGAGGAGGTTAAAGCAGATGTTTTGTCGGGAAAGACAAAACTGCTGTATGTCGCTCCCGAATCTCTTACAAAAGAGGAGAATGTGGAGTTCTTGAAATCGATAAAAATTTCTTTCTATGCAATAGATGAAGCGCATTGTATATCGGAGTGGGGACACGATTTCCGCCCTGAGTATCGTCGCATTCGTCCCATTATGAATGAGATAGGAAAAGCACCTGTCATCGCACTTACTGCAACAGCCACTACAAAGGTGCGAGATGATATAAAAAAGAATCTGGGTATTCAGAATGCTCCCGATTTTAAATCTTCGTTCAATCGTCCCAACCTCTACTACGAGGTGCGCCCAAAAACAAAGAATGTCGACAAGGATATTATAAAATTCATTAAGTCGAACCCCGGAAAATCGGGTATCATATACTGCTTGAGCCGTAAAAAGGTCGAAGAGCTTACCGAGATTCTGAAAGTGAACGAGATTCAGGCAAAGGCCTATCACGCAGGAATGGACTCGGCAATGCGCTCGCAGACTCAGGACGACTTTATAATGGAGAAGATTGATGTTATTGTGGCAACAATAGCGTTTGGTATGGGAATAGACAAACCCGATGTGCGCTATGTGATACACTATGACATTCCAAAGAGTCTCGAAGGATATTATCAAGAGACAGGACGTGCAGGACGTGATGGCGGTGAGGGTCAGTGCATCGCATTCTACAATAATAAAGACCTTCAGAAACTGGAGAAATTCCTCGAGGGTAAGCCACTTGCCGAGCAATATATCGGTCGTCAGCTGTTGCGCGAGACAACTGCGTACGCCGAGTCGTCGGTGTGTCGTCGTAAGCTACTGTTGCACTACTTTGGCGAGAACTACGAAGTAGAGAACTGCGGCAACTGCGACAACTGCAGTCATCCCAAAAAGCAGGTCGAGGCACAGGATATGCTTGAGATACTTATTGAGGCGATACTTGCGCTAAAAGAGGGATTCAAGCCCGAGTATGTTATTGATGTCATCTTGGGTAAAGAGACCTCTGAGGTGCTATCGTACAAACACGAGGAACTCGAGTGTTTCGGTAGCGGACAAGGCGACGATGCCAAGCGCTGGAATGCCGTAATTCGTCAGGCGCTTATAGCAGGCTACCTCGATCGCGATGTCGAGAATTACGGCCTTTTGAAGGTGACCGACGAAGGTCGGGCATTCCTTAAGAAACCAAAATCGTTCAAGATTGTAGAAGATAAAGACTTCGAAGAGGAGGAGACGGTGGTGCAGGCAGGTAGCTCTTCGGCTGCCGACTCGGAGTTGTATGCGATGCTCAAAAGTCTTAGAAAGAAACTTGCAAAGCAACTGGAATTACCTCCTTACGTGATATTCCAGGATCCTTCGCTCGAGGCGATGGCAACAACATATCCCATTACCATTGAGGAGCTACAGAATATCCCCGGTGTGGGTGCAGGAAAGGCTAAACGCTATGGCGAGGAGTTCTGTGCACTCATCAAACGACACTGTGAAGAGAACGAAATTGAACGTCCCGAGGATTTCAGAGTGCGCACGGTGGCTGTAGGCTCAAAGAATGCAAGTATAATTGCTGCGATAGACCGCAAGGTTGCACTAGACGACCTTGCCATAAGTAAAGGAATTGAGTTCGAGGAGTTGCTCGATGCCATAGAAGCCATAGTCTATTCGGGTACCAAACTGAACATCGACTACTTCCTGGAGTATGCGATGGACGAAGAGGATCTGGAGGATATATACGAATATTTTAAATCATCGGATACCGATAGCATTGAAGCTGCAATTTCGGAACTTGGCGGTGACTACGACGAGGAGATGATTCGTCTGGTGCGTATCAAGTTTATTTCGGAGATGGCAAACTGATAAAAAACAAGCGGGGGAGGTGTAACTTGTGCTCACCGCTTAGTGCAAACGATAGAATAAAAAACAAAACTATAGTCTTATGAATTTTATTACAGAAAAAATTGTGATGGATGGTCTCACTTTTGACGACGTCCTATTGGTGCCGGCCTATTCCGAGGTTCTCCCCAAAGATGTAAGCCTAAAGACCAAATTCTCGAGAAACATTGACCTTAATGTACCGTTTGTAACCGCTGCAATGGACACTGTGACCGAGGCAAAAATGGCTATAGCAATAGCTCGCGAGGGTGGTATCGGTGTAATACATAAAAATATGTCTATTGCCGAGCAGGCACATCAGGTGGCAATTGTAAAGCGTGCCGAGAATGGCATGATTTATGACCCTGTAACCATTCACGCAGATGCGACTGTAAAGGACGCTCTAGACCTTATGGCCGAATATCATATTGGAGGTATTCCTGTCGTAGATGACGAGAGGAAACTTGTGGGTATTGTAACCAATCGCGATTTGCGCTTCGAGACAAATATGGAGCGTCCTGTTTGCGATGTGATGACACCTGCCGACCAGCTTGTTGTAACAAACCAGCAGACCGATATGGAGTCGGCGGCTACAATTTTGCGCGAGAATAAGATTGAGAAACTCCCCGTTGTAGATTCCGAGGGTAAGCTCGTTGGTCTCATCACCTATAAGGATATTACAAAGGCTAAGGATAAGCCTATGGCTTGCAAGGATAGCAAAGGTCGTCTGCGCGTAGCTGCCGGTGTCGGTGTTACAGTAGATGCTATGGAGCGTATTAAGGCGCTTGTAGATGCAGGTGTTGATGCCATTATCATCGATACAGCACACGGTCACTCGGCAGGAGTTATAGCAAAGCTTAAAGAGGCCAAGGCGGCATTCCCGCAGATTGATATTGTTGTAGGTAATGTTGCTACAGGCGAGGCTGCCAAGATGCTTGCCGAGGCAGGAGCCGACGCTGTAAAGGTTGGTATCGGTCCCGGTTCTATCTGTACTACGCGTGTGGTAGCAGGTGTGGGCGTTCCTCAGCTCTCTGCGGTATATGATGTGGCAAAAGCTCTCGAAGGCACAGGTGTACCTTTGATTGCCGATGGAGGATTGCGCTACTCGGGCGACGTGGTAAAGGCGCTTGCAGCAGGTGGTAACTCGGTTATGATTGGTTCTTTGGTAGCTGGTACCGAGGAGTCGCCCGGCGATACAATCATATTTAACGGACGTAAGTTTAAGGCTTATCGTGGAATGGGTTCGCTCGAAGCTATGGAGAATGGCTCAAAAGACCGTTACTTCCAGGCCGATACACGCGATAAGAAGAAACTCGTTCCCGAGGGTATTGCAGCACGTGTTCCCTATAAGGGTACTCTGTACGAGGTAATTTTCCAGCTTGTAGGTGGTCTGCGTTCGGGAATGGGATATTGCGGTGCCCCCAATATCGAGAGACTTCACGACGCAAAGTTTGTGCGCATAACAAATGCAGGTGTGCAGGAGAGTCATCCTCACGATGTTTCAATCACAAGCGAGGCGCCCAACTATAGTCGTCCCGAATAAGAGATAGGAATTACAGGAACAGAGAGGCTGCGCCAAAATGCGAATTTTGACACAGCCTCGACTGCGTAAAAATAAAACTAAAGAAAAACGATGAAAAGATTATTTTCGATGGCAGTAGTGCTGTTGTCGACACTGTGTGCGGTAGCACAGGTGGCCGACCCGGTGCTGATGCGTATAAATGGAAAAGAGGTCAAGCGCTCCGAGTTCGAGTATGCTCTAAACAAGAATAACGAGACGCTGGGTGTCGACCGCAAGGCGGTAAAGGAGTATCTGCCTATGTATATCGACTTCAAACTGAAGGTTGCCGAAGCCGAGGCTATGCACCTTGATACTCTCTCGTCATTCTTGGAGGAGTTTAAAAACAACCGAGCCCAGTTGGCCGAGAACTACCTCATTGACCACGACTACATAGAGAAAGAGGCGCATAAGATTTATGCAAAGGATTCGGCTGTTATTGACGGATTCTTGAAAGTCGCCCATATCTTTATTCCTCTTAAGCAGCAGGAATCGGCCAATAAGGCCGATTCTGTAAAGGCTATTATGGATAAGACATACGAGGCTATCGTAGCGGGCTCGTCACTTGCCGATGCTGCAAAGACAATAGGTCTGCCTGTAAATATTGTCGAGCCGTTTGAAATTGTTCGCGGACAGGCATACAAAGAGTTCGAGGAGGTCGCTTTTGCCCTTGCCGATAGCGCAATATCAAAGCCTTTCCGCTCACCTGTTGGCTATCATATAGTACAGCGATTCGGTATGCGTCCTTTTGGTCTGTATCGTGAATATCGCGATGTAATTGTCTCTATGCTCGAAAAACGCGGTATACGCAATGTTGCCCGTCTGCTCAAAGGACGTCATTTGGCACGCGAGATGGGTGGAAACATTACCCCCGAGGAGGCTCTTGCACGTGAGGACAGCCTTCTTGAGTCAAAATACCCCGAATTTGGCAATCTTATGACCGAGTATTACGATGGACTTCTGTTCTTTGAGGTCAGTTCGCGAGAGGTTTGGAACAAGGCTTCTGAGGATGAGGCCGGATTGACAAAGTTCTTCAAAAAGAACAAGAAAAGGTATAAGTTCGAGACACCTCGCTATCGTGGCGCTGTCATATATGCCAACAATGCCGAGGATGTAGAGAAGGCAAAGCAACTATTTACAAATGCTCCTCAGGATGAGTATCGTCAGATTATGAAGGATAATTTCTATGTCGATTCGGTTTTTACTATCCGTATCGAGATGGGTATCTTCTCTATTGGCGATAATGCTTGGGTCGATAAGATGGTATTCGGTCAGGGTGATGGTGGTACGATGAAACGTGGTTTCACTATTGTGGACGTTGCAGGTACACTGCTCAAAGGCCCTCAGACATACAAGGATGTAAAGGGACACGTGATAAATGACTACCAGAAATATCTCGAAGAACGTTGGCTTAAGGCTCTTCGCAAGAAATATAAGGTTGAGGTTGATGATGAGGTGCTAAAAACCGTTAATAATCATAATTGAAAGAGCTAATTTGCTATCTTTGCGCGAAAATAGATTACCGCGAAATGTCAAAGTAACTTAGCAAAAGAATGTAGTATGAATATTGTCAAAGTACATATAATGCCGTTGCTATTGGTTGTGCTTTTGTTTCTCTCTTGTACAACAGAGATTGACCATCGTGGGCGCACACCCTTAGTCGGTGTCGGTAACGATTTTCTCTATAAAGAGGATGTGGCTGCGTTATATGTCACAGCTTTGCCATCGGTAGACAGCACCGAATTTGTTCATAACTACATACGCGGATGGCTCGAGGATGTCCTCTTCTACCGTATGGCTGTGCGCAATGTTGCATCGTCGGGTGAGGTCGACCGTATGGTCGAGAACTACCGTCGTGCCCTGCTGCTTAATATATATCAGGAGAGACTTATAGAGCAGCAGTTGAAACAAACGCTCGTCGATGAGGATGTTGAGGCTTTTTATAATAGCAATACCGACCTCTTTAAATTAGAGGAGGCGCAGTTGCAGGGAGTATTTCTGAAATTGCCTTTGACGGCTCCGCGCTTGCAGTCGGTGCGCAAGTGGTTGGCAAAAATGACTCCCGAGGACATCGAGAATCTCGAGAAATACAATATCACAAATGCTGTTACATACGAGTATTTTGTCGATAGCTGGCGTCCTCTGCCTGCAATAGCTGCAAAAATGCCGCTTACATCCGAGGCGCTTTTGGAGAGCCTGAAAAAGGATGCTTTTGTCGAGGTTGCCGATACTGCGCACATATATATGCTGAGTTCGGTCGCAAAGTTGGATAAGGGTGAGCAAACCCCGTTGGAACTGGCATCGGACGAGATAAAGAGTCTGCTGATAAACTCGATGAAGGCAAATTTTGTCAAAAAGGTAAAGAGCGACCTTTATAAGAAAGCATTAGAGCAGGGTGAGATAATTTTTTACGATACTGAATCGTCTGCCGGTGCAGATAATAATATAAACAGACAATGAAGAAAATATTTTTAATGTTCCTAATGGCAGCCTCGGCTCTGTTTGGTCTTAAGGCGCAGGATAACATAATAGACCGCGTAGAGTGGGTAGTGGGTGACAAGGCTATCTTGCGTTCCGAGATTGAGGAGAGCGTAAAGCACTGGATTGCCAATGGACAGAAATTCGAGGGTGACCCCTATTGCGTTGTGGGCGAGGAACTTGCTGTTCAACAGCTGTTTCTGCATCAGGCTGCACTCGATAGCGTCGAGGTGAATGAGTCGTTTGTTATGCAGAGGGTTGACGGGCAGGTCGACTACTATCTGCAAGGAATTGGCTCAAAAGAGAAGATGGAAGAGTATTTCGATATGAAATCGAGCCAGATTCGCGAGAAACTGTTCGAGATGTATCGTAATGAGAGTATGATTGAGACAGTAAAACGCTCTATCGTAGGCGAGATAAAGGTATCGCCTGCATTGGTACGTCGTTATTACAACTCGTTGCCGCAGGATAGCATCCCGTTTGTGCAGTCGCAGGTCGAGGTGCAGATAATAACAATGGAACCCGAGATTGAGGTCGAGGAGGAGGAGCGCATAAAGAAGGAACTGCGCGAATATACCGACCGCATAAACAGTGGCGAGACCTCTTTCTCGACTCTTGCACTCTTTTATTCCGATTGCCCCTCGGCACGTCGTGGTGGAGAACTCGACTTTATGTCTCGTGCCGAGCTCGATCCCGAGTTTGCGAATGTGGCATTCAACCTAACCGACCCCAACAAGGTTTCTAAGATTGTAAAGTCGGAGTATGGTTACCACATTATGCAACTTATCGAAAAACGTGGCGATAGAGTAAAAGTACGTCATATACTTAAGAAACCGAGTGCTTCGAATGAGGGCATAAAGAAGATGATGCTGCGTCTCGATACTTTAGCCGGCGAGATTCGCGACAATCAGTTTACATTTGAAGAGGCTGCCGAGGTTGTCTCTCACGATAAGGAGACACGCAACAACTATGGTCTTATGTATAATAAGGGTACAGCATCGTCACGATTCGAGATGCAGCACCTTCCTGTAGATGTAGCACGTGTTATCGACGGTATGAAGGTTGGCGAAATATCCTCCCCCTTTACTATGCGAAAGAGTGGCGACAAGATAGTGTGTGCCATCGTAAAGCTTAAGTCGAGAATCGACGGTCATAAAGCCAATCTGCGCGATGATTATGAGACTCTTAAAGAGGTCTATCAGAGCAAGGCCAGCGAGGAGAAGGTGCAGGAGTGGATAAAACAGAAACAAAAAAATACGTTTGTGAAAATAAACACCGATAGCCATAATTGTGAATTCAAATATCCGGGCTGGGTGTTCTATGACGACAATAAGTGATGCGAGAATTATTTGCAGCGATATTTTCATTGTGCCTGTTTTATGCTGTCGAGGCACAGAACGTAGAAATAAAGGCGGCAGATGGCGATTCGGTGGCGAACCGCAAGAAGGATTATGTGCATATGCTACACTCCGATGTCACAAAGGGCGATAAGAATCGTTTGCCCGATGCGATTATTCTGGTTGGAGATGTGCAGCTGCGTCACGATAGTATGTATATGTACTGTGACAGTGCCTACCTTTTCACTCGTCGCAACTCGGTGCAGGCATTTGGCAATGTACGAATGGAGCAGGGCGATACACTTTTTATGTATGGCGATTATGTCGATTATGATGGCGATAGCAATTTTGCAAGGGTGCGAGGCAATGTGCGTCTCATTGACAAAACATCTGTGCTCGAGACCGATAGTCTTAACTACGACCGTAACATAAACCTTGCTTACTACTTCGACGGCGGTACACTCAGCGACGAGCAGAGTACCCTTGACTCCTATTGGGGGCAGTACGATTTGACGACAAAAGACGCCATATTCACCGATGATGTTTCGCTGCAGAATCCACAATTCCTGCTTAATAGCGATACTTTGCATTATAATACGGCAACAAAGCTCGCCAAGATTGTGGGGCCTACCGATATCTACAACGGAGATAATCACATACGCTCTTCATTGGGGCTTTATAATACCTGGAATCGGCAAGCTACACTGCTCAAGCGCTCCATTGTGGCAAACGGGACAAAGGAACTTACGGGTGACTCTCTTTTCTATGATGCAGTGCGCGGTTTCAGTGAAGTGTTTGGTAATATTGTTTATAGCGATACTGTAGCGCGCAATATGCTCACAGGGGAGTATGGATATATGAACGAGATAAACGATTCGGCCTATGTTACCGGGCGTGCTGTTGTAATGGATTATTCGCAGGGAAGCGACACATTGTATATGCACTCCGATACAATTTGGGCGCTTACGTATAATGTAGATACCGACTCGGTCTATCGTAAGGTTCGTGCTTGTCATAAGGTACGTGCCTACCGAACCGATATTCAAGCAGTGTGCGACTCTTTGGTCTTCGACTCACGCGATACCTGTATGACGATGTATAAGGACCCCGTTCTGTGGTATGGTACTCAGCAACTTCTAGGAGAGGAGATAAAGATGTATATGGATACAGCTTCTATTGATTGGGTACATATCATAAACCAGACACTGTATGCCGAGAGAGTTGACTCGGTAAACTACAATCAGATAAGCGGCAAAGAGATGAAGTTTCTCTTTAGCAATAAGAAACTTAATGAAATGCAGGTAATAGGTAGTGTTCTTGTTCGCTACTATCCTCTGGATAGCGATAGCCTGCTGCTTGGACTTAATACAACAGAGACAGGACGCCTCTCGGCCTTTATGAAGGATGGCGAGGTGGACAAAATCATTGCACCGACAAAGGCCGATGGAGTATTCTATCCAATGAGTAAAATTCCCGATGACGTTCGTCATCTTCCCAATTTTGTGTGGCTCGATTTTATGCGTCCGCGTGATAAGGAGGATATTTTTAATTGGAGAGGTAAACGTCGCGACCAGATGCTTAAGAAGGTTAATCGCAGAAGTGTGCCATTGCCTACTCTGGATAAAGTCGGTAAATAAATAAAAAAGGAAGTTATGGGTCTTTTTAAGATGCGTGAACCAAAAAGGTTCAATCATAAATATATATTTGTTGATGAGCGTAAGGAGAAACTCGATAAGATAGTCGAGAATGCCAAGCGCGATCTTGGTATGCTGCCTCCTGCTGAGGTGAGCCGTGAAGAGAGAATTCGCGAGGCTATAAGTGGCTCTACGACGCATCTGAAACGAAGAAAAGAGGAGGGTACTCGCTTTACTACTCAGGCACTTGTCGTGGGTATAGCCGTGTGTCTGTTTATTTTACACTACCTTATTACAGGCAAATTGTCTTTCTGAAAACTTCATCATTATGCAGGATATAATACATTTGTTGCCCGATTCGGTTGCCAACCAGATTGCGGCAGGTGAGGTGGTGCAACGCCCTGCTTCGGTTGTAAAAGAACTTATGGAGAATGCTCTGGATGCGGGGGCGACAAAAATTCAGGTTATAGTTAGCGATGGCGGGCGGACACTGATTCAGGTTATTGACAACGGTTCGGGAATGTCTGAGACTGATGCACGCCTGGCATTTGAAAGGCACGCTACGTCAAAGATAAGCAGCGCCGAGGATCTTTTTGCTTTGCGTACAATGGGATTCCGAGGCGAAGCTCTTGCCTCGATAGTAGCTGTTGCCGAGGTTGAGCTTCTCACACGTCGTGCGGATGACGAACTCGGTACACGTATTGCCTTCTCGGGCTCGAAACTCGAGGCTCAGGAGCCTGTGGCGTGTCCGAAGGGAAGCAATTTCAAGATTAAGAATCTCTTTTTCAATATTCCCGCAAGGCGTAAATTCTTGAAATCGGTTCAGACTGAGTTTAATAACATTGTAACCGAGTTCGAGCGTGTAGCGCTGATAAACGGCGATGTTGAGTTCCTGCTCACTCACAACGATAGTGAGGTGCTCAATTTGCAGGCAGGTTCGATGCGTAAACGCATTCTTGATATCTTTGGCAAGAAGATTACTTCTCAACTCATAGAGGTCGAGGTCAGCAGTTCGCTGCTCGAAATAAGGGGGTTTGTGGGTGCCCCCGAGAGTGCAAGAAAAAAAGGGGCTCAACAATATTTCTTTGTGAACGGGCGATATATGCGTCACCCCTATTTTGCAAAAGCGGTGATGGAGGCATACAGTCAGATGATTCCGCAGGGCGAACAGGTGCCGTTTTTCTTGTGTTTCACTGTTGACCCCTCGCGCATCGACGTGAATATTCACCCTACAAAGACCGAAATAAAGTTCGAGGATGAACAGAGTCTGTGGAAGATAATTGCGGCTGCGGTACGTGAGTCTCTCGGACGTTTTAATGCTGCCCCGGGACTCGATTTTGATGCCGAGGAGATGCCCGATATTCCCTCTATGAATCTCTTTCCCGAGGGAGCGCCTGTGTCGGCTCCCCGAATATCCTATAAGGCCGATTATAATCCGTTTCGTAACCGTAGGAACGATACCCGAGGCGGTGAGAATTGGGAAGCATTTTATCGCGATGCAACAGGGCAGATTGTCGACCCTTCGCCCTTCGAGGATATCTCAATTCCAGTTACCTCTCCTATAGAGAGCCACGAAGAGACACCACAGTTTGTGTCCGAAGATTTTGTACCAATGTCGCAGTACAAAGGAATGTATATACTTATACCGGTAAAGTCGGGACTTATGTGGGTACACCAGCGAAGAGCGCATATTAGGGTGTTATACGAGAAATATATAGGACAGCTGCGTGATAATAAAGGCTATGTTCAAGGCCTGCTCTTCCCCGAACGTGTCGACCTTAGCGCTGCCGAAGCGGTTGCGCTCGACTCAATATCGCAGGAGATTCAGAGTCTGGGCTTCGATATATCGTCGTTGGGAGGCGGTAGCTTTTCGCTCAATGGTGTTCCTGCTGATACCGAGGGACTCTCCCCGACAGAGCTGCTGTTGGATATTATTCACTCGGCAATGGAGCAGACTTTTGGTGTACGTGATAAACTTTATGAAAAGCTCGCATTGTCTATGGCGCGTAAGGTTGCTATTGTGACGGGGCAGATACTTACCCCCGATGAAATGAGTAATCTTGTTACCTCGCTGTTCAAGGTTACCGAACCCGCTCGTACCCCCGATGGGCAGATAATAGTATATATTATGCCGGATACAGATATTGATAGAAAGTTTTTCCGTTAGCATAAATATGGAAAATACGGCATTCTGGTAGTTAAAATTTGTTAACACTTGTGTTTTTGAATATTCTTTAATACTTGCGTTAATAAAAATTACGTAAATTTGCAAACCGAGCTTTATTGAATTAATGGGTGCAGTGGGTGAATTGTGCGCTTATATGTCGTAAACTTTTCTGCTCTGCATTATGTTTCTATAGAGTGAGGCAATAGTTTTGAATTAATAATTTTAGTGTCTAATTAATACAAGTATGAAAAAATTTATGATGTCGCTGGCTATTGCCAGTATTGCAATGGTCTCTTTTGCACAGGAGACAGTGAGCGAGGTCGTAGTTCCTACTGTAAAGAACAGCGTTATTACCAATAGTTTTGGTAGTAACTGGTTTATAGATGTGAACATCGGTGCTCAGGTTTATAATCCTGTCGTTACTCACGGAGAGAGTATGTTCGATCACCTTACTCTTCCTGCTATTTCGGCGCACGTTGGTAAATGGCATACTCCCGGTTTCGGTTGGAGAGTAGGTTACAATGGCTACGAGTTCAATGCTTATGAGGATGGCGAGGACTACTCATTCTATAATGCACATTTCGATGCGTTGTTCAACCTTAGCAACCTAATCTATGGTTACAATGAGAAGCGTATTTGGAACTTTATTCCTTACGTAGGATTCGGTTATGCAGCTAATCTTGATGCTCCCGGTGCAGGTGGTAATAAGAAATCAGGTTCGCTTACAGGTAACTTTGGTATCTTGAACACATTCCGCATCGCTAAGCGTTGGGCTATCAACCTTGAGATTGGTTCAATGATGGCAAAGAAGGGTTTTGCTCCTACTGCTAATATGACATCTAACGGTTACGATTGGATGTTCACTGCTCAGGTTGGTGCTACATTCCGTCTTGGCAAGTGTACTTGGGACAACACACCCGATGTTGATGCTATTATGGCTCTTAATGCAGCAGCTCTTGCCGAGCTTAATGCACAGCTTCAGGCTAAGGAGTCAGAGAATGCGCAGCTTAAGAACCAGCTTACAGCGGCAAAGAATGCTCTCTCGCAGGCTCAGGTTAAGATTAAGCAGCTCGAGAGTGAGCCCGGTTATGTTGACGTAGCTCAGTCGGTATTCTTTGCATTCAACTCTTCTAAGATTGCCTCTAAGAAGGAGATTATCAACTTGCAGTCACTTGCCGATGCTGCTAAGAACGCAGGTGTTAAGCTCTCTGTAGTTGGTTACGCCGATAGCGCTACAGGTTCTGCTGAGTATAACCAGAAACTCTCAGAGGCTCGTGCTAAGGCTGTTGCCGAGAAGCTTGTTGAGCTTGGTGTTCCTCAGGATCAGCTCGTAGTTGAGGGTAAGGGTGGTGTAGCAGTTGAGAAACCTGCTAAGTTCAACCGTCGCGTTATTATCTCTATCGTAAAGTAATCTTGCGATAAAGTAAAATATAAACCGGGGCAGATTCACAAATCTGCCCCGGTTTATTGTTAATGTTTGTGCAAAAACCAGGAATATTCCGTTAAATGAATATTTGTAAATAAAAAAGTGCTAAAAAATTTGTGTATTCAAAAAGAAAACTCTATCTTTGCATCGCATTTAAGGGTTGCAGCCTTTCGGGCGTTTAGCTCAGCTGGTTTAGAGCATCTGCCTTACAAGCAGAGGGTCGGCGGTTCGAATCCGTCAACGCCCACCGAAAGGTAAGTGATAGAGTAGATTTTTTCTTTGGTTGCAATCCTTGTTTAATTCGGGCGTTTAGCTCAGCTGGTTTAGAGCATCTGCCTTACAAGCAGAGGGTCGGCGGTTCGAATCCGTCAACGCCCACCGAAAGTAGCCTGCGTAAGCAGGTTTTTTTTGTATATGGTGGGTTGTGAAAATAGAGTTTGCTTGATTGCATTGGTTACAAAAAGACTTTGCGACGACAATATTTTCTTGTTAAGACGATATATTGTTGTTTTTTAATAAACTTTATGCTGCTTCCCGCTGTTTATACCTTAAAAAAATACTAATTTTGCAGCCTAAAAACGTTTTTAAATAATAATACGGTTTCTAAGATTACTTTCACAACAATGGAACTTGACATTCTTACTGCAATATCACCTATAGATGGCCGCTATAGGGGTAAGACAGAGACTCTGGCCGACTATTTCTCGGAGTACGCTTTGATGAAGTATCGTGTACTTGTAGAGATTGAGTATTTTATTACATTGTGCGAGATTCCTCTGCCGCAGCTCAGTGGTGTGGATGCTGCGATATTCCCACAGCTTCGTGCTATATACAAGGAGTTTACTACCGATGATGCGCGTCGCATCAAAGAGATTGAGAAGGTTACCAATCACGATGTTAAGGCTGTAGAGTATTTCATAAAGGAGCGCTTCGATGCTATCGGTGGTCTCGACAGCTATAAAGAGTTTATACATTTCGGACTTACTTCACAGGATATTAATAATACCTCTATTCCTTGTACCATCAAGGATGCTTTAGAGAACTGCTATTATCCTCTTGTCGAGGAGCTTATTGCACAGCTCAAAGGGTATGCCGAGGCGTGGAAAGAGATTCCTATGCTGGCGCGTACGCACGGACAGCCTGCATCGCCCACACGTTTGGGAAAAGAGGTGATGGTATTTATCTACCGCCTCGAGACACAGTTGGCGCAGCTTAAGAACTGCGTTATATCGGCTAAGTTCGGTGGCGCAACAGGTAACTTCAATGCTCACAATGTTGCCTATCCGGCAATTGATTGGAAGGCATTAGGTAACAAGTTCGTAAGTGAGAAACTGGGTCTACAGCGCGAGCAGTACACTACACAGATTTCCAATTACGATAATCTGGCAGCGCTTTTCGATGCTATGCGTCGCATAAACACCATTATCATTGATATGGATCGTGACTTCTGGCAGTATATCTCAATGGAGTTCTTCAAGCAGAAGATTAAGGCCGGCGAGGTTGGTTCAAGCGCAATGCCTCACAAGGTGAACCCCATTGACTTCGAGAATAGTGAGGGTAATCTTGGCATTGCCAATGCAATACTCGACCACCTTGCAACAAAACTTCCTATTTCGCGTCTTCAGCGCGACCTTACCGACTCTACCGTTCTTCGTAACGTGGGTGTGCCTATGGGACATATGCTCATTGCGGTAAAGAGTACACTGGTTGGTTTGCGTAAGTTGTTGCTTAACGAGGCGGCAATATCGGGTGAGCTTGACAATAGTTGGAATGTATGTGCCGAGGGTATACAGACTATTCTGCGTCGCGAGGCATATCCTAACCCTTACGAGGCTCTTAAGGCTCTCACACGTACCAACAGTAAGATTGACCGGCAGTCGTTGCTGCAGTTCATCGATGGTCTTGACGTTGCCGAGAGTGTAAAAGAGGAACTTAGAGCAATCACTCCCCACACATATACAGGAGTATAATATTATAGCCTCTTTCTTTAGGGGCTTTTCTTTAGAAAAATTGGACCGTGAGGTTCGTAAATATATAAGAAAATGGATAACTACAAAGAGAAGCGTCAGGGCGGATACGCACCCCGAGGTGGTAACCGCGAGCGCTCATTCAACAGCGATTTTAACGCAGAGTATCGAAAAAAGCAACGTCCTCGTTTTACAAGAGAGCAGGATGGACAGCGACAGTATGGTGGCAGCGGTTATCGTAATAACGACTATCGTGGTAACAGTAGCGAGGGGGGCAAGCGTTACACCTCGTATCAGCGTCCACAATATAATAACGGTGCCGAGGGTGAGACCAACTATAACCGTTATGACAGCCGACCCGCAGAGCGTCAGTATGGCCAGGGACGTCAGGGAGGATATCGCAGCGAGGGCCGTAGCGTTAACAACGGTAATTACAGCCGTGCATATAGCACCCAGCATCGTGCAGGCTATGGTCAGCGTGGAAACAGAAGCACTGCGTACGATCCTAATGCAAAATACAGCAACAAGAAGCGTATTGTCTACCGCGAGGCGGCAATAGACCCCAATGCCCCTCTGCGCCTGAATAAATATCTTGCCAATGCAGGTGTCTGCTCGCGTCGCGAAGCCGACAACTACATTGCAGCAGGACTTGTCAGCGTAAATGGTACTGTCGTAACAGAACTTGGAGTAAAGGTAACCCCTGTCGACGATATCCGTTTCAATGGTGAGCGCGTGAATCCCGAGCGTAAGGTATATGTGTTGCTCAATAAACCCAAGGATTGCGTTACCACTGTCGAAGACCCTCAGGAGCGCCGTACTGTGCTCGACTGTCTTAAGGGTATCGGCAAAGAGAGAATATACCCCGTTGGACGTCTCGACCGTAATACAACAGGAGTACTTCTGTTAACCAACGACGGTGATATGGCATCGAAGCTCACACACCCCAAATTTATGAAGAAGAAAATCTATCACGTAACTTGTGACAAGAATGTGGCAATGTCTGATATGGATTTATTGGCAAGCGGAATAGAGCTAGAGGACGGTCCTATCTATGCCGACGAGGTGAGCTACGTGAACGATGCCGACCGTTCGCAGATTGGAATAGAGATTCACTCGGGCAAGAACCGCATCGTGCGTCGTATGATGGAGCATCTTGGTTACCGCGTTGTAAAACTCGACCGTGTACTCTTTGCCGGACTTACAAAGAAGAATCTAAAACGTGGCGATTGGCGCTATCTTACCGAGAAAGAGGTAAATATGCTACGAATGGGAGCATACGAATAACAAGAACACAAGAAAAACAGAATAAAATCGTATGAAAACTATAAGACGAACAAGAATTTCCGATTTACTTAAGAGTACCGCCTACGGTACCGAGGTGAACGTAAGAGGTTGGGTCAGAACACGTCGCAGCAGCAAGCAGGTTGCATTCGTGGCACTTAACGACGGCTCGACAATAAGCAACGTGCAGATTGTTATCGATGTCGAGAAGTTCGACGAGGATATGCTCAAACTCCTCACAACAGGTGCCTGCCTCAGTATAAACGGTCTGTTGGTTGAGTCTATCGGCGGCGGACAGTCGGTCGAGATTCAGGCAACCGAGATTGAGGTGCTTGGAGAGTGCGACAACACCTATCCTTTGCAGAAGAAGGGACAGACAATGGAGTATATGCGCACCGTTGCTCACCTGCGTCCCCGTACAAATACCTTTGGTGCGGTGTTCCGCATACGCCATAATATGGCATACGCCATTCACAAGTTTTTCCACGATAAGGGCTTCTACTATTTCCATACACCCATTATCACGGCATCAGACTGCGAGGGTGCGGGACAGATGTTCCAGGTGACAACAATGAACCTCTACGACCTTAAGAAGGATGATGAGGGCAGCATAAAGTATGACAGTGACTTCTTCGGAAAGCAGGCGAGCCTCACTGTGTCGGGACAGCTCGAGGGTGAGCTTGCAGCAACTGCGCTTGGTGCAATTTATACATTCGGCCCTACATTCCGTGCCGAGAATTCAAATACTCCCCGTCACCTTGCCGAATTCTGGATGATTGAGCCCGAGGTTGCGTTCAACGACATCACCGACAATATGGACCTTGCCGAGGAGTTCATCAAATATTGTGTGCAGTGGGCTCTCGACCACTGTATGGAGGATATTACCTTCCTTAACAATATGATTGACAAGGGACTCATCGAGCGTCTGCGCTCGATTGTCGATACCGAGTTTGTACGCCTTGCCTATACCGACGGTATCAAGATTCTCGAGGAGGCTGTAGCCGGTGGTCATAAGTTCGAGTTCCCCGTATATTGGGGTGTCGATCTTGCTTCGGAGCACGAGCGTTACCTTGTAGAGCATCACTTCAAGCGTCCTGTAATACTAACCGACTATCCCAAGGAGATTAAGGCATTCTATATGAAGCAGAACGAGGATGGAAAGACTGTACGTGCTATGGATGTTCTCTTCCCCAAGATTGGTGAGATTATCGGTGGTTCGGAGCGCGAGGCCGACTATGGCAAACTGCTCGCCCGCATCGAGGAGCTTGGTATTCCTATGAAGGATATGTGGTGGTATCTCGATACCCGTCGCTATGGTTCTTGTCCCCACTCGGGATTCGGACTCGGATTCGAGCGTCTGTTGCTCTTTGTAACAGGAATGGCAAACATCCGCGATGTGATACCTTTCCCCCGTACTCCCAACAACGCCGAGTTCTAATAGAAAGAACAGATAAAACAGAGAACAGGGTGCATCCAACAGGTGTTCCCTGTTCTGTGTTTTTATATCCCTTTCCGCTATTGTATTTACGCATTACGAAATTTTTGAATGGTTTGTGTCAGATTACCGATTATATAAGGAACTATTTCTTTGTTAATAAACTTTTTTTAGAAATTTAAACCGTTTCTTAGCAATAAAAATATTATACTTGCGTTGTCAAAAGTATAAACACTATAAATCCCTGCGAAATGGACAACAACAGATATTGCGTAATAATGGCCGGAGGAGTGGGTAGTCGTCTGTGGCCTCTGAGCAGGAAAAATCTTCCCAAGCAGTTTCACGACCTTTTGGGCTGTGGTCGAACGATGCTTCAACAGACCTACGACCGTTACAGCCGTATAGTTCCGCGTGAGAATATTATTGTTTCGACAAATATAATATATTCGCAAATAGTACACGAACAACTTCCTCAGTTATCTACCGAGCAGATTCTTCACGAGCCGTCGTTTCGTGGTACCGCACCAAGCATAGCATACGCGGCTTGCCACATAAGGCAACTGAACCCTAATGCCAATATTGTTGTAGCACAGAGCGACCAGCTTGTGCTTAAAGAAGACCTCTTTGTAGAGACCGTCGGTAAGGGACTCGACTTTGTTGCCGAGCAGAGCAAACTTGTGATAATAGGAATCAAACCAACCTGTCCCGAGACTCGCTACGGATATATTCAAGTGGCTGACAATAACTCGGCATCGGAAAATGGTACTTTCTACAAGGTGCGTACATTTACCGAAAAGCCCGAGTATGAGTTTGCGCGTATATTTATGGAGAGTGGAGAGTTTTATTGGAACTCGGGTATATATATATGGAACGTGCAGACGATAATAGAAACGCTTGCCAAGCTACTGCCTGATATGATGGCCGAGTTTGAGCAGGTGTTCCGCGAGCTTCCCAATCGCGACGACCGTCGCCGTAGGATATATGAGTCGTACACTTCGTTCCCGAATGCCTCGATGGATTCGGCGGTGATGGAGCGTGCCGATAATGTTTTTCTGCAGGTTGGAGAGTTTGGCTGGGCCGATATAGGTACGTGGGATTCGCTCTACGGTACTCTGCCTAAAGATAGCGATGGGAATGTGATTATGCATTCGCATACAATGTCTTACGATAGCCATAACAATGTAGTATCATTGCCAAAGGATAAGCTTGCTGTTATTCAGGGTGTCGATGACCTGCTTATTGTGGACGCAGGAAATGTACTGCTTGTTTGCAAGAAGGGACGCGAGGGCGATATTCGTAAGTTTCTTAACGATGCTCGAATGAAACTTGGCGAGGAGTTTGTGTAAATGGTATATTTCCCAAGAATTTGCGTTGTTATCCGGTTACTGAATAAAACGTTTTGTTCAATCTAATGATAATGTGGATAACCCATTCATTACTTTTGGGTTATCCACATCTTTTTTTATCTCAGCACCCATTTGGGGTTGTGTGGTTTTGTCTCTTTAGGATTGTAGTGCAACGCCTCGGCATCGGGGATAAGCACTTGGTAGCTTTTGCCGGTTTTGTTGGGCATTGTGCTGCTTCGCATCCAAGGGTTCGCCTCGCGTAACTGCAGGAATGTAAGGTTATGCTTCTTGGCAACGTCGGCCCAGCAACTCACAGGTTTGTTGATGGTTATACTCTTTTTTATCTTAAGCGGTGGGTAGAGGTCGCTCTTCTTTATTATGAATCCGTAGGCTACGGGGTCGGCAAAGATTGTCTTTGCTGCCAGTAGGCGAAAGAGATAGCGCGAGGTCTCGGGGACAAGGACAAGGTTTATTGCATTTCCCTCTTTTTGTGACTCAACACGCTTTGATATATTGGCTGTGCCTGCGTTATAGCTGGCTGCAACCGTCATCCAGTTACCAAACTCTTCGTAGCTTTTTTTCAGGTATTTGCAGGCAGCGCGTGTGGCTTTCTCGATGTGATATCTCTCGTCGACATAATTGTTTACCTCTAACCCGTATTCTCGACCTGTCTTTTCCATAAACTGCCACAATCCTGCCGCGCCAACTGTAGAGCGGGCGTGAATGTCGCCGTTGCTCTCTATAATCATAAGGTATTTAAAATCATCGGGTACACCGCACTCCTTAAGAATGGGCTCGACGATGGGGAATAGGCGGTTGGCACGCTTTATCTGCAACAGTGTGTTTATGTGGGAGTAGGTAAATGCAAGAATCTCCCTGTCCATACGCTCGCGGCGGTCGTGTTGTGTAAGAGTAATTTCCTCACCGGCGAATGTCACGCTTTTGGGAATCTCGGGCGATACGCAGCAGTAGGGTATCTGTGAATAGGGCATATTGTCGACGTTTGTGCCTTCGTTGGAGAGGAGTAGCCATCCGCCTATGGTTCCTAAGGTAATAGCTGCAAATATTGTTGTTATCTTTTTCATCTTAATTGGCTGTTTTTATTGGAGTGCGAAGATACCATTTTTGCCGAAAAACAGAATAGTTATTTACAGCAAAAATGGTTTTTTATTGCCATCTTTGAGAAAAATCTCGAAGATAATCTGCACTCGCTGTAAAAAATATTAAAGCAAGCTTTATATTTTTCGCTCGTTTGGTTGTATCTTTGCAAAAAAATAATTTTGAGTCAAAAGGAGTACCCGATTGACAAATATTTATCGAGGCTTATGCCTTATTGTTCTTTTAGGTTATTTTATGGAGGAATTTGAACTTATTGCCAAAACTTTTCAGGGGCTCGAAGAGGTGTTGGCGCAGGAATTGACCGACTTGGGTGCTAACAATGTGCAGATAGGTCGTCGTATGGTCTCTTTTACGGGTGACAAAGCTCTTATGTATAAGGCGAACTTCTGCCTTAGAACGGCTGTGCGTATTCTTAAACCTATTCTTCATTTTAAGGCATCCGATGCCGATGAGGTTTATAATGTGATAAAGAGTATCGAGTGGAACGAGTATCTCGACAGTAACTCTACATTCTCGGTCGACTCGGTTGTGTATAGCGATGTGTTCCGTCATTCCAAGTTCGTTGCCTACCGCGTGAAGGATGCTATTGCCGACTACTTTAACGAAAAAGAGGGTCGACGTCCTTCGGTACAGTTGAACAACCCCGATCTGGTTTTCCACATACATATTGCACACGAGGATTGCACTCTTGCTTTCGACAGCTCGGGTGAGTCGTTGCATCGTCGCGGATACCGCGTCGAGACCGGCGCAGCACCCATAAACGAGGTGCTGGCGGCCGGTATGATTCTGCTTACAGGATGGAGGGGTGAGTGCGACTTTATCGATCCTATGTGTGGCTCGGGTACCCTGCCCATAGAGGCTGCTCTCATTGCACGTAACATTGCTCCCGGTGTGTTCCGTCAGAGCTTTGCTTTCGAGAAATGGAAAGATTTTGACGAGGAACTTTTCCGCTCGATATATGACGATGACTCGGCCGAGCGTGAGTTTAATCATAAAATCTATGGTTACGACGTAGACGGACGTATGGTGGCTTGTGCCCGCCGAAACATAAAATCGGCAATGATGGGCGATATTATCTCGGTCGAGTGCCGCGATATAAAGGACTTTCAGGAGCCTGCCGAGCGTGCTGTGATGATTGTGAACCCTCCTTACGGCGAGCGTCTTATGTCCGATAATCTGCTTCAGGTGTATAAAGACTTAGGCGAGCGTCTGAAACACGCTTTCCAGGGTAACGAGGCTTGGGTAATAAGCAGCAGTTACGACTGCTTCGACCAGATTGGTCTTAAGGCGTCGGCGAGAATACCTCTCTTTAACGGCGACCTCGACTGCGAGCTGCGTAAGTATGAGCTATTCCAGGGTAAATACAAGGGATTCCGCGACGAGGGTAATAAC
The DNA here is from genome assembly GCA_017938245.1 of Bacteroidaceae bacterium. Classification (GTDB taxonomy): domain Bacteria; phylum Bacteroidota; class Bacteroidia; order Bacteroidales; family Bacteroidaceae; genus HGM04593. Next base: position 32,369 of record JAGBBX010000025.1, read on the forward strand.
CTTAAGAAAGATTTTGCGCCGCTTAAGCGTAAGTCGCGTCTGACCGGCCTCGACGGAGAGCAGAAGGGTGCGCGTCGTCAGCCGGTGGATAATGATGCTCCCGACAGCGAGGCATCGATGAGACGTCGTCGCGAGCTTGAGTCATACTTCAAGACCCGTACTGCACAGCGCGTGAAAGCCGAGCGTAACGAACGTGAAAATAACGACACAGAGGAGCGTGGCTATCGTCGTGACAACCGTCGCGGAGATAATCGTCGTACGGATTATCGTGGTGACAATCGTCGCAGCGAGGATGGCTCAAGGAATGTGCGCGGTTGGGGCGGTGAGGATAAACCTCGCAGCAAGGGTCGTCGCCCTTCGGGTGGCGATGATAAGCGTCGCGGCTCGGCACAGGGTGGTCGTCCCTATCTGAAAGGCGGCAAACGTGGCGGTAACGGCAAAGGAAAAAGTGATAAAGAGTAAATAAATAACGGGAGTGGATTATTTAATAGAATCACAAGTTCCCACAATAAATAATAGTACAATGAAAATATTGCTTTTAGGCAGTGGCGGACGAGAACACGCGCTTGCTTGGAAAATTGCGCAGAGCGCAAAGGTTGAGAAACTTTATATTGCTCCCGGAAATGCGGGAACATCGGCTGTGGGCGAGAATGTGGCTATTTCGGTGTGCGATTTCGACGCAATAGCGGCGTTTGTCCTCGAAAATGGAGTAAATATGGTGGTGGTGGGTCCCGAGGACCCGTTGGTAAAGGGTATATACGACTACTTTAAAGGTGATGAGCGTCTTTCACACGTGGCAGTGATTGGTCCCTCGCGTGATGCAGCACAACTCGAGGGCAGCAAGAGTTTTGCCAAGGATTTTATGCAGCGTCACAATATCCCTACTGCAGCCTACCGTGCTTTCGACGGCACACAAATAGAGGAGGCATATAAGTTCCTAGAGGGGTTAAAGGCGCCTTACGTGCTTAAAGCCGATGGCCTTTGTGCAGGAAAAGGTGTGCTTATCCTATCTACATTAGAGGAGGCAAAGGAGCAGCTCAAGGAGATGTTCGACGGAATGTTCGGCGACTCATCGGCAACAGTGGTCATCGAGGAGTTCCTCGATGGAATAGAGTGCTCGGTATTTGTACTCACCGATGGCAAGGATTATGTTCTTCTGCCCGAGGCAAAGGATTATAAACGTATCGGTGAGGGTAACACGGGTCTTAACACCGGTGGAATGGGTTCGATATCGCCCGTTCCCTTTGCCAATGAGCAGTGGATGAAGAAGGTCGACGAGCGTATTGTACGTCCAACAGTGGAGGGTCTTGCCGCCGATGGTCTGCTGTATAAGGGTTTTATCTTCTTCGGCCTTATAAACGTATGTGGCGAGCCTATGGTGATTGAGTATAATGTGCGTATGGGTGACCCTGAGACCGAGTCGGTGATGCTGCGCCTTAAGAGCGACATTGTGGAACTGTTCCGGAAAGTAGATGCGGGTACACTGGCAGGAACAAAGGCCGAATTCGACGAGCGCACCGCTGTGTGCGTGATGCTTGTATCGGGCGGCTACCCCGAGTCGTACGGTAAGGGTTACGAAATGACAGGATTCGAAAAGGTCGAGGATAGCATTCTCTTTCACGCGGGAACTGCGCTTAAAGATGGTAAGGTGGTGACAGCGGGCGGTCGTGTGCTGGCTGTATGCTCGTATGGTAACAATCGTGCCGAGGCGTTGGAGAAATCGTTCCGCTCGGCTAATGCTATCGAGTTCGAGAAGAAATATTTCAGAGGCGATATAGGCTTCGACTTGTAAGACCTGCTAAAGTAACGACAGAAATTGCTTTATAATAACAGTAATACGTTCCAGAAGAGATTTGTAACCGGCAGGTTCACTTTGACTATACTGCTGGTGGGTGCGACATTGCTGTGGCTTATTGGGGTGTTGGGGCGCATTGCCCTTGGTGATGCACCACACTCCTTTTTAAGTTTCTCTCTTCCGCTTTGGATATGTGGAGTACTTGCCTTTGGGATATATATGGTAACTGCATTTATCCTTAATTCCTTTGTTATAATAGAGGGTCGCACACCTTGGTTGGGGGGACTGTTTATGTGGCTTGCGGCCTGTTCGCTTGTGCTGCAGTGTAACGCTGCGGTGGCTCTGTCGGTGTTTGCTGCTGTGCTGCTGCTTGCTCTGCTTGTGGGCTGCTATCCAAGAGCTAACGTGCAAAAATGGGTCTATTCCGCTTTTTTGTCTCTCTCGCTTGCGGTGTTGTTTATGTCGCAATATATCTACCTGCTTCCGCTCTTCTTTATATATATTGCAATGACGGGAGTGATTGGCATCAGAACTGTTATGGCTGCACTGTTGGGCATCGCAACGCCATTGTGGTTTCTGTATTGCATTGAGGTTGTGTTTCCGGAGATGGAGCTGTTTTGCGATAATCTTATCGGTGGCATAGACACGGCTTTGCTGTTTGCATTTGTTGTGCCTTCGTTGCCTTTCCTGGTGTCAATGGCAGTAGAGCTTGTTGTGCTCCTGTGGGCTGCAGTGGTTTTTGTAAGTAGTACAAGCCCCGCGAAGCCTCTTATGCGTCGTATGCTATTGTTTGTTATATGTGCGAATATCTGTTTGTGGATTCTCAGTTGGTTTGCCAATGATAATATCGAACTATTGTCGGCTTGGCGGCTGCCGGGGTTTGCTATCTCTGTCGCTTACATTTTTTCGCTTCGATTCAATAAATTTTATAATATAGCTTTTTGGATATTTAATATAATGTGTATTGCCGTTACGGCGGTATTTGGTGTATGGATTTGGATTTTCTAGTTGAGTCTCTCAGTGCCTATGGATACTGGGGTATGGGTGTTATGGCTTTTTTATCGGGGTCGGTGTTGCCTCTTACAAGTGAGGTGCTGTTGGTGATTCTTATGGGTATGGGCTTAAACACTTTTGGTCTTGTTGTTGTTTCTACAATAGGAAATACTATAGGTGGAGTAACTTGTTACTACACAGGGCGTCTTGTGACGAAGGAGAAGGTGGCACGGATTTTCAAGGTTTCCGACCGACGTATGCATCAGGCCGATAGAATTATTCAACGTTATGGCTTTTGGGCCTCGTTCCTATCGTTTGTTCCACTCATTGGCACTGCTATTCTGCTCACGCTTGGTGTTATGCGTGCCGATATGTTTAAGGTCACATTGGTTATGATGGCCGGAAAATTCCTGCGTTATCTGCTTGTGGCTCTGTCGTATGTGGGTTTTGCCGGGCTCTTTTCGTTTTTTTAAAATATGATATAATGAAACCTCTCTTTCTGCTATTGCTGCTCTCTCTCTTGCTTGCCTGTTCATCGGATAAGAGTGCGGGACGAAGAACGCTTGCCGTTACTGCCGAGCCTTATCGCTACGTAGTTGAGGCTGTTGCAGGAGATAGCTGGACGGTTGAATCGCTTGTTCCAAAAGGGGATAATCCCGAGACATTCGACCCGACTCCGCGCGATATTGTCTCTTTGGCAGACAGCAGAGCCTATTTTATAGTTGGAGGATTGGGATTCGAGGATGCCTGGTTAGGTAGAATTGCCGAAATGTATCCTCGTCTGAGAATATTTGACACATCTGAAGGGATAACGAGAACCGACGAGGATCCGCATCTGTGGGCCTCACCCGATAATATGGCTGTTATAGCCAAGAATGTATGTAATGCCTTGTGTTCGCTTGATACTGCGAATGCCGATGGTTACCGTGCTCGTTTGCACGCTCTCACCGATAGGATTGCCGCCACAGATGGTTATATTACACAAAAACTCGAAATGTTTAAAGGAAATTCCTTCCTGGTTTTTCACCCCTCACTTACATATTTTGCCCGTCTCTATGGCTTGCATCAGTTATCCATTGAAGAGGAGGGTAAGGAGCCATCGGCAGCACATATAAAGGGTGTTATCGATGAGGCTAAGAGACGTGGGGTTACTCTTGTTTTTGTGCAGAGCGGGTTCGACAGTAAAAATGCTGTTACTATTGCCGATGAGATTGGGGCAAGGGTTGTCTCTATCGACCCCTTGAACTATGATTGGCACACTGAACTATGCAAAATAGCCGATGAAATGGCCAAAGAATGAAACTATCTGCTATGATTGAACTTAGGAATGTCTCTTTCTCTTATACCACAAGGCTGCTACTCGATAATGTGAATATCACTATCGGTGAGCGCGATTTTCTTGGTATCGTAGGTTCTAACGGCAGCGGAAAGAGCACTCTCATAAAACTAATGATGGGACTTCTTAAAGCGCAAAGAGGCACCATAGAGCGCCGACGTACAGATGGAGGCGTGCCTGCAATAGGTTACCTCCCGCAATGTTCATCTATTGACCGTATGTTCCCTATGAGTGTACGCGAGGCGGTGTCGCTGGGGCTTACCGACAAGAGTAATTTCTTTAATCCCTTTGCTCGGATAGAGAGGGCTCTGGTCGATGAGGCTCTGGAACGTATGATGGTTGGTCATCTTGCAAACAAAAATATCGGACAGCTGAGTGGCGGCGAATTGCAACGCACGCTATTGGCACGTGCCATAGTCTCCCGACCCGATATTGTCTTTCTGGACGAGCCATCGACCTATCTCGACAATCACTCCGAAACGCATCTGTATGAACTTATAACACAACTGAATAATAGTTGCGCTGTAGTTCTTGTCGGCCACGATATTGAGAATATTCGCGCATTTGCCAAGCGTGTGGCCTTGGTAGACAGGGGGATAACTATCGAAAAACTTAGAGAATAAATCCCGAATACTCCTTCCCGTATAGGATACTGTCGGTTTTTTAATAAGATGCTGTTGCCTTTATTCCTGCCTCGGAGAGCAATGCCACTATGCGATCTAGCTCTTCGCGTGTAGCTTTTTGAAGTCCTTGCTGTGGAGTTTCGCGGTCGATAGTGTATATCATAACCTCGCGTGGCGCGATAGCCTTGACAGTCTCTAACCAGGGAAGAACATACGCGTCGCCTGTATTATCAACGCTCACACCATCGACGATGCCTTTCATAAACATAGTCTGCACAACAAGAGTACCGTTGAAAGCCTTCATACACTCAATAATATCTTGTAATTTATAGGCATCATTAGGTCGGTCGACACGTGCAATATAATCCTCGTTTACTGTGTCGAGCTTAAGGATATTGTTATCAACCTTTTTAAGTGCTTCGAACACAGAGGGGCGACCTATGAGTGTAGCATTGCTTAGTACGCTTACCTTTGCGTTGGGGAAATATTTGTTGCGTAGAGCTATTGTATCGTCGATAATCTCGGAAAAACGTGGATGGATGGTGGGCTCACCGTTACCAGCAAATGTCAGAACGTCAGGGGCTATGCCCTCGCGTTGCATTGCTATGAGCTGTGTTTCGAGTGCCTCGCTGACCTCTTCGCGTGTGGGCAGTGGAGTGCGGCTGCGATGCGTGGCATTAAATCCGCACTCACAATAGATACAATCAAATGTACACACTTTTCCATCGCCCGGCAAGAGATTAATACCAAGCGAGACGCCCAGACGACGACTGCGCACCGGGCCGAAGATGGGAGAAGGGAATATTATCGTTGCCATTTTTCTTATAATAGGTAATTAAATATAACAGCCTTCTAAGGCTTATTGTTTGTCATTCTCGGGCACGAGCCTGTCTTGCAACATACGTGCCATATATTGTTGTATAATTGCTTTTAGTTCGCGCTCCATCATCGCAGCCTTTTCGGGTCTTTTGTCCAAAAGATTCTCTTGCGACGCAGGGCTACGACGTATATCGGTAAGCGACACGGCTTTCGTGCCGTCAAAGGTGAGCATATATTCATCCTTGAAATACTGATACATACCACTCACCCAATTCACAGCATAGCTCTCCTCGGGGGCTATGCGCAGCAGACTCTTGCCAAATGAGAGGAAAGGACGGCGGTAACCAAGATAATCGAGAACGGTAGGCATTATATCAATCTGCTGAGCTATTCTTACGCTGTCGACACCGGGGGTAAAGGGCTCTTCGGCTGTTGGCGAATAGAATATTACAGGCACCTCGAACGCTCCCGAAGGAGTATTATAACGTTGGTCGTAACACTCGTTGGTGTGGTCGGCGGTAATTACAAAAAGAGTATTCTTGAACCAAGGCTCGCGGCTCGCCCTCTTGAAGAAACCGCGCAACGCATTATCGGTATACTGAATACATTTGTGAATAGGAATCTTGCCCTCCTTATATACATTGGTATACTCGGCCGGAACGGCAAAAGGATGGTGCGACGAGGCACTGAACATCGACGCAACAAAAGGCTCCTTCAGCGTTCCCAATGTCTCGGCATAGAACTTAAAGAAAGGCTCGTCCCAAATGGCCCACGCACCGTCAAAGTCGTCATTGCCGATATATTTTGCGTCGTACTCCTCCTTACCATAGTACTCTTTAAAACCTGTTGCCTTTGCAAATGCCTGAAAGCCCATAGAGCCGTTAGGTGCACCGTGAAAGAATGCTGTGTGATATCCCTCTTTAGCAAGTTCACCTGCAATGCCGCTCACCTTATTAAGCGAGGCCGGAGTTACAAAGAAAGGTTCGACGAACATAGGTATTCCCGATAGTACCGACGGCATCCCATCGATACTCTTGCGACCATTGCCGTAGGAGTAAGCGTATGTGTGACTCACCGATATAAGTGAATCGAGGAACGGTGTCAACGATTGTTCGCCCCTATGAGGATTATATGCTCCGATATACTCTTTGCCGAAACTCTCTATAATAAAGACAACAACATTCTTGCGCAAAAGGCTGTCGTCAGGATACTTCAGTATAGGGTCGAAAATCTCGGAAACCTCCTTTTCATCGAAGAAATTCACCTCTTTAAAGGGGTTCTTGCCTATTGTGCGAATCATCGAGAAGGGAGTATTCAGTACTATCGCCGCCTGCGATGGAGAGGCGATATACTCATTTGCATCGTTAAGGCTTATGGGGCGCACCGTACGTCCTATACCTCCTCTTATACCGAATACAATAAGGGGTGCCACGGCTGCAAACAGTACAACACGCAAGATATAATACTTAAGTATTCCATTGCAATTGCGGGCAGGAGTGTAAAAATACCATAAGAACCATATTATAAAAATGCCTGCAATGACAAGATACCAATGTGTAATAACCTCGTAACCAATAATAGTGGCAATATTCCCTTCGTTCGAAAACTCCGAGAAGAGCGACCACGTGGTGCGGCGACCCGAGAAAGGAACATACACCGCATCGCATAAGTTGGCAATAGTACCAATACCGTTGCACAGCACAAAGAGCAGGCGCTCTACCTTCTGCATTACAGCTCCCTCCTTGATGTGTAACGGCAAAAGCAGAGCTACAATGTAAGGAATATTCAAATAGCACACTGCTGCTGTATCGAAACGCAATGCACCTTTTAAGATAGGCCACAGCGGTGCTGTCTGTAACCCGGTAGCATACATATCATAGTTGACAAGTACAAACAGCAGGCGGCAGACTGCCAACACAATGTATGCAAGCGCAATATTCCTTATCAGTGCGATGACAATATTCCTATCTTTTTTCATTATATGTTTCTTATGTATATTATCCTTCTCTCTTTGAATGGTCAAGAGAGACTGTTAACTTATCTTTTTTGAAAATCGTTATATGCGGCTTGCAGTATAGCCTTTGCCTTAGTGGCGCGTGAGTCTGTTGCGTCGGCCGGCTTTTCTACACGTATGCTGTTTGCATCAAGGTCGAATAGCGTAAATCCTGTCGAGTCGATAAACGATAATCCATTGTTGAATGCGTGATAGGCAAAAGGATAGTCGTATGATGGAGAGAGAACGTTGCGGCTGAAGGGGAAACTCTCGATAGGTAGTCCAAGCTGCGCAAGCAGGGTGGCAGGAAGGTCGCTCTGATTGCATATTGTCGCTATCTGTCGGTTCTCTTTTACAGCGCCACCGGTGAATAGCAGGGGAATACGGTTGCGGTTCTCGTTGGCTTGGTCTATCCCTTTCGGGAAGCCTATTACAGCGTGGTCCGGCATACAGATAACAAGGGTGTTATCCCATAGCTCGCTCTCCTTGAGGCGCTGTATGAAGTTGCCTAAGCACGAGTCGGTATAGGCAAACGAGTTGGCAATGGGATTGTCGGCTATTCTATTGTAAGGAACTGTCCAGGGCTCGTGACTGCTTAGTGTTAGATAGGTTATGTGCCACGGCTCTTGAGGGCGATGTTTTACAAGGTGTAGCAACGAGTCGAATGTAACGTGGTCGCTTACGCCCCACCGGTGTCCACCTTTCTCCTTGATGCTGAAATCCTTGTCGGCAATAAGTTCATCGTATCCTGTGGAGTAGAAATAACTCTTCATATTTGTGAAGTTGATGTCTCCACCATAGAGGAAAGTATTGTGATAGCCTGCTTTTGAGAGAATCGAGGCAATTGACGATAGTCCTTGGCTCTTTATCACCGATTTCATTACCGAGGTCTTGGGGAACGAGAGGTATCCGCTTAATGAGCAGATGAGTCCTCGGTCGGTGCGGTAACTGTTGGCATAGCATTGCGTAAACAGTACTCCCTCTTGTGATAGTCTGTCAAAATTGGGTGTTACGCCTTTCGCGCCGCCCATACTCTCGATAAGGGAGCAACTCATTCCCTCGAGAATTATCGTAACGATGTTTGGTCGGGTGTTGTTTAGCAGAGTATCGCTTATTGCACTATCCTGCTTGTAAAGCCCGTCGATACGTGCATTAAGTTCCTCGGGGCTGTAGAAACGATAGGACTCACTGTAATCCTCGCGTTTTCCTATTGAGTAGATGAAACTGAATATGGGATTTACAGCCGAGTGGTTAAGAAACTGATTGTTGCTGAAATAGACTTTTCCCACATTGTTGGTCGATTCGCCAACTCCGCCTCGTATACCCAAGAAGAGCAGCCCGGCAGTGAAGAGTAACCCAAGGAGTGGCAAAACTCGTGGCTTAGAGGGACGCAGGCCCTTGGGTGTTGCATAATGAAGCAGTGTAAACAGCAACGCAACAAGAAGAACAAATGCTATGAGACGTGTTGCTATGAATCCTGTGCCGACGCTTGCAAAAGCATTGGTCGGCGAGTCAAGGTATAGAAGGAACGAAGCATCGAGTTTGAACTCCCAAAATGGATACAAACTGATATCTGCCACAAAAGCCGAGCTGATGATTATAGCCACAAACAGATTGTATACAATGAACAATTTGCGCATAGGCATATATACAAACAGACTTACTATGGTGAGCAGCAGTGGCAGTGCAGTGATGTATCCTGCTACAGCAATGTCCAACTGCAGTCCGTGCCAAGCCACTTGCAGATAGTCGGTTAAAGAGTGGTTGCCCTCACCTGTAACTGCCATAAAAACAAGCCTTAAAGGAACGAAACTGAGTATAAGTGCCGTGTAGTACTTAAGCAGAAATAGGAATTTCTCTTTTACATTTTCCATAGGTAGCTCTATTTACGCCCAAAATCGGCGGGAATCTCTCCCCATTGGGATGTCTCCCACTTCATAAGTCGGTTTTTGTATGTGTGTGTGCGCAACCACAGCTCGGCTCGGTCGATGAGTTTGAACAACTCCTCGGTGCGCGCTTCGCGTGGTAGTTTAGTCTTGCATTTTTTTTGTTTCACCCATAGCAGCGCATTGTGACTGTCGCTGTAGATGGGCATCTCGTTTCCTTTTTGTCCAAGCAGTGCAAGGGCGTGGACAATGGCAAGAAACTCGCCTATGTTATTGGTGCCGTACATTGGCCCGAAATGAAAAATCTGCATTCCGCTGCCCACATATACGCCTCGGTACTCCATCTGTCCGGGATTGCCGCTACAGGCTGCATCGACGGCAAGAGCATTGAGCTCGACCTTGGAAGGCAGTTCTCCCGAGGGACGAGCTTCATTCTCTTTCTGTGCCTTTGGCCCTATAAATTCGTAGGGCGACGATGCGTATGCGTGTTCGGCCTCAGGGAGTGTGGCAAAAGACTTGTAAAGCGCTTGCTTGACACCCTTTATCTGCGCCTGACACTCATCCCACGAACCGTAGATGCCGGGGGTGACACCGTTCCATACGACATAGTAGCGTCTCTTTCCCATCGCGACGTATTACATTCTTTCGGGAACCTCGATGCCTAAGAGGTTCATTGCGCTCTTTATAACCTTGCCCACATTTCGTGTGAGAAGTATTCGGAATGCCTTCTTAGTTGCATCTTCCTCACGCAATATGCTGAAATCGTGATAGAACTGGTTATATCCCTTCGCAAGTTCGTAAGCATAGTTCGCAATGCCCGAGGGCGAGTAGTCGTTACCTGCCTGACGCACCACATTGGGGTATTGGTTCAGCAGACGTATGAGTGAGCACTCTTTCTCGCTTATTGCATCGGGAGATGCCGCGCCCTCGACAACGACACCTGCCTCGGCAGCTTTTCTCTCGATAGAGCGTGTACGGGCATATGTATATTGTATAAAAGGACCGGTGTTTCCGTTAAAATCGATTGACTCTTTGGGGTTGAAGAGCATATTCTTACGCGCATCGACTTTGAGCATAAAATATTTCAATGCTCCAAGACCTATGATGCGGTTCACATCGGCTGCCTCTTCGGCGGTGAGTCCGTCGAGTTTGCTGCCAAGTTCCTCGGCTGTCTCGCGTGCAGTGTTTATCATCTCCTCCATTAGGTCGTCGGCATCTACTACGGTACCCTCGCGGCTCTTCATCTTGCCCTCGGGGAGTTCTACCATTCCGTATGAGAAGTGCACAAGGCCTTTACCCCACGAGAAACCAAGTTTGTCGAGGAGCAGAGAGAGAACCTGGAAGTGGTAGTTCTGCTCGTTACCAACAACATAAACCATCTTGTCGATGGGGTAGTCGCGGAAACGAAGCTGCGCTGTGCCGATGTCCTGTGTCATATACACCGATGTTCCGTCGCTACGCAACAACAGCTTTTCGTCGAGTCCGTCGCCGCTGAGGTCGGCCCACACCGATTCATCGGGGCGGCGATAGAATACACCTTTTTCCAATCCCTCGAGAACGGTCTCTTTTCCAACCAGATAGGTGTCGCTCTCGTAGTAAATCTTGTCGAATCCGACACCCAATTTGCGGTAGGTCTCGTCGAATCCCTCATACACCCATCCGTTCATTGTCTCCCATAGGGCGCGAACCTCTTTGTCGCCGGCCTCCCATTTTACAAGCATCTCGCGTGCCTCGGCCATAAGGGGTGAAGCAGCCTCGGCCTCCTCCTTTGTCATTCCGCCCGCCATAAGCTCGGATAGTTCGGCTTTGTAGTGCTTGTCAAATGCAACGTAATAGTCGCCGATAAGGTGGTCGCCTTTCTTGCCGCTCGAAGCAGGTGTCTCGCCGTTGCCCCACTTCTGCCAAGCAAGCATAGACTTGCAGATGTGTATGCCTCGGTCGTTGACGATGTTTGTCTTTACAACACGGTTGCCGTTGGCTGCCAAGATATTAGAAAGGGCGTATCCCAAAAGGTTGTTGCGAATGTGCCCCAGGTGAAGGGGCTTGTTGGTGTTGGGCGACGAGTACTCTACCATCACCAATGGCGATGACTCGGTGGCTGCTGTCAATCCCCACTCATTGGCATTGTCAATCTCCTTAAGAAGGTCTATCCAATATTGTGGTGCGATTGCCAAATTAAGGAACCCCTTAACTACGTTGTATGACGAGATAAAGGGTTGCGCACCGATAAGATATGCGCCAATCTCTGCGGCTGTATCTTCGGGCTTCTTGCGCGACATCTGCAAGAATGGGAATACAACTAATGTGAAGTCGCCCTCGAACTCTTTACGTGTCTTTTGCAACTGTATCTTCTCGGGTGCGACCTCTTGTCCGTAGAGTGCCTTAAGCGCTGCTACGATGCTTTCGGTAAGAATTGTCTCTATATTCATTGTCTTTAGTGTTTATTGTCGTCAAATATGGCGCGAAGATACAAAATATATGTGGTTTTTTTGTTTATAATTGCTAAAAAAGAGAAAATAGAGTGGGGTAGTTTCTTATTATTTCTTTAATTTGCACTATCTTCGCGGTTCGAAACGATAATAACGTATCTGTGTAATGAGAGAATTTCCTATAGTAACCAAGAATTTACTTGCTATAAATGCGTTGCTGTTTTTGGCAACTTGGGTAGCTGAGACGAAAGGTGTGGATTTGAATTCTATTTTGGGCCTGCATCTTTTTTTGGCCGAGGATTTTAAACCTCTGCAAATTGTGACATATATGTTTATGCACGGCAGCTTTACTCATCTGTTTTTCAACATGTTCGCCCTGTTTATGTTCGGGCGTGTGCTAGAACAGGTGTGGGGACCAAAGCGCTTTCTTGTTTTTTATATGGCAACGGGAGTTGGCGCAGGATTAGTGCAAGAGCTGGTGCAGTATATCTATTTCCAGACGTCATTGGCGATGTACGAGGGGGTGAGTTTGGCACCGGGATTGGTCATACCTATGGCCGAGTATCTTAATTTATGGACTACAGTGGGTGCCTCGGGTGCCATTTATGGTATTCTTATGGCTTTTGCGATGACCTTCCCCAATGAGCGTATGTTTGTGATTCCCATTCCTTTCCCTATAAAAGCCAAGTATTTTGTGCTTATTTTTGGTGCGATTGAGTTGCTCTCGGGTCTGAGCCCGAGAATGGGGGATAATGTTGCGCATTTTGCTCATTTGGGTGGTATGGTTTTTGGTTTGTTGTTAATTCTTTATTGGCGTAAAAAAGGAGATATAAATGGCCCATATTATTAAAAACCTGTGGGACAGGTTCTGTAAAGAGAGTATTGTAGGAAAATATATATATGCCAATGTTGCGGTGTATGTGACGGTGGCACTTGTTGGCGTGTTTGCAACACTTATGAATGCAGTGTTGCCAATAGCCGAGTTTATGCGTTGGTTCGAATTGCCTGCCTCGGTGGTGCATCTGCTGTATCAGCCCTGGTCGCTTGTGACGTATATGTTCATCCATAATGGCTTTATGCATATTGCGTGGAATATGTTTGCACTTTATGGCTTCGGACGTATTTTCCTTAATTTCTATTCTACTAAGCATTTTATCGGAGTCTACTTCTTTGGTGGTATTGTGGGCGGCCTGTTTTTTGTCTTTGCTTACAATCTGTTCCCCTACTTCGAGTCGGTTGTGGAGGAATCGTACCTTGTAGGTGCTTCGGCGGCCGTAATGGCAATAGTGGTGGCATCGGCTGTACGTACTCCTAATACTGTTGTGAATCTCTTCTTCTTTGGTGCGGTGCGTTTGGCAACTCTTGCTGCGATAACTGTTTTTATATCAATGCTTCTGCTCTCGTCTGAGAATGCCGGAGGTAACTTTGCGCATATCGGAGGCGCGGTTGCGGGAGCTATCTTTGCTATATCCCTGAATAAGGGACACGATGTTACCAAACTGATAAATTGGGCATACGACCTTTCGGTTCGATTTGCAACAAAAGTAAAACAGTTGTTTACTCGTCGTCCTAAGATGGAGTTTAAACGTACTTCAAATAGTAGTACCAAACACTCGGCTGACTACGATTATAATGCTCGTAGGCGCGAGAAAGAGAATACGATGAACGAGATTCTCGATAAGGTTAAACGTAGCGGCTATTCATCGCTCACCGATGAGGAGAAGAAACGACTGTTCGACAGTTCACAAAAATAGATTGCATCTTTTTGGGCAACGCTGCATCGGTGGCGTTGCTTCTTTTTTATTATGCCATAAGGCGTATTCGGTTTTGTGTCGAATTTTATGCAAAAAAAACTGTTTCAACCCTTTTTGAGTGTTATTATGGTATATAAAATAAAGAAAAATAACCCTAAATCTATTTATTTCAGAAAAAAACGCTATATTTGCAAACTTTAAAAAATTGGCGTGGAGTCTCTTTATGTCTCTTTGCCAATTTTTATGGAATCTTTATAAGGCGTTTTTATAGTAATTGCCAATGCAAAAAAAGAAAAAACGCTCGTAAAGCAATCGTACATTTGACGACAAACTAAATAATAAATAAATTTAAACAAAATGCAAAACAAAGGATTTGTAAAAGTAATTGCGCTACTCTTTACTTTGGTATGCGTGTTCTATCTTTCGTTCTCTTTTGCAACAAGTTACCATAATGGTGAGGCGGCTAACGACCCCAAGGGCGTGCAGCACTATATGGACTCTATGCAGAACGAGAAAGTTTGGTTGGGCCACACCCTTAGAGAGTGTCGTGAGATGCAGATTGGCCTTGGACTCGACCTCCAGGGTGGTATGAATGTGATTATGGAGGTTTCGGTTCCCGATGTTGTAAAGGCGCTTGCCGGACATAAGACCGACCCTGTATTCAATCAAGCTGTGGCAACAGCCAAGAAAGAGGCTGTTACAAGTGGCGATGATTTTATCACATTGTTTATTAAAGAGTATAAGAAACAGGCTCCCGAAGGCAGCTTGGCAACCCTGTTTGCTACTCAGCAGTTGAAGGACAAAGTTACAACACGCTCTACCGACAGTGAGGTTGAGAAGGTAATTCGCGAGGAGGTACAGGCTGCCATCGATAACTCGTTTAACGTGCTCCGTACACGTATCGACCGTTTTGGTGTTGTGCAGCCTAACATTCAGGCCCTCGAGGGCATGGGACGCATAATGATTGAGCTTCCCGGTGTAAAAGAGCCCGAGCGTGTACGTAAACTGCTTCAGGGTTCGGCTAACCTTGAGTTCTGGGAGACATACGATGCACAAGAGATTATCCCCTCATTGGTGTCTATAAATAGCAGCCTTGCCGAGGTTGAAAAAGCTAAGGAAGAGGTTGACGCTAAAGCTAACGAAGAGGGTGTAGACCTTGAGGCTGCTCTTCAGGCCGAGAATACAAATGAGTCGGCAACAAAGGAGCAGAATCCTCTATTCTCTCGCCTGTTGCCCAATAGAGGTGATATGCACACTTGCGTAGTTGGTATTGCTCATTATAGCGATACTGCAGCTATTAATGCTATGCTCTCAAAACCCGAGGTTAAGAAAATGTTGCCTGCCGACCTTCGTCTTATGTGGGGTGTTTATGCTGCAGATAAGAGCAAGGAGAACAGCCGCTACGAACTCTACGCAATTAAGTCAACCACCCGTAACGGCCGTGCCGCTCTCGAGGGTGATGTAATTGTTGATGCTTCCGATTCATTCGACCAGCATAACCGTCCCTGTGTGACTATGTCAATGAACACCGACGGTTCGCGTCGTTGGGCACAGCTTACAAAGAATAATGCAGGACGTTGCATTGCCATTGTTCTCGATGGTTATGTTTACAGTGCTCCCAACTGTCACGGTGAGATTGCCGGTGGACGTTCCGAAATTAAAGGTTCGTTTACAATTGAAGAGACAAAGGACTTGGCAAACGTTCTTCGCTCGGGTAAGATGTCGGCGCCTGCACGTATCGTTTCTGAGGATATTGTAGGCCCTTCTCTTGGTCAGGAGTCTATCAAGCAGGGTCTTTGGTCATTTGTTGTGGCATTTATACTCCTTATGATATATATGTGCGCAATATACGGTGTTATCCCCGGTGCTGTTGCTAATAGCGCTCTGCTCATCAACCTGTTCTTTACATTGGGTATCCTTGCGTCGTTCCAGGCAGCGCTCACAATGTCGGGTATTGCCGGTATCGTGCTTACTTTGGGTATGGCTGTCGATGCCAACGTGCTCATCTATGAGCGTGCAAAAGAGGAGCTTCGTGCAGGTAAGAATACTATGGCTGCGCTTGCCGATGGTTATAAGAATGCATTCTCGGCTATCTTCGACTCGAACTTCACCTCTATTATAACAGGTATTATTCTGTTCTATTTTGGTACAGGTCCTATTCGTGGATTTGCAACAACACTTATCATAGGTATTCTCTGCTCATTCTTTACCGCTGTGTTCCTGACACGTATCGTTTATGAGTATTTTATGCAGAAGGGTAAGTGGCAGAATCTTACATTTACTACAGGCTTGTCGAAGAAGTTGCTTGTTGGTACCAAGTATAACTTTATGAAGGCCAGAAAGGTGTCATTCATCGTATTTGGTATTATGGCATTGATATCTGTTGCTTTGCTCTCTTTCAATGGTCTCAAAGGTAGTATCGACTTTACCGGTGGACGTAACTTCGTTGTTCAGTTCGAGCAGCAGGTTGAGCCCGAGGATGTAGAAAAGCTTTTGACAGATATGTCGGCTCAGGCCATTGCTCTTGGTACCGACAAAAAGACTGTACGTATCAGTACTAACTATGGTAAAGATAGCGAAGATATAAATGTTGACGCGCAGATTGAGGAGATAATCTTTACTAAGTTAAAAGAGGGTAAACTGTTGAGCGAGAATCTTACACTTGAGGTGTTTATCGACCGTGATAATCGCGAGGGTGGTTCAATTATCAGCTCTCAGAAGGTTGGTCCCAGCATTGCCGATGATATAAAGACTAGTGCTATATGGTCGGTTATTTTTGCGCTGATTGCAATATTCTTCTATATCTTGGTTCGTTTCCGCAATGTAGCATATAGTATAGGTTCAATTCTAGCTCTTGCTTGTGATACATTGTTTATCTTGGGTTGTTACTCGCTGTTGCAGGGTGTGTTGCCTATGTCAATGGAGATTGACCAGACATTCATTGGTGCTATTCTTACTGCTATCGGTTACTCTATCAACGATAAGGTGGTTGTATTCGACCGTGTGCGTGAGTTTACAGGTCTCTATCCCAAGCGTGACAAGTTCAGCCTCTTCAACGACTCGTTGAACACAACACTTACACGTACAATCAATACTTCGTTAAGTACTCTTATTGTATTGTTGTGTATCTTTATCCTTGGTGGTGATAGCATCCGCAGCTTCTCATTCGCAATGATTCTTGGTGTAATATTCGGTACACTATCTTCATTGTTCATCGCTGCTCCTATCGCTTACGTTACAATGAGCAAGAAAGAGCAGAAGTAATATAAATACTTGATATTAAGGTATACAAAAAGTCGTGCAATATGTGTTGCACGACTTTTTGTATATTAGTATTGGCTTAGATAAGCATAAGCAAAGCGGCATCTGCTGCAACCGTTTTTATTGCAATATTCTTTCTGTAACTGTATAAGCGCCTGGGAGTCGGCAGCGCAGTCGGCATTAACGCCGACATCGTTCCATTTACGTATTATGTTGTTCTGCTCACTTGCGATATTATGTAATAAACTCTCGGCCTTGTTGCATAGAGCTGAGTCGCTTCTGTGCTTGCCATATGTGTAGAGTATTGGAACGATAGTATTTATTATAATTATCTGAAGCTGCGAGTTGCGCAATGGTCTGCATCCGCAGGTTGTTGTTCCACCGAATTGCAGGTGATTCCACCAATAACCTTGCGGGATACTCTGCAATATTTCCTCTAACTCCTTCTGTGTTTCGCAGGCTGATATTGATGATAGTGTGGCACGTGAACTATTATACAGTGCTGCTAATCGGGCGATGCGCAAGTGTGGAGTAGCATTACCATTCCACGTCTTTGCATCTATACTTTTAAGGTTAAATTTCTGTGACAGAAATTTGTATTCCCGTTTCAGCTCTTTGTAGTAATTGCTCTCCAGTGCCTCTTTACGATAATATGCAGGGATTGACTCTTCGTCGAGTAGTCCTGCTTGGCCAAAGAATATTGCTTCGACCTGTTGCAGATTGTCGCGGTGCTTGCCAAGTGCCTGCATATCCAGTACTGCTGCCCACTGCTCGAAAGAGGAACTTTGTACTCCGAATCCGAAGTTCCTTGCCATTAGCTTGAAGAATGTCTCTTCCCATCTTTTTCCGCATTGCTCGTATAACATCTCTATTCTTTTTGCCTTCTCTTCGATGCGTTCTATCATAAGGCGTGAAAGGTTGCTGTGGAGATGTACCTTGTCCATTGTTGCCATTGTCTTGTGGCAAGGTACCCTTTGTATTCCCTTTACCGCAGCCTCGTACTCTTTTGCCTTTTCTTCCGAGTAGGTGATGCGCAACTGTGGAATGTATTCGCCGTGTGGCAGCATTGTCTCAATGTCGTCGCTCTCTGTTATATGTAGTATGACATTCTTGTAGTCATCGGCTCCATTGTTGTGTATTTCTTTCTCCCAATCACTGCTTTTGTGGTGAAGTACAATGTTGCCCGACCACTCATTTGCACCAATCTTTAGCCTTGCATTGTGGAATATATTCCCGTCTGATGACTCGTTTTTGCCTGCCTCGATAATCTGTATGGTCTCTCCGGCTGTTGTGTGGAGTTGCTCCTTAGGAAGCGCTCGGTTTCTCCATATATAGTGCATAAATGTACTCATTGCGCTCTCGTTTTTTTGCTGTGTTTGATGTTGTTTGCTCGTTGCAAATGTATATACAAAAAATAGCGGAATGCAATCATCCTGCTATTTTCTCTCTTCTTTTTTAACAATAATTTACAAACCGAACGGTGCTCTTTCTTATGGCCGGTTACGATAGTCTTGGCAAGCCTTACAGTTTGATTGTCTTTCCCGGTTCCGGTCACTTCCTAATAAGTGACAAAGATTGTAGCGAAAGATATGACAGCACAATGAATGTATATTGTAAGAAGTATTTTGGATATTAATTTATACACGTCAGACAGTATTGGTGGATACAAAACTGTTAGCATAAATACTAACCGTATAGCGCGCATACATTAAAGAGGAGGTCTTGATTTGACCTCCTCTTTAATATACGCGCGCGTAACCTATTTCTTTTTTTCTGTGGGGTAGGTTATTCGTGTGTGGTAGATTGCCTTTAGGCGATCTTTGAATGTGCGCTTTATGTTTTCGATGTCGCGGAAGGTTAGGGGGCACATTTTCAGTTCGCCATCTTTTACCTTGCTGTCGACAAGACGCTCCACTAGTTCGTCGATGTTTTCGGCGGTGTACTCTTTTAGGCTGTGTGACGCGGCTTCGACGCAGTCGGCAAGCATAAGAATACCCTGCTCGCGTGTTGTAGGCTGCGGCCCTGGGTAGGTAAAGAGATTCTCGTCTACCTCCTCATCGGGATGGGCATTCTTATATGTTATATAGAAATAACCTGTCTTTGAGAGTCCGTGATGTGTTGTGATGAAATCGCGTATAGTGCGTGGCAGGTGATGCTTCTCGGCAAGGGCTATGCCGTCGGTCACGTGCTTTATTATTATTTTTGCACTCTCTTGTGGCTCCAGTTTGCTATGTGGGCTTATTCCGCCACTCTGGTTCTCGGTAAAGTAGATGGGGTTCAACGTCTTGCCAATATCGTGGAAGAGTGCTCCCGTTCTGACCTCCAAACTGTTGGCACCTATGCTTCGGGCTGCATCGGCAGCCAGATTCCCTACTTGCATCGAGTGCTGGAATGTGCCGGGGGCATCTTGAGATAGTTTGCGTAGCAGTTCGCTGTTTATGTTTGATATCTCGATGAGTGTCACATTGGATACAAATCCAAATAGTTTTTCTATTATGAACATAAGCGGGTAGGCAAACAGCAACAGAACTGCGCTAATAACAAAATAGAGGTACATAGCAAGGTTCAGTTTGCTTACACTGTTCTCTATAATCATTTCGTATGCAAAATAGAAAAGCGCATAGAACAGGAATATATAGAGCGCGCAGCGTAGCATCTGTGAACGCGCCGAGAACTCTTTCATACATATCATTGCTACGACACCTACGGGAATCTGCAAAAGTACAAATTCGTATGGAGAGGTGAGCATCACCGAGCACATTATGATTGAGATTGTGTGGGTGAGGAAAGCTGTACGTCGGCTTGTGAATAGGCATAGCAGCAACGGTACGAGTGCAAAAGGTAGCATAAATACATTGCCGAAGCGCAGTTGCATCATTATGCCTACAATGATTGGGAACAGTGTTGCCGATAGTACAACCAATAGGAACATATTGAGGTTGCGCGATACCTCGGTAGCATAGATGTATATGTAGGCGAGCAGGGAACCGAAGCAGAGCACTACAAAGATAATCTGGCCGATGAGCATCAGTGTGGTTTTTCTGTTGTCGTCGTGCCGTTTGTCGAGCTCTAATCGGTACGACTCAAGAATCTGGTACAATTTCTCATCGACAATATCGCCACGTGCTATAATCTTCTGTCCTTTCTGCACCAGACCGTCACTCTCGGAGAGTGACTCTAATTCTTGTTTAAGACTCTTTTCGGAGTGCAGGGAGTCGTAACGTATATTGGGCACCAGAAGTTCGTCGAGGCGCAAGCTGTTTACAATATCTTGTGGTAGCGTATCTCCCTGGGTAAGCAGGCGGTAGGCATCTGGTATCTTTAGGAATCTGTCTATCGGCTCTGTGGTCGATATGTTCTCTGTGATAAGTTTGATGTTTATCGCATTGGCTGTATAAGGACGATCGAGGTCGCCCGACGATAAAATGCCTCGGTCGTATATCTCTTGCAGACGTTTTTTGTATCTAAGGTAGTTTGCAAGAGGTATTAACTCATTGAAACTGCCATAGTATTTGTCTCTTAGTCTCTTTAGTGCTATTTCGTAAGTGGTGGTATCCTTTGCAAAATAGGGTGCAAAATTTCGGCGCACACTGTCTTGCTCTGCTTCCATCTGCTCGGCGCTTTTGTATATTGGGAAATTGAAACTTGCCATAAGCTGGCTGTATGCCCAGGGAGTGTCCTTGCTGAAATGGTAGTTAAATACCTTATCGCGCGGCATAAAATATATGACTGCTACAATACAGAGCAATGCAGTCAGAATCTGCTGGAAAAGTAGGAACTTTTTTCCAAAGATGCGCTTTATATTCTTTTTCATATCTCTATAGCTTTATTTTCGTTATAATTCTGTTTACTATCCATTTGTAAACAGCCTCTATCTTCGTGGTTTACCGCAAATGTACTAAAAAATAGCAAACAGCTCCCTTTCGCAGCTATAAATATTGTCTTATGAATAAAAAGTTATCTTATTTTTACAATCCTTTCCTCCTTGCCACTTAAAAGAAAGAGCACGCTCGACAACTTCTTAGAAGCTGCAGTTTAAATTTTATTGGAAAAGTTTCTATAGCTTCTTAATATTTTGTGTTATATTTGCCAAGTATTTGTTAAATTTGGCTAAAGTGTTGTTGTGTGGTTGTTTCCGTTGAAATAACTATTATTGCAAAAACTATGGCCGATTGTTTATATTAGAAAAGATAAAGAAAATGAGTGATAGAAAAGTAAGAGTGCGCTTTGCGCCCAGTCCCACCGGCCCTCTGCACATCGGAGGTGTAAGAACCGCATTGTATAATTATCTGTTTGCCCGCAAGCACGGTGGCGATTTTATATTCCGCATCGAGGATACCGACTCGAACCGCTTTGTCGAGGGTGCCGAGGAGTATATCCTTGAGTCGTTCCGTTGGTTGGGTGTCGAGTTCGATGAGGGTGTTACCTTTGGTGGCGAGCACGGCCCTTACCGCCAGTCAGAGCGTCGCGAGATATATAAGAAATATGTAAAGCTGTTGCTCGATAGCGGCAAGGCTTATATCGCTTTCGATACTCCTGCCGAACTTGACGAGAAACGTGCTGCAATCGAGAATTTTCAGTACGATGCGTCGACACGTATGCAGATGCGCAATTCATTGACACTGACACCCGAAGAGGTCGATGAACTCATAAAGAGCGGACACCAATATGTCGTACGTTTTAAGATTGAACCGGGACAGAAAGTTGTTGTCAACGACCTTATTCGAGGTGTTGTGACTATTGACTCGTCTATCCTTGACGACAAGGTGCTCTATAAATCGGCCGACGAACTTCCTACATATCATCTTGCCAATATTGTTGACGACCATCTTATGGAGGTGTCGCACGTTATTCGTGGCGAGGAGTGGCTGCCTTCGGCACCGCTGCACGTGTTGCTCTATCGTGCTTTCGGTTGGGAGGATACAATGCCACAGTTTGCCCATCTGTCGCTGCTGCTTAAGCCCGAGGGTAATGGAAAACTAAGCAAGCGCGACGGGGACCGTTTGGGATTCCCTGTATTCCCTCTTGAGTGGCACGACCCCAAGAGCGGTGCAGTCTCTTCGGGATTCCGTGAGTCGGGGTATCTGCCCGAGGCGGTGATAAACTTCCTTGCGTTGCTTGGATGGAATCCCGGTGACGATGTCGAACTGATGTCAATGGATGACCTTATTGCAAAGTTCGACCTTGTAAAGTGCAGCAAGGCGGGTGCTCGCTTCGACTATAAGAAGATGATATGGTTCAACCACGAATATATCCTGCGTACTCCCGATAGCGAGATTGCACAGATGTTTATGCCCATTGTCGAGGCGCACGGGGTAGAGGTCGAGATGTCTCTGCTCGAAAAAATAGTGTCGTTGATGAAGGGTCGCGTGAACTTTGTACACGAACTTTGGGATGCTTGCAGTTTCTACTTCATTGCTCCCACCGAGTATGACGAGAAGACAAGAAAGAAACGTTGGAAAGAGGACTCGGCACAGAAGATGAGCGAGCTTGTAACTCTTTTAGAGAGCCTGGATGACTTCTCTATCGAAAATCAGGATGCTTGTGTACACAAGTGGATAGAGGAGAAAGGTTACTCTATGGGCGAGATTATGAATGCCTTCCGCCTTGCTCTGGTGGGCGAGGGTAAGGGACCACAGATGTTCGATATTTCGGGACTTATTGGCAAAGAAGAGACTTTGGCACGTTTGCATCGGGCAATTTCGGTATTAGGATAAACAGACACAATGTACACATTAGGAATTTATATTTATATAGGTCTCGTCAAATTGGCTGCGCTGTTCGGACATCGCAAGGCCAAGAAGATGATAGAGGGGCGAAAGGAGAGTTTTACCAAGCTGAAAGAGGGGATAGAGCAGGGCGCCGACTATTTGTGGTTTCACGTCTCGTCGCTTGGCGAGTTCGAGCAGGGACGTCCTCTTATGGAACGCATAAAAGCCGAATATCCGCAATACAAGATTATGCTCACGTTCTTCTCTCCCTCGGGCTATGAGTCGGCAAAGAAGTATCAGTTTGCCGATATAATATGCTATATGCCTTTTGACACGGTGCTTAACGCAAAAAGGTTTGTGCGTATGCTTAACCCAAAGATGGCCTTCTTTGTGAAATATGAATTCTGGATGAATTTTCTGTTCGAATTGAAGCGTTGCAACGTGCCCACATATAGTGTTTCGTCGATATTCCGTCGGGGACAGGCTTTCTTCCGACCTTGGGGATTCTATTATCGCAAGGCACTGCGTTGCTTCGACCACCTTTATGTGCAGAATGAGACATCGTGTCAGCTTCTTGCCGAGATTGGAATCGATAATGTGAGCATAACCGGTGACACTCGTTTCGACCGCGTAGCAAAGATTTTGGAAATCTCGCGTCAGCTGCCGCTTGTCGAGGCTTTTGTGGCGGGTAGCAATAAAATATTTATCGCCGGCAGTTCGTGGGGGCCCGACGAAGAGGTCTATTTACCCTACTTTAATGAAAACAAAGGCTGGAAACTTATAATTGCATCGCACGAGGTAGATGAGACACGCATCAAAGAAATAACATCGCGGGTAAATGGTGTATGCGTATGTTATACAAAGGCAACGATGGACGAGGTTCGTGCTGCCGATTGCTTGATAATAGATTGCTTCGGCCTTCTCTCTTCTATCTATCGCTATGGAACTGTAGCATACGTGGGCGGTGGATTCGGAGTAGGAATACACAATATTCTGGAGGCTGCGGTCTATGGAATTCCGGTATTCTTCGGGCCTAATAATGCGAAATTCCAAGAAGCAACTTCGCTGAAAGAGTGCGGTGGAGGAATAGAGATACGTAGCGCCGAGGATTTTGCGTCGCGTATGCGCTGTTTCGACGAGAATCCTAAAGAGTTGCGTGCGGCAGGTGCTGCTGCCGGCTCTTATGTCTCGGAAAATTCGGGCGCAACAGATAAAATACTCTCGACTATTAAATTTTGATAAAACAACATTTGAATAGTGCAGAGAGAACGATAAAAACAGTATCTTTATAGCCCGAAACATTATTTGTTGACGGTATATTGAACCGAAAAGTATGAAGGGGCGATTTTTAATCGCCGCAACAGTAATGTAAAACAAAGAAATTTAAATAACATATTATATAAACCTTTTAAAAACAAAAATTATGCAGTTTTTGACAGACGAAAAATTGGTGATTGTTGGTGCAGCAGGTATGATTGGCTCTAATATGGCACAGTGCGCCTTGATGATGGGTCTTACAAAGAACCTCTGCTTGTACGATGTATTCTCTCCCGAGGGTGTTGCCGAGGAGATGCGTCAGAGTGGTTTTGACGAGGTAAACATCACAGCTACAACAGATGTTGCCGAGGCATTCAAGGATGCTAAGTATATCATCTCTTCAGGTGGCGCTCCCCGTAAGGAGGGTATGACACGTGAGGACCTTCTTGCAGGTAACTGTAAGATTGCCGAGGAACTTGGCAAGAACATCAAGGCTTACTGCCCCGATGTTAAGCACGTTGTTATCATCTTCAACCCTGCCGACCTTACAGGTCTTGTTACACTTCTTTACTCAGGTTTGAAACCCGGTCAGGTTACTACACTCGCAGGTCTCGACTCTACACGTCTTCAGAGCGCTCTTGCCAAGAAGTTCGGTGTAAAGCAGAACGAGGTTACAGGTTGCGCCACCTACGGTGGTCACGGCGAGCAGATGGCTGTATTCGGCAGCGCTGTTAAGATTGCCGGCAAGCCTCTTACCGATCTTATCGGTAGCGAGCAGTTCCCCGAGGCAGAGTGGGAGCAGATGAAGAAAGATGTTACCCAGGGTGGTGCGGCTATCATCAAGCTTCGTGGTCGTTCATCGTTCCAGAGCCCCTCTTATCTCTCTGTTGAGATGATTCGCTCGGTTATGGGTGGTGAGACATTCCGTTATCCCGCAGGTACATACGTATCTAACGAGAAGTACAACCACATTATGATGGCTATGGATACTACTCTCGATGCTAACGGTTGCTCATACAAGATGCCCGTTGGTACACCCGAGGAGCTTGCTAAGCTTGACGCAAGCTACGAGCACCTTTGCAAGATGCGTGACGAGCTCGTGACTCTGAATATTGTTCCTGCAATCTCGGAGTGGAGCAGCATCAACCCCAACCTCTAATATAAGGTATGATATTTATCTTTCGTGCTAATGTCGAGCAGTTGAGTTTTATCTCTGTTCTGTGAGAATATTGTACGATTGATTATCGATAAGAATTATAAGAGACTGTATCGAGTCAATTCGATACAGTCTCTTGTTGCCAATAATCTGACCTTTTATAGGATTATTAATTATTAAGTTTCGAGAGTTTCGAGTAATAATGATTTATCTTACGCGTTTCGGAATCCCGAAAGATAGTTGGGTAGCTATTTTTACCTTAGTACTACTTCCTTTTTTTTGTTTTTGTGAAATTTATTTAGGACAATATTGCATTGAATAATAAAAAATAACGAAAAAGTTTTGCCAATAGGAAAATTGTAACTATTTTTGCGCCACATTTTGCATAGTAAGAAATAATATAAACTAAAAATAAAGATAGGAAATGATTGTAGTACCTGTTAAAGAGGGCGAGAACATTGAGAGAGCTCTCAAAAAATTCAAGAGAAAATTCGAGAAGACCGGCGTTGTAAAAGAACTTCGCGCACGTCAGCAGTTTGACAAACCCTCTGTGCTTAAGAGACTTAAGAAGGAGCACGCTGTATACGTACAGAAACTTCGCGCTGCAGAGGAATAAAAAACTGGCAAGTTTTCTTGCATTTTTATTTTATCTTAATTATATTCGTTGCCGAAAGATAGCCTTTCGGCAACGAATTATGTTTATAGACTCATTCATAGGATATCTTAAGGCAGAGCGCAACTATTCGGCGCACACCCTTAGGGCATACGGTATTGATCTTCGCGCATTCGAAGAATACCTATCCGCTATGAATGAGCCTCTTTCTTTGTTAGAGGTCGATACCGATGTGGTTCGAATGTGGATAGCTTCGCTTATGGACGACGGCGCTGCTGTTGCGTCGGTGAATCGTAAACTAAGTTCGCTGCGTACCTTTTATTCCTATTTGCGCAGTGAGGGCCAGGTTGATATGAATCCGGTTCTTGAACTACAGGGGCCTAAGCGTAATAAGCATCTGCCTACATTTGTGAGGGAAGAGGATATGGATTCGTTGCTCGATGGCGATGCTTTTGGCGATGGTTACGCGGCTTGCTGTAACAGGACTATAGTTCTCTGTTTTTATGAGACAGGTATCCGTCTGTCCGAGCTTGTGGAACTGAATGTACAGGATGTCGATATTGCAGGCGGGACACTGAAAGTCTTTGGAAAAAGAAGTCGTGAACGCATTGTCCCGCTCACTATTGAGCTAAAAGAGGTGCTCTCTTCCTATCTCGAAGAGAGGCTGTCGGTGGCATCGGCCGGTGAAAAAGCTCTTTTTGTCAATATAAAAGGTACGCGTGTGAGTCGTTCATCGGTCTATAGGCTTGTAAAAAAGTCTTTGGCAAAAGTGTCGACGGTCAAGAAAAAAAGTCCTCACGTACTAAGGCATACCTTCGCCACTGCAATGCTTAATAATGAAGCGGAACTTGGCGCTGTTAAGGAATTGTTGGGTCATAAACGCCTTGCGACAACCGAGGTTTATACTCATTTGACATTTGAAGAACTTAAGAAGTTTTATAAAAAGGCTCATCCAAGAGCCGGTAATAACTAAATTATAGGAGGTAATATTATGGTAACAAGAGTTCAGACTATTCATTTTGATGCATCACAACAGTTGATGGAGTTTGTAGAGAAGAAAGTGTCAAAATTAGAGAAGTTGTGCGAGGATGCAACAACTCTTGAAGTAGCAATGAAGCTTATTAAGCCCGAAACTGCTATGAACAAGGAGGTGAGTTTGCGTCTTCTTGCAAGCGGTGGCGAGATGTTTGCCTCTAAGGTTAGCGATACTTTTGAGGACGCTTTATTGGGCGCAATAGACGCTTTAAAGGCTCAAATCGAGAAAAAACGCGAAAAAAATAGGTAAAATCGAAAAAAAAGTCCGAAAAAGTTTTGGGATTAAAAAAAAACTCGTACATTTGCACTCGCATTACGGAAGTAACGCGCTGCAAATAGTACGACGCCTCTTTAGCTCAGTTGGCCAGAGCACGTGATTTGTAATCTCGGGGTCGTTGGTTCGAATCCGACAAGAGGCTCTACTAAAAACAGCGAAACTGCAACATCAGTCGCAAATGCGTTTTCTGAAATAGTGACAAGAAAAGGGCAAATTCCAGAGTGGCCAAATGGGGCAGACTGTAAATCTGCTGGCTTACGCCTTCGGTGGTTCGAATCCATCTTTGCCCACGAATGTGTTGAAAAAGAGAATGCAAACCAGCCTTGACGGTGTTCATACTTTTGAAACTGTCTTTGTTTGTTTGCAAATTCTTTGTGTAAACGTATTGCGGAAGTAGCTCAGTTGATAGAGCATTAGCCTTCCAAGCTGAGGGTCGCGGGTTTGAGTCCCGTCTTCCGCTCTTTTTCAACGCTGTTATAGCTCAGTGGTAGAGCACTTCCTTGGTAAGGAAGAGGTCCCGAGTTCAAGTCTCGGTAACAGCTCTGGAAAAGAGTATATTTTTGTCTCTGTAAGAGTCAAAATTAAAAACAGATATTTGGTAAATATATTGTTATAAATTAAAGCTAAAAACTATGGCAAAAGAAAAATTTGAACGTACCAAGCCGCACGTAAACATCGGTACTATTGGTCACGTAGACCACGGTAAGACAACTCTTACTGCTGCTATTACAACAGTTCTCGCTAAGAAGGGTCTTTCAGAGTTGAAATCATTCGATCAGATCGATAACGCTCCCGAGGAGAAAGAGCGTGGTATTACTATCAATACTGCTCACGTTGAGTATCAGACCGAGAATCGTCACTATGCACACGTAGACTGTCCGGGTCACGCCGACTACGTTAAGAACATGGTTACCGGTGCTGCTCAGATGGACGGTGCTATCATCGTTTGTGCTGCAACTGATGGTCCTATGCCTCAGACACGTGAGCACATCCTTCTCGCTCGCCAGGTGAACGTTCCCCGTCTTGTTGTATTCCTTAACAAGTGTGACGTTGTTGATGACGCTGAGATGCTCGAGCTCGTTGAGATGGAGATGCGTGAGCTTCTTTCATTCTATGAGTTTGACGGTGACAATACTCCTATCATCCGTGGTTCTGCACTTGGTGCACTCAATGGTGTACCTGAGTGGGAGGATAAGGTAATGGAGTTGATGGCAGCTTGTGACGAGTGGATTCCCCTGCCTCCCCGTGATATCGATAAGCCTTTCTTGATGCCCGTTGAGGACGTATTCTCAATCACAGGTCGTGGTACTGTTGCTACAGGTCGTATCGAGACCGGTGTTGTTAAGGTAGGTGATGCTGTTGAGATTCTTGGTCTTGGTGAGCACAAGTCAACAACTGTAACAGGTGTTGAGATGTTCCGTAAGCTCCTCGACCTCGGTGAGGCTGGTGACAACGTAGGTCTTCTCCTCCGTGGTATTGACAAGAACGAGATCAAGCGTGGTATGGTACTCTGCCATCCCGGACAGATCAAGCCTTACTCAGTATTCGAGGCACAGGTTTATATCCTCAAGAAAGAGGAGGGTGGTCGTCACACATCATTCCGTAACAAGTATCGTCCTCAGTTCTACCTCCGTACAATGGACTGCACAGGTGAGATTACTCTCCCCGCAGATGTAGAGATGGTAATGCCCGGTGATAACCTTACAATCACAGTTACCCTCATCTATCCCGTTGCTCTGAACGAGGGTCTGACATTCGCTATCCGCGAGGGTGGTCGCACAGTAGGTGCAGGTCAGATTACAAAGGTTATTGAATAATTCAGACCAACAATAATAAAATCGACTCCTTCTTTGTGAGGAGGAGTCGATATACGGGAATAGCTCAGTTGGTAGAGCACTGGTCTCCAAAACCAGGTGTCGGGAGTTCGAGCCTCTCTTCCCGTGCTTTTAAATATTTGATTATGCTGACAAGATTTATAAACTATTGTAAGGATTCTTACAATGAGCTCGTGCATAAGACAACTTGGCCTACTATGAAACAAATGCAGAGCCAAGCAGTTCTTGTGCTATCTTCATCACTAATAATTGCTTTGGCTGTGTTTGGTGTCGACCTGGCTGTCGAAGCGGTAATGAATTTTATTTATAGCTTTTAAATAAATGGCTGAAAGCACTAAACAGTGGTATGTTTTGCGTGCCATAAGCGGTAAAGAGACCAAAGTTAAAGAGTACATCGAGACAGATGTGAAACTTCGTGGTCTCACTGATTATGTATCTCAGGTACTTATACCTACCGAAAAGGTTGTGCAGGTACGCAATGGCAAACGTATAGTTAAAGAGAAAAATTACCTACCCGGTTATGTATTGGTTGAGGCTGAACTTGTGGGTGAGATAGCATATCTCTTACGTAATACCCCTAATGTTCTTGGCTTCCTTGGTGGAATGGATAAACCAACTCCCATACGTCAATCCGAGATAAATAGAATTCTTGGAACAGTTGACGAACTTCAGGAGTCTGCCGACGATACATTAGAATTTGTATTGGGTGAGGTTGTTAAAGTTAATACCGGACCTTTCTCGGGCTTCAATGGTACAATTGAAGAGATTAACACCGAGAAGAAGAAACTGAAAGTTATGGTTAAGATTTTTGGTCGTAGCACTCCGGTTGAATTAGGTTACATGCAAGTAGATAAAGAATGATGCGGCTTCCACACATCGTTCTGAATTAATTGTTAATTTTTATAGATTTTTTTACAATGGCAAAAGAAGTTGCTGGACTTATCAAGTTGCAGATTAAAGGTGGCGCAGCAAATCCTTCTCCTCCCGTTGGACCTGCACTCGGTTCTAAGGGTATCAACATTATGGAGTTTTGCAAAGCGTTTAATGCCAGAACCCAGGATAGGGCCGGAAAAGTTTTGCCTGTTATCATTACTTATTACGCAGACAAGTCTTTCGATTTCGTCGTTAAGACTCCTCCCGTAGCAATTCAGTTGCTTGAACTTGCTAAGGTGAAGAGTGGTTCTGCCGAGCCCAACCGTAAAAAAGTTGCTGCTATTACTTGGGAGCAGGTTGAGGCAATCGCTAAGGACAAGATGGTCGATTTGAACTGCTTTACAATCGAGGCAGCTATGAAAATGGTTGCAGGTACTGCGAGAAGTATGGGTATCAGTGTTAATGGAACTTTTCCCGGAAACAATTAAAAACTTAAACAAGAATGGGTAAACTGACGAAAAATCAAAAGTTGGCAGCCGCAAAAGTTGATACAGCTAAGGCTTATACGCTTACAGAGGCAGTTGATTTGTTGAAGGAGATTACCTTCACAAAGTTTGATGCTTCTGTTGATATCGACGTACGCTTGGGCGTTGACCCCCGTAAGGCAAACCAGATGGTAAGAGGTGTAGTATCTCTTCCCAGTGGTACCGGTAAGGAGGTTCGCGTACTCTGTTTGTGTACTCCCGATGTCGAGGAGGCGGCTAAGGCAGCAGGCGCCGACTATGTTGGTCTTGACGAATATATCGAGAAGATCAAAGGTGGTTGGACGGATGTAGATGTGATTATCACTATGCCGTCTATAATGGGTAAATTGGGTGCTCTCGGTCGTGTACTCGGTCCTCGTGGTCTGATGCCTAACCCCAAGAGTGGCACCGTAACTATGGATATTCCCAAAGCTGTTAAGGAGATTAAGCAGGGTAAGATTGATTTCAAGGTAGATAAGACAGGTATTGTTCACACATCTATCGGTAAGATTTCTTTCACCCCCGAGGCTATAATCGCTAACGTGAAGGAGTTTATGCAGACAATTATGAAGCTGAAACCTTCTACAGCAAAGGGTACTTATGTGAAAAGTGTGTTCCTCTCGACTACGATGAGTAAAGGTCTGAGAATAGATCCTAAAACTATCGAAGCTTAATTTGATTGAACTATGAAGAAGGAAGATAAAGTTAAGAAAATAGCCGAGCTTGGTGAAATCATCAAGGAATATGCTCACTTCTATTTGGTAGACGTAACTGCAATGGATGCAGCTGCTACCAGTAAAATGCGTGCTAAGTGCTTTAAGCAGGAGGTTAAGATGGTTGTTGTGAAGAATTCACTTCTTGAGAAGGCTTTCGAGGCTTCTGAGATTGATTTCTCACCTCTCTATCCTTGTCTTAAGGGTACTACAGCAATGTTGCTCTGTAACACAGCAAATGCTCCCGCAAAACTTATCAAGGATGTTGCTGGCAAGGGCGAGATTCCCGCACTCAAGGGTGCATACGCCGAGGAGAGCTTCTATGTAGGCGCCGATCAGCTCGAAACTCTTATTCATATCAAGAGCAAGAGCGAGCTTCTGGCTGAAGTTGTGGCATTGCTACAATCTCCTATCAAGAATGTTGTTTCGGCTCTACAATCAGGTGGTAATACCATCCACGGAGTTCTTAAGACACTCGGTGAAAGAGAATAATTATTTTAATCTAGTAAAAACAATTTAAATTTATACTAAAATGGCAGATTTGAAAGCTCTTGCAGAAGAATTGGTTAACTTGACAGTAAAGGACGTTAACGAACTTGCAACTATCCTTAAGGAAGAATATGGTATCGAACCCGCTGCTGCTGCTGTAGCAGTTGCTGCTCCCGCAGCAGGTGGCGCAGCTGAGGCTGCAGCTGAGAAGACTGAGTTCAATGTAGTATTGAAGGCAGCAGGTGATCAGAAACTTAAAGTTATCACAGCAGTTAAGAACAACTGTGGTGTTAGCTTGGTAGAGGCTAAAGACCTCGTTAACGGTGCTCCCTGCACATTGAAAGAGGGTCTTCCCAAGGCTGATGCTGAGGCACTCAAGAAGGCTATCGAGGAGTGGGGTGCTGAGGTAGAACTCCAATAAGAAAAACTCAGACCCTGATAAGGGTTAATGGTTATGAACCCCCTGTAGAGGGTTCATAACCTTTTGTGCGTAAAACAAAATCTTATTTCTAAAACATTTGCCACAATGTCGTTGAAATCTAATAATCAAAGAATTAACTTTGCTTCTATTAAGGACCCGATGCCTTGTCCGGACTTTTTGGAAGTACAATTGAAGTCTTTTGAGGACTTCCTGCAGTTGGATACTCCTCCCGAAAAGAGAGTGAATGACGGTTTATACAAAGTGTTTGCCGAGAACTTTCCTATTACGGATACAAGAAATAACTTTGTTCTGGAGTTTCTAGACTACTATATCGACCCGCCCCGTTACTCAATAGCCGAGTGCCTAGAGCGAGGCCTAACATACAGCGTTCCTCTGAAGGCAAAGTTAAAACTTTATTGTACCGACCCCGATCACGAGGACTTCGACACTGTTATTCAGGATGTATTCCTTGGTCCTATTCCTTATATGACCAAGCAGGGAACATTCATAATTAATGGTGCCGAGCGCGTTGTGGTATCACAGTTGCACCGTTCACCTGGTGTATTCTTTGGTCAAAGTGTACACGCCAACGGTACTCCTCTCTATTCGGCCCGTATCATTCCTTTCAAGGGTTCGTGGATAGAGTTTGCTACCGACATCAACAATGTGATGTATGCTTACATCGACCGTAAGAAAAAGTTGCCCGTAACTACTCTTTTGCGTGCTATCGGATTCGAGAGTGACAAGGACATTCTCGAGATATTCGACCTGGCCGAGGAGATTAAGGTTAACAAGGCGAATTTGAAAAAGGCCATCGGACGCCAGATGGCCGGTCGTGTGGTTAAGACAAATCAGGCCGATTTCGTCGACCCCGATACAGGTGAGGTCGTTTCTATCGAGCGTAGCGAGATTGTAGTAGATCGTGGCGCTATCCTCGATGCTGATATTGTAGAGCGCATCCTCGACAGTGGCGTAGAGAGCATCTTGTTGCACAAAGAGAGCAACGAACCCGATGCACTCGATTACAAACTCATATTCAACACACTTGACAAAGATACCAGTAACTCCGAGAAGGAGGCAGTGAACTATATCTTCCGTCAGTTGCGTAATGCCGACCCCGCCGACGACGCAAGCGCACGTGAGGTCATCAACAACCTCTTCTTCTCGGAGAAGCGCTACGATCTTGGCGATGTTGGTCGTTATCGTATCAACCGCAAATTGGGTCTTACAACCGATATGTCGGTACGCGTGTTGACTAAAGAAGACATTATTGAAATTATTAAATATCTCATCGGTCTGGTGAACTCAAAGGCTGTGGTTGACGATATCGACCACTTGAGTAACCGCCGTGTACGTACAGTAGGCGAGCAGCTCTCGAATCAGTTTGCTGTTGGTCTTGCTCGTATGGCCCGTACTATCCGCGAGCGTATGAACGTACGTGACAACGAGGTGTTCTCACCCACCGATCTTATCAACGC
Organism: Bacteroidaceae bacterium; assembly: GCA_017938245.1. Lineage (GTDB taxonomy): Bacteria > Bacteroidota > Bacteroidia > Bacteroidales > Bacteroidaceae > HGM04593. The sequence goes on from JAGBBX010000025.1 coordinate 65,640, forward strand.
CAAGACTGTGTCGGCGGTAATCAATACCTTCTTCGGTACAAATGCCCTCTCGCAGTTTATGGATCAGACCAACCCTCTTGCCGAGATTACTCACAAGCGTCGTCTTTCGGCTCTTGGTCCCGGTGGACTTTCTCGTGACCGCGCAGGATTCGAGGTGCGAGACGTACACTACACACACTATGGTCGTCTTTGTCCTATCGAGACTCCCGAGGGTCCTAACATTGGTCTTATATCTTCGCTCTGTATCTATGCCAAGATAAACGAGCTCGGATTTATTGTAACTCCCTATCGTCCTGTGGCAAATTCTAAGGTAGACATCAACAACGACAATGTTGTTTACTATACAGCCGAGGAGGAGGAGGGCAAGATTATTGCTCAGGGTAACGCACCTCTTGATCCTCAGGGTAATTTCATCCGCAAGAGAGTAAAGTCTCGTCAGGATGCCGACTATCCTGTTGTCGAGCCCGGTCGCGTAGAACTTATGGACGTTGCTCCTCAGCAGATTGCTTCTATTGCCGCATCGCTCATTCCCTTCCTTGAGCACGACGATGCCAACCGTGCCCTAATGGGTTCTAATATGATGCGTCAGGCAGTACCTCTTCTCACTACCGAGGCACCTATCGTAGGTACAGGTATAGAGAGACAGCTTGTCGAGGATTCACGTACACAGATTGTTGCCGAAGGTAACGGTGTTATCGAGTTCGTCGACGCTTCTAAGATTATTATCAAGTACGACCGTACCGAGGAGGAGGAGTTCGTAAGCTTCGAGCCTGCTTCTAAGGAGTACATCATTCCTAAGTTCCGTCGTACCAACCAGAATATGACAATTGACCTTCGTCCTATTTGCGACAAGGGTCAGCGTGTAAAGGCCGGTGATATCCTCACCGAGGGTTACTCTACGCAGGGTGGCGAGCTTGCTCTTGGTAAGAACCTCCTTGTGGCATATATGCCTTGGAAGGGTTATAACTATGAGGATGCTATCGTACTTAACGAGCGCGTAGTTCGTGAGGATGTCCTCACATCGGTGCACGTAGACGAGCTCTCACTCGAGGTTCGCGAGACAAAGCGTGGACTCGAGGAGTTTACATACGATATTCCCAATGTCAGCGAGGATGCAACAAAAGACCTCGACAAGAACGGTATCATCCGTGTAGGTGCTTGTGTTAAGCCCGGTGACATTATCATTGGTAAGATTACTCCTAAAGGTGAATCGGACCCCACACCCGAGGAGAAACTGCTTCGTGCCATCTTTGGTGACAAGGCAGGCGATGTTAAGGATGCATCACTTAAGGCTTCTCCTTCGCTCCAGGGTATTGTAATTGGTCGTCGTCTCTTCCAGCGTGCCGAGAAGACACGTTCGGCAAAGCTTGCCGACAAGGCTAAGCTCCCCAAAATTGACGACGAGTTTATGGAGAAAGTCGATGAGTTGAAGGGTGTCCTTATAACAAAACTCTTGAAACTCATTGGTGGACGCGTATCGCAGGGTGTAAAGGACTTTATGGGTACCGAGGTTATCGCTAAGGGTGCAAAGTTCACAAAGCAAGACCTTGAGGCAATGGACTTCACCTCAATCCAGCTTAGCAAGTGGACAGCCGATGCGCACACCAACGACCTTATCCGTGCTATCATCATCAACTTCTTGCACAAGTACAAAGAACTGGATGCCGAGGTTAAGCGCGAGAAGTTTGCTCTTACAATAGGTGACGAGCTTCCTTCGGGCACAATGAAGATGGCAAAGGTTTACATTGCCAAGAAACGTAAGATTGGTGTGGGAGATAAGATGGCAGGACGTCACGGTAACAAGGGTATTGTATCGCGCGTGGTACGTCAAGAGGATATGCCTTTCCTCGCCGACGGTACTCCTGTAGATATTATCCTTAACCCTCTGGGTGTGCCTTCACGTATGAACATCGGTCAGATTTTCGAGACAGTACTTGGTCGTGCAGGTAAGGAGTTGGGCGTTAAGTTCGCTACTCCTATCTTCGACGGTGCTTCACTCGACGACCTCTGCACCTGGACCGACAAGGCCGGACTGCCCCGATTTGGTAAGACATATCTCTTCGACGGTGGTACAGGAGAACAGTTTGACCAGCCTGCGACAGTGGGTGTCAGCTATATGCTTAAGCTCGGTCATATGGTCGAGGATAAGATGCACGCACGTTCAATCGGTCCCTACTCACTCATCACCCAGCAGCCTCTTGGTGGTAAGGCACAGTTCGGAGGTCAGCGTTTCGGAGAGATGGAGGTTTGGGCACTCGAGGCATTCGGTGCTGCTCACATCCTTCAGGAGATTCTGACAATCAAGTCGGACGACGTTGCCGGCCGCTCTAAGGCCTACGAGGCTATCGTAAAGGGCGACGCAATGCCTACACCCAGCATACCCGAATCGCTCAACGTATTGTTACACGAGCTTCGTGGTTTGGGATTGAGCATTTCATTCGATTAATAATATTCTTCACGTTTGTCAATATATAATTATGGCTTTTAGAAAAGACACTAAGACAAAGAACAGTTTCACGAAGATAACCATTGGTCTTGCTTCTCCTCAGGAGATTTCGGCCAATTCGTGCGGAGAGGTGTTGAAACCCGAAACAATCAACTACCGTACCTATAAGCCCGAGCGTGACGGATTGTTCTGCGAGCGCATTTTCGGTCCGGTAAGAGATTACGAGTGCCACTGCGGTAAGTACAAGCGTATACGTTACAAAGGTATCGTTTGCGACCGATGCGGTGTAATGGTGACCGAGAAGAAAGTTCGCCGCGAGCGTATGGGACATATTCAGCTTGTAGTGCCCGTTGCACACATCTGGTATTTCCGTTCACTCCCCAACAAGATAGGCTACCTTCTGGGATTGCCTACCAAGATGCTCGATGCAGTAATATACTACGAGAAATATATTGTTATCCAGCCCGGTGTTATGGCACGTAAGGACGACGAGGCGCGTGTCGATATTCCCGGTAAGGAGAATGTCCTCGACGGTGTCGACCGTAACCAGTTGCTCACCGAGGAGCAGTACCTCACTATCCTCGAGAATCTTCCTCAGGGTAATCAGGCTCTCGACGATAACGACCCCAATAAGTTTATTGCCAAGATGGGTGCCGAGGCAGTGTACGACCTCCTTTGCCGTATCGACCTCGACTCACTCTCTTACGAGTTGCGTAACCGCGCAAATACCGATATGTCGCAGCAGCGTAAGAACGAGGCTCTAAAGCGCCTGCAGGTGGTAGAGTCGTTCCGTTCGTCAATGGCTGCGTCAAACGGCAACAACCGTCCCGAGTGGATGATTATGACAGTAATTCCTGTTATCCCACCCGAATTGCGTCCTCTTGTACCGCTGGATGGTGGTCGCTTTGCAACATCCGACCTCAACGACCTTTACCGTCGTGTTATTATACGTAACAACCGTCTTAAGAAACTAATTGAGATTAAGGCACCCGAGGTGATTCTGCGTAACGAGAAGCGTATGCTTCAGGAGGCTGTAGACTCACTCTTCGATAACTCGCGTAAGGCAAGTGCCCTTAAGTCTGATGCCAACCGTCCTCTTAAGTCACTTTCGGACAGCCTTAAGGGTAAGCAGGGACGTTTCCGTCAGAACCTCTTGGGTAAGCGTGTCGACTACTCGGCTCGTTCGGTTATCGTCGTTGGTCCCGAGCTTAAGATGGGTGAGTGCGGTATTCCTAAACTTATGGCTGCCGAGCTCTACAAACCGTTTATCATTCGTAAACTCATTGAGCGCGGTATCGTAAAGACAGTAAAATCGGCAAAGAAGATTGTCGACCGTCGTGAGCCCATTATTTGGGATATCCTTGAGCACGTAATGAAGGGTCACCCCGTACTGCTCAACCGTGCGCCGACACTTCACCGTTTGGGTATACAGGCTTTCCAACCCAAGATGATTGAGGGTAAAGCTATCCAGTTGCACCCGTTGGCTTGTACAGCGTTCAACGCCGACTTCGACGGTGACCAGATGGCGGTTCACCTTCCCTTGAGCAACGAGGCAATTCTTGAGGCTCAGATGCTGATGCTTCAGTCACACAATATCCTTAACCCCTCGAATGGTGCTCCTATCACAGTGCCTTCGCAGGATATGGTTCTTGGATTGTACTATATAACTAAATTGCGTGAGGGCGCAAAGGGTTCAGGAATGATATTCTATGGCCCCGAGGAGGCTCTTATCGCATACAACCAGAATCGCGTCTCTATCCACGCGCCGGTAAAGGTTATGGTCGAGGATATCGACGAGAATGGCGAGTATGTTCAGGTTCTGCGTGAGACCTCGGTGGGTCGAGTAATTGTGAACCAGCTTGTACCTCGTGAAATGGGATATATCAACAAGATTATATCTAAGAAATCTCTGCGCGATATCATCAGCGAGGTAATCAAGCGAGTGGGTGTAGCCCGTTCGGCCGAGTTCCTCGATGGTGTCAAGAACCTCGGATACTATATGGCGTTCAAGGGTGGTCTTTCGTTCAACCTCGACGATGTTATCATCCCCAAAGAGAAGGAGGAACTCGTACGCAAGGGTAACGAGAAGGTCGAGGAGATTTTGGCCGAGTATAACCTTGGTCTTATCACCGATAAGGAGCGTTATAACAAGGTAGTCGATGAGTGGACACACGTTAACAGCGACCTTGCCGATGTACTTATGAAGACAATTGCTGCCGACGACCAGGGCTTCAACTCGGTATATATGATGCTCGACTCCGGTGCCCGTGGTTCGCGCGACCAGATTCGTCAGCTCTCAGGTATGCGTGGTCTTATGGCTAAGCCTCAGAAGGCCGGTTCAGAGGGTGCGCAGATTATCGAGAACCCTATTCTTTCTAACTTTAAGGAGGGTCTTTCGGTGCTCGAGTACTTTATTTCGTCTCACGGTGCTCGTAAGGGTCTTGCCGATACAGCGCTTAAGACTGCCGATGCGGGTTACTTGACACGTCGTCTTGTAGACGTATCGCACGATGTTATCATCAATGAGGACGATTGCGGTACATTGCGCGGTCTTGTATGCACAGCGCTCAAGAATGGTGACGATGTGGTTGCAAAGTTGGGCGACAGAATTATGGGTCGTGTATCGGTACACGATGTTATCCATCCCACAACAGGCAAGGTACTTGTTGCTTCGGGTGAACTCATCACCGAGGAGATTGCCGAAGAGATTGAGAAATCGCCCATCGAGAGCGTTGAGATTCGTTCGGTACTCACTTGTGAGTCGAAACACGGTGTTTGTGCAAAGTGTTACGGACGTAACCTTGCAACACAGCGTATGGTCGAGAAGGGCGAGGCTGTCGGAGTCATTGCAGCTCAGTCAATCGGTGAGCCGGGTACACAGCTTACACTGCGTACTTTCCACGCCGGAGGTACCGCTGCCAACATCGCAGCCGATGCAAGCATCAAGGCTAAGCACGCTTCGCGCCTTAAATTCGAGGAGCTACGTACAGTAGACACAATAGATATCGACGGTTCACCCGTTAAGATAGTAGTAAGTCGCTTGAGCGAGGTACGTTTCGTGGATGTAAATACAGGCATCGTTCTCTCGTCACACAATATACCTTACGGTTCTAAGCTCTATGCAGCCGAGGACGACCTCGTAGAACCCGGAAAGATTGTTGCTACCTGGGACCCCTTCAACGCCGTTATCGTAACCGAGGTTGGCGGTAAGGTCGAGTTCGAGTCGGTAATCGAGAATATTACTTATAAGGTCGATACCGACGAGAGTACAGGTTTGCACGAGGTGGTTATCATCGAGTCTAAGGACAAGAACAAGATACCTACCATCCACATCAACGACGAGAATGGTAACTCACTACACAACTACAACCTCCCCGTAGGTGGTCATGTGGTAGTAGAGCACAATCAGGTTCTGAAAGCCGGTGATGTGTTGGTTAAGATTCCTCGCGTATTTGGTAATGCGGGTGATATCACCGGAGGTCTTCCTCGAGTTACCGAGCTCTTCGAGGCACGTAACCCCTCTAACCCTGCTGTTGTATCCGAGATTGACGGAGAGGTTTCAATGGGTAAGGTAAAACGTGGTAACCGCGAGATTGTAGTAACCTCAAAGGTTGGCGACGTTAAGAAGTACCTTGTTGCTCTCTCGAAGCAGATTCTTGTGCAGGATGGCGACTATGTGCGTGCAGGTACACCCCTTTCTGATGGTGCCATCACTCCCTCGGACATCCTTGCCATCAAGGGTCCCACCGCAGTACAGGAGTACATTGTTAACGAGGCTCAAGACGTTTACCGTTCACAGGGTGTAAAGATTAATGATAAGCACTTTGAGATTATCGTACGTCAGATGATGCGTAAGGTGCAGATTAACGAGCCCGGTGATACACGCTTCCTAGAGTTGCAGGTTGTTGATAAACTCGACTTCCAGGAGGAGAACGACCGCATTTGGGGTAAGAAGGTGGTTGTTGACGCAGGCGATTCAGAGAACCTTAAGCCCGGACAGATTGTCACAGCACGTAAGTTGCGCGACGAGAACAGTGCTCTCAAACGCCGCGACCTTAAGCCTGTGGTGTCGCGTGATGCGGTTCCTGCAACATCGACACAGATTCTGCAAGGTATCACACGTGCGGCGCTCCAGACATCAAGCTTTATGTCGGCTGCATCGTTCCAGGAGACAACAAAGGTTCTGAACGAAGCTGCGATAAATATGAAGAGCGACTATCTGTTGGGTATGAAGGAGAATGTGATTTGCGGTCACCTTATCCCCGCAGGTACAGGACAGCGCGATTTCAGCCGCATAATCGTTGGTTCAAAAGAGGATCACGATCGTTTGATGGCTAATAAGAAAGCGGTTCTTGATATTGCAAAATTTGGTGACGAGTAATCAGAGACCTCTTTACTTGATATAGTATTTCAGCAGTGCCTTTGGGTGCTGCTGAAATATTTTTTGTACTTTTGCTTTATCTACCATTAAAATTGCTTACAAAATTTGTCCTATATTTTCTTTTGGGAGAGATTATTTTGGATATATTGAAAATATAAAGTAATTTTGCAATGATTAATTTCGGGGAGTATGAGCAATATTATTCAAATAGATGTAGATAAGATACTAGCCGACAAAGCCGGTAAAAAGGCACGTTATGTACCACGATTCCTTGTGTCGTACCTAAAGAAAATAATCCACCAGGACGAGGTGAATTATTTCCTGAAACTCAACAGCGATAAATATGGCCTCGATTTTATTCGTTCGTTTATGGAGTTCTTCAATAACTCATTCGATGTGCGCGGAATCGAGAACCTGCCCGACGACGGACGTTTCACCTTTGTGAGCAACCATCCTCTTGGAGCACAAGATGGTCTTGGCCTTGGCCTTATCTTAGGCGAGCGTTACGAGGGAAATATAAAATTCCTTGTAAACGACCTGTTGATGAATATTCCCCAGATAGCATCACTCTTTATTCCCATCAACAAGACCGGTAAACAATCGCGTAATCTGCCACAGCAGGTAACAGCAGCTTTCAATAGCGACAATCACATTGTGATGTTCCCGGCAGGTATATGCTCTCGCAAGCAAAATGGTGTGATACGCGACCTTGAATGGAAAAAAACATTCATTGTAAAGAGTGTGCAGACACAGCGCGATATTGTACCGATACATTTCGAGGGTGAGAATTCACCGTTCTTCTATCGCTTGGCAAATATTAACAAGATGCTTGGGATAAAATTCAATATTGCGATGCTGTACCTAAGTGACGAGATGTTCAAGAATAAAAATAAGAGATTCACTGTTACGATAGGCAAGCCTATTCCCTGGCAAACATTTGACAATAGTCGTCGTCCTGCCGAGTGGGCACAGTATGTGCAGGATATTGTATATAGCCTTAAATAGACCAGCCTTTAATAACTTCAAATAATACTACTATGGAAGATATAATTGCTCCGGTTCCGAAAGAACTGCTTAAAGCCGAACTAACCGAGGATAAGCGTTTACGTTTTACCCATCGCAGCAACAATGAGATTTATGTGCTCACTGCAGCCGACTCGCCCAATGTGATGCGCGAGATTGGTCGTCTGCGCGAGATTGCGTTCCGTGCTGCGGGAGGTGGTAGCGGCAAGTCAATGGATATTGACGAGTTCGATACAATGGAGAATCCCTATAAACAGATTGTTGTTTGGAATCCCGACGTCAATGATATTGTAGGTGGTTATCGTTTTATTCACGGAGCCGATGTACGTTTCGACGAGAAAGGTGAGCCTATCTTGGCGACAGCACATAATATGTTTAAATTCTCGAAGCGTTTCCTCGAAGAGTATCTTCCGGTAACGGTGGAGCTGGGACGCTCTTTTGTCTCGCTCGAATATCAGTCGACACGTATGGGGTCGAAGAGTCTTTACGCTCTTGACAACCTTTGGGACGGCTTGGGTGCGCTCACCGTCGTAATCCCAAATGTAAAATATCTCTTTGGCAAGGTGACAATGTATCCGTCGTACGACAAGCACGCTCGCGACCTCATCCTCTATTTCCTTAAGAAGCATTTCGCCGACCCCGATAAACTTATCGAGCCTATCGAGCCTTTGCAGTTCCAGGAGGACGAGGCCGGATTGGCAGCAGTGCTCTCGGGCGATAGCTTCAAGGCCGATTATCGCATCCTAAAGAGCGAGGTACATAAAGTAGGTCTCAGCATCCCTCCATTGGTAAATGCTTATATGGGACTTTCGCCTACAATGAAGATATTCGGAACAGCGGTGAATAACGACTTCGGCAATGTCGAGGAGACCGGAATATTTATTGCAGTGAATGAGATAATCGAGGATAAATATGTGAGATACATCGAATCGTTTGCCAAAGAGAACCCTCAACTGATAAAACTAACCTCGGGAGCAAACAAGGTGTTTTACTACTCATCAAACGAAGAGAATAACTAAATTTTGAATCATAAGAGAACTCCGAAACAAAAATCTGCTTTCGGAGTTTTTCAATTTAGAAACAGTTTAGAATCATAGATTATGAAAGTAGAGATAATAAATCGTTCGAAACACGCTCTGCCGGCCTACGCAACCGACCTCTCGGCAGGAATGGATTTAAGAGCAAATTTAGACGAGCCTATTGTGCTTAATCCTTTGGAACGCACATTGGTTCCCACCGGGCTTTTTATGGCGCTTCCTGCCGGCTACGAAGCGCAGGTGCGTCCACGCAGCGGCCTTGCAATAAAGAAGGGTATTACGGTACTTAACTCGCCAGGCACAATAGATGCCGACTATCGTGGCGAGGTGTGTGTTATTCTGGTGAACCTCTCGTCCGAGCCCTTTACCATTGCCGACGGTGAGCGCATTGCACAGATGGTAATTGCCCGCCACGAACAGATAGAGTGGCAGCCTGTAGAGGTTCTTGGCGAGACCGAGCGCGGTGCGGGTGGATTCGGCCATACAGGCGTTTAAGAAACAAATCGATCCATTATGATGCGTACTCTTTTTGTTATATTGTTGTTGTCCTTGCAGTGGTGTGTCGCGCTTGAATCCGCAGGTCGAACTGCATATATGAGTTGTGCTCTCGGCAGCGATACGCTGTGTAATAAGGCCGATTCAAGCGATGCTGTGGCACGTGAGCGTGCTTTCGACTATTTCTTTTTGCAGGCATTGTCGCTAAGGGAACAGGAGCGTTACGATGAGGCATTCGACCTCTTCGAGCACTGTCTTGCTCTGCAACCGGCCTCTTCGGCAGTGTCGTATGAGCTATTCTCTATGTACTCTTTTCTTGGACGAAAAGAGGAGGCTATTGCAATGATGCAGCGTGCAGCCAAAGGCGACCCCAAAAATTATTGGTATAAGGCAATGCTGGCAATAGCATACGAAAATGAGGGGCGTGTCGACGATGCCATCGAGGTGTATAAGACGATGGCAAAGGATTTCAGCTCCAATAGTAATGTTTTTGTTGCATTGGCATCGGTGTATACCGACAAGGGCGATTACAAGAGTGCTATAGAGGCATTCGATCAGGTAGAACGCATCGAGGGTAAAAACGAACAGATAACACTGCAAAAGTATCGCCTGTATATGCTTCTGCAAGATAAGGAGAATGCTTTGAAAGAGTTGCAGGGGCTTATAGATGAATATCCCGACGACCTCTCGGCAAAGGTTTTTCTTGGGAGTACTTATATGCAGTTTGGAGACACTCTGAAAGCACTCGGCATATACGATGGTGTATATAAGGTCGATAGTAATAACGTGCAGGTGCAGAAAGCAATGGCCGACTATTGTCAGCGTACGGGTAGTGATTCTCTCTTTACCGTTGCTATAGAGCGCCTGCTTTATAACGAACGTTTTGTTGGCAAAGAGAGGGCCGAACTGTTGGTAAAATTTGTCACTTACAAGGATGGCCTTGGCGATTCGCTCTATAATATATCCCTAATGAAGAATCTTATGCAGTTGCCCATAGAACAGGCAATGACAGCCGAGACTCTTGCACGATATATGGAAATGAACGAGATGCCGCAGGACAGCATTGCACCCGTACTCGAAACACTGCTGCGTTTTGAACCCGAGAATGGCTACGCTCAGATGCAACTGCTTAACGCTGCTATCAAGCGTGAAGATTATGACGAGGTGATTATGCGCTGTGATACGGCAATCCTATATAATCCCGAAATTCTTGAGCTATATTATTTCAAGGGTGTTGCCGAGTATAATAAGAATATGCATAAAGAGGCTCTTGGGACATTCCTTAGCGGTCTATCGAAGCGCACCGATGACGATGCCCCCGATTTTATCTCCGACCTCTTTGCTCTTGTGGGAGATATTCATCACGAACTTGGTAATATGGCCGATTGCTATATTGCCTACGACTCGGCGCTTGTCTATAATGCCGATAATCTTGGAGCACTTAACAATTATGCCTACTTCCTTGCTCTCGATGGTAGGGAGTTGGACAAAGCACAGCAGATGTCTTTTAAGACAGTAGAGGCCGAGCCCGAGAATAAGACATATATTGATACATATATGTGGATACTCTTCGCCCTTGAAAGATACGACGAGGCAAAGGCATACGCCGAGAAACTTCTTTCTCTGGGCGAGGAGGACGAGCCGGTTGTTCTTGAGCACTGTGGCGATATTTTTGCAAAATGTGGCGACACCAACCGTGCAGTGGAACTGTGGAGCGAGGCGAAGAAACAAGGCGGAAAATCAAAAGTATTAGAGAAAAAAATAAAACGTCGCAAATATATATCCGATGGAAAGAAAAAGAAAAAATAGTCTGCTCTATCTTCTGCTGTTGCTGTTTCTTGTAACCGGCTGCCGAACAACAAAGAATGTGGGTGCAGGAAATATAAAGGGTAATATCACCATAGACGAGCTTGTGAAGATGCAGGCATTTACCCCGACGCCAATGAATTTGTCGTCGAAACTAAAGATAAAGGCACGTGTGGGAGAGAAGGAACTCTCGGCGAGTGGTACGCTTGGCATCGAGGAGAACAAAGGAATCCGGATTGGTGTTACTGCGCTCGGTCTTTTCGAGGTCGCACGAATGGAACTTACTCCCTCTTCGGCGCTGCTGATAAACAAAGTAGAGGATGAATATGCCTCACTCGGTAGCGGTACATTGGGTATGTTGCAGCAGGCAGGACTCAGTTACGAGGTGTTACAGGCAATATTTATGAATGTTCCTTTCCTTGCCGATGGCAGTGATGTGACAGAGGCTCTTTCGCGTATGGATATATCCCGCCTGGGTAATGATATAACCCTTGTGCCGCCCAAGAGAGGGGCTACGCAATATACATTCTATGTCGATGCTCTGACAGGCGAGTTGCAGCAGACAAGCGGCATATACAATCAGAGTGTAAAGGTCGATTGTCATTATAGCGATTTTACCGAGATTGAGGGACGCAGTTTCCCGCAAAAGATAAGACTCGAAGTACAAGGGGCAGGAACTCCACTGACACTCGACCTTACCCTTAGTAATATTCGCGAGGGCAAATTCCGTTTTAAAAGCACCGATACAAAGTCGATGAAGCAGATAGATATCTTGCAAATTATCAATGTGATAAAATAGAATGGTGCGCCTAATAACTAATTTTGACACATCGTTGTATGAAAAGAGTGATAAAATGTGGTAAATAAAAAGAGACTGTTTAAATTTTATTGGAAAAGTTTTCTATATTTGTGACTTTGTTTCGGCTTCTTTGAGTCTATTGTAGGATAGCTCTCAAATATTTTCGAAATAAAAATCAATCAGTTTGTTAGAAGAAAACGTATCTTAGCACAAGACAAGAGAAAACTATGCGCGGTAACTATATAAAATATTTTTCCATACTCATTCTTTTCTTTCTCTTCTCGGGTGGATTATGTGCTCAGAAGAACTCGGTCAAGGATTTGCGCCGCCGTGCCACTAATTTGCAAAAGGAGATTAGCGAGAAGGAGAGCATACTTAAATCTTCGCAAAAGGATGTAAAGAGCAAGATGCAGAATCTTGAACTTCTGAATGCCCGTATAAACGACAGTAAAAAACTTGTAGGAGTACTCGGCGAGGAACTGCGGCTGATAGACGATACTATTGCTGTACTGAATTCCGAGGTTGCCGAGAATGAAAAAAGTGTCGAGACTGCACGTACAAAATATGCCGAGGCGCTGCGCCGTGCAAGATTTCACGCAACACTGCAAGATAAACTTCTGTTTATAGTATCGGCAAAAGATTTTAATACTATGGTGCGTCGCTATCGCTACACCCGAGAGTATATGAACGCTCATCGCGAACTTGGCAGGCAGTTGGGCGAACACATTGCCAGCCTACAGAAAAGAAAAGAGTATCTCGATACCATACGCGCCGAAAAGGCAGTTTCTCTTGGTCTGCAAAAGCAACAGAGCGACGAACTGCAAGGATTAGAGAAAGAGCAGCGCAATCTTGTGCAGGAGTTGCAGCGCGAGTCGAAAAAGGTGCAACGCGAACTCGAGAAACAGCGTAAGCAACTTAACAAACTTAATGCCGACATCGACCGCCTTATAGAACAAGAGATTGAGGCACAGCGTAAACGCGAGCGCGAGGCTGCCGAACGTGCCAAGCGCGAAGCTGCAAAGAATAAAAAGACAGGTAAGACAACGCCTGCAAAAGAGTATTCCGATGCGGGAATAAGCAAGATGAGTGGCTCGTTCTTGCAGAACAAAGGAAAGCTGCCTGTGCCTATAACAGGTCCCTATCATCTTGTCTCCGACTTTGGAAAGCGCAAAGGAGTGTTGGGCAAAGGAAACGTGCTCATCGATAATGGTGGAATTGTGTTGCAGGGCCGCTCGGGTGCGCAGGCGCGTTGCATCTTCGAGGGTACAGTGACCTCGGTGTTCCGCACCGACGACTATGCTCTTGTGCTTGTGCGACACGGAAAATATATCTCGGTCTATTGTCAGCTCGATAAGATTCACGTAAAGAGTGGCGATAAGGTAAAGGCCGGCACCATTATTGGAGATGTGGCAAAGGATGCCTCGGGGCAGACACGACTGCTCTTTCAACTAAGAAACGAGAAACAGAAACTTAATCCGCAGCAGTGGATTAAGATGTAATAATTTTTACATAGTTGCATATAAAAACCATCCTTAATAACTCTGCGATGGTAACGTGACTGAATATTTATACTATTATAGCTCCTGCTTTTCGTTTAAAATTTATTGGTGTCCGGTAAAACTTTTTCAGTCTCTCATTTAGGCTTGTTTGCTAAATTCAGCCTTTCATTGTTCTTTTTCTCCTACTTTTCGTGCCGACGAAAAGTAGGCAAAAGGCTCTGCGCACTGAAAATCTTAACGTAAAATGCTCACGATGTTTTTTGGGTGCTGCGGAACTCGCTTCGC